>NZ_JAHQCX010000013.1 GCF_019042245.1 Diplocloster modestus
TGGCGGGCGCCCCATAGGATACGTCCGTACAGAGCGGACACCTGGCGGGCTGCGCCCTGGTTTTCGGACAGTCTCCCCTAAGAGACAGCTTAAGCTGTCTCTTTTTTCCGCTGTGGATCATACTAAACCTGTATACAGTCAAGTACATCGCTCTCACGTGTGGATATTACAGTTCCCGTCACTTTCCCACAGCCTTCCTCCACCAGTTTTTTTGCCGAAACAGCAGGTTAATACCGGCGTAGATTCCGAACCCGATCATTCCGCCCACGGTATTCATAATTACATCATCGATATCCGCAGAGCGCCCGGTGAAATACTGGACGATCTCGATCAGAACCGTTATTCCCAGAGCGCACAGGGACATCCGCCAAAAGGATCTAAGCTTCGGGAAAGCGATGGGAATCAAAAAACCCAGGGGAACGAACATCAGGATGTTGGAGACCAACTGCTGGATCATTCTTGCAAATCCCATCTCATAGGTGTGTGTCAGCCAGACGAAGGGCTGCAAATTCAGCAGACGGTAATCCGGAAAGAACGAAATGCCGCCGACCAGCAAAGTGACATAGATGATAAGGGCTGACATTACCGTCAGTGCGTAGCAGGCCAGATGCCGGGCCCCGGGCATTTTATATTTTCTTCCCCGCAGGAAAAATGGCAGATACAGAATCACTGATGCCAGGGCGCTGAGCGGCAGTCCGATGATGAGCAAACCTATAATCATAGTAAATTCCTCCGAATCACAGTTTCATTTTTCTACTATAAGGTTAGTATAGCTCAATCTCCGGCTGTATTCTTTTAAGATTTCTTTAAAATTAGCGGCATCTATTCATAGGGCCTGCTGTCATATTTATACTCGCTGACATACCAGACTTCCAAATCCTTGTTGTAGGAGGTATCCAGCAGTTTTCTGCGCACTTTCACCCAAAGTGTCCCGTCGGCCCCTGCTCCGGTAAGATCCAGGATCGACACCTCGTATTCACTGTTGCTCTCCCCGATCCGCCGGCTGCAGCCCGGCAGGCTGGGATTCAGTTCAGCCAGGAAGCTGAGCAGGACATCAGTCTCATCGAAATCTTTGGTGCGCTGTCCGTTCTCCAGCTCTTCCAGGTAATCCGCCGTAAATTTATCCACCTCGTCGGTTGCAATCCATTCTCCGTCCGCATAACCAGAAGTGTCGAAAACGTTGGAATCAGAAGCAGGCGCATCCCCGCCGGACCGTGCTTCCTCATAATAGACAGGATAATTCCGGGATGACACAGAACCGATGCCGGTCTGCATGACTACCTTTAACTGCCCTGTCAGGGATATATCTGAACTGTTCAGAGGAATCAGCACGTATCCTCTCTCTTCGATATCGCTGATCACGATGCCTTCCTCCTCCGTTCCGGCACCGCTCCCTGCCATACAAACCGACACGGTATCCGGAGCTTCCCCACGGTACACAGCGATCAATACATCCGAGTCCGACAATGGATATCCGTTTTCTTCCTCCAGTACTTCGTTTCCCTTATTATCATAAAAATAAACGCCCGTGATCTCAGCAGGCGGCTGCTGAGGCGTATGTATCTGGTCCGCAGCAGGCTCTGCCAGTCTTAAGAGATACCGGTATCCGGCAAAACAGCCGACGGCCGCCAATATCAGCCAGCCAGTTATGGCCGCGGCTTTCCAGCCCCTCCCTGTCCTCTCCTGGGGCACCCGCGGCTGTTTCTTATTCTTCACCTGAACTTTTCCGTGCTGCGCTTCCCGGCACGGATCATCCCCGGGTTCCTTTTCTTTGCTCTCCTCCACGTAGTCCCACAGATCCGCGATGGAATCCGGATCGGCAATGGAATGCGGGTCGGCGTCCTTTTTTCCTGTTTTATCGAACTGCGCGTCCAGTGTCTGCGAAAGCCGCCGCAGATTCTCCGCTGTGGGTACTGACACGCCGGACTCCCATTTCGATACCGCCTGTCTGCTGATGTCCAGTTTTTCCGCCAGCTCTTCCTGAGTCAGACACAGCTCTTCACGCCGTGCCCTGATCTGTTCTCCGATTCTCATAAGTATCCCCCTTTTTTAGTTATTCTAGCTGGTTGCGCGGTTGCTTTCCACCAACTTACACGCAACTTTTCGGCTGTGCCGCAACGGGACGGAACTCCCTAAGATCCCGGGGTAAGGATCTGTCGGTTTGCATCGGTTCCGCCGTTTCCCGGAACAGTCACAGGAAACCGCGGCAAAAGCACAAATTACACCTCCGGCATCACCTTATACTTTGTCAGATACGGCGATGTCTCGTCCAAAAATACGATACCAATGATTCCCGTCCCTGTATGTGCGCCGATCGCACACCCCACATAGCTTTCCATGAATCTGGTGCAGCCACATTTTATTTCCAGCATCTTTTTTACCTTTTCCAGGCTCTCGTAATCGTCGCCATGACAGATTCCCACGATCTGATTCTTCAGATCCGGATTCTTTTCGGCCGCACGTTCCACGCATCTGGTCAGCGAATGGTTCCTGCCCCTCACTTTTTCCACTGCTTTTAAAGAACCCTCTTCTGTTACTTCCAGGATGGGACGGATATTCAGGATATCCCCCGCCATCTTTCCGGTCCGGCTTAAGCGTCCCCCCTTATATAGGTATTCCAGAGTGGCGACCGTGAAAATATGCTTCATATGGCTCTTGTGATATTCTACCGCCTGAATGATCTCCTCCTGGCCTGCACCGCATTCCTGCATGCGCAGGGCATAGTAGACCAGCAGGCCAAAGCCCAGAGCCGCACACTTGGAATCAAGAATCGTCAGGTCAAATTCGGGGAATTCCTCCAGCAGCTGTTTTCTGGCCAGCAGAGCAGCATTCATCGTGCCTGCCAGGCCGGTAGAAAAACAGATATAGATAACCTGGTCTCCTTCCTTTGCAAATGGCCGGAAATGTTCCTCGAACATATGGCTGTTAATATGATACGTGGAGATGTCGGCTCCTGCCCTCTGCTTTTCATAAAATTCCTTCGGGAAAACCGTCTCCCCGTCGAAATAATCAGTCCCGTTGATCGTGACCGGTGTCGGTATGACATGCAGATGATATTTCTCTTTCACCGAATCCGGCAGGTCTGCCGCAGAATCCGTGATAATTTTCAATGCCATAAACTATACTCCTTTTCTTTTCGCTTAGAATACTCCCTTATACTCTCTTCACTGCGTTTAACCCCTTTATTATTTATGTCCAAATCATCCTGGCCGCGATCCGGCCCCGCCTTAAAAGCTGCGGATGGGATCATCGTCATCCGCCGTTTTATCTATGGATTTTATGACGATATAATATCCATAATCTTCACTCACCTTCACCAGCACCCGCTCCCCTGCTTTACGTCCCAGGATGGCTTTCCCGATGGGGGATTCGGTGCTGACCATTTTCTTAAGGGAATTACCGCGGATCGTAGTGACCAGTTTATAGACCTCCGACTGCTCATCCTCCTCAAAATAAAGCTCCACCAGATTATTCAGTCCAACCTCATCGGCCTTTGAATCCTCCGATATGATCCGCGCGGTCTTAATCATGCGCTCCAAATAGCGTATTCTGCTCTCATTCTTGTTCTTGTCCTTTTTGGCCGCATAATATTCAAAATTTTCACTGAGATCACCGTGAGATCTGGCTTCCTTCACCGCTTCGATTGCCTGCTTACGGACCACCAGCTTCCGGTATTCGATCTCTTCCTGTATCTTTTTTATGTCACTCTGAGTCAATTGATCATTCATAACCGGCACTCCTTCACTCCATTACCGCGTAAACGTTTCTTATCTATCTTATCATAGCGGAAAGAATCCTACAACTAAAGAAATAATACCTTATGGAGCAGCTATGCTGCGACCTGCCCGGAGGGCATGCATTAAGGGATGCGGTATAGTATACCTTAATCTTTATAACTGATTGAAGATGAGATGAAATGCCTTTCCTATTAACCGGATATTAACACAAATCACTTATAATTTTTACACAGGGTAGTTACACTAAGAAAGTACTTTATAGAAACGAAAGAAAGTCAGGTAGATGAATGAGTCAAAATAAAGAGAGACCCAAAAACAAGGAAATCACATATGGACAGATTAAAGAAAACGCGGAAATTAAAACTTTTATCCAGTCGGGAAATGAAGTCCTGGGTATATTAGGTTATACGGATCATTCCAGAGTCCATGCGGTTAAGGTGGCCGAGACAGCGGGAAAGATCCTGAAGGAACTGGGATATTCCGGAAAGGAAATTGAGCTGGCAAAAATCGCAGGTTATATGCATGATATCGGTAATTCAGTCAACCGGCACGATCACGCACATACCGGGGCAATTATGGCTTTTCAGATCCTGCGGGAACTGGGTATGGACGATAAGGATACCGCGGTCATCGTATCAGCCATCGGTAATCATGATGAGAAAACCGGGACCGCGGTCACCCCTGTGTCCGCCGCCGTGATCCTGGCCGACAAGACCGATGTCAGACGAAACCGGGTCCGCAATAAGGATCTGGCGAATTTCGATTCCCATGATCGGGTCAATTATGCCGCCATTGAGTCACGGGTCACAATTAATAAGGAAAAAGGAACGGTTCATCTGGATATTAACCTGGATGAAAATATAAGCTCGATTCTGGATTATTTTGAGATCTTTTTACAGCGGATGCTGATGTGCAGAAGGGCATGTGAACTGCTGAACGCCAAGTTCAAGTTTACTGCCAACGGCAACAAAATGGCATAACACGCTTACCAGTCCAGCGCCCTGTGCCTGTGGGCTCTTCTGACCGCTGCGCGTCCCCTCTGAAGCAGTTCATATATCTCATCCCAACCGCCCAGCGACGCGTTCTGGGACAATTTTTCTTCCTGCAGATGGGATTGGATCACCAGTTCATAATAGAGCTGTGGATCCACGTCCTCCTCAAAGCATACCTTCGCAAGCATGCCTGTGGTAGCCGCATATTTTTCCAACAGTTGTTTTGTAGCCATACTCCGGCGATAGGGAAAGATCAGACAGTTAGCGGCCAGCGCGATCAACGCTCCGATCCCGATATAGGTAAGGCGGATCATGAACATCTGTCCCACATCCCCCACTCCAAAAGCCCCCATAAATACCGCTCCCCCCAATGCTCCGATGGTAGAACAGGCGTAGGTACCGGTATAATCGGAAAAATAAAAGGAAAGGTATCCCGACAGCATCATAACCGCCGTCCTTCCCGCAGGGTTGGATATCAGCCCGAATACAGCCACCGACACCATTCCGCCGGCAATGGTTGCCACGATCCTTTTACGCGTCTTGACTCCCACGTCGTCCGCATAAGGCAGGGACAGGGACGCCAGCGTAAACAGCAGCCATTTCCCGTGTTCCAGATGGAATACCTGTACAAGAAGCGTAAACAGCGCCAGCAGAACAGAGACGCGCAGCGCATAAATTACCCGCACCGGGCTGACATCCAGGGCGGCCTTTAAACGCAGCGACAGGGAAAGGGCCGTCCGGTGGTATTTCGTCCGTTTCTGGGGGTCCGTCATATGGATCAGGTGATCACAGATATAAACCAGTGAATGATAAAACTCCTCCTGCACAACATCCTCTGCATCCTGTATCATCTGCAGCCGGTCAGGCTCCCCAATCCGGTCCGTCTGCCGGTTCAAAAAGCGCCGGTACTCTTCCAGCTGTCCGGCAACCCGTTTCAGAAGTTCCTTCCTCTTTATTGTCATATTCCCTTCCAACTCATGCAGCAGCAGAATAATATGTTCCATCCCCCGTCCGGCATCGATCATAGAGAAGCTGGCGTCCGATACACACAGTACCTTCCTGCGCCTTTCATACACGGTCCTGCTGAGTCTGCAGAGTGTATTGCGCACATCCGCCGGATCAGCCATCTCTCCTTCCCCATTGAGCAGATACCGGATCCCCGCCTCAGCCTCCCCGATCATAGATGTCAGGACATCCTGCGCCGTCTCCACCACACGCTTACGCCCATTGAAGAGTTGATAAACGATAATCGAAACCGCCCCCGCCAACAGCCCCAGCAGTCTTTTGGGCAATTGCGTAAAACCGACCGGTGAAATAAACACCAGAAACAGATAGGAAAGAATATACGGGAAATACATATGACTCGAATATTCATACGTAAACGCATACAAAATACAGAACACCGTAACCAGATTAACCAGAAGTGCGGCATAGGGATTCAGTGTATTCACCAGGTACGAGGCCACCCCCATCCACACAAGCACCCCTGCCTGCACCACCAGATGCTTCATCGGAGTCGCCGTCATATCTCTGACCATGGAAGCCGACATCATAATCGTAAAGATCACCCCCACGATAGTATTCTCCGCCCCGAATACTGCCTGAAACACATTGATAAAAATAATGATAAAAACAAAGTTCAAAGTTGCATGAACAAAATTTTTTTGAAAACTTTCTTTCATTTTTTCCAACACATGACATCCTCCACCAAAAACAAACCAGCAGTCTTCCAAAAGACGCCTCGCAATTTCCTGTATTACAGTTAACATACTTTCAATGGTAAATAGGTTCGATAAAGTCGTACCGGCTCACTGCCGCCCAACCCTGTAGAAACTTGCATTAATTTGAATCATGAAAATCTCAGAAGCTGAATCTAAGATCTAACCCCAAATAACTGTAATTAATCATACTGCTAAATGGAAAATTTTACAACCCCGAATTTCCGTCATCCCCCCCGAGACTGTCCGAAAACCAGGGCGCAGCCCGCCAGGTGTCCGTCCCCTCCACAAAAAACAGAACCTTTCACCAGCCCATGGTCTTGTAATCCACAGACCATAAGCTGAAAAAGGTTCTGTTCCTCACACAACTTCAACAATCACATACTAAACGATAATCTCTTCCAGGGACTTAAGCGCGCACTGCACCATAAACTGCCCCAGCTCCATACTGGTTTCCACCGAATTCAGCGCGAACCACTCCGTATTCTCCTTCGTCCTCTCCAGATCCACATGATCCGGATAAAGGGCATACATCAGGCTCGACTCAAACTTACCGGCATGGTCAAACCCGCCGATCTTATGCTGGCACTCTGCGCTCATTAGAGGGATTACTTTGATATAAGAGAAGGGATCATCACCTGAACCCAGATTCTCATAATAATCGGCGTAATCATTACTGCCCCACCAGCCCTTACCTCTGGTCTCCTCCATAAACTCCATCGTAACCTTCTTCGCCGCCTTATGGCAGGCCAGAGTCATAGGCATCAGCCCGGCTTCCTCCGTCTGGTGGTGTGCTACGCAATAAATATTTTTCACGCCGCCATAAATCAGCGACTTCAGAATGCAATAGATATAATTCTCATAAGCATCCACATCCACATGGATCGTGCCTGTCTCGGGTCCGCCGACCGCATAGCTGGCCACGCCGTACCAAATCGGCGGGCACACCACAATCTCTTTTGTTTTCTCCAGCTCTCTTAACACTCCGTTAATCACCATCGTATCCGTGCCGCAGCTGGCATGAAGCGCATGATACTCAATCGTCCCGATCGGGATAATAAACGGCACCTTCCGTTTCTTCGCGTCCTCCAGTTCCTTAAAAAACATATCAACCATTTGCATCTATGATCAACTCCTTTCAAGCTCTCTCAGGCCCCCTTCGGGAGCGGCCTAGAATTCCAGTTCGTACAGTTTCCCGATTTCCGGTGAGAGTACGTCGCATCCGCTCTCGGTAACTGCGATTCCTTTTTCCCAGCGGACCCCAAAGGTCTTGGTGGAGATAAATGTGTCGATCTGGAACGTCATATTGGGCTGCAGCGCATAGTTGGAGATCGTCTCCACCCAGGGCGCTTCCACTTCGATCATACCGGTACCATGCATCGGTCCGTAGACAAAGTTATCCTGGTAATTATTTTCCACATAGTACTGATAGAAATTCTTCGCGATATCAGCGGCGATCACGCCGGCCTTGATCTGTTTCTGTGTCCAGTTGTGGGCTTCCAGTCCGAACATGACCACATCTCTTCTGTTCCCTTCCAGTTTACCCAGAACGATGGGATAACCGATGGAAGCGGAATAGCCGTCGATTTTCGCGGACAGGTTCAACTGTACGATATCGCCCTTTTCGAATTTCCGGTAGGAAGAACGGGAGATCGCATGGCGGGTGGACGCTTCGGAGAATACATACATCGGAAGTCCTTCGTATTCCGCTCCGTTTTCATATACCACTCTCTCAGCTACACCGACCATCTGCAGCTCAGTCATTCCGGGACGAATTTCTTTGATCACCTGCTGGGTTGCCAGCTCCGCGATCCGGTAGCCTTCCTTCAGGCAGTTGATTTCATTCACGGATTTGATGGAACGAAGCTCTACCATCACCTGATCGGCCCGCACGATCTCAGCTTCCGGGAAGGCGGCTTTGATGCCTTCCATGATGACGACGGAGGTATCCAGATAGCTGGCCACACCGATGCGCAGTTTGGAGCCCGTGATCCCTAATGCTTTGAATACATCGTGATAGGTATCGGCCTGGAGTTCGGGATAAGCAGGATCTGCGCCTTCCCGGTATTCTTTTAAGACGAAGATTTTGTCGATTCTGGAGCGGTCCGCGGCGAATTCACGGCTCTCCGGCCCTACCATCAGCGCAGCCTCCCCTGCCGGATTGATCGCTACGCCGCAGCGTTCAAACAGCGGCCAGAATCCGGAAAAATAACGCGCGTTGGCGTAATCCGATTCGTTGGAATTTACAATCAGGGCATCCAGCCCTTCCCTTTGCAGGATCTGTCCCGCTTTCTTTGCTCTCTCTTTGTATTCCTCAGCCGGAATACAGATACTTCCATGTTCTGCCATAGTTTTATCCTCCAATTTTTTTCGCTGTGAGCACTTAGCGGCAGCTTTCAGCCGCTTACGTGCGATGCATCATATTTTCTATATACACTGCCCTAAAGCGTTTGATATAGCTATTTCACTCAACCACAACTATAACCGGTAGTTGTATAAAATGCCACTGTCCGCGGCTCCGCCCTGCCGTACTGTGCGACAACAGGTACATCGCTTTCCAGGAGAATCGCGTATTGTTCCCCAAAGGCTGCCGTATGCGCGCCAAAGTCTTTTTCCTCGTTAGTCCTTAGGCAGCGCACTCTCTCTGCTTCTACCGTAACCGGGATATTCCGAACCGGTTCCCGATCGGTATACAGAAGTGTAATGTTGATATGGGCATCCGCATTTCCCGTGTTTGTAATGATAATGGATTCGTGTCCCGGGATACTGTTCACGCCTACCGGCGGCAGTTCCGCATCGGGAAATACCCATACCTTCTGTCCATAACCCATGTTTCTCACCCTCATTTCTGTCTCTTAATTTGTTTATTTGACCGCAGCTTACGCCGCGCTGGTCCCAGCTTTTATTCATTAGGAAAGTGATCCTAATTGAACAAGAAATTTATCGTCCGTTATTCATAGTAAAATATCTGCTGCATGTCGTGGTAAAATTCACTGTCAGGAGAAATGGCGTATTTTATAAAACACGGTTTCGTATGCTTCCACCACTCCTGGGTGATGCGGTCCTCTTCCATCAGAGCCATATCTTTGTCATAATCGTCTCCGATATATTCATAATAGGCAAATACACTGTCACCCTGTATAAATATGGAGTAGTTCCGCAGGTTACACTTGTGGATGGTTTCCAGGACCCCGGGCCATGCGTTGGCATGAAGCTCAATATATTCCTGGATCTTATCCGGCTTTAATTTCCCGATCTGACCGAATACCTGTCTGCGCATGCAATCTCTCCTTTTACGATCAATCCTTCTTGGAGAAAGAATCGATCAAAACAACAACGACCAGAATGATACCTTTTACTACCCACTGCCAGTATGTATTGATACCCATCAGTACCATAATATTGGATATGACCTGCAGGAACAAAGCGCCAATCACGATACCGACCACGCGTCCCCGGCCTCCTGTCAAAGAGGTGCCGCCCAGCACACAGATCGTCATGACATCAAACAGCAGGTTATCACCAAGTGTTACGTTTCCGGACTGGGTCTTGGACGTAAGCCCCAGGGCTCCGATCGAAGTCAGTACTCCGCACATGACGAATGCCAGGATCGCGATGAAGTTGACATTCAGACCAGACAGTTTGGAAGCCTCCTTATTACCGCCCACTGCGAAGAAGCTGCGCCCGATGGCCGTATGTGCAGTAAACATATACAGAATAAATGCCACGACCACCATCAATATAACCGCATAAGGCACGATTCCCAGTTTTCCGAGAGCCATTTTACCGAAGCTGTCGGGCAGACCTGAGATCGGCAGGCCGTCGGAGTAGATATAGTTGATTCCTTTCAGCATATTCATGATGGTCAGCGTCGCGATGAACGACGGCATCTTGCCGTATACCACAAGGCAGCCGTTGACCACTCCTACCGCCGCGGATATGAGGACCACGATCAGGAAGGATAACCAAATCGGCAATCCGTAATTAACCGTACAGCCGGCAAAGAAGATCGAGACCAATCCGATGGTGGATGAGATGGACATATCCATCTCCCCGATCAGAATTACGAAGAATTCTCCCATGGCTATGATAGCTACGAAGGATGCCTGACGCAGCACATTCATGATATTGTTCGTGGTGCGGAAGTTACTGTTGAAACAGCACAAGATAAACAGTGCGATAAATAGAAATAAAATCATCCAGTCGGTCAGCAGAGCTTTGGCGCCGCCGCTGTATTTTTTTGATTTTGTCTTATAATCATTCATTTATGCGTTCACTCCTAACAAATTATTGATGATGACTTCCTGTGTCTTTCTTTCACCTTCCACAACATCCATAATTGCGCCTTCGTACATGATGTAGATCCGGTTGCACAGCCCGATCAGTTCTTCCATTTCCGGGGATACCAGAATTACCGCTTTCTTCTGTTTCGTCAGCTCGTGAATCAGCTGGTATATCTCAAATTTTGCGCCGATATCGATACCACGGGTCGGTTCATCCAGCAAAAAAATCTCCGCATCCCGCAGCAGCCATTTGGCAATGACGATTTTCTGCTGATTGCCGCCGGACAATTTCTTTACGTTCTGCCACAGGGAATAGTAGGCCAGATTCATCTTCTCATTGATATCAAAAGCGGCCTTTGACTCCGCCTCGTGATCCTGGAAAATTCCCATCTTCCGGAACAGTTTCATGGACGGCAGGGTCGTATTGTCTTTGATATCGAATTTCATATTTAGTCCCAGCGTCCGGCGCTCATCGGGCACCAGCCCCATGCCAAGACGGATCGCCTGGAACGGCTTGCGGCATCGGGCCGGTTTTCCTTTGACCAGAACTTCCCCTTTGACGATCTTATGGTTTCCGAAGATCGCCTGGACCAGCTCGGTTTTACCTGCTCCCAAGAGGCCTGCGAGGCCAACCACTTCCCCCTGCCGTACCTGCAGGCTGATGTCCCGGAACGCCTTCGGCGCCGTTAAGTTTTTCACTTCCAGCAGCACTTCTCCCAGATCCTCATTGATCGGGGGATAGACATTGGCCAGTTCCCGGCCGATGATCATCTTCACCAGCTGTCCGTTGTCGATATCCTTCACTTTGCCGGAATTGATATAGCGGCCATCGCACAAAACCGTGTAGGAGTCACAGCATTCGAACACCTCGTTGAGCCGGTGGGATATGTAGACGATACCGATCCCCTTTTGCTTCAGCAGGCCGATGATTCGGAAAATATTTTCAATATCCTTTTCCTGCAGCACCGCCGTAAGCTCATCAAATATGATAATCGCGGGGTCATCCAACAGTGCTTTGGCCAGCTGGATGATCTGCCTCTCCGCCGTCCTTAAATGCTTGACCGGGATATGCAGATTGATATCGCACTGAAGGAAATCCAGCATCTCCTGCGCGCGTCGGTCCAGCGCTTTCCAATCGATCAGCCCATGTTTCTTCTCGTAACGTCCTACAAATATATTTTCTACGCCGCTCATGTCGCTCATCAGTGTAAACTCCTGGTGAACGATAGCGATTCCTCTGCTTTGAGATTCTCTTACACTGTAGGATGGTATTTTGATCTGCTCGCCTTTGACGAACAGTTCACCCTTGGTCATCCTGTTTTCACCGGTAATACACTTGGAAAGTGTGGATTTTCCGGCTCCGTTTTCTCCGACCAGGGCGTGGCATTCTCCCGGCATCAGCGTGAAATTCACTTCCGACAGCGCTTTCACGCCCGGGAACTCCATCGTACAGTTCCTGATCTCAATCAAGGGTGTTACATCCGTTTTCTTTTCGCCCATTTTGATAACTCCTTCCAAATTACAGCCATAACCACCCAAGGGCTTCCACGCCAGAACAGATGATTGCGTCATCCGGTGCCTCGGGATGTCTGATATTGTAAATCAGCCGTTTCAGTTCATGATAGGGGAACATACAGCTGTTCACACCCGTCTCGTTTACCGGGTTGATATCAAAGAACATCTCTTTTACGATGTCGAAATCTTTTTCATTCAGATACAGGATTTCATCCAATAATTGTTCTTTCTTCTCCGGATCCTGCTCTTTTTCATAGGCCAGCGCCGCCAGCACCATGTCATAGATCACGGCGTTTCTTCGCTGCGCATTTTCCCATCGGTCGAAATGGGTCAGCCAGGGATAGAGTTTTTCATTCCTGCCGGCTTCCTGCTGCAGCATATGAATCTTCGCCATCAGATTTTCATGGTTTGCCTTGGCCGCGAGGATAGCGGGAATGTCCTCCTGCGTCATCTTGTTCTTCTGGAACGGGAACGCTGTCGTGTACAGGGGGATCTGGCTCTCGTGAATGGTGATTATATTTTTCATCACATACAGGATGGTTTCTCCCAATGCGCCAAAGTTCAGTTCACAGGCTCTTTGATAGAACTCTTCCTCCTCCATCATGGAACCCCAGCCGTAATTGCCGTGGGCGAACAGGTGCATGAACAGACCGTACCATTCAAACATAAATCCATTGATGCCGTGTACTCCCATTTTCACACTGCCCTTATGCTGACGGATATCTGTCTCGATGACCTGTTCGTTGGTTTCATCCTCATAGCGGATCATATTGGACTGAAAGGTCCGGTACAGACGTCCCATGGTGGACGTGATGGAATTGGATTCTGTGTCTCTCGCCCAGATCCTGTCCCTGCCAAATGCTTCACACCACTTCGGGAATTCGGTTTCCGGCACATACAGGCCCGGCGCCCAGAACAGCATGATATCCTTCGGCATGGAGTCCACACACTCTTTTAAGAATGACGGATCTTTTTCAAGTGGCGGCTGACGGAAAGCCCGGATTCCGATCACAGCCTGCGGATTGATCTCCCTCACCGCGTCGTAGATTTTCTGCAGCAGCCACATGTTTGCCTTGTGCTTCGCCTCACCGGGTGAGCTGCTGATGGCGTGCCAGCGTTTCTTACACTCGTCACATTCGCAGTACCAGAAGCCTTCCTCACTCTCTTCCAGTGTATAGCCGTCAAAGCCGAGTCTGGCGATCTGGCGCATGGATTCGATGATATAATCCACGGTTCCCGGATAACTTAAACACAGCGAGTCAAAATCATTCAGGAAACCGCTGGATTTGGGTGCTTTCATCCTGGCTTCGGGATGTTTGATGGAAAATGCGCCGTTATAGGAGTTCAGGCCCACATAGGCAAATATTTTGACCTCCAGCTTATGCGCCAGCCGGATGAATTTATCCATATAGGGTTCTTCCAGGTTCGGGTGGGTGTACCGTACGGTCAGCCATCTGCGGTTCTCCGCATTCCATATCTTGATCGGAACATCCCGGAACACGGTTTCCGGATGGTCGGGCATATCGAATGGCCAGTATCCGTACATCACGAGATTAAACTGATTGATTTTATTGTCCAGGCAGATATTCAGATACTGTACCCAGTCCTCATATCCCCACAGCTGGCTGTCGAATCCGAATCTGCCGTATCCCGCGTACCAGGAAAAGGTCTGGGCAATGGCCCGCACCGGCAGGGACGGATAATCGGTAATCTGGCACAGCGGCAGCCGGTAAGCGCCGCCGCTTTCCTGGAACAGCATTTTCAAAGAAGTCACCGCGTTAATAAAGCCGGCTCTGTTTTCATATTTTATGACAATCCCATCTTCCCGGATGTTCAGATCATAACCCTGGGCCGCCAGCAGTTCCGGGTTCTCCGCGTCCAGGCCGTCCAGCGATAAAATAATATGTACCGGCATCTCGCCGTCATTGCCGCCTTCTCCAACAGCAGTTTTGATTTCTTTATAATTCCACAGACGAAGTTCTGTTATTTCCAGTAATTCATTCAGATCGAGATTCTTTTCCTCAGAGTTCAGACAGATTTTGGTAAATGGTTTTGTCAAGCCCTGTTGTTCGATCAGCCGTTTCGGCTCAGGTAACAAATTGATCATTCATCGAACCCCCTGTTTTATTTTTAGTATGTTTGTTTTCGCTTATAAAAGCCGGCGGGCAATATAGTCCCGCCGTCTTTTATTTTTTCAAACCGATATCCGTTTACAGATACTTTCTGCCGCTTAGATCAGCCAAGCCAACCCCAGTTCTTCCAGTCATAATCTGTGATGTTGGAAGGTGTGATCGCTTCCGGTTCCGGGAGGTCATAATTTTCCGGAAGGTCTTCTTTTAATACTAAAGTTTTATACATAGCATCCGTAGCCTGATAACCCAGGACTACCGGATCCTGCAGGACTTCTGCCAGCCATTTGTCATTGTTTTCGGAGATCCAGGTCAATACGTCGATATCACCGGCGATACCGATGAATTTCGTTTCGTCTCTGCCCTGTGCCACTGCCGCATAGTAAGCGCCAACCACTTCCGCGTCATTATGTCCGCATACAACGTCAATTACAGATTCTCTTTGCAGAACGTTTTCCATCAAGGTCTGGGCAGAATCCCGGTTACCTGCGCCGGTATCGCCTTCCTCAATAATCTTGGCATTCGGATATTTTTCAAGAACTGCCGTCTTAAATCCGTCAAAACGGTCCTGAGACACCTGACCGGAGGTAGGACGGGAGATGAACAGGCATACCGGATCATCTTTTCCTAAAGTATCCAGATATTTGATCGCCTCTTCTCCTGCTTTCTTACCGAGCGCTTTCATGTCATGGCCTACGAAGGTCGACCATACCACGTCACTGTCCGAGCTGGGCTCCTGGGCATAATCACCGATTACGAACGGGATTCCCTGGCCTACCAGTTCTTTCATGGTCGGGATCGCGGAGGACGCGTCGGCCGGGAACAGGATAATGCCATCGCTGCCTGCGCTTGCCATATTCTCCACATTGGTCAGCATCGTCTGGACATCAGATCTGGAATCCTCAAACGAAAATTCGAAGTTTACTCCGTACTCATCGCCATGATCCGCCATCCACTGGTTGCAGCCATCGATCACACCCTGATACCAGGTATACGCGGTCAGCTCCATGATGGAGACACCGATCTTATAGGTCTGCTTTTCCCCTGTGCTGTCTGCTGCCGGAGCCTGTGATTCTGCCGGTTTCGCGGTATCCGCAGGTGCTGCAGGTGCCGCGCTCTCTGCCGGAGCGTCCGCAGGTTTCTCTGAAGATCCACATGCTACCAGTCCCAGTGACATCGCTGCCACCATGAGTAATGCCAGTGCTTTTTTCATAAAATAAAACCCTCCTTTAAAATTTTATGATAAAATGAGCAACCTCATTTATCATTCCCACTACCCTAAATACTGTTCTCTATGTAACCCTCTGTTCTATATTCTAGTTGCTTTACGCGGTTCAGTCAATATTTTCACTTCATTTTTACTTTAATTTAATTTAAACGTTTCACTTTACATTTAAATATAGATATGCTATAGTGTATAAAAGAGTTTCGCTGACGGGACTTCTAATTTCTTACTTGAATAACAAAAATTTTGCCGGCGGAACTTTCTGTTAGAATAAGAAATAAGGCCTGAAAGTTAAAGGGGAGGATGTCCATGGCTACGATAAAAGACGTGGCAAAACTAGCAGATGTTTCCATTGCCACCGTATCGAATTATCTGAATCATACCAAGCCGGTTAGCAGAGAGGTTTCGCAGAGGATCAAGGAAGCTGTGGACGCCCTGCAATATTCCCAAAATCTCTCGGCCAAAAGCCTGAAATCCAATTTTTATAACGATATCGGAGTAATTCTGCCGAATCTGAATGATTCGTATTATGTACAGATGTTTCAGGGAATTGAGAATACTTTTCAGAATACAGGCTATTATGTCAATCTGGCATTTTCCTATGATATCCCGGATTACGAACAGAATATCGTCCGCAACTTTCTTAAGAAACAGATCTGCGGCCTGATCCTGGTCTCCTGCCAGCCTGACAACTGGAAATTTTACTATGATTATTTTACTTCCGACCAAAGACCGCTGGTCCTGATCGACCGCAGCATCCACAGTCTGGACGCGAACTTTGTCTCTTTTGACAATTTCTCAATCATAAAATATATGACTACCTATCTGTTAGATTACGGGTACCGGAATATTTATCTGATGAGCGGCCCGCCCAAATTTGACTGCGAAGCCGACTGTATCAGCGGATTTCAGGAAGCGCTCAGCCAGAACGGTCCCAAGCCAGACCCAGCCTATCTGCTGAAAACCAATCTGAGCAAAGAGGACGCCTTTCGGAAAACAATACAGTTGTTAAAAAAGCGTAAGCCCGACGCCATCATCGCCACATCGGAATCCATCGCCACCGGGATCATTGAGGCGTTTACGATCCTTGGATACCGCACGGAAGACATCCCTGTGATTACGCTGGGGGAGGAACACTGGAATCTTTATACCCATTCCATGACAAATGCTTCCGCCGCCAGGCCTGCCATCAAGCTGGGGCTGACTGCGTCCAACCTGCTGCTGGAGCAGCTCAAATCTCCTTCCACCAAAGAAAATGAAAAGATTATCCTTCGGGACACGTCTCTAAATAAACCCATGTCTCTTGTCAGAACGGTTACCGTTACGGACAAATCGGACAAAAAAAGCGAACCGCAGAAAACAGTCCGCATTCTTATGATGGATACTCCCCAGGTCCACTCGCTTCAGGGGTTAGTCCGCAACTTTGAAAACAGGACGAATATCCACGCGGACATCACGATCCTGCCCCATCATTATATGTATGATAAGATATTGGAAAATCACAGCCATGCAGCCGCAGAGGAAGACCCTTACGATGTGTTTATGTATGATATTCCCTGGCTGTCGGCTCTGGCCTCCGGCCATATTCTGGAAGATATCACCCAGCAGCTCAAATCGATCGACCTGAATATCTTCCTGCCAGGCTGTCTGAAGTATTACAGTAATTATAAACAGCACTATTACGGGATTCCGTTTATGTACGCGCCGCAGATCTTTTATTATAGAAAAGATCTGTTCGAAGATCCCGATTTAAAGGCCGCCTATGAAAAGCAGAATAATATCACACTCCGTCCGCCGCTTACTTTGAAGGAGTTTAACACCATCGCCGATTTCTTTACCAATAAATCAGACCGCATAGATTACGGAATCTCCGTACCCGCTGCTTATGATGAATGCCTTGCCCCTGAGATCTATATGCGGCTGCGTGCCTATAACGGGAAGCTTTTTGATTCGGAAGGTGAGGTGACGCTGGATTCCGCCCAGACTTTGAAAGCTTACATCCATTTTATGCGATCCGTTAAGGCTGCCAAGCCCAATTACCGGGAGGCCACCGACGACAGCATCGTACAGGAATTTCTTCAGGGCGAGACGGCCATGCTGATCACCTACCCATCTTTTCTGACAGACATCGTAGATCTGCGCCGAAGCAGTCTGGTCGGTTCCATCGGCTATCACCATATTCCCGGTCACTGTCCGCTCCTGGGCGGCTGGAGCATGGGAATCAGTGCAGTCTCCCGGCACAAGCAGGAAGCCTTCGAGTTTTTGAAGTGGACCTGTGATGAACAGGTGGCCAACTACCTGACCCTGTTAGGAGGCCAATCGGCGATCACCTCCACTTATACGAATGATGAACTGGTCAAGCTCTATCCCTGGCTTCCTCTCTATCACTCTACCTACACCTACTGCAAACCGCCGATCCCGCCCCGCCTGAAAAACAGGCAGATCGTATCCCAGAACGAGATCGATGCCATTGTCTGCAAATGGATCTATGAACTGCTGGATGACAAGCTGGAAGTCCAGGACGCGATCACGAATACACACCGGGAGCTGGAGGAGCTATGTAAAAGACTGTAGATCCCGGCAATAAAGCAAAACCGCGAGGCGCCAAAAAACTGACACTGCCGGCAATCAGCTGCATGTATTGTTCATGCACTGATGCCGGCGGTACTCTGGTTCATATTCTTCCTAATCAGCATCCTGGCCGCTGTGGTCCATCTCAAAAGTTTTTCTCCCCAGCCGCACTTCTTCCATGATTTCCGTCATATCCTCCGGGAGATATTCAAACAGGTAGTTCCTGCCGCCCTTATATTTATTATGAATGACGCTACGGATCTGCTCGTTGATCAACCCGATCTCTTCCTTTAACCCCCGGGCCGAAAGTCTTCTCGCTCCCTGTCCCAGAATAATAACCTGCTCCGTGGCATCGGATGTGGCAACCGTCACTTTATACCTGCGTCCGATCCGGTGAACCGTTTTCTCGATATACTGATCCGCGGTTTCCGCTTCCTTTGTATATACCACATAGATGTTGTGATATCTGGAAATCTCTCCCTGACCGCCTTCCACCTTATAGGCATCAAACACCAGAATCAGCGTGTTTTTCAGAAATCCCTGATAATTGCACAGAATATCCATCAGTTTATTCCTGGCACTCTCAATGTTAACCTTTGCCAGTTCCTTCAGATCATCCCAGGCAAATATAATATTGTAACCGTCTACCAGCAGGTATTCATCCTCCGGCCGGTTTTGCTTTATGCTCCTGCCACGGCTGCTGTCACTGCCGCTGCCCGCCCGGCCCCCATGCTCTGTATCACTGCCTGGCCGTTCTCCATGCTCTGTACTTCTGCCCTTTTGAGTCCTTCCCGGGGTTCTGACCCAGCCGGGTGATTCTCTCTTTACCGTTCCATAAGTCCGGGCAAAGATTTCCTCCAGCTCTTTTTCGTCCACCTGCGGAGAAGCTTCGCTCCAGCCGGTATTTACAGATGTGTCCGGTTCTATGCCCTTCGCCTCCCTGCAGGAATCAAATCCGCTCTCCACATGCATAAAGTCCCGCACCCGGTCCCAGCTGACCACAAAGCCAGCGCCACGGGAACAGAACACAGAACCCGTAGGATTATCCAGATCCTTCTCAGAATCATATCCGACGGAGCCGATCACCTCCCCGGCGTTATGGCAAGGCTCATACCCCTTTAACGTACAGGAGAGCCTTCCCCTACCGCCGGTATACGTTGTAACCTCGGTCTGGTAATCCCTCATGGTAACCACCGGACAGCTTCCGGTCAGAATGGACATGTCCCCATCCGTCTCCGGGCCCGAAAAAGTTCCACACATCTTCGGGATATCGGACAAGGCCCTCCCCACCTTTTCAGCAGGAATCTCCAGACGATACTCGTAGACCGGCTCCAACAGCACACAATCGCCCGTTTTTAATCCCTGGCGCACTGCCCGGTAGGTCGCCTGCCGGAAGTCGCCTCCCTCGGTATGCTTCTGATGGGCCCGGCCCGCGGTAAGTGTTATCTTCATATCTGTAATCGGAGAACCGGTCAGGACACCGATATGCTCCTTTTCCTCCAGATGCGTCAGTACCAGCCGCTGCCAGTTTCTATCCAGTACATCCTCACTGCAGGCCGTATCAAAGGCAAGGCCGCTTCCCGGTTCCCCCGGCTCCAGCAGAAGGTGTACCTCCGCGTAATGGCGCAGCGGTTCGAAATGCCCCACCCCTTCCACCGGACTTTGGATCGTCTCCTTGTAAACGATACTCCCGGACCCGAATTCCACATCCACGCCGAACCGTTCCCGGATCAGGCTCTTTAAAATCTCAATCTGCACCTCGCCCATCACCTGGGCATGGATCTCGCCTGCGGACTCCACCCACACCATATGCAGCTCCGGTATCTCCTCCTCCAGCATCCTGAGCTTTAGAAACACCGTATGCAGATCGCAATCCGGCGGCAGCTGGATCTGATAGGTCAACACCGGCTCCAGTACCGGGATCTCCGCCTCCGTCTCTATTCCCAGTCCATCCCCGGAAAAAGTCTTTGTAAGGCCAGTGACCGCACACACGGTCCCGGCCGTAACCTCCTGTACCGCCCGGTACTGCGGGCCGGAATAGATGCGGATCTGATCCACTTTCTCTTCCCAGATCCTGTCCTTCTGCCCAGAGGCCGCCATATCTGCCTGTTCCTTTTCGCTCGACCTTCCAGCGTCATGCCGGTTCGTCAGTAATGCTTTCACCTTAAGGCTTCCGCCGGTTATCTTCATATAAGTCAGCCGGTTTCCCTGCTGATCCCTGGCAATCTTGTAAATTCTGGCGCCGAACCCCTCCGGATACTGCGGACAACAGCTATAGTGTGCCAACCCTTCCAGGAACTCTTCCACCCCCTCCATTCTCAGTGCCGATCCATAATAGCAGGGAAAAACCTTCCTATTCCGTATCAGGCTTCTGATATCTTCCGTCCCTATCCCGCCGGTCTCCAGATAGTTTTCAAGTAATTCCTCATCACACATGGCCAGATTTTCCAGAAACACATCGGAATCCTGGTCTTTTCCAAAATACAGGCACCTCTCATCCAGCCTATTTTTCAGCTCCCGCTGTAACTTCTGCCGGTCAGTCCCCGGCTGATCCATTTTATTGATCCAGAAAAATACCGGTATCTGGTAGCGTTTCAACAGCCGCCACAGAGTAATCACATGCCCCTGCACACCGTCTGTCCCGCTGATCACCAGTACCGCGTAATCAAGCACCTGCAGTGTCCGCTCCATCTCTGCGGAAAAATCCACATGTCCCGGCGTGTCCAAAAGCGTGACACAGGTGTCATCCAGCATGAATTCTGCCTGTTTGGAAAAGATCGTAATTCCTCTGGCCCGTTCCAGCGCAAAGGTATCCAGAAACGCGTCCTGGTGATCCACCCTGCCAAACTTGCGGATGCTGCCGGTCAGATACAGAATACTCTCAGCCAGCGTGGTCTTACCTGCGTCCACGTGGGCCAGCAGCCCGGCACATATATGTTTTTCAGCTTTATTCCCGGTTGTGTTATCCATCGAAAATGCCCCTTTCTTTGGCCAGTCTTTTAATATTGTACTATGAAGCCCGGGGCTGATGAATCAGAGCCGTTCCCAGCCAAAGGAGCATCCGGATTATATTTGCGCAGTGCTTCTTCCGAGAGGAATTGACTTGCATTATCCTTTGTAATCTTAGCATAGGGGAGATAAATATATTTATCGTTCTCAAATTCGATCTCTTCCATTCCTTCCCCCAAAACCAGAGCAGCCGCCAGCTTTGCCATTGCCGCCGCCTGTCCCTCTTTATCGTTATATACAGTTCCGGATAACTTTGAATCAAGAACTGCTTCCAGTCCCACCTCCGTGCCGTCGATTCCAAAAAACACAGGATAGGCAGACTCCGTTAAATTCGTTTTCTCATAGGCATCAATGGCCCCAAGAGCCATATCATCATTATTCGCCAGGACAAGTTCTATCTTATTCTGAAACTGGCCCAGCATTTGTTCCATTCTGTTCTGTGCCTGTGCCCGATTCCAATTTGCAATCCCGTAACCTAATTTTTCCAGTACGATCCCACTATTTTTTAAGGTTTCCACCGCATTTTCCGTACGGATAATAGCATCCTGATGACCAGGTTCCCCTTCGAGTACCACATATTGGATCTTCCCGTCCCTGTTACGGTCGATCTGATTGTTTGAAATTATCGCGTCGGCCGCCAGTTCACCCTGCATGACGCCGGATTGTTTTGCGTCGGCTCCCACATAATAAAGCCCGTCCCACTGCATCATATCCTCTTTGACCGGCTCCCTGTTAAAAAATATAATCGGTACATCGTGATTCCTGGCAATATCAATAATATCCGACGGATCTGCCCGTTCTACCAGATTCACACAGAGGACATTACAGCCCGCGTCGATCAGTTCCTTTACCTGATCATTCTGAGTCCGCTGTGACCCGGCCGCATCCCGGATAGTCACCGGTGTCATGGGTTTATCACTTCCGGAAGTATTGAGCTGCTCTTTAAAGCAGGTAAGCAATTCATTGAGGAATGTATCACTTTGATTGTAGTATGTCACTCCCACATGAATCTGATCAGGCGGAGCCGTCTGCTGCCTTGCGCAGGCGCATAAAGAACATATACTGATACAAAAGATGGTACCTGTAATCCAAAATTTTATAGATTTCATTCCATACCTCTGCTTTTCCTCCCATTCATCAAAATAGCTGCTATTGACTCATGGTAAATATGATTTCCTGATTTTCTTTTGAAAACAGCGTCTCCCTTCGCAGCACCTTATGGGAAACTGTTTCGCCCTGCACTTTATGAAAATGACGCTTGAGGCTTTCTGCCGTCTTAGTCAGGCTTTGATAACCCACATTAAATTCATCGGGCACCACCAGACACTTCACATGATCCGTGTCCAGATAATAGACCGCTTCCGTGGAACGGCCGATTCCATACACGACCGCTCCATGCAGATTATTGGCCGCAGATTCTTCCCCGGCTGCTGTCAGGCTGTCATCATCCAGCGCAACCACAAAATTGACCTCGGGCTGGGCTGCCAGGGAATTCTCTTTTGCTTCCCCGGAATGACCGGAAACGGTCCAGGTAATCTCAGCTTGGGTATCTGCGAGTCTGTCCCGGAATCCCTTCTCCCGGTTATTCGCTGCCTCCGAATCATTGGTTTCTGAGAAAATCCCTATGGTTTTTCCATCTACCTTACCGTTATAGTCTGCCAGCAATTCCTCCGCCAGCACAGTGCCCATGGCATAATTGTCCGGTTCCGTGACAGGAAGCTTAGTGAGCGTCCTGTCTTTTGACGCCGTGGATCCCACAAGCATAACCGGGACCCTTTTTTCGAATTTTTTTAACATTTCCTCCGCCCCGGTCTCCGGTACAGGCTGCACGATCACCGCATCCGCCCCATTGTCTATCTCCCATTCGATGAGGTTCTTTTCTTCCTCAACGGTCAGCGTCGACCCGCCTGTATTGGCAATAAACACTTCGATTCCCTGATCTTCCGCCGCCATTTTTAAACCATATTTAAATGCAGCCCACTGCGCATCATCCGAATTCTGGACAATCACAGACACCTTAACCAGGTCTTGTCCGTTTTTCCCCTGCAGCATCAAGAGAAGCGCCGCAAGAACCATTAACGCTAAAAATGCTTCCAGCAGAATTACTACTTTTTTTCCAGTCTCCATCTTCTATTTACCCTGTATTTTCTTGTCAATCATTTCTTCTCTGTTAAACATATTGCCCTTTTCAAGTATCTTTCTGTTTTCTTCCGTATAGGGAACTGCCGGGATGCAGACCGAAACCGTGGTTCCTCTATCCGGCTCGCTTTCCACTATCAGGCCATACTCTTTGCCAAAGACAATCCGGATACGATTATTGACATTCACGAGACCGACTCCTGAGCCGTGTTTATGAACCCGGTTACTGTCCGTCAGCAGGAGGCTTACTTCTTCCTTGGACATTCCCATTCCATTATCCGTCACCGATAAGATAATCTTATCCTCTTCCTGCCGGCCAGTCACCGTTATCTCTGCGCAATCATCCGTGCTGTTTACCCCATAATTTATCGCATTTTCCAGAATAGGCTGTAATATCAGTTTTACAGTGCAATACGAACAGATCGCTGGATCCACTTGAAATACAACGGAAAAAGCATTTTTATACCGAATCTTCTGTATGTTCATATAGCTTTGTGCATGCTGCAGCTCATCGCTCACACTGATTATAGTGCGGCCCTTGGAAAGGCTGATCCGAAAAAGCTTCGCCAGCTGGGAGATCATAAATACGGCATCGTCGTTTCGTTCTCCCTCCACCATCCATGTAATCGATTCCAGGGCGTTATACAAAAAGTGGGGATTAATCTGGCTCTGCAGCGCATCCAGTTCACTTTTTCTTCTTTCATTCTGTTCCAGAATGATTTCCCTCATAAGAGTATCGATCTGCTCATAGGATCTTTGTATGGATTGGGCCAGATGTCTGATTTCCTGCGAACCACCGATATAAATCTCCGGCTTTTCTCCCGCTTCGTATTCCATAACGGAATGGTTCAATTTCAAAATAGGATCGGAAATCTTGACGGACACAAGGCGGTTGATAATCACAAGCATCAGCGCCATAAAAAACATGAGCCCGGCGATAAAATACCGGACATTGACCATTCCGTGGGTAAATGCGGAATAGGGAATCACTCCAACCAGCTTCCACCCGGTATAGCTGATCGTATTGACAATCACCTTACGATGCTCTCCCTCAAAGACCTCATCATAGATGCCATCCTTGTATTTAGCTGCGGCCTTACTGTTTTCACTGCTTATACCATCACTGATCTGGATCTGACGCATGTGATAAATGATTTGTCCGTTGCTGTCACACAGATAGTAGTACTGTCCGTTGTTCGATGTATTGATCTGTTTCATCATCCGTGAAATATTGGAATAATCCATATCCACAAGGAGAACTCCCAACTGAGAATCCCCGTTATTCGTCAACTCGACAACACGGCTTAAGGAGATCACCCAGTAATACCGGAACGAGGCATCATGAAACAGATTTTGTATATGCGGTGTGGAAAAATGCATATTTTCCATTTCGGCCCGGGCCTGTATATACCAGTCCTGGCTGGTGACATTAGGATCCTCTTTCTGTGATGCGACCGGTTCTGCCGCCAGCAGGCTTCCATAGTTATTGTAGATGGCAATGCTCCTCAGATTATCTCTGTTCGCTTCATACAGGAGATTCATCCCGCGTTGGATATCATTATCTTTGTTGGAAATATCATTTTCCTTGATTACGTTATAATACACCGCATCCGATATCTGCCGCATACTGAGCAGATAATCTTCCAGGTTTTCCCCGGCCTGCTCCATCAGCTTCTGGCTGCTCTGTATGATTTCCTGCCGGGATGAGGCGGAGAACCGGATGTACATTGCAATTCCCACAATCAGCATGGTTGAAATGGCAATCATGGAAAACGCAAACATAATCGTTGACTGTATTCCTCTGGGATTTACCCTTTTCAAATGCCTGAAATACTTATTTTTCACTCTTTTGTATGCTCCGTCCTGTATTTTGAAGGTGATACGCCAAACCGCCTTTTAAATACATAGCTGAAATAATTTGGATCCGAATAGCCCACGTTCCTTGCTATAATATAACTTTTTTCATTCGTCCCGATCAGCATACGGGATGCCTGATCCGTACGGTAATCCGTCAGATAGCCGATAAACGAATTCCCTGTTTCCTTTTTAAAAATAGTCGAAAAGTAAGAATTTGATACGCCCAAAACCTCACAGATGCTGTCCAGAGAAAGATCTTCATCCGAATAGTTATTGCGGACATATTCCTTCGCCTTAGACACAAAAGATTTTGTCGATCTGCTTCGGGCGCTGATTAATTTTTCATGGAAAGTAAGACCAATATCGATAAGCCATTTTCGCAGCGCATTCGGTTCCAGATCAAGAAGGCTGTTATACAGCTTTCTCATATCTTCGGTAAATTCTTCGATCACAATATCATTATTTATGCAGAACTTATACAATTCGCTGATTAATTCCATAATGGCAATATGATGCTGCTGCAAAGACTTTGAAGAAAAAAATATATGGTCCAGGTACTTATTCACTGCTTTAATAATATCCGGCGCAGGATTCAGACGAATGGTTTTAAACAAATTTGATAAATCGGTATCATTGCTTAACCCTGATTTACTGATCTCCTGCGGCGCTATCTCTTTGATATTGATCGCCCTGGAGGTACCATAGATCGCCCGATAGGAGACAGCCTCTCTTGCATCCGTATAAGATTGTGGCAATTCAAGGATATCTTCACAGACCTGACCTATTCCCACAGTAACAACAGCTCCAATGATGCGATAGGCATATTTGCAAAATCGGTCGCATTCATCGGTCAATTCCGAGATTTCCGTTTCATTTTTAAGCTGTACAATCAAAACGGTATTCCCCAGATAGGAAAAAGATTTTGCCTGCCACTTTTCCCCCAGACGTTCCTCCGCCTGTTTCTGTACAGACATCGATAAGAGCAGAGGATTCATCTCCTTTGGAATCTGGCTCGGTGACGCATAGATAACAAGGCAGCAGAAGAAAGGTCCCGTAAAAGAAATCTGGTAATTGGAGAGATAATTGGAAACTTCATCCTCATGGATTCTTCCTTCGATCAGAGTGGAATAGAAGTTAGCCCGCAGGAGCGGCAGGGAATCCATATAATACTTTTGCAGTATCTCCACATTTCGTTTTTCACTTATTTCCTGATCCAGCTTTATCTTCACCTGTGCAAACACATTCATCAGTTCCACAGCATTAACCGGTTTCAAAATATATTCTTCGATTTCCAGGTGAATCGCTTCTTTAGCATATTCAAACTCATCAAACCCGGTAAATATCAAAATCTTGGTGGTCGGATAGTCCGTCTTGATATGATTGGATAACTCCAAACCATCCATATATGGCATTTTAATATCCGTCATCACCACATCCGGCTGAAATTCCTCCACCATCTCCAGTGCCTTCACGCCATTGTTGGCATATCCCACCACGGAAAAACCCAGCCCTTCCCAATTGATTTTCTTCATGATGACCTGTATTACTTCTTCCTCATCATCCACCAAAAGTACCGTATAAGCAGCCATATCTTCCCCCCCATTGTTTCCGGCCTGTTGTAAATTATTATAACAAATGCCCAAATAAATGTAAATGCAGGCACTCTTTTTAACGAGTCTTGTTCTCCGTCGCTGCTAAATGGGGGGTGATTTTTTTAGGTCCGGGGTGAGCGGGATGGGGGCGGTCTTTCGGAACCGGGCAGCATATCCCGCAGAGCCAAATCACTTCGGCCGGACCTAAGAACGGGTAACTCCGAAGGCGGGAGAACCTCTTATTGGCAGGGCCTGGAACAAACTCGCCAAAATACGGCTCGGACAGTGTTCCAGGCCCTGCGAGGTTCTCCCGCCTTCTGCGTAACCCGTTCTAAGGCCCGCTCTCAAGTGATTTGGCTCTGCGGGATATGCTGCCCGGTTCCGAAAGACCGCCCCCATCCCGCTCACCCCTGCTTTAAAAAAAGCGATTTGTATTCAGACTGGCCTGTGTTATTTCGTGACTGTTTTGTTGCTTGTATGATACGGAATCGTTAAGTTTGGACTTATGTAACGGTTTGTCGTGGGTGAGTCCGCCCCTTAAGGCTGGGGACAGTGGGCGGTATCCGGGGACGCTCCCGACGGCCGGGTTCTTTTGTGTCTCCTGGGGAGCGCATTGGGCGGCTGAGCGTCCGCTTAGTGAAATAGGAAAGCCGGGTTCAGGATGACCGGCGGACTTCACGTCCGACGGGCAAGAGCCTCTGAACCGGGAACACATCCTGTGTTCCTGGTGAATAGGCTCGGCTCCTGAACCCGGCTTTTCGATTTCACTTAGCGGAGGCCAGCGCAAGCCCTCAGCGCTCTCCAGGAGACACAAAAGAACCCGGCCGCCGGGAGCGTCCCCGGATACCGCCTACTGTCCCCAGCCTTAAGGGGCGGACTCACCCAAACCCGTGAAAAAGCCGTCCCGGGAGCTGTAAGGTTTTCACCCATCTGGCGTACCCCATTCTAAGCCCCAGACACAAGCAAGGGGCATTATTTTTTCTGAACATATTTTAAACAGTCAAGTGTTACTGCTACTATGATGATGATTCCTTCGAAGACAAACTGCAGGTTCGTGTCGATACCGAGGATGGTAAGGGAATAGGTGAGGGCGGTGAAAATCAGCACACCGACTACCACACCGGATATCTTGCCGATACCTCCGGTGAAGGATACGCCGCCTACTACGCAGGCTGCGATCGCGTCCATCTCCCAGCCCTGCCCGTAGGCGGCGGACCCGGAGCCGACCATTCTGGCGCATTCCAGCCAGGCACCGAACCCGTAGAGGATACCTGCCAGAATGAATGCTCCCACTGTTACACGGAATACCGAGATACCGGAAACGGCTGCCGCCTCCGGGTTGCCTCCAACCGCATACAGGTTTTTACCAAAGGTTGTTTTATTCCAAATGAACCATATAATGATAATTGCTGCTACTGCCCATAGGATAATCGTCGGGAAATTGTTTAGTTTCGGAATAATCATGCTGGGAATGGCTGGTTCTATCGCTCCGAATGACACGCCTTTTGTGGCGTAGGTAACCAGACCGAAGATCACCAGCATATTTGCCATGGTAGATATGAAGGGGTGCATCTTAAATTTCGCAGTAAAGAAACCCGCGATAGCGGTAAAGCAGGTACATAAAAGGGTACACATGATCAGAGCGAATACCACTCTTACTCCGATGGGTAACCCTGTAAAATCAAAAATATGTCCGAAAACTCCGCCTGTATTGATGCCCTGATGCATGACAATTGTTGCTGTCGTCATACCCATACCGATCATACGGCCTATGGAAAGGTCCGTACCGGTCAGGAGTATCAGGCCCGCGACACCCAGCGCCAGAAACATCCGCGGCGAAGCCTGCTGAAGAATATTCAGAACGTTATTATAAGTGAGCAGGGGTGAATTTTTCACCGCCGGGGTAATAATACACAGCATGATAAAAATCAGAACGATCGCAATATACAAACCATTCTGCAGGAGAAAGGTCCTGCGGTTGAAGACATATTTGTAATTTTCCCATTTCTGCGCTCTTGACTCCAGGAAGGTGAATTTTGACATCCGCAGCAGATCAATCAGATGAAATTTGTAGTTAAAAGCCGCATGTCTTCTGTCTTTTATTTGCTGAAGATCCTTCTCCAGTTTCATTTTCGCGTCAAACAGCCGGTTTTTATAGACGTACTTTTCATCTTTTAATTCTTTATGGTCGGATATCTTGGATACGATTTCCTGATGCTCTTTTTGTAGTTCCTCAATGTTCTTGCGGTATTGCTCCTTTACCCTTGCTTTTTCCAGCTTGCAGCTTTCTTTTACCGGCCGGTAATATTCCTGGATAAAATGTGCCTTGAGATACGCTTCCGCGTCCGCAATTAATTTTGCAATCTCATCTTTATTTTTTTCTCTTATCTCTTTTGCCTTGTTCAGATCCTCCTGAACCCCTGCAATCCTGGCTTCCCGTTCCGCCTTGGAAAGGTTACGGTCCCTCTTTATCCCGTCAATTTGATTTTGACAGGAGAGAACCTTGTCTATGCCATCCACTCTGAGGCTGTCAATCTTTTCCTGAATCGCGCCGACATAAGCCTCAATTGGCTGACGCAGCTGCATTTCCTGGTCTGCCGTTAGAATTTTACTGTTTTCTTTCGCCATATCTATCGCTCCCCCATATTATTATAGGTATTTTGCACTGAGCCTAAGAAGCTCCTCCTGATCTGTCTCTTTGGTATTCACAATTCCGGAAAGGCGTCCATTTGACATTACGCCAATACGATTCGTAATTCCCAGAATTTCCGGCATCTCAGATGAAACAACGATAATCGTCTTTCCCTGCTTCGCCATATTAATAATCAAATCATATATTTCGTATTTGGCGCCAACATCGATTCCTCTTGTCGGTTCGTCCATCATAAAAATCTGGGGGGCCCGCTCCAGCCATTTTCCAAAAATAACTTTCTGCTGATTGCCTCCCGAAAGGCTTGACATCATATCTTCCGGACCCATACATTTCGTATGCATGGTCTTTATTTCTTTTCCGGCTGCCTTTACCATCTTTGCATCGGAAAGCGCGAATCCGGACTTGTACTGTTCCAGATTTGCGATCGTGGTATTAAATGTAATATTGCCCTTCAAAAAAAGTCCGTTGGCCTTGCGCTCCTCGGTAATCATGGCAAACCCGTGTTCCATCGCTTCCTTTGCATTGCTAAAGTTCATCAGACGTTTATTCAGATAGACACGTCCCGCCGCTCTGGTGCGGACACCAAAGATCGTCTCCAGAAGCTCTGTACGTCCTGCTCCAACCAGTCCATACAGCCCGAATATTTCCCCTTCCCTCACATCAAAGGAAATATCCTGCAAATGAGGCTCAAACTTAGTGGACAGATTCTGCACAGAGAAGATCACATCTTTTGGTGTATTATCAACCGGTGGAAAGCGGTTTTCAAGGGACCGTCCAACCATGGCCGCGATCAGCTCGTTCATGTCCGTATCCCCGGTATTCTTTGTCATGACGAGATTCCCATCCCGGAGCACCGAAATCTCATCACAAATTTCAAATACTTCATCCATTTTATGAGAAATATAGATCAGGGAGATCCCCTGTTCTTTTAGCATTCTCATCATCTCAAAGAGTTTATCAACCTCCTGTACGGTCAGAGAGGAGGTCGGCTCATCCAGAACAATTACCTTGGAATTATATGAAATCGCTTTAGCGATTTCACACATCTGTCTCTGCGATACAGACATGTTCCGCATGGGCTGGGTGACATTAACGGTCATGCCCAGTTTTCGAAACAGTTCAGAGGCTTCCTTTTTCATTCTGCCTTCATCCACTACACCCATGGAATTCACCGGATAACGTCCGAGGAACAGATTGTCAATTACATTTCTTTCCAGACACTGATTCAATTCCTGATGAACCATCGCAATACCGTTTTCAAGGGCATCTTTTGGCCCGGAAAAACTTACTTCCTTTCCCTCAAGGAAGATTTTGCCCTCATCCTTTTGATAGGTACCAAAAAGACACTTCATCATTGTCGACTTACCGGCACCATTTTCCCCCATAAGTCCCATGACGGTTCCGCGCTTCACATCCAGACTGATATGATCCAGGACTCTATTCCGGCCAAAGGACTTACTCATGCCGCTGATCGATAAGACAATATCAGCTTTCTTATCTTCCATAATTTTACTTGTATGATGTTTTTCAACGCAAAACATCATACTCCTTTCTTTAATAATATCGTGGTTATTATGTATCCTGCTGTCAGCAGAGTTTTGATATTTCCTGTAAAAATGGTTTGAAAAAAACACCTATATGAGCTTAAAGGATTTAAAATAAGGTGTTAGGGAGAATACTATTCTCCCTAACAGCCCACCCATTCTGTTTTAACAGCTATTATTGACTAAGCAAAGATGTATAAGAAGCCGCATTATCTGTTTTAACCATATTTATGGCAAATGCATCATACTGGCCTGGATTCCCAAGACGGTTTGTGATATTGGACTCTGTCTGTCCATCTCCGCCGATGTAATCAACCTCAAGATTCAGCAGATCGTCATAGTTCTGAAGAAGCGGCTGATATGTGGAACTTAAGAAGTTATCCGCGGCATTGTAAATATCCAGCCATATTTTCTTTACAGGATGTCCGCTTGCGTCAAGCTGTTTGGATACAGGCTCATATACCTTTGTGGAATCTGAAAATTCCTGGTAATTATCGCTGGTAACCGCGACATTTAATGCATAGTAGGAACGTTCAGCCTCCTTGTACACATATACGTCCGAAGACAGAACATTGCCCGCCTCGTCTGCTGTACCGATACCGGTATCAATATCAACGCCGTCAAGAGCGTTCCGAAGAACACGAAGAGTCAAATATGCCTGTACATCGGCATGCTGACTGATTGTTCCGCCGTAGCCTTCTGCGATCGCAGCCACCGCATCGTTGTTGGCATCATAACCAAAGGTAGGAACCTTGTTATCCTTTGACCATGCATTGAACATGGACATTCCCATACCATCGTTATTGGAAACAACAACATCAATCTGATCGCCAAAAGAAGAGGACCATGTACCAATCGTATTACCTGCTGTAGCCGCATCCCAGGTTGCACCCGCAGAGTTTTTCATTTCCTGGGAAGCAAGCTCACGGACAACATAGGTCTTCCCGCCTACCTCAATGCTTCCGTCCTGTACTGCAACTGCTGAACCGTCTGTGTTTGTACCGATCGGTTCACTATTGACATTGCCGTCTTTGTCCAAACCTGTGCCAAGGGCTTTACGGACACCTCTTGTACGTGCGATGGAATCATTATGGCCGATATCACCGATTGCCAGAACATATCCAATGGTTCCATCTCCATTGCGGTCAATCTTGTCGATATTTTTCTCAATATAATCCTTAACCATGGTTCCCTGAAGTTCAGCGCCCTGATTTGCATCAAAGCCCACATAATATGTATTGTCATTGAAGGTCAAAGCTGCCATATCGAGTTCTCCGGTAGAGCTGTTGGAGGGCTGACGGTTAAACCATACCAGGGGTTTGTCCTTGTTTGTCACCTCTGTCCCGGAGTCTGCCGGTTTCGACTGATCCGTCTGATCTGACTGCTCGGCCTGTTCCGGCTGTTTGGATGTGTCCGCCTCATCTGGCGAAGAATTGTCGGAACCGCACGCGGTCATTGAAAAGGTAAGCAGTGCCGCCATCATCATTAAAAACACTTTTTTCTTCATAAACTTTTTCTCCCTTTCTACACTCTTTGTTCATGTGTTTTGTTGATGTTTCCAGTATATTCAATTCAGAATAAAGAAAACATAGAATATTTTTCGCTTTCCATTGAAATTTTTAAGATGCTATAGGTTATATATAGCAAAATCAAAAGTGATTTCTCACATTTTTGCGTCTACTTATCCAAACCCACAGCCCCAGCCAATTGCGTTCGTTCCATATGTATTTCTGCATAAAAACAGATGCCGCCGGATTTGGATTTATGAATCCATACCCTGCAGCATCTAAACATTTGGTATTTACCGGACATTTCTCCTGTACAAAACGCAGCGGCCAGACGGGCCGCTGCGTTTAAATGAATACAATGATTCTATTTATATGCCGAACTCTTCAAACAGAATTTGCTGATATTGCTTGTCATTGGAGGCACGAATAATATCATCGGTTCTTCCCGCCTCCGCAAGCTTTACATTCAGTGTATTCACCCTATCCTGCCCTTGTTTTACCCCTTTCTCTATTCCTTTTTCAATTCCTTTCTCTATCCCTTTCTCTATCCCTTTCTCTATCCCATCATCTATCAGCATCTGTCCTAATCTTGTCATAGCCATAACCTCCTTTATTTCCTGTAAATCCATATCATCCAGCAATTTATTAGCCAGAGCATACAGGACTGCCTGCATTTTTATCAGCTCTTCCCTGTCCACTTCTGCTCCGGACTTGTTCAAGATAACGATACTTTCCCTGATTCTTTCCTTATTCGGCATAATCCCTCCCATCAGCGGGCTCAACAGCATCGGCAGCAAATCATCCTTCGTAAGCGCCTTCCTTTTTTCAATCTTTTCATAAAGCCCATCAAAAATCACATCCGCATCTTTCTCTTTTAGGTGGACTGTCTTCACCCGGTATGTATTCAGACCTTCCGTGAGTTCTGAACGGATATGCCTGACCCTTGCCGTACAGATCACGCAGGTTATCACCGGAACCTGATATGTCCTGCTGGTCGCCGCCTCATACTCCCGGAATCTCTTTAAATCTGCCACCTGAATTGGGTCGCTCTCAAACTCCAGATGAAGCCACGTCCCGTCCTCCAGTTCATAGTTAAAATCCTGGAACATCTTCCTGGCCTCCAAATGGACGCTTTCCGTCGGGACGATGGCAATCACCTTCTGTTCCACCCCTAAATAATGCAGCAATTCCTCTCCAAAATACTGAGCTGCCGTTTTCATCGCCAGATCTTCCAGATGAAAATAATCTTCAGACGGCTCTTGTCTTTGGTTTTCTTTCATATAGCCTGCCTTTCCAAAGCCATATGAGAATCTGTCTCTAATTTATTACTATAATTTTATTATAGTATGAAACCATATATGGTACAACAGTTAAGCTTTCTTTTGTTCTTATAATTAGGTGTATATCTTATTGTTATCCTGGAATCTTTTGCCTGAAACGGCTGATACTTATTACAGTAAATAGAATAATTCTTCATAATTAGAGGTTGTTCCCATATCTCACTGATAACCATACATAGAAATATCAGACAGTACAATAACTCAACTCATATCCGATATTATTTCATTAGCATATCACAAGAACCCTCATCCTTCAAGTTAAACATATATGCATTTTCATGTATCTGTTCATGCATTTTACCATTCTATCTTCCAGACATCTATGTTGTTTCCCACGTCCATCCGCTATACCGATTTCCTTATCCCATACCCCCTTACCCAGGCAGTATCTCTCCTATAAAATCCCATAAAACAGCATGAGGAAGCCCGCCAGCCTGCATGGCTGACGGGCAAGAACAACAAAGCGCTATCTCTTTCCTGGTACTTTCTCTATCATCTTTCACCATTTTACGCTGCCCGCGTCCCATGCACAAAATGTTTACGCAAATGGCTCCTTCGTCACCCGATGCACTTCAATCTCATCGATCACCGCGTTGGTATGCCGGTGTTCGAGATAAAAGATTACAATTTCCGCCATATCCTCCGGCAGAATCATGCCTTCCGGGCTCAAGTCCGGCCGTACCGACGCGATCATATCCGTAAAGACACTTCCCGGACTAATTACATGTACCCGGATATTTTCTTTAAACACCTCGTTCGCCAGAGACTTGGAAAAGCCCAGCAGCGCATGCTTACTGGCCGCATAGACACTTTGCAGCGGGTATCCTTTATGTGATACGACAGAACCGATATTGATAATCGTAGCGAAGTTGGATTTTCTAAGATAAGGAACCGCCTTCTGACACAGGAAATACGGCGCCTGCACATTCACCTTCATAATACTTTCAAACAGCTCCGGCGTCATCTCCTCCACAGGGCATCTATGAGAAAGTCCGGCATTATTAATCAGCACATCCACTCCCCCAAAAGCTGCCTGTGTCCGTTCAAGCAGCTCCTCCAAAAAGTTCATATCCGACAGGTCGCCCGCACAGACGCAGGCCCTCCCTCCCATCTGTTCCACTTTTTCAGCCACTGCCTCCAGTGCCTCTTTCCGGCGTCCTGTCAGCACGATATTCATTCCGCACTCCGCAAGCTTCTCACTCAGGACCTCACCGATACCACCAGCCGCACCCGTTATGATAACTGTTTTACCCTGTAACCTGTTATCCATAATTTCCTCCATTCTTGCGTTTTCCCGCACATATAGGTATGGATGAACATTTTGATCGGCCATCCAACTATACGATCCTAATTATCCTAATCTTCCAATCCATTTTCAATTATAATCCAAAATCCAACTTTTGCGAACTCATTTTTTCACACGAACAGGACGGGGACCATAACCCCTTCTCTTAGAACCGCTGCTCAGTCCTCGCAATAATATCATCCTGCGTCTGTGGAGACAGCACATGAAAGAAAGCGGAATACCCGGCCACCCGTACGATCAGATCCGGATACTGATCCGGATGCTTCTGCGCGTCCAGCAGTGTCTCCCGGGATACCACATTATACTGGACATGCCAGCCCTTTAACACATCGAAAAAGGTCCGGATCAGCAGCCCCAGCTTCTGTCTGTCCTCCGCCCGCTCAAGGATCGCAGGTGTAACCTTCTGGTTTAACAGCACTCCGCCGAAGATCTGGGAAGTCTTAAGCTTAGACACTGATTTAAATACACTGGTCGGCCCGCTTAAGTCCACCGCGTGAGACGGCGAACAGCCCTCCGCCAGGGGTTCTCCGAAATGACGGCCGTCCGGCGTAGCACAAGTACCCGCCCCCTGCGGAACATTGGCTGCCACCGAGGAAGTCCCGGCATAATAGGTACCGCCGATAGGCCCTCTCCCATATCGGGTATTCTTATACTTTTTGATCTCATCCAGATAGGTATCATAGCCTCTCTTGACCAGATCATCCACATAGTCGTTATCATTTCCATATTTGGGTGCCAGCATCAGGATCCTGCGGATTCTCTTACCCTCCTCGTCTGCGAAATCATTCATCAGGGCATCCCACAAATCCTTCCGGGATACCTGCTCCTCCTCGTAGACACACTTTTTCAGCGCGGCCAGGGAATCTCCCAGATTCGCCACGCCCACCTGCAGCTGGCTGACGATATCGTAGTGAGCGCCGCCCTCTTTCAGATGTTTTCCCCGCTCGATACAATCATCCACCAATGCCGAACAAAGGATATCCGGGACTTCCTGCTCTACCACCATATCCGCACAGTTGTCCAGAATCACCCCCGTATGAATCAGCTGTCTGGCCGTATAATCCCAGGCTTTCATTACGTCTTCAAAGCTCTCCATATTCAGAAAATGTCCCAGGCCCTTGCAGATCTTCTTTCCCGTATTTACATCCACACCATCGTTCAGCGCGGTCATCAAGGTTTTGGGGAAATTCAGATAACTCATACCGGTACAGCGGTAGCCCCATCGCCCGGGAACCCCCACCTCCACGCAGCCGATCGCGCTGTAGTTGTAAGCATCCTCTTTACTGACCCCCTTATCCATCAGGGCTTCGATGACGATTTCATCGTTGTTGAAGGCGGGCATGCCGAAGCCCAGCCGTATGCATTCGATACAGGCATTCATAAACTCCTGACTCATATTGCTGAAATAACGGACCGTCATGTTCGGCTGAGGCAGGTGGGTGCGCGCCACGCTTCGCAGTACCGCCCAGGTCAGCGGATTTACCGCATCCTTACCGTCCACGGTCTGCCCCCCGATCGTGATATTCTGGTACATGGGGCTGCCGGCTGCGAAGCGGGTATGGCCCCAGCTGCGGATCTTGTTGATTGTAAATGATTTTAACCAGAGATTCTCCAGTAGTTCTTCCGCTTCCTCCGGCTTCATTCCGTCCCGGATACTTTTTTCATAATAGGGAAAACAGTACTGGTCAAAACGGCCGAAGGAGAGCGAATGGCCGTTGGATTCGATCTGAAGGATCAGATGGATAAACCAGACGCTCTGCAGAGCTTCCTGGAAAGTCTGCGCTGGTTCCATCGGCACTCTTTCACAGATCCGTGCGATCTGCTCCAGTTCCTGTTTTCTCTGGTTCCCTGCTGTTTTAGCCTGTTCCGCAGCCAGCCGGGCGTAACGGCGGGCAAATGCTTCCACTGCATCGATCACGATCAGGATAGCCCGGTAGAAATAGCTGGCTTTCATATTTTCAAACTCCGCATAATCCAGAGCATCTAATTTCTCACGGGTGCGCAGCCGGTAATAGCCCAGCCCTTTCTGCAAAACGGTCTGATAGTCCACGGCCAGATGGGCGTCTCCGGACGTGATATTTCCCTCATTTCGTATAATTCCCAGGTCATAGATTACCTTTGCCTCATCCGGAAAGGCTGCATAGCCCTTATCCTGCAGGGTCCTCCCTTTCCAGTAGGGATAAATATCCCGCAGGATTTTTTTATTTACTTCCGAAATGAGAAAACGGTCTCCGTTTCTCTTATCGAATTCATCCAGCTCCTCAATAACCCAGTCCATCGCATATTCCGGGAAAATAGGAGCAGAGCGGTTTTCTTTTGCCTGGTTACCGACGATCAGAGTCTCCGGTTCGATAAAAATGCTCATATTCTCCAGAATTTCCTTGACCATATAGGCGCGCTTTAACACCACCTGGTCCATCTCGTGTTCCTGATAGGCTTTGGTCGTCAGAACCGCCCGCTCAGTGCAGACAGCCGGTGTAATTGCCAGAAGTTTTTCCCGGAAATTCTTTATCCTCTGGGTAGATGTTCCAAAATTTGATTCCATAATATTATGTCTCTCCTTCTATGCCCCGATTTGGGCTTTGATGTGATATTTTTCAAAGATACCGCGGTATGCTTCCAGATCCTCAGGATGCAGCTGTGGTTTCCCTTGGTATGTATACTCCCGGCCCAGCAGCTCATATTTGCGTTCTCCCATCTGATGGAAAGGAAGAAGCTGAACCTCCGGCACGCCCAGCTTGTTCAGAACCTGGGCAAATCCTTTTGCATCCTTGGCCGAGTCGTTGAAACCTGGTATCACCGGAATGCGTATCCGAAAGGGCTTATTGCTGTCCTGCAGCCCTTCGATATTCTGCAGCACCTGTTCGTTTCCAACTCCGGTTCCTTCCCTGTGCTTCACGCTGTCGTAATGCTTCATGTCCACAAACAGATAATCCACTTCCCTTAACAGTTCCTGAAACTGCTCCGAAGGAACCGCAGCAGCCGTCTCCACAGCCACATGTATGCCTTGCTCATGAAGTTTCCTGCACAGGCTGATCGTGAATTCCCGCTGCATCAGCACTTCTCCTCCGGATAAGGTTACCCCGCCGCCGGAATGGTCATAGAACGGTTTATCCTTTTTTGCTTCCGCCGCCACCTCGCCGGCGGTGACCAGCCGCCCTTCGTGGCCGATCGCCTGCTGCGGGCAATGCTGCTCACAGGCCAGGCACATGGTACAGACGGCCGGATCGACGGCCGGATACTCCTGAGGCCCTATAACCGTACGGGCTCTCTGACCGCAATTTTCCACACAGCGTCCGCAGCGGACACACTTTAACCGATCCAGTGTAAATTCCGGCCGGCAAATCTGGGACTCCGGATTTGCGCACCATCTGCACCGCAGGTTACAGCCTTTTAGAAATACGGTAGTACGGATACCCGGCCCGTCGTGAATACTGAATTTCTGTATCTGTAGGATGATTCCTTTCCCGTCAGTATCCATGATCTGTTCTTACCTGTCCTCTCCGATTTATACTGCATACTCACAATTGTTCCTATAAAATATGTATCTCTCAATTTCTTGACTTTTTGCCTTGCTCATTGTATGATTCCTTTAAGATTTTGTCAATATCCTGCGTTTCATTCGTTTATTTAACATTTTCGAACAAATATGGAGAGTATTATGGACAATTACGAACAATCTGATCTGACTCCCAGCCAGCGGAGGAATCTGATCTTAGATATGATGAAAAAGAAGAAGTCCGTTTCGGTGCATCAGCTTTCCAAAGAGCTCTACCTTCACGAAGCAACGGTCCGCAGGGATCTGAACTATCTGGCGGACAGCGGAGCCATCTCCAGAGTACATGGCGGAGCCGTCCTGCGGGAGGGCATGGATGCGGAAATTCCTCTGTTTATCCGGGAGACTTCTTTTAAAGAGATCAAAAAGGAACTGGCCAGAACCGCCGCAGAGACTGTTAAGGATGGAGAATCCATATTTTTGGACTCCTCTTCCACTACCGGTTTTATGATTCCTTTTCTAACTGACCGCAAGCAATTAAAGATCGTTACCAATGGAGCACAGGCGGTTCTGTATCTTACCAAGCTGCGCGATGCCAGGATCTTCTGTACCGGGGGCCGTTTACGTGAGAACAGCCTGTCTTATATCGGCCACTCCGCATTGGAGGCCATTTCCCACTATCACTTTGACCGCGCCTTTTTCTCCTGCCGCGGGGTCAGTTTGGAAAATGGACTGTCCGATACCAGTGAAGAGGAAGCCGTGTTAAGGCAGGCCGTAATCCGCCGTTCAGAGCAGTCCGTTCTGCTGGCCGATCACAGCAAACTGGGACAGATGTCTTTCTATTCGATCTGTCCGCTGGCTGATATCCAGATGATGATCACAGATGCAAAGCTATCATCGGAATGGCAGCTGGAAGGGCTGACTTTAGCTGGAAGGGCTGATTTAACCGGAAGGGCTGGCTCATTGTTTTAACCTGATACCCCGGTATTTTAATTTATGGCGCAGTATCTGCGCCCCTGGAGGAAAATATGGACAATGTTTATACGGCTGCTTTTCCCGACGGTTTTCCTTTTGAAATGAACAACGCGAAAGGAAACATGGTACTGCCGCCGGTCCTGCACCGGCATGACTGCCTGGAGTTAAACTATGTGATCTGCGGAAGCGGAACCAATTATATCGAAGATAAAAAGTATGAGATGAAAGCCGGCGAGCTCTATCTCATCAATAATCTGGAACATCATATCGCCGTGTCCGGAGGCGATCTGAAAATGAAAATCATCTTATTTGACCCCGGCCTGCTGTTCCAGAATACCGCGGAAAACCTGGATCTGCTGGCACCCTTTTACAGCAAAAATGCTTATTTCAGCAATAAACTGGAACTGGGGGAAGTGGGAATGGAGAAGATCCACCGGATTTTTGAGGATCTGGAAGAGGAATGGACCCATAAGGAACCTGGCTACCATCTCCTGATCAAAGCAAAACTGATGGAGTTAACCGGTATCCTTTACCGCTATTTAAAAAGAGAGGATACTTTAAAAAGCACCCTCTCCTACCAAAACCAATATGAAAAAATTCGTCCATCCATCCAATATATCAATGAGAATTATGAACAGGAACTGACACTGGAGGTGTTAGCTGAGCTTTCCTTTATGAGCAAGTCCTATTTCAGCACCTATTTCAAAAAGGTTACCAACATGACGCTCTGGGAATATATCGAATTGATCCGAATCCACCAGGCTCAGCTCATGTTGGCCACAGAGAACCAGTCGGTTACGGACATCTCCTTCTCCTGCGGTTTTCATTCCGTCTCCTCCTTTAATACCTCATTTAAGAAAATAACGGGGCTCACCCCTTCTATGTACCGCAAGAGCCTGCTATCTCCCTGACCGCTTCTACAAGGGCATTGATCTCCTCCCACTTGGTCAGGAAGGAGATGCTGATTCTCACTGTCCCCTCTCCTGCCGTCCCCAGATCTTCATGGATCAAAGGGGCGCAGTGCAGGCCGGTCCTCACGATGATCCCGTAGCCGTTTTCCAGAATATAGCCTATGTCGGATACGGACAGGCCCCGTATTCTCATGGACAGAACCGGTCCCTTGGGTTTTGAGGTATCTCCGTACAGCGTTATCGGTTTCAAATTTCTTAACTGATCCGCCATATAGCGCATCATTTCCTCCTCCTGGCGCTGTATTACTTCCGGTGTTATCCGAAGCAATACCTGAAGTGACGCGTCCAAAGCGGCGATCGCAGGCTCATTTTGTGTACCCACTTCAAAAGCAGCCCCGTGTCCATCCGGGAACTTTAGGATATGGCTGTCTTTTCCGGTTCCTCCGAATTTGACCGGCCGCAGAAGGCCTGTTTTTCTCATATAGAATCCGCCCAGCCCCTGTATGCCCAGAAGGCTTTTGTGCGCTGTGAAGATCAGTCCGTCGGCCCGCCACTGATCCATATCGATGGGAATGCAGCCTGCCGACTGGGATATATCCACGAATACCAGTGTGCAGTATTTTTCCGCCAACGCGCACACTGCCCCGATATCTGTAAGCATTCCGGTGACATTGGAGCAGTGATTCACAAATAATGCATAGGCGCCTTTTCTCAACTCTTCCTCTAAGAGATCCAAATCCAGTTCACCGGATGCATGAAGCGGTATCTTTTTCAGGACCGGATGCTTATCACTGTTATAGAGCGGACGCAGGATACAGTTATGGGCATCGGCGGCGGTCAGGACCGTTTTGCCCTCCAGTGGAAGCCCGTTTATGATCAGATTGGCCGCTTCCGTAGCTCCCGATGTAAATAGTATCCGCTCATAATCCTTTATATGGAATAATCTTCCAAGCTTTTCCCGGCAGGCCGGTGCCAAAGAAACATCCCCGGCGGCATTGCTCCGGTATTCGGACGAAGGAAGCCGGTCCATACAATTCAGAACCGCTTCCTTCACCTCCGGCAGCCTGGGATAGGATGTTGCGGCATGATTCAGATAAATCATGGCCCTCCTCCTTTTTTAACTGCTCTCTTCTATGGCTGTGAATCTCCCTTTGACTGTAAATCTCCCTTTGACAGCTAATTTCCCTCTACGACTTCAAAATCCAACAGCCAGGCCAGTTCTTTCAGCTTCTTTTTATAATCCCCGAAAATCAATACCTGATGGTGGCCAAAATTCATGATGCTATGTATAAATTTCCTGGAATCCCCCACCTGCAGGAAGTAATAAGGGCTACAGTAGGTGTCCGTATACTTCGAGGACAGGACATCTCCTACCGTCACCAGAAGCTTTTCCCCGGACGGGTCAAAACGTCCCAGCGTTACTTTTTTGTCCTCATTCTGTGAGAAATCGATCTGAAGTTTTCCGCCGAATCCCTGGCCGGTAAAATGATAAATGCTGTAATTAAGCTTCGGTTTGTCAAATCCGTTCATCTGCAGGCACGGAACGGAATGATGCAGGGAAATGATCTCCTCCGACTCGAACAGCGGATTCCCCATAAACGCGGGTTTTTCCGCGGTATACATCATCATGATCATGGCCAGCAGCGCGTTCAGATCCTCCTCACAGCCGCTGGGTATCCCTCTGTCCTTGAACAGGGAATGCGCGATACAGGGAACGAATTTCTTCTCCTGCGGAATCCTGGAACGGCACAGTTCCACACAGGCGGTGGAGAATGCGTTACAGTCGTACAGCTCCAGCATCCGCTCTGCCGCCATGTAATATTTCACATCATTGATCAGATACTGATAGGCCACTTTATTCTCTTTGGCATTCTCCATCAGCTCCTTTGTCTTCGCCTCCGCCTCATCATCGTTTATCTTTTCCATGATGGCGAAGATATCGGTAAATGGCTTCTTCACCACTTCAAAGCCATATTTAGCCCGCAGCTTCTCCAGATCCCGGATATTGCTCTGCAGCCCCCAGGTCGGCGCTTCTCCAGCGGTGAGGATCAATGCCCTTGTATTTTTCACCGCTTTTCTTACCCATAACATATGCAGCAGGTCGTTTAACTCCGGCAGATCAATCGCGTAATAGGCTTCCCGGCCGATACTGCGCAGATAGGCGGACACATCCGCTCCGCTGACAGCGTGGGTATAAGAAATGACCGGTTTCCCGAAACGCTCGATCTTCGGGATCCGCTGATTCAGGATCATGATACAGTCTGTTTCATTGATCTCTTTATTGACTTCTTTCACGATCTCTTCCTCCTGCAGGAAGGATTCCGTATAGGGGAAGAATACCGGCTCCAGTACCCTGACCTGAGGGATCAGATGTTCCAGTACTTCCTTGCATTTCTCAAATTTTTCCCGGGCAGTCCGCCGTTCCGCATCAGGCATCATCTCTTCCCTGATTCCCGCACGGCACGGGCCTTCCCAGAAATCCGTATGGACTAAGATGCCCATCAAAGGTTTTACATTCAAAGTAACATCCATGGCTCTTCTTATCATAGCTTCTCCTCTTTTCTACTGGCCGCCTTTTCCGGTCTCCAGTTCGGGAAAGGCGCTGTTTGATGTTTTGGTATAATTTGATTATAAGAGATCCCTTTCCATAATTCTTTCGGGATCTTTGGAAAAACTATCGGGATAATTCGAAACATTTATCAAAAGGAAACCGACTTCTTCAAAAAGAGGGTGCCGGTCCCTGGAAGCCGGCTGGAATAGATATTCTCTACTGCCGGCATCCTGGGACAGGCACCTTTCTCTTTTCGTTTTCCGCTATCTGACGTTACTGCCGAAAGGAGCCAGTCCCCTCTCTTCCGGCGATCTGTTCAAAGAGTGGCCGGTAACCGGAGGCCTTCCGGTAGAATACGGGGATCTCCCCCATCTTTGCAGCCACCTTTATTTTCCCTTTCCGGTATTCTTTCCCGGACCACAGATGAATCCATTCATCCTCCGGCAGATATACCTCCCACTCATCCTTCGCGGATAAATACACCGGCGCCACCAGCAGATCTTCTCCCAGCAAATATTCTGTCTGTATCTGATAGGTCTTTGGATCATTTTCATAATGGAAGAACAATGGACGCTGTACCGGAATTCCCCTGGCCGCATTTTCTTCCACCAGGTTCTTCAGATATGGAGCCAATGCCACATGGATTCTCGTCAGTCTGGCGAATTCCCTCATCGCATCCTCATCGTCATAATACTGAAAGTTGGTGTCCGGCCGGTTTCCCTCATGGGTCCGCATCACCGGTGTGAAGGCGGCCATCTCCGCCCAGCGCAGGAATACTTCCTTCGTCCTGACATTCTCATAGAGGGATGTATACCCCCCGATATCGCAGTGGTGCAGCCCATTCCCTATGACCGCCGCGCTAAGAGCCGCGCAGATCACGGAGGCCAGCCCGTCGTGGATGGAAAAGTCCACACACTGATCCCCTGCCCACAACAGCGGACAGTACCTCTGGCTGCCCGTACCTCCCGCCCGCATGAAGTACACCAGTTCCGATAATTTCCCCGTTTCTTCAAGGGCCTCATAATTGCATTTCGCCCAGAGGACAGGCCAATGGTTATGTTCCACCATGGCAGATTCTCCATTAAACAGGCATACATCGGTGGGCAGGTATTCTCCGAAATCAGCCATCCACCCGGACAATCCGAATCCAATGAGGTTTTTCTTAATAATCCCTTTAAACCACTCATAAGCGTCCGGATTCGTAAAATCTACTACACCACAGTCAAATTCTCCGAAATCAACTAAATAATCACCGCCCTGACTGTCCACCGCAAAATAGCCGTTCTCTTTCCCCTCCCGGTAAAGCGGTGTGTCCTTTACCAGATATGGGTTGATATATCCCAGAAAACGGATACCCTTCTTCCCATATTCCTCTATCTTCTCCGGCAGGCATGGATACAGCTTTTCATCCCATCTCCATTCCCACTGCAGACGTTTCCCAAAGGTGGTTTCTCTTTTCCCCTCCCAGTCCTGGCACCAGATACCGGCAACCGGTATTCCCCTGTCCAGAGATTTTTCCGCCAGGTCAAACACCCGTTTCGTTCCTCCCTGCAGGCCCAGTATGGCCCCATCGTAGACCCATTCCGGAAGCCTGGGCTGCCTTCCGAAATAAGCCGTCACCTTTTCCATCAGCGACAGGAAATCATCTGCCTCTTGGATCCGGATCTGTCCCGGTATCCCCCAGAAAGACAGCTCATGATATTCTTCATGCCGGAAATCGAAGTCGGCATAGACCGTCGTATCGGCATGCAGAAAATACCTGCGGCTGGATAGATAGGTGGGCTGCGGATAATTTGTATTAAAATAATCACCGCCGGACTTGTTATCCACGTCGCACCGCCAGGTCATATAGGTATTTTTATCCCGTCCGACGCCGGGTTCCGATGACCACAGCGGAAAATGCCGACCCCGCAGATTAAAATAAGACATCTGTTCCCCACAGCCGTATACCGATTCCTCCTTCTCCCCGTTCACGCGGATCCAGAGCCGGTTCCCCGCATCCATGATTCCGGAAATATTCAAAGTAACCGTATCCAGGCCGACCTCTATTTCCACCAGAAGCCGGTCCTGAAGACGATAGCGGCACACGCCCTGTTTTGCAGTTTCTTCCCGCACGGCCTCACGAAGGGGAATCCTCTCTGTCAGATAATCTTCCATTTGAAAATTCCCCCGGTACATCTCCACAGTTTCTTCCCCTCGTCCCACATAGAAACAAGGATTTTGGGGCGATTGGGTAAGCAGAATCCGATTCCCCTGCCACACCTCAAACCCGTCTTTCTTCTCTATCAACTGCATACGAATCTCCAATCTGCTGCCCGGCGGCAGCCCAAACAGTAATGAAAGTGTACGTTCCTTTATGCCAATTCTCTTCGGCGGCACCCATGCGGCAGCCGGATGTCAGGAAAGCTTCTTCAATACCTCCTGTAAAATCTGTGTATCATTGTTTTCCACCCCGATCCGCAGATGGTTATTCCCTTTCACTCCCTTGATCAGGAATCCCGGACCCTGAACCCGGAAAAACGGGGCCTTCAGCTGGTCCATGTACAGCAGCTCTCCAAGGGGAGCCAGTGCCCGGATGAATTCTTCCCCTATCTGATTATCAAAAAAAACGTTATAACCATACCATCCTGCTTCTGCACACAATTCAAACGATTTCTCCACGTTCATGATCTTCAACTTTGTACTTCCTTCCGTCTGGTTTCCCGTCATAGGAAATTCCGTACCGTTCTTCCATCTCCTGAATCGTCACGATCCGCTGCTCCTGTGCCGATGTCTCCGCCGCCAGTGCAAGCAGTGCGCTTTTCAGTCCCGTGCTGACATCCGTAAGCGGCTGCCGTTTCTCCCGGATGCACCGGGCCAGTTCCCTTAAGGAAGGAAGGATATCCTCGCTGTGCGCTTCAAAATTATCGCGAAGATAAGTATAATGCTCCTCCCGCTTGGCTTCCCGGTCCCACACATAGAGATCATCATCCCGGATTTCCAGCCGTCCCTGATCACCCATGACCCCGATTTCCAGCGCATGCATATGTTTCTGCCCTTTTAACTCCGGACTGAACATACACAGGGACAGATTTGCCCGCATTCCGTTTTCATAATCCACTGTGACAAACGCGTGATCCAGTACATCCGTGTCCCGGTACTCCACCGAGTTATCCCCGGTAGCATAGACCCGCAGAGGTTTCGCATCTGCGATCATATTAAACAGGTCAAAGTGATGGCAGTTCTTTTCCAGCAGGGTCCCTCCGGAATAGGCTTTTTTCCGGATCCAGTCCGGGATCAGTCCCTCTTTTTTTAAGAAGGGATGACGGAACTCATGGCACCAGATCATTTTCGGACTGCCGATCTGGGGAAGGCTGTTTTTCATCTTCACAATGACATCGGCATAGCGCAGCTCATAGCCAATCTGCACGATACACTCCGGGTGTTCCCGGCAGGCCTCCAGCACATTCTTAAGCCCTTCCATCGTGGTGGCCATGGGCTTTTCCAGACGGATATGTTTTCCTGCCCGAAGACAGGCTGCCGCGATCTCTTCATGCAGATAATCCGGCGTGACGATTACAGCCAGGGAAAAATCTTCTTTTTCCAGCAGTTCCCGGTAGTCCCGATAAACCGGAACCGCTTTGCCCTTTCCCTCAAAATAATCGGCTATTCTTCTGATATTCGGTTCATAAACCTCACAGACGGCTGTGATATCATAATCCGTAAGCGGCTCCAGACAATTCCTGATCTGGGAATATCCCATCATCCCGACACCGATTACGGCTGTTTTTATCGCTTCCATAATAATATCCCCTCCTGCCGTGGTCACGGCTTATCCTATAATCTTTAACGCAGCTGTCCCACCGGCGGTTCCGCTACATAAGAAGTGATCGTAAGCCTGGCATCCGGGTGGTTCTGGAACAGGGAAGCCGGTACGCAGGAAGTCACTTTCCCGTGCAGGATCTTCCTGACTATCCCTTTCTGCCACATACGGTTCATATAAAAACGGATCTCCCTGGCCGACAGGATCTCCTTCATCCCCACGGTGATGCAGCGCGGCGGTATATAATCAATATATCCGTTGGCCGCGGTGATGGCGTTCACCGTCCGGGTTTCCCTGGTGAGGCTTAACACCCGTGTCTTATATTCCCGGAATACCTCATAAGGCACCTCCTCTTCCGGAGGTTCATTAAACGCGATATGACCGTTGATCCCAATCCCGCCGTAGGCCACATCCACGCCGCCGGCTTCCTGCATCAGCCTGAAGATCTCGTCCTCCCTCCCTGGTTTCGGAAAAATGCGCTGTTCGGCCGGAATATTTAATTCCTCCTCCATCACATCGTAAAATTCCCGGTTCATAAATCCCTCGAAGCTTAAGGGATGGGTGGGCGGAATCGGCTGGTCCTGATCATCCAGATACTCATCCATATTGAAAAACCAGACATTTTTTAAGTTCACCCTGTTTTTATTACAGAGCCACGCAAGCTTTTTATACTGTCCCACCGGACCCACCGGTACGATAAAAACGGTGTTCTTACCCGCCTGATTATTTGCTGTGATATGTTCAAACATGTCAAGCGCCATATGATAATAGATATCTTCCTCCGTATCCACGATCTTAAGCGCGATGGGGCTGCCGATCCCTAACTCCTCTTTTGTAATCTCTTCAAATGGCTTCAAATCTTTCTCCTCCCTTCTCTGTTTGAGACTGTCTTCTTTTTCCATTTTTTACTTAAATAGTTATATCTCTTCTATAAAGTTATATCTCTTCTTTTATGGTTCTGCGCAGGCGCCCTTCCCGATCCAGTATGTTAAAATGAGCTGCGCAGCCTTCCCGGATATGCCCCCGGTCTCTTAGGCCAAGCAGTTCCGCCGGCGCAGAGGAAGCCATATAGCATGCCTGCCCGATCGGGACAGCCCCAGATGCCGTCAGCTGCTCCACCATCCGGCTGATCGGCGTCACGCTCCCGGCATATACATTCTCACTCTTTAATAAGGCGATCCCATCTGTTACAGTAACCGGAACCCCATGTTCCCCGCTGCCCAGCATGAATTCCCCTTCCCCCAGGCCTGCCGCCCGGATTTCATCGGAGACGAGGCATATTTTCCGGTAACCTTTACATTTATAGATCAGCCGGAATAAAGCCGCAGGTATATGATGCCCGTCCGCTACCACCTCCGCATATAACTGGTCGTCCTCCAGGCCGATTTCCGTAAGACCGATGTGCTTCACGGCATCCTGCCTTCTGGAAATGGTGGAACTGCAGCAGTACAGATGCGTCACGCTTTTCATGCCGCCTTCCACAGCCCGGTAGATTTCTTCATCAATGGCCCCGTCATGACCGCCCGAGACCGTAATCCCATTCACTCTGCAATATTCCAGTAATAATCCGATATGGGGCACATCCGGCGATACTGTAATCAGCCGGATCCATGGTTTCATCTCATCCAGTATCCTGAAATGCTCCTCCTGTGGTCTCAGGAGATACTGCCCTGGCTGTGCTCCCTTGTTTCTTTCCGAAAGAAACGGCCCTTCCATATGGATGCCCAGTATGTCCGCGTCTGTCTTAAGCCCGCCCTCCAGCAGGTCCGCCAGTTTTTTAACCTGTTTAAGCGGAGCGGTCATCGTCGTCGCCAGAAAGGAGGTCACCCCGTTCTGGAAATGAAAACCGGCGATCCCGGCCAGCGCTTCCGCTGTCCCATCCATCGCGTCGAATCCAACTGCACCGTGATTATGTATATCTATAAAACCGGGACACAGGAATTGATGTTCCCCGTCAAGGACTTCTTCCTGAATCCTTCGGTAATGTTCCATGGTATCAATATCCTGAATCAACCCATTCCTTGTCCTGATAAAGAAATTCTCCAGAATTTCCCCATCTTCCAGTATGTTTACATGAATAATCTCCATGGTACCTAACCTTTCACCGCTCCGCTGGTCAGGCCTGATATAATCTGTTCCTGGAACAGCATGTACCCGATAATACTCGGTATAATAGCGATCACGATCGCCGCATACATCGAAACATAGTCTGTTGTGAACTGATTGGTAAAATAACGGATTCCGATCTGGATCGTCTTGGTGGCCGGCGAGGAAGTCAGCAGGTTGGCATAGACGAATTCATTCCAGCAGGTCAGGAACTGGAAGGTAGCGGCAGTCACAAGCCCTGTCTTGGTCAGCGGCAGCACGATACGCAGGAACCTCCCATAGAATCCGCAGCCATCCACATAAGCAGCCTCCTCAATCTCCTTCGGAAATGAATCCATAAACCCACGGACGATAAAGACCGACATCGGCAGCCCTATGGCCGCATACAGAATCCGAAGGGAATTCAGGGAATCCAGTAAACCCGCTCTGCTGAAAATAGTAAAATATGGTACCATCAGCGCGTTCAGCGGCACCATAACACCGGCGGAAAACATCGCGAAGATCGCTTCCTTTCCCTTGAACTGAAAACGGGAAATGGCGTAGGATGCCATGGCCGCCGCCATGATATTGATAAAAGTGGCAATCACGGAAACCGTGATGGAGTTGATAATCATCCTCCCCAGATTGGCCTGGGAAAACGCATTCACGTAATTCTGAAACTGGATCACTGCCGGCAGCGAAAACGGATTATCAAAGTATTCCGCATTTGTCTTCAGTGACGTGACAAAGAGCCAGACCAGAGGAAACAGGGTATAAATCCCGAAAAACAAGATCATAAACCATTTTACAATTTTCAGAACCGCTGTTTTCGGTGTCAGCTGCTCATGTATTTTATTTTTCTTTGCTGTTTTTACCATCTGATCCCCCTCCTACTCATCCCGGGATGAGAACATTTTCCGTATGCATACGATGACTAGAGCGCCGGTTAAGATCAGCATAACGCTGGACGCGTTGGCTCCGCCGTAATTGTTGTTGCGCATCTGGTTATACAAATAGAGCACCAGGACGGAAGTCCGGTTTGCCGGGCCGCCGTTTGTGAGCAGGTAAACCTGTTCAAACGTACGCAGGCCGAATACCGCGGCCAGGGTCACGCAGGTGGACAGCGAATATTTGATCAGTGGTATGGTGATATGGATATCCGTCTGGAACACATTGGCCCCGTCGATCCGGGCCGCTTCATAATAGGTCTGATCGATTCCCGTGATACCGGCCATCATAATCACCATGTAATACCCTATGTAAAACAATCCGTAGATCAGGACGCAGATGAATGCGGTACTTGGATTGCCCAGCCAGTTTTTCGCCTGATCCCCCAGCCCCACCGCTCTTAAGATTCCGTTCAGCAGACCGAATTCACTGTTGTAGACCGCTGACCAGAGTGTGGCGATGGCGATACCGGAGATTACCTGGGGCAGAAAGTAGACCGTTCGGAAGAACTTCCAGAACTTCGGCTTCTTCGAAAGAATCAAAGCCATCAACAATGCCAGAGGCACCTGGATAAAGCAGGCGGATAACGCCCAGATGACATTGTTCCGAAGGCTCCGCCAGAATACCTTATCGCTGAATATTTTCGCATAGTTTTGCAACCCGGCAAATCCGGCGTCTGTAATTCCATTCCAGTCAAATAAGCTCATGACGCCGACAAACAGAATTGGAAAAACAAAAAAGACGATAAACAGAAACAGCGCCGGAAGTAAAAAAAGAATAATACCCACCGTGTTTTGTCTCTTATGCTTCATAATTGACCCCCTTTATATAACCCGCCTGCAAGGCGGCACGCGGCCACCGGCAGGCGGGAAATGATGATACATCTGTTTTTCTCTTATTGGGCGCTCTTTAACAGATCGACGAAGCCCTGTTCATCCACATCACCCAATACCAGGGATTCCAAAGCGCTTGGGAATGCGTTGGCTACCGCTGTCGGCATAGCTGCGTTGAAATAGGGGATCATAAACGGTGCCGCTTTGCTCTGCTCCATAATCTCCGACTGTAACGGGTCGGTAATCTTCGTGGCATCATAGCTGATGGCAAACATGGCTCCTGAGGAATTGGACAGCTCCAGAACCCGGTCGGGATCGGTTATGTACTCTAAGAATGCTTCGGCAGCCGCCTGCTTGTTCGGATCCTCCTGTTTTCCCAGTACGATGTAAGCCAATACCGAGTTTACATATGCCCCGCCGTTTTTCCCATCTATGGATAATCCCGGGCTGATCGACAGGTTATCATAGAGCCCTTCTGCGCCTTCTGTTTTGATACGGCCGAGAATCCAGCTTCCGTTTGTATAAATGGCAGCCCTCTCATTGAAGAAATGACCGTTTACCACGCTGGCGTCCGCTCCCACAGCATCGGAGGAGGTGTAGTCAAACATTTTCTTGAGAATTTCCGCTGCCTTCACAAATGCTTCATCATCCAGTCCTTTTTCATAGACATCCGCCCCGCCGCAGGCTGCAAGCGCGTAGGAATACCAAAGCATAGAAGTCCAGGCATTATCATTGGTCATCTGCGTGACAGGGAATACGCCGCTTTCTTTTAATTTTTCACAATCCGCGAAGAAATCTTCAAAAGAAGCGGGTAATTCCGTAATCCCAGCCGCATCCATAAGTTTCTGATTATACATGAATGGAACCACGGCCATCTCGTAAGGTACGCCATAACATACGCCGCCTATTTTCGCATTGTCAATCGCACTCTCCACAAACCGGTCGGCCAGATTCCCCTCCACATAGGAAGTGGTATCCATTATTTTGCCGGATTCTGCAAACAGCGTCAGATCCGCCATACTGTCAACCGTAAAAATATCCGGTGCGGCGCCGGTGGATATCAGCGTACGGATCTTATCCCGGTAAGCGTCATAATCGGTCTGCTCCTCCACCTTCACCTCATACTGTCCTTTATACTGCTCATTAAAGCCGGCAATCATCTTGCCAAATACTTCCGCCTTGCTGTCCGTGCCCACCCAGATATTCGGAAAGTTCAAAGTGACCATTTCCCCGGAGCCGGTTCCTTCTGTCTGGGCCGGAGTTTCTTTCGTCTCTGTACCGGCTTCACTCTTCGCACCACTGTCCGCCGGTTCTTCTTTTCCCCCGCATCCTGTCAGCGAGCTAATCCCCAATACAACCGTCAACGCCAATGCCAGAAATCTTTTCTTCATAAAGCAATACCTTCCTTTCTCACCGTTTCCTTTTTCTTGATTTTCCTTTTTAATTAAATGTTTTAATTTAATAGGTAAAATTTTAGGAAAGCCATATAACATTGAACAATTCATCCCTATTTTCTCTGACAGTGCTGTACAATTCGTTATACGTTTTCCCTTACAAGCATGATTATATAGTATTTATAGACAATTGTAAATAGACATTTTCATTTTTTGTTAAATATTTTAATCAATATTCAATTCCCATGATAATTTCTCATTTTCAATTGCAAATATAGCTTGAATTTGTTATGATGAACTTAATGTTTTATCTATTGTAGATTCAATTTACCCATGTCATTTAAAATACTTAATTATTTAAAGAAAGGATCCGATGATTATGCGCTTTGAACAATTAAAAGAAAAAAATCCGGGTATTTCTTTCTATCCGGTTACGGACGCTGCATTTGAACCATACGGCCGTATCATCACAGACTATCCATTGGAAGAAGTCCTTGCGGTCATGGAAAATAAGGCGGTTCCGGAAAACGGAAATACCTATATCGCATCCGATCCCGACCTGATGAACACAGATTTCGCATCGCTTATGACCTCCCATTTTTACGCGGGAATTCCAGCCCAGATTGGCTACTGCAACGGTACGACCGACCGTTTGAACGCATTGGAATACCACAAATGCTCCGAGCTTGATATCGCAGCCACGGACCTCGTCCTGCTTTTATGCGACGCGCGTCAGATCCGGGGCAATCATCTTTCAGCCGATCAGGTCACAGCTTTTTACGTACCATGCGGTACAGCGGTGGAGCTCTACGCCACCACCCTTCACTTTGCCCCCTGCCGGGTAAATCAGGAAGGGTTTAAAAGTATCATTGTCCTGACAGCCGGAACCAACGAGCCGCTTCCTTCTCTGCCCGAAGCGCGCACGCCGGAGGACCAACTAATCTGGATGAAAAACAAATGGCTCATTGCCCATCCGGACAGCGTCCCTGCCTCCAAAGGCGCTTATGTCGGTATCGACGGGGAAAATCTGCAGATCAAATTATAATGAAAAAGAGTTTCGCTTGCGAAACTCTCCGCCTGCGGCGGGCCGCGCAAGCGGCATCTTCTTTTCCACCGCAGTGCGATCCCCGCGGAGCGTTTTTTATTTCATAGGAGCACTTTCCTATGAAATAAAATAAAGTTTCGCTTGCGAAACTCTTATAAATAAATACATTTCTATGAAGAGGGTATGTACTATGGCGGAAACAAATGGAATTAATATGCTGGATGTCAAGAAAAAGAACCGAGGTTCGATTCTCCGGCTGATTTATCAAAATGGCAGTATTTCCAGAAAGGAGATCGCCACCGCATTGGGACTTACTCCGGCAGCTATCACACTGATAACCAACGACCTGATCGAGGAAGGGCTTTTGGAAGAAAGCAGCTATGAATCCTCTAATGTCGGACGTAAAGGGCGAAAAGAAATCCTATTAGAAATACGCGGCAGAAAATTCGCGGCAATCGGCGTTTATATCAGCAAACACAAATTCCGCATTATGTGTATGGATCTGAAAAACACGATCCTGTTTGAAGACACTGTGCTAACGGCAGACTGTTATTACGATTCTGCCAAGATACTCGCAAAGCTCTGCCAAAGTGTCACCAGCCTGTTAGCGGATGATAAGATCTTAGGCGGAAGGACTCTACTGGGGATTGGTGTTTGCGTAAACGGTATCGTAAAATCCCGTCAGGGGATCAGTGTGAAATCCTACGGAATCTGGGAAGAAAATGTACCGGTGACCGGTTATCTGGAAGAAGCCCTGCAAATACCGATTGTACTCACCAACAACATCTGTGCGCTGGCCCATGGCGAAGCATTTTTATCCCGGCGGGAATATCTGGATAATATGCTCTTTGTAAAATACGGCCCCGGCGTCGGCGCGGCCAGACTGAATTACCGGCACACCACCCATGATTTCGACTATAAATCCATGGAGCTGGGCCATCTGATCGTGGAACCCGATGGTCTCGCCTGCATCTGCGGAAATCACGGCTGTCTGGAAACCATAGCCAGCTATACCTCCATAGAGCGTTCTATCTCAGAAGTCTTTTCCAAAGAAAACACCCCGATCCTCTATGAACTTCTGGATGGGAATCCCGAGAAATTCACAGTCGAAGCGCTTGTGGAAGCTTACGAGCAGAATGACCCTCCCGTTGTCAAAACCATGGAGAAGGTGATTTATTATCTGTCCCTGGCCATCAAGAACTCGATCTGTATTCTGGATCCCTCCTCCGTCATTTTATACGGTGAGCTTTTCGAGAGCGCCCGATTCCGCGAAGTGCTGAACCAGAATCTGAAGTCCTTTTCCGTCAATGAACGCGTCTCGTTCAGCCACTTTAACCTGGAGCTGGAGACGATCGGACCAGCTTATACGATCATTAACCGCTTTTTTGAGTCGGGCGGACATTTGCTTTAACTTTTGTTGAATATGCAAGGATGGGTACTTAAGGCTGGGGTTACTATGGGCTGAGTTTACTTTGGGCCGGGAGGAGAGGGAAAGGGCGTATCCGATGGGAAGCCGGCGGCAAATCTCGTGGGGCCAAATCACTTCGGCCGGACCTAAGAACGGCTAACTCCGAAGGCAGGAGAACCTCTTATTGGCAGGGCCCGGAACAAACTCGCCAAAGGGCGGCTCGGACAGTGTTCCAGGCCCTGCGAGGTTCTCCTGCCCTCTGCGTAAGCTGTTCTAAGGCCCGGCCTCAAGTGATTTGGCCCCACGAGATTTGCCGCCGGCTTCCCACCGGATACGCCCTTTCTCTCTCCTCCCTGCTTTTCGATAAGCTTTTTTTCATGTTCTTATAGGGTGTGTGATGCTGTATAGGTATGTTCTTATAGGGTGTGGTGCTGTATAGGTAGGGAGTCAGGCTGTCTGTTGGAATAATTTAATAGAATCCTATTTATTAATCGCTGGAAATAGTGATTTTATATTTCTTTTATAAAATTTTAATCTTTATTCTATTGCAATTTATTAAGAAATCTTTCATTATTGATAGATATAAAAGTTTATTTCCTATATTTATTTATTTTCTTATGAGGCAATTCTGCCGAGTGTTTTCCCTGTTTGAGTTGGAGAATTTTAATTTTAAAGATGCCGAAAAGGAGGTTTTTGTCTATGTCTGATTATGCGGAACCTGTTAAGGCCTATAAGGACCGTATGTTTATCCATCTGTTTTCTGAACGTAATCGGCTGCTCCAGCTGTATAATGCTGTTTGCGGAACTGATTATGACAACTCGGAAGAGCTTCAGGTAAATACCCTGGAGAATGTGCTGTACATGAATATGAAAAATGATGTGTCATTTTTGATGTGTCAGGAAGAACTGTCGCTGTATGAGCATCAGAGCACCTATAATCCGAATATGCCCCTGCGGGGTCTTCTGTACATAGCCAGGTTGTATGAAAAGCTAACGAAAGGCACAGGATTATATGCGACCAAACAAATACGCCTGCCTAATCCTCAGTATGTAATATTTTATAATGGCCTGGCAAAAATGCCGCGGGAGTCTGTTTTGAAATTATCGGATGCGTATATAAAGAAGGCAGGGGAACCGGAACTGGAATTAAGGGTACGGATGATTAATATTAATTATAATGAGAATCCGGAATTTCTGCAAAAGTGTCCGGCACTTTTGGATTATAGTTATTTCGTGGAGTTGGTTCGGTCTTATCAGCAGAGTTTTCCATTGCAGGAAGCGATCCGCCGGGCTATAATTAAAAGTAAAGAGGAGAACGTGCTGAAGGATTATCTGGAGGAACATGGTTCGGAGGTGGAAAATATGCTGATGACGGAATACAGCCGGGAACTGGATATCGAAGTGAACCGGAGTGAGGCGAAAGAGGAAGGGAAGATTGAAGGGAAAAAGGAAGGGAAAAGGGAAGCCCTTTTGTTATTACTGGAGGGGGATTCCCTGACAACTCAGCTGGCTGATAAAATCAAGGAGGAAGAGGATCCGTCTGTTTTGGACGGCTGGCTGAAGGCGGCGAAGAAAGCATCGTCACTGCGTGAATTTGTGGAGTTGGCCGGATTAAACGATCCTTGAATATAACACGTAGACAGGCTTATTAAGACAAAAGGGACTATAAACAAAACCATTCTTATAATTCATAAGGGCTATCTGGAAATAGAATTTGCATACCGGATGTTGATGGGTAACTGCAGTCATGTTCCATATTTGGTATGACTTATTTATTTCACGATGGTCCCTTTTATATAGGACTTATTCATTTCACGGTGGTTCCTTTTATATAGGAATGGGTTCTTTCCGGGAGTTGGGTATAGCCTGATAACCGGAATGCCCGCAAACTTATTTTTAAGCTGTTGCGGGCATTCCGGTTACCAGGCTTTTACCTAACTCCCGGTAAGAGCCCAGGAATGCCGATCCTGATCCGGCCTTTGGCGATAAAAAGCCCATGACTGCCAATCCCGAGCCGGCTTTGGCGAGTTTGTTTCAGGACCTGCGAATAAGAGGTTCTCCCATCTTCGGAGTTAGCCGTTTACAGGACAGGCCGCTTTCTTCTTCTGTTCCATCAGGATTCCAAAGGCGCCGGCCAGCACGACTGTGATTCCCAGAAGCTGCATGGGAGCCAGCTTTTCTTTGAAGAGTACAAAGCAGATCAGGGTGGAGACGATCGGCATCAGGAGAAGGAATACTTTTACGATCCAGACGGGGAACCGCCGCAGGTTGTAATAGTAAACGATGTAGACCAGGGTCTGCCCCAGGCCGGCCAGGAGCGCTGCCATTAATGTGGATTTGTCCTGGACCAGGATTTTGAGTTCTCCGAGACGTCCCATTAGGATGGTCGCGATGGTGAACAGGATCATGGTAACGATGTTGTTGTAGTAGGCTACCACGTTGTCGGCTATTGGATTTTTTTTGTCCAGCTGGACGCTCTTTATGACGAATGCGTTGATGGATACAAACAGGGCGCTCAGGATAAAGAAGATGTCACCGCGGCCTCCCAGGCTTAAGCTGCCAAAATCTACGTCCATGACCAGGAACACGCCAAAGAGCATCACGAAGGTGTAGGCCCAGTCGAATTTTGTGAAGCGCTCTTTGTAGATGATGACGGATATCAGGTTTACGAAGATGATATCGCATTTTAACAGGGCGGTGCCGATTCCGGCTGCTGACAGGGACAGGCCTATGAAGGCGGTCAGGTCCAGAAGAAAGCCGAGACAGCCGATCAGGATGAGCCGGACGATTACACCTTTTGTGTGTAACAGTTGTTTGAGTTCCCCTTTTTTCCACATCAGGATGGTTAATAGGATCAGGGTAATAAAGCGGATTACGATTCCTACGGAAAATACGCTCAGTCCCTGTACCGCTTTCTGGCTGGCCACATAGTAGCTTCCCCAGATGAGGGCCAGCAGCAGTAACGGCAGGGTTTGCTTTGGTTTTATCATAGCTGTCCGCGCTGTTTAAACTGCGCTTCTGCCTGGGCGGACGCTGCTGACTGGGACTGAACCGGCTCGGGGGCCGGCAGCGGGTATATCATATAGCCCCGGATCAGCCTGCACAGATCATCGTATCCGGCAATGAAGGTGTCAAGGGTCGCCTGGAATGCTCCGTAGGTCTCGAACTCACAGGGGCGCATTCCATTTTCATGGAAGGCTTTGTGGAACTCCTCCATACGGTTTAGTTCCCTTAAGTATTCTTCTTTTACCGGCTCATGGATCCGATCTTTTACTTCTACCTGGCAGGCGTTTAAACGTTTATGCCAGGAATAGTTGATCGTCTGGGCCAGATCCCCTCCGATAAATTCAGACCAGTGGTATTGGTTGCGGTTAGCCGCGGTCAGAAGACGGGTGGTGTAGCCTCTTTCCCTGAATATACGGTATGCTTCTTTCATGACAGCGACACCGGCCCATTCCAGCGCTTCCGGTTCTACAACCATTCCTGTCTTCTTTATGTATTCTTTCATCCAGTCGTCGGTCCTTCCGATCATGATGGTACAGATCGGCGCCATGTGGTCAACCGGCAGGCCTTCTGCTTTTCTGCGCTCCAGCCCGCGTTCCACGGCTTCGGCCACGCAGACTGCCTGGGCTACGGTGAAGGAAACGGTGGCATTGATACTGACACCCTGGTATGTGACTTCTTCCATTGCCGCTATTCCCGCCTCACAGGCCGGCATCTTGATCTGCATGTTCTCACCCAGGGAATTCAGGTGTAATGCCTGTTTTACCATTTTTGCGGTGTTCCGGTAGTATTTGGCATTGGTCTGGATGGACAATCGGCCTTTTTTTCCGTGGAACTTATGGAAGACGGGAAGAAGCTTTTGGCTTCTCAAGGCCCCGATTTCATCGATCAGCATCCAGGCGATCTCGTCCTCGTCCGCCTCCTGATTCTCAGCGATCAACGCGCGGATCCTGGGTTCCCATGTGGCAAGCTCATTTTTGATCACGCTGCCGACAATGATCGGATTACTGGTAGCTCCCACGATTCCCCGTTCCAGTCCGTAATTCAATTCTTCTTCCCCGCACGAATCCATCCAGATATCCGTATTCGGGAAACGTATAGCCGTTTCGTGTAATTTTCCTAAGTATTCGCTCATCTTTTACCTCGTTTCTGCATGGCTGTACCGTTTCAATTTCTCTAGTGATATTATCACCAGAGCCAGGCCGCACAGCCGCATTTTTTAATATATCTGGTCATATGAGAGGGGACTGTCCCCGGATGTTGATTCGCCTAATCACACATCCAGGGAACAGATTCTTTTTTCCTATAATAGACCGGCATCCGGGGACAGGCCCCTTTCTCTGCGCAGTTGCCTGCGGTTTCGCTTTACTGCCGAAAGATGCCAGTCCCCTCCCATAATGGCTGTTATTCCTGGACGGTGTTGTCCCAGGCATCCCGGAAGATTTCCAGCCCATAGGTAGTAAAGGGATGCTCGAAGCTTGCCTTATAGACATCCAGGCCACAGGTTACGATATCCGCTCCCATCGCCGCAAAATCTCCGATCTGCCTGCCGTTGCGCACTGCCGCGACGATGATCTCAGTTTGGAAATTGTAGTTTTTATAAACTTCTATTATATTCTGTATGTAGTCCCCACTGTCGCCGCTGTTTTCTTTCCAGCCCACGAAGGGGGATACGAACTTTGCGTTCAGTTTCCCGGCCGGTATGGCCTGAGACGTGCTGAATACCAGTGTTACATTCGTTCGGATACCGGATTCTTCCAACTTCTTCGCAGCGATCAGCCCCTGTTCGCAGCAGGGGATTTTAATCACGTAGTTAGGGGAATGGGAGGATACTTCCCTGGCTGCATTTACCATCTCTTCCCATGTTTCCAGATGGGGATTGATCTCGAAGGATACCGGGAACCGGTCTATGCCCTGAAGTCCCTTTTTTTCGATCCAGGCCGCAATATCCCGCACCACCTTCATAAAAGGCTTTCCGCTCATTTTGATATGCTTCGGGTTGGTGGTCACCCCGTCGATACAATAGTTGTCATAGGCGTATTCAATTTCCTCTAATCTGGCACTGTCTAAAAAATATTTCATAGCTGCTCCTTTCCCTCTGCTCTATGTTTGTAATCAATTCCGCTCACTTTGCTTTTGCAGTATAGATCTGTTCTTCCAGCGAGAAAACTTCCTCTCTTGCATTTCGGAGGAATTCCTGTCTCCACTCTTCCAGTCCCTGGGTAAATCCGGTGTCTAAAAATACGTCCGCCATCTCACAGCCCAGTACGTCGGCCGTCACCCAGCCCCCCATGGTCAGTACGTTGGCATCATTTACCGCACGGCACATTCTGGCCGCGTAGGTGCTTTCACAGACAGCGGCATAGACACCCCTGAATTTGTTGGCCACTACCGCCATTCCCATCCCTGTTCCGCAGATGAGGATGCCTTTCTCATATTCCTGGTCCTGTATCTTTTTTGCCAGGATGGGTGCCACCTGAAAATAGGGCATCGGCTCATCCATATTTTTTGTCCCGCAGTCTTCCACCTCATATCCTGCTTCGGCCAGATGCGCTTTGACCGCCTCTTTTAAAATAAATCCTGATTTGTCTGATCCGATCACAATCTTTTTCATTCCTGTTCCCTCCTGATTTGGATTGCCTTTCTTGCGGCGGCAACGATTTCCTTTTTTGTCAATCCGTATTTCTCCTGCAGAAATTCAGTGAATCCGACTTCCCCGAAGTGATCCTGCACGCCGACCCTGATCACCGGAACCGGGCAGGTTCCGGACAGGAATTCACTGACCGCCCCTCCCAGCGCTCCGATCACACTGTGGTTTTCTGCGGTCACGACGGCTTTTGTCTTTTTGGCGCTTTGTAACACTAATTCTTCATCCAGAGGCTTCAGTGTATGAATATTAATAATTTCCGCGTCGATCCCCTCTCTTTTCAGTTCCTTTTCCGCTTCCACTGCTTCCGCCACCATGATCCCGGTCGCCAGTATGGTGACATCGGTTCCTTCCTTGATCACAGTGCCTTTTCCCAGGGTGAACTCCTGATCCTCCTCAAAGATGGATACAGCGTTTCTGCGGAGCAGCCGGATATAGACCGGCCCATAGTGGGAGACGATCTGAGGGAATATTTTCCGAAGCTGCACGCTGTCTGCCGGCTCGTAGATCACCATTCCCGGAATGTTTCTCATGACCGCCATATCTTCCATGCTCATATGGGTACCGCCGTTCAGTTCGGCCGTGACGCCGGGGTCACTTCCCATCATTTTCACGTTCAGCCCTGCGTAGGCTATGGATAACGTCACCTGGTCGCAGGCTCTTCTGGTGGTAAACGGCGTAAAGGTATGGGTAAAGGGGATTTTTCCCATAGCGGACATTCCTGCCGCTACCGACATCATATTGGCCTCGGCGATTCCTACATTGATCGTGCGCTGTGGGAACCGTTCTTTAAAACGTATGGTACCCGCTGCCTTCATGAGATCGGCTTCCAGAATGACGATATCCGGGTTTTGCGCACCTGCCTCGATCAGTAGATCCACATAGGTCTCTCTTAACCATCGTTCTTCCTTCTTTCCTGCTGCCACCGCTTCCTTTATTCCTGTCATCGTTTCATCCCTCCCTCTCCAGTAGTGCTACGGCCTTTTTCCACATGTCTTCCGTAATATTCATATTGTGGGAAGCGACCTGGTTCTCGCAGAAATAAGCGCCTTTCCCCTTTATGGTGTTCAAAAGGATCATCGAAGGTTTTCCCTTTATTTTCTTAGCATTGTCGATTGCATACAGAATCTCTGCGATATCGTGGCCATTGATACTTTGTACATGGAAACCAAAGGCTTCCCATTTTTTGTCCAGGGGTTCCAGTCCGTTGACTTCTTCGATATAACCATCAATCTGCATTTTGTTGTAATCCGTAAACGCTATGAGGTGGTCCAGCCTCCGGCTTCCGGCCAGCATCGCTGCCTCCCAGACCTGCCCTTCCTGGCTTTCCCCGTCTCCGATGATGGAATACACATACAGTTCCTTTTGATCCAGCTGTGCCGCCAGCGCCATCCCCACAGACGCGGAAAAGCCCTGCCCCAGGGAGCCGGTGGACATATCGATTCCGTTGGTAAGGCGCATATCGCAGTGGCTGGGCAGGTGGGTGTTCGGACGGTTTAAAGTGTCCAGTTCCTCCTCCGCAAGAAATCCTCTGAGAGCCAGAGCGGCATAAAGTGCGGGCCCTCCATGACCTTTTGATAAGACGAAGCGGTCTCTGTCCGGCTTTTTGGAATCCTTTGGATCTATATTCATCACTTCAAAATAAAGCGCCGCCAGTACTTCACACAGGGAAAGCGCCCCTCCAATATGGCCGGTCCCCAGGCTACCAATGGATCGGATTGTAAGCTTTCGGATCTCATCCGCACGATTTTTGAGCATTTCTATTCTGTTCTCTGGCATTTCCTCTCCTCCTGAAATATTGTGTGTTTCAGTTGCTTTCCAAGTTCTGTCTTTCCATTCATTTTATTAAACCTTTTAAATAATTAAGTAAAAAAAGAATCAAAGAATGGATCTGAGTAATTCATATACCGTCTTTTCGTTCATGACCGCCGGCGTCAGCTGAATAATCGCCGCGGATAAACCCACCTGCGCAATATGCTCAAGGTCCTCTTCCCTGACACCGATCTGGGACAGCCTTACCGGCATTCCCATACTCTTCATCAACTCTTCCACCCCGTCTGCCAGCGCTTCCACATCCGGATAGCCGAGATAATTGCAGAGCTGCTGCATTTTTTCTCCGGCCTGTTCCCTGCTTATTCGTATAAATGCCGGAAGGGTGATCGAGCAAGCCGTGCCATGGTTGGCGCCGAACTCCGTCGTAAGGGGGAAGCTCAACGCATGGATACCGGTCGTCCTGGTCTGGCTGAAAGAAATACCGGCTATCAGGCTGGCTGTGATCATTGCCCCGCGGGCGTTCAGATCCTCCGGATGGTCATATGCGGTCTTCATATGTTCCAATATACTTTTCAGCGCTCCCATAGAAAGCATGTCACAGACCGGCAGGGATTCCTTGTTCCAATACGCCTCAATGGCATGGCAGAACGCGTCCATCCCGGTAGAAGCTGTGACACACGGCGGAAGGCTGACCGTCAGTTCCCCGTCGATCAGCGCATAATCCGGCCAGAATTCCTGATTGACCATGGGCATTTTGATTCCTGCCATTTTGTTCGTGTACACACCTACGTTGGTCACTTCACTTCCCGTGCCGGCAGTGGTAGGGATACAGATCAGCTGTGTCTTTCTTTTTTTAAGCGTTCTATTCCCGCCTCCGTAATAGTCATAGATACTGCCCTCATTATCTCCCAGGCAGGCCGCCATCTTGGATACGTCCAGGGAACTTCCCCCGCCAAGACCGATCACACAGTCCGCTTTGGCTTCCCTTATGCATTTTGCCGCTTCATCCACGCTTTCGCAGGAAGGATTCGGCTCAATTTTGCTGAAATAAACTACCTTTTTGCCTTCCATTGCCGCGCCGATCGCCTGTGCCGTTCCATTTTCAAACAGAAAAGGGTCTGAAATAATACAGACATTTTCTCCCGCTATGTAATCTTTCACCTTTTTTGCAATTCCATTTTCAAAACACACCGTTGTAGGCATGTGAAATGTGAATTTGTCAACCATAGTGCCACCTTTCCTCCCGCCATCCGGGCAAATCATCTGATTAACAGTTTTAACTTTTCTATTTTCCACTATTTTTCTCTGTATATTCACATTATATTGGAGTTTATAGGGAGTGTCAATAGTATTTTATTAAGAGTTTTAATTAATAATTGAAAATATCTTTATAAAATGGTATACTGTAGAAAAGCCACTATTATTTCTCACCGTTTCAATTATTTTAAACTCTTTAAAAAATAAAATCAGACGAGGAAGGTATTTTATATGACAAATTTCCAGGTAGCGTACATACCGATTGGGGTTCCGACTTTCCATCTGGAAAGCGCCCAAAAAGAATTTGAAAAGTCAGTGAAGGTCATCTCTTCCCTTACAACCAGCGGGGTTTATCCGGACAAAATGCTGCTATCCCTTGAGGATCTGTGTGAATATGCAGACCGGATCAATCCCCATCTTATGATCCTGCAGAATGTAACCTTTGCAAATTCTGCCTATGCCAGTGAAATTCTGAAGCGTTTCGACTGTCCGGTACTGCTGTGGACACTGCGGGAACCAATCATCGATGGAGGACGGCTTCGTTTAAATTCCCTTACCGGCGCCTATTCGGCAGCCAATGCCATGGCCGGACTGGAGCACAATAATTTCGAGTATATTTTCGGATCGCCGGATGAAGAAGAGGTCAAGCGTCAATTATCCGTCTGCATTTGTGCAGCACAAGTTCTATATTCCATGAAATCTCTGAAAATGGCTGCAATCGGCCATACGCCCCAGGGGTTTGGCTTCGGGCGCGCTCTGGATCTGGAGCTGCTTAAGGTGTTTGGCGTGACTTTGGAATCCATAGAAGCAAGAGAATTGATTGACGCTGCGAAAAGTTACGAAGAGGAAGAATGTTTTCCTTATCTGGAAGAGGCCTCCCGGCAAATGTGCGGCCTGGAAAAGACACCGGCAGAAAACAGAATGGGGTTTGCCAGACTTTATAGAGCTTATAAGGAATACGTTACCGCTCACGGGATTGGAGCGCTTGCTTCCCGCTGCTGGCCGGACTTCTTTACCAGCTACGGCACGCCGGTCTGTTCCGTTTTATCCCTGCTCAATGATGAACACATCGCCGCCAGCTGTGAGGCGGATATCTACGGCGCGCTATCCATGTACATAGGAATGAAACTTTCCGGCCAGGCGGTATTCTTCGGCGACCCGGTGTCCCTGGATGAACAGGAGAACACACTCACTTACTGGCACTGCGGTATGGCGGCCTGCTCTCTGGCCAGTGAAAATACCGGTGCCTGTGTAGGCGTACATCCCAACCGGAAGATCGGCCCCTGCCAGGATTTTGGCTGCAAAGAGTGCGGGGCGGTTACCGTGTTCCGGATCGGCCGGAAGCCGGACGGCACCTTCCGTTTCTTTCTGTTAAATGGTTCTGCCCTTTCCAAGCCAAAACAATTTACCGGAACCAGCGTGGTGGTCAAAGCGGACTCCCCCGTAAAGGAAGTTGTTACACGGAGCGTGAAAGCAGGTTTTGAACCGCATTTTGCTGTGATATACCAGGATGTCAAGGCGGAATTGACCGCTCTTGGCAATATGTTGGGAATCGAGATCTGTGAATATTAAAGAATACCAAAATGATGGTTCTGTGTTTTCTGCCGGACCAGACCCTTGGACAGAATATTTTCCAGCATACCGGCGCATGTCCGCGTCTCCTGTGGTGACGGGAGAGATTTTTCTATAGTCTGGCATCCGGCAGGCCACAGAAAGGATCAACTGGACTGATCCCTTGAAAAGGGCTTTTGCCCATCAGTTTTCCGATAACCAGCTCAATTACCGTACGAGTGGCCGTGTATGCGTTAATGTAAGTCTTTACCCGGGGGACATCCTGAAGCAGATAAGGATTTGCCAGAGATACGAAAATGCAAGTCTCCTCGTTCAGAAACCGAGGAAGATCCAAAGCATGTTTGGGGCACCAATGTATCCGTACGCCGGTTTGATTGCTGGCCTGCTCATAGTTCGTCATATAGAGAGTAAGACGGCTCTCCGCCAGATCCCCGCTTCCGTGCAGATCATCTTCCATCGGATCATAGAGTTCTACCGCGAATCCCTCCTTCTCCAAAAAGGCCTTGGTAATCTTCCGGATACTTCCTTCCGGGATCTCATCCTTTCCCAGACAGATTAACCGGACCTGAGGATATCGCTTTGCCGTGACGGGAAGAACATCCGGCTTTATATTTTTCACCAGAGTTATGGCCTTATCGGCACATTCCCTGTGCCATTTCATGGGGGCAGCCTGACAGGATTCCCACTCTCCAAGACAGAGTCTGGCTTTTAGAGCCAGTATTCTTGTCACCGCCTCATCCAGACGTTCCTGTGTCAAAAGGCCGTTTCGAATCCCCTCCAGCATATAATCGTAGTCCTCCCCGAAGCAGGTATTGAATACAAGCATATCGCTGCCGGCCATAACAGAAGCGGGTAAGGCTTTCTTCCGCTCCATTGCCATACAGTATCCGCCCATGATCGTCGCGTCGGTGGTGATCACCCCCTGGAAGCCGAATTTCTCACGCAGTACCCCGGTAAGCAGTTCCCTGCATAAGGATCCGGGAAGGCAATCCTGATAGGACAGTCCCGGATTATTTTCCATTGTCACACAGGGCTGGACGATGTGGCCTGCCATGATGCTTAGCAGCCCGTCATCAATCAGGGATTGGTAAATCTCCCCATAAGATTCATACCACTGGTCTGCAGGCAGGGAATTATAAGTGGGATGAAGGTGCTGGTCTCTGAAATCTACTCCATCCCCCGGAAAATGCTTGGCACAGGCAGCCATACCGTTTTCCTGTATGGTCCTCATAAAGATCCCGGCATATTTAAGAACCTTATCCGGATCGCTTCCGTAGGTGCGCACGTTAGTGATGGGATTCCGATAGTTATAATCAATGTCGCACACAGGTGAGAAGGTCCAGTTGATTCCTGCGGATCTGCCCTCATAAGCACAGGCCAGGGCAAATTTTCTCACTATCTCCGGTTCACAGGCGGCAGCCGTCAGCATAGGCCATCCAAATACTGTTCCGTCACTGACGGCTCCCGATCCGCCCTCCTCCAGATTTGCCGCCTTAAGAAGCGGAATGGGCGCAGCCTCATCCAGACGCATATAAGCCTCCCGTATCACCTCAGACGGCGCCGGGCGGAACAAGACGGCCCCCACTTTACCGTCCTGTACCATCTGAAGCAGCCCGGAGGGTTCATAATCTCCTCCCATGACGCAGAATAACTGTCCTGCCTTCTGTTCTGTAGTAAGCGTCTTAAGCGTCTGTCTGACCCAGTCCGCCTGAGGCTGGTTCAGATAAAATGGTTTTGCAGTGATATCAATCATAACGCTTTTCCTCCAATACCTGCAGCAGTTCTTCCAGACACTCCAGGGTATAATCGGCTTTCTCATATCCCGCGGCGTCTCCGATCCCTACGGCGGTCATTCCGCCCGCCAGTGCCGCATCGATGCCTGCGCAGGCATCCTCTACCACCGCACATTGCCGGGCAGGCAGTTTCAAATACTCCGCTGCCTTTAAAAACACCTCTGGGTCCGGCTTGGAACGGGAAATATGATTCCCGTCGGAAACTGCGTCAAAATATCTCATCAATTCCACCTTGTTAAGTATAAATCCGGCATTCTTGCTGGATGAGCCAAGCGCCAGCCGATATCCTTTTTCCCGGAGCACCTCTAACACTCTGCGGTTTTCTGCGCTAACCGCTGCCGGAGTCATATTTTCCAGAAATCCTCTGTACAAGCGGTTTTTTCCCTCTGCCATGCGCGCCTTTTGTTCTGGGTTTAGCTTTTTGCCTGTATAATTCTCCAGTATAATCTCCAGGCTGTCCATTCTGCTGACGCCCCTTAGACGGTTATTGACAGTCTCATCAAAATAAACCCCCAGCTTATCTGCGATCTGCTTCCATGCCTGATAATGATACCGGTCCGTGTTAACCAATACGCCGTCCAGATCAAAAATGATTCCCCGGATATCCTTTACCTGCTTCATGTCGTCTTCATTCCTTCCCACCTTAAATATCCCGTGTCTTCTATGCCGAATTGATCCAATATCCTGCCTGCGATATGTCTGGAACAGTCCGCCGCCTGAAGCAGCAGGTTATCGCTGTTGCCGCCCACGACTCCTGCCAGGGTTTTCATGCTGCAGGGCACATTATAAAGAAGGAATCCTTCATATTTTTGCCGATGAGATTTTTTCTACAACTGCCTTACGAAGTAAATTCCACACAAATACCACAAAAGTAACGATCAGCACTCCTGCCAGCGTGGATACCAGCCTTTGGAGCGCGAAAGGAATGCGGTCTGCTCCGCCTTTGGTAAACACCACCAGAATAAAGGTCACTGCGCCGATACGGTTGGAAAAAGCCGGTACACCGGATAATTTACAGCCCAGAAAGGTCAGTAACACTCCTGCCATTGTCAAAAGAACAACCAGCCACCTGTCTGGAAATAACTGACTAATTCCTACCACCAGAACAGCGGTCAGTCCGCCTACAAGCGTGATAATTATACGCGTAACACCCGCCTTCCAGGAGGCAGGCAAATCCCCCTGCGTACACAGCAGCACGGCGATGCAGGCCGTCATCACCTGCAGGTAAGGTATAAAATACGAAAGTATCACACAGCTGCCGATGGCAACCGCCATTTGGATATCCAAGGCCGAGACCTTAAATTTCTGTTTCTCCATTTGAATCCTCCACATCTAGTTCCAATGAATCAGAACCGGTCTTCACACAGCCATTTTTCCACAAAGTCAAAACAATTCTTTACGGTGTCACCAAATTGCCCCTTATATTCTTCCGCATCCTCCTGGGGTACAAAATTGTGCGATCCGCCTTCGATAAACATCATGGATTTATCCGTACTTGACGCATTTTCATAAATCTGCTCCGCAGCCAGGAACTCATAGCTTCCGGTCATCCCCATAATTAATAGCGGTGCGGATATGCCGATTACATTCCCGGGCGTACAGCAATAGCTGCTCTGCCAATCAATGCCGTAAATGCGGCTGTCATCATAATAGAAATCCTTCGTGCGTACCGTACAGTTAGTCAGATACGTGCGTACTGTCGAGACATTTGTCGCCATCTGATAATTTGATACGGTATTGTGCGAAAATTGCGGGCGGCGCAGGGATCGGATGACTTGTGTCGTCACCGTTTTGTCCGCATGCATCAGCTGCCATTCCTGCTGCGTATGCGAAAGCAGACGGATATCCTGCGGAAACATTTTGTTATTTGGCGCATACTGCGCGCCTCCTACTATGATAAAAGGTTCGTCATCATCAAAGCGTCCTTCCCCCTGTTCAAGCGCCTTCAACCGGCTTAACGCCTCTTCAATCAGGCGGTTGTTTCGTGCCTCCTGTGCTTTTTGATAATCCCGGATAAATGCCTGCGAATAGCTTGCTCCATCCGGACTGTATCCGTTTTCCACCGCAAAAAGATCAAACTTTGCATCCAGATTCCTGCTGCTTACCTCATTGCTGATGTCGGGTTCCAGACTCAGCAGTGTCATAACGCCATTTCCCCAATTAGAATCCAACAGCATCAGTGCATCCGCCTTCGGCAGTGTTCCAATATCCGACAGCGGTATAATTTTGTTTTCATCTTGAAATATCTTCACTCCATTTTCTGCCACATTCTGATAAGCGCTCATCAATGTGGCCCCGCCGCTGTGTCCCAGCAGCACGACATTGTGAAGGTACGGCAGCCCGCGCAGATATTCCATAGCCAGCTTGACATCCAGCAATTTCTCATCCAGAGGCTCACAGGATTTTCTCACTTTTGACGCCAATACCGTAAATCCCCGCTTTGCCAGCTCCGGCCCCGGAAGAAAACCATAATAATCGTCGTCGGAATGCATCAGCAGAATACCGGTACCGATACGCTCCTTCACCGGCACAGGCTCATATAATACTCCGCCCAATCCTCTTTCCAGCTGTATATATGTATTCTGTATGTTACATGGTCTGTCTTTCATTGTCTTTTCTCCTTTTATATCACACATAAAACGTCAGATACGCTGCTCCGGGCTGGGCCGGGCCTTTGCATGCGAGACGCAGTGTTCCGTCCCCGCCTATCTCATAGGAAGCCAGCTCTCCGCCCACCAGAGCCGCCGACAAAAGAAACTTTCCATTCGGTGAAATAGCCAGGCCTCTCGCTCTGGTCCCATACATCGGCATACTCTGAATCAGACGCAAACGTCCGCTTTCCTGATTGATTTCCATCACTCCGATGACATCTGCTGCATTCATCAGCGTATACAGATATCTGCCTTCCTGATCTATCACAAACCCCTGCTGCTCCAGCCGCGTTCCGCTTTTGACCGGCAGGCTTTGGTCCAGGGCATTTTCTACACAGATTCTCTCAACCGTTGCATCCTTCCGATAAGAAAAGGCCGTCACATAACATTTTCCATCATAAGAAGCCTCGTGATTCACAAACAGATAGGGTTTGCTCGGATGAAATACCACATATCTGGGGGAAGCCCCTTCCCGGTCCGTAAGCGTTCTGCTTAATAGAGTCAGCCGCCGTTTTCTGGCGTCAAACCGGTAGAGATACAAATAACCGTCCCCCTTATCTGCCACCGCCATCAATTTACCCGAGGGCGAAAATACCGCACAGTGCGGATGCGCCTCTCTTCCATGAGCCAGATCCGCATGGTTGACATTCTCTACCAACTGTCCCGGCAAGCCCTCCTTGTTCAGGCGATAGACCTGTATACTGGCTTCGGTATAGTTCATACGTGCTTTCGGTCTTCCCTTCTCATTACGCTCATAAGATACCACAGCCGCCGGAAAGGAGTGGTGGGCTTCAAATAAATACGTACCCGCTGCGTTCACATTCACATAGGCCGGATTCGGACAGCCCGTGATCACCCTCATGCACTCCCTGGCTTTACCCGATTTCCTGTCCAGATCGTACACAAATATCCGGCCCGACAACCGCGGCTCTCCCGAAAAATGCAGCACTTCATTATTCACATACAGCTTGTTTTTCTCCTGATTCACATAAGCGCAGTTAAAAGAATGCCGCTCGTCAATCATTTCCAGAAAGCGGATCGTACCGTCCTCCTGGTTCAGGACATATAGCCCCAGCCCCGGCGCGCCTCCATGCTCCGCCCACGAGCTGACATACATAAATACTTCATTCTCTTTCACACTTTCCTCCGCTAAATCCCGGCAGGTTCAGAACTCCATATCTCTTTTTCCTTCGATAAACCGGGTAAAGGCACGCGCCGCATCAGACAGCTTCTTGTCCTTCAGATAGCACAGGAAGACTTCCAGCTCTGTCTGCGGATATACTTCAACCGTGGTAATCTCATCCCGCATAATCGGCGTCAGCGCCTTTTCCCACAGCAAAGAAATACCGATGTTCTGCGCCACATAATTGACAATGTTATTACCCGTCGTTGCAGTAAAAACGATTTTCGGCACAAATCCCGCCTTTCTGCAAGCTCCGGTTATTAATTTACAAATGATTCCCTCCTGGGTATCAGGGAACAGGACAAACTCTTCGTTTTTCAAATCAGCCAGGTTCATCTGCTTACATTTGGCCAGGGGATGCGATTTGTGGCAGATCATGACCAGGCGGTCCCGCCTGTATGGAATAGATACCAATTCTCCCTTTTCATTCTCCAAGTTGATTCGAAAAGCCAGCTCGCATACTCCATTTTTCAAAAAGTCTACCGACTCACCATTTTCGTTGATTAAAACACTGATATGATGTTTCTTCCGAAATTCAATGGCTTCTTCAAACACTCTGTACTCCGTGCTGATGCTGAGAACATTCTGGGCATAAACCGCTTTATCCTGTAATTCCTTCTGTGCTTCGGCCTGCATCTGTACGATTTTCTCTGCATAAGGCAACAGCGCCTGGCCATAATCATTTAAGATCATCGCCTTTCTGGAACGTTCAAACAGCAAAACACCATACTCTTCTTCCATTGCATGGATATGCTTAGACAGGGATGAAGAAGTGGTAAACAAACGCTCCGCGGCTTCGCCCAGCTTCCCCTCCTGTGCCACTACCAAAAATTCCTTTAAAAAACCGATGTCCATGGTCACTCCTCCTTTATGCCATTGTAGCATTGACCCATACCCAATGACTATCCTTCCACGGAGGATACCTTTACTTTTTTCTGCGCAAACAGCCATCTCCGAATAACCGCATTCGTTACTGCGGGCTTCCAGCCATCTTCATGCGCACACTCATTCTTTATACTGTCCTTCTTATATATCGTTTGTTTTATATTTCCATCTTTAAGAAGCTGGTTCCATGCCTGGTCTTCAGCGCTTTCTCCCCTCAGACTGCCATCCCACACCGCACGGTTCACTGTGGCTCCCTCTTCCATAAGGGTATTAAGAATGCAAAGATTCTTCGCTAATACCCGGCCGTCGTCTTCGCTTCCAAACATCCAAATCTTCTGATCCGCCAGTACCTCAAGACCTTCATTCCGGCACCAGCCTGCCAGAACCAATGATGCTGTGAACAGGTCCGGATAGTGTTTCAAACATTCCAGCGCCGCCATCCCGCCCATATCATATCCGATGTTATAGATTCTTAACTCATCAATGCTCTCTCTTTTCATAATAATTTGTATCAGTTCGCATACTGCCTCAAATATCCCCGTAGGTTCCCCGTTTTCCCTTGAGATCCAGACCGTATCCGGCGGACACTTTGGCACCAGAACATAACACGGACGCTCCTTTTGTTCCTCCGGCAGTGTCCAGATGGTAGCATTTAATGAATGCAGCAGGCTTTTATCGCCATTTTCATGCATACCATGCCAATAAATCACCAGGGGATAGCGTTCATTCGCCGCCTTTCTCACCGGCACGTACAGAGAATAGTCTATTTCCTGATCCATTTTTGCGTCGTAATAGACCCAACTCTGGAATTTATCCGTCACGTCATTCCGCATTTCCGTCACACGTTTTGGCTTGGTCCACGCCGGGCAGGCCGTCCCGTCCTCATATGCCAGTTCCCTGGTTTGCCGAATCGTATACTGCGGCATCCGCCTTACCTGCTCCATCAGCGGAAAGGTTTCCGCCTCCTTCTGCCATGCGTCCAGCATCAGCACCACATAGCAGCCGTTACAGCTCTTCTTATCTGTATTTATCCCGGCCTCGTCACTGACATAAGCATCCAGAAGGCTTCTGCCTTCCACCGCAAAACAGCCTGCGTCCACATAGTCCGCGGATAATCTCTGCGGATATTCCAGTACTGCAGCTATATTGCGTTCTCCGTTTTCCGTACTTTGGTTTATCCCTATAATCTTCATGCATGTTCCTTCCCTTGCCATCCCAGATTATTATTGAATTTCTTTGACTCTGCAGCAGGATACAAAATGATTCTTCTCTACCTCCGTCAGTTTTTGCGGCTGCTTACAGCCCTCAGCTGCAAAGGGGCATCTGGTTGAAAACCGGCATCCGGGCTCCGGATTGATGGGAGAAGTGATTTCCCCCTTCAAATGCATACGCTGCATCGGATGCGCAAGATCTGTTGATGGTATGGCAGATAACAGCGCTTTGGTGTAAGGATGAAGCGTTCGGGCAAACAGCTCCTCCTTGGGTGCCTTTTCCACCAGCTGCCCCAGATACATAACACAAATATGGTTTGAGATGTGCCGGACCACCGAAAGGTCATGAGTTACAAACATATAAGCCACGCCGGTTTGTTCCTGCAGATCCATCAGCAGGTTCAGAACCTGGGCCTGTATTGATACGTCCAACGCCGAAACCGGCTCGTCGCATACGATAAATTCCGGATTCAGCGCCAATGCCCTGGCAATGCCCACCCGCTGGCGGCGGCCACCGTCGAGTTCGTGGGGAAAAGAACGCCGCAGCCGTTCATCCACACCCACCAGCTCCATCAGGCGGTTTGTTTCCTCTTTTAACGCCTCTTTGCCAGGGAAACGCCCGGAACGCTTCAGCGGCTCCATAATCGTGGATTCGATGCGCAGTCTTGGGTTTAAGCTGGAATAGGGATCCTGGAAGACAATCTGCATCCGCTCCCTCACACTCTTTAATTCTTTGCCGTGTACATGGGTTATATCCTTTCCGCCCAATAGGATCTGCCCATCGGTCGCTTCCTGCAGCCGTATCATGGTACGCCCCAGCGTACTCTTACCACAGCCCGACTCTCCGACCACTCCCAGCGTCTCTCCTCTTTCTATCGTAAAGGAAACATCATCCACTGCATGATTGGTGCCTGTTGGTACCTTAAAATATTTTTTTAGGTTTCGTACTTCCATCAGTGACATCCGTTTTCCTCCTATCCTTGCAGGCGGCAGCGGCAGAAATGCCCCTGCTCCACTTCCTGAAACTCTGTCACTCCCTGCCGGCAGCTATCCTTTGCCTGCGGACATCTCGGTGCGAATATGCAGCCCCCGGGCAGGCAGGTCGGATCCGGCGGCGAACCGGAAATGGGTGTCAGCCGTTTCTGATTACGGCTCATACTGGGCAGGGAGCCGAATAATCCGCGTGTATAGGGATGGGACGGCTTGTGAAAGACCGCTTCCTTTGAGCCATATTCAATAATCTGCCCTGCATATACCACCGCTACGTTATCGCTGGTTTCCGCCACCACGCCTAAATCATGGGTAATCAGTATCATGGACGTGCCGTGACGCTGCTTCAAATCCTTAATCAACTCCAACACTTGTGCCTGTATCGTCACATCCAGCGCCGTCGTCGGCTCATCCGCCAGCAGCAGCAGCGGATTGCACGCAAGTGCCATCGCAATCACGACCCTCTGCTTCATACCTCCGGAGAATTCAAACGGATATTCCGCGAAGCGTCCTTGTGAAATACCTACCATTTCCAGCATTTCCCCAGCCTTTTCCACGGCCTCCCCATGGCTTATATCCTGATGCAGCATCAGTCCCTCCACAATCTGCTCTCCTATCGTCATCAGAGGATTCAGGGCCGTCATCGGATCCTGAAAAATCATTGCCACCTTTTCTCCTCGGAACTTCAGCATTTTCTCCTCCGAAAGCGACGTCAGCTCCTGTCCGTCCAGCCATATTTCCCCATGCAGCAGCTTAGCGGGAGGGTTGGGCAGTATTCTCATTATCGATTTGGCAATGGTCGTCTTGCCCGCTCCAGTCTCTCCTACCAGCGCCAGCGTTTCTCCTTTATTCATCTCAAAAGAGACGCCATTGACTGCCTGCACCGTTTTTTTGCCGGAAGTATATATAACCTCCAAATCCCTAACTGATAAAAACGGGATCTTTTCTCCATTCATCATGTTCTATCCTCCTGTTATTTACGCAGCTTTGGATCCATAGCGTCGCGCAGGCCGTCTCCAATCAGATTAATTGCCAGCACCGTAAACGCGATGAACAATCCGGGAAACATAATCAGATGCGGATAATTCAAAATATGCGTGCGTGCATCCGCCAGCATGGCTCCCCACTCGGGGGTCGGAGGCTGTACCCCAAGGCCGATATAGGACAGTGCCGCAGCCATCGTAATCGTCATACCGATTCCCATCGTCGCATCCACGATAACAGGGGAAACCACATTCGGAAGCAGATGGCGGAACATAATACTGAATTTAGAACAGTTAATGGATTCTGCCGCCTCCAGATATTCCTTGGAGCGTTCCGACAGGATCTGCCCCCGGATAAGCCTTACGCCAACGGGCACATTCCCCACCGATAACGCCAGCACCGTATTGAAGAAGCCTGAGCCCAGCGCCGCGGAAATTAAAATGCACAATAATATACTGGGCAGGGAAGACCAGATGTCCATCAGACGCATAATCAAGGTCTCAGCCTTGCCGCCAAAATATCCTGCGATGCTTCCGATCACAATTCCGATCACCGAACCAAATACCGCCGCACAAAGGCCAAGCGCCAAAGAATATCGGCCGCCGTACAAAAGACGGCTGAATACGTCCCTTCCCATACCGTCCGTACCACAGATATGCCGTAAACCGGGAGTACTGTACATATTTTTTAAATCCATCTCATTCACGCCATACGGCGCAAGCACAGATGCGGATATACATGCCGTCACCATAATGAGCAGCATAATAATGCCCACCTTCGCTCCCGGATTTTTCCAGATACGCTGCATTGTTTCACCCCAAAGCGAGGTCCCTTTGGAGGCCGTCGTTTTAACATTATATTTCGTCATATCTTCCGCCTCTTTCCCGCATTGGAATACTGCGCCTTTATTCTGGGATCAACGAATGCATATACCATATCCACCAAGAGCATGGAAACCGCCGTAAATATGGCAAAGAACAACACGCAGGCACGTACTACGGGGTAATCCCGCCCATTGATCGCCGTCAGCAGATACAGTCCGACGCCCGGGATGGAGAATACGCTCTCAATGACCGCGGAACCTGCCACGATTCGGGCAAAGCCCGTTCCAATAGAGGTAATGATCGGCATCAATGCATTGGGCAGCATGTGTTTAAACACTACTTTCCGTTCCTTCTGCCCCTTCGCCCTGGCCGTCGTTATAAAGTCCTCCCGGAATACGCCGAGAATACTGGCCCGCGTCTGTCTGGCATTGACTGCGATCCCGCCCAGCGCACTGCATATGATCGGCATGATATAGTATTCCGGCCCGCCGATACCATAAGATGGCAGCCATCCAAGTTTTGCTGAGAATAACAGAATCATCAGCAGCGCTACCCAAAAATCAGGACAGGATATGAATATCATCGCAATTCCCATCGTTAAGGAATCCTGCCATTTCCCCTCATGGGTCGCTGCGAAAATTCCCATCGGCAGTCCCAGTGCCAGATTCAGAAGCATCGCGGGCAGGCCGATTATAATCGTCCGCGGAAGCCTCACCAACAGCTCCTGCAGCACCGGCTTGTTGTATATCCAGGATGTTCCCAGGTCAAACCGGATAAATGTATTGTAAAAAAAGCTTCCCATCTGCTGCAGATAGGATTTGTCCAATCCCATAATATGCCGCAGGTTCTCGATGTCGGCCGCATTAGCGCTTCCTCCGGCGATGATGACGGCAGGATCGCCCGGCGTAAAAAAGAGTATAGTAAAAATAATAAAGGATGTTCCAAGTATTATGACGATCATCCATAGAAGCCTGTTTAAAATATATTTTCCCATTGCTATTCTCCGTTTCACAAGAATGGCGGTATCCTGTTATGAAAACCCCGGTTCCGGGGAAACGGTATACCGCCAATTTGTGTGTAATCAAATTGCTGATGTCTGCCACATCAGACGACCGCAATCATATCAGACGTGCCAAGGACTAATCCAGATAATAGTCACATGCGCCGGGACGGAGGAATTCGCTCTCGCGGTAAACCAGCGTCGCAAAGCAATCGTTATAAACCGCGTTCATCTGCGGGCTGCACAGCGCATGATAATAGGCGTTTTCCACCATATACTCGTGCATCTTTGTCATGTTCTCCGGTGTATGTCCCTCTACTGATTTCACCTGAATCAAATTCTCCTGCAACGTTTCATCGTGAATGAAGGCCATGTTATACCCAGTACCAAACTCATCGTAGTTCACCGGACGATTCCATTCGCCTGCCTGGAAGCCGCCGCCGATCTGATTAATCAGCAGATCCCACTTGTCGCTGTCCAGCATATCCGTCTGCATCAGGCCCATTTCTTCAGCAACTATTTCCACATGAATTCCCACATTCAGAAGCAATGCCTGCATCATCGTCATGATGGTCTTGCCCACCTCATCACTGCTAAAGAGCAGCTTCAGGGTCTCACCGCTATAGTTCGACTGCGCCAGATATTCTTTGGCCTTTTCCACATCACAAACCGCCATATAGTTGTCCGGATTAGACTCCCACTCCGAATTATAATCACTAAAGAAGGGAGTCCCAAATGCTTTTGCCGGAATACAGGTTCCCGTTGCGGCTGCAATTGCCTCATTATCCAGCGCATAGAATATCGCCTTGCGCAGATTCACATCCGCCGTCGCCTTCCCCTCCATATTGTTAGCCATCAGCACATAGAGCGCGCTGCCCTGCGTAATATAAACATCGCAGTCCTTTGCATACTGGCCGCCCTCCTGGAAATCCGCCAGATTCTCACCCGGCACATACTCTGAATATTGGATCTGTCCGGTGCTCAGCGCGATGACGTGTTGTGACGTCTCGGCAATAATATCATATTCAACAGTCTTAACATTCGCGTCATGCTCAGGATCCCGAAGCTCATCCTTCTGCCAGTACTTTTCGTTTTCTTCCAGTTTTACATGAGCCCCTGCCACAAAGTCTGTGACCTTATAAGGCCCGGTGGCAACCGGTGCATCCTGGAAATTGCCGTTCTCATAGGCTTTCTGTGAGAAGATACAGGTCCGGCACCAGGGCCACTCCAGCGCTCCCACGGAGTCAATCGGCGCGGTCCAGGTGAATTCCACCGTGTAATCATCTATCTTTTTCACACTTTCAAAGCTTGCGTATTTAAACGCGTTTCCCGATTCTACCAGCTCGTTGAAAGAAAATACTACATCGTCGGCGGTGATATGATTCCCCTCAGAGTCATAGATATAATCATAAATCTCCACCTGCCAGTGCAAATCGTCTACCTCTTTATATCCTTTGGCTAAGATCGGCACATACTCGTTGTCCCGATAGTCAAACAATGTTTCATACACGTTATAATATATGTACAGCTTACTCGTATCGCCGTTTAAGTTCGTAGGTCCTAAGTCTTTCGGATCGCTGATCAGTCCGATGGAAACTTTGTCATACTGCTCCCCGTCCGCCGTCGTCTTACGGGATGCATCCGCTTCCGGCGCTTCCTTTTGCTCCTGTTCCTGTGTCTGCTCCTGTGTCTGCCCTGCGCTTTCCCCCTGGTCTGCTGCCGCATCACTTGCATGGGGCGAACTGCCGCAGCCTGCCAGTGATGCTGTCATCAGACAGACTGACATCAGCAATCCGAATAACCTTTTTCGTTTCTTCTCATTACTTTTCATTTAGTCCTCCTCCAATTTGTTCACTTTTGAAATAGTTTCCTATGTTTCCCACGAGCTCTCATGGCAATTTTTCCAAAAAGCGGCTAATTTCGTATCGCTTTTTGTATGTTTATTATAGATGATAGGGCTTGCGTCAGCAAATCCTTTTCAGCCTCGATTTGGTCCAAAATAGAAATATTTCCAGTAGATAATAAATATCTTCTCGATGGCATGAAGGCACCTTCTTTTGCCACTTTCGGCAACATCATCCGAAAGGAGCTTACGGATTCGATAGAACAGATTTTTTTGGGATTTCTTACGGAGGATGATGACCTGGATGACGATGAATTTGAAGAAGGATTTTATATTGATCTCTTCTAACCACCGTCTGTTTACTTTGCTCGCATTTTGCGGGCTTTTTTAATCAATAGTTCGCCATTTGGCGAACTTTCTTATTATAAAAAAGAAAGGACATTCCCCAGTATTTCTACTGAAAAATGTCCTATACATATCATTGATATGTTGCATTCCGCCTGAATTCCAGCACATCTGACAACTTTCCACAACTCCTGTAACCCTTGTAAAATGGGCATTTCCAGGTTACGTGTTCGTTACCCGTATGTTCCCATTCATACCCATATCTTCTGACCTCCATATTACGCTATTTGTTCCACCGCGAACGGAAGCCCATATAATGTATCAGGGTCAATATCCAAACATGCAGCGTTATCCCGGTTCTTAAGAATATCCCACGCAAGGGTATCATTCAATACCGTACAGGTATCCATAAAAACATCAATATCTTTTAGTGGATAAAACGCTTCTTTCTCAATCATTTGTGACATAACATAACGCACAATTTTACCATCTTCAAAGTACACATATACAGAGTAGTCTTTCATTGGTATCACTTGTACAACCTTGGGAAACATATTATCACCTCCTGCTATACTAAAGGATTAATTCTATTCAGCGGCTTCCCATCTTTTGACAATTCCCAATTCTGCATCAATTCGTCTTGATGAAGAACACACCACGCTAATATTCACTTTAATTGTCTTGAAGGCAAAGCACCTTTTATTATTCTTGCTTTCTCTATTTCTACTATTGCCTTATTCCCGTTATATTCTGCATGAAAATGTGGGGGATATGGTCATCATAATACATTGTTACCCTAATACCATAAAATAGTGATATTTCCGGCATTATATATTCCTCCTACTCATTTCAGTGTTTAATATATATTGTTGACACTAATTATCGTTCGCACTAATTATACCACAGCTTTCACTTCAAAAAAACCCACAAACATAATGTTTGTGGGTTTCCATACATTGTAATATGCAGTTCTTATCTCTTTGAAAACTGAGGTGCTCTACGAGCTGCTTTGAGACCGTATTTCTTACGCTCTTTCATTCTCGGATCTCTGGTTAAGTATCCGGCTTTTTTCAGGATCTGACGATACTCCGGATCTGCCTGAAGCAGCGCTCTTGCGATACCATGACGGATCGCTCCTGCCTGTCCTGTGAATCCGCCGCCGCGTACATTTACCAGCACGTCAAACTTATCTGCTGTCTCAGTCGCGGTCAGAGGCTGACGAACGATAACCTTTAAGGTTTCCATTCCCAGATACTCGTCGATGCTTCTTTTATTTATTGTAATATTACCGGTTCCAGGTACCAAATATACTCTGGCAATCGATTTTTTTCTTCTTCCGGTTCCATAATATCTTGCTTTCGCCACTGTAATTTACCTCCTTATCGTACCTTTCTTAAAATGTTAATACTACGGGCTTCTGAGCCTCATGTCCGTGCTCTGCGCCTGCGTATACATGAAGTTTCTTATACATTTGCCTTCCCAAAGGTCCTTTCGGAAGCATGCCTTTTACAGCCAATTCCACAACTTTTTCCGGTTTTTTGTCCATCATCTCTTTTAAGGTGGTTTCTTTCATACCGCCTACATAATCGGAATGATGATAATAGATTTTCTGATCCATTTTCTTGCCGGTAACTTTGATCTTGTCGGCATTGACTACGATTACGTAATCACCGGTATCCACGTGAGGAGTGAAGATCGGTTTATTCTTACCTCTTAAAACTTTTGCTACTTCTGATGCCAAGCGGCCTAATGTATGTCCAGTAGCGTCAACTACATACCATTTTCTTTCCACTGTTGCCGGACTAGCCATGTAACTCTTCATTGGTTTTCCTCCTTAAATCTCAGTTTCCTTCATATGGAAAATGCCTGTTACCGGGGCTTGGATGCAGACATTTACGCACTTCGTCACATTGAGTTATTATATTATACTGATCCGTGTGTGTCAAGTGCATTTTCCGATTTTTTCTAAATTTACCATCTAAACATTTACCTTCTAAGAATCTAAGTTCATAATACACTATTAACTCAGATCGCTTTCTCCCGCCATTTCCCGCGGCAGTAGAAAAACCAGGTGATGACCGCTCCCAACAGCCAGGATATCAGCAGGGAAATATATACGCATTCCTGCCTGCCGTTGGGCAGCTCAGGGGTTCTGGTGAGAAAAGCGATTCCGTAGGCAATAGGGACCCGGATGACGATGGTGGTGACGACCGATATCCACATGGGGGTCATAGTGTCGCCGGCTCCTCTCATGACACCGGAAAGGCTCTGGGTGACCGCCATGGCGATGTAGCCCACTGCCAGGATCTGCATCATACGCATGCTAAGAGTCACCAGATCAGGGGTGTTGGTGAAAATCCCCATCAGATGACGGCCAAACAGGAGGATCAAGAGGGTTATGGCTGTAGAGGTAATGACGGCCATGACGGTGCCCTGCTTGGCTCCGGTATGTACATTGTCATAGCGCCGGGCGCCCACGTTTTGTCCCGTGTAGGTGGTCATGGCTGTTCCGAAGGAGAAGTTGGGCAGCATTGCGAAGCCGTCAACCCGCATGACCATAACGTTGGCCGCGATGAACATTTCCCCGTAACTGTTGGTCAGGGACTGGACTACGATCATAGCCATGGACATGATCGCCTGCGTGATTCCGGAAGGAAGGCCCAGTCTCACGATAGCCGCGGAGTGCTTTTTATGGAGCTTCATATAACTTGGCTTCAGATCAAATACATCGGTCATTCGGGACAGCTTAATATAACACAGGACCGCAGATACCGCCTGGGCGATGATGGTAGCCAGGGCTACCCCCGAAACGCCCATATGGAAATAGATCACGAACACCAGATCCAGGATAATATTTAATATGCAGGATATGATCAGGTATAACAGGGCGGAGACGGAATCCCCAAGGCCCCGGAGAATACCGCTTAATATGTTGTAAAAGGCCAGCCCGGCAACTCCCAGAAAGAGAATTCTTAAATAGGAGGTGCACCAGTCTATAATACTGTCGGGAGTATTGAGAAGCTGTAACAAGGGCCTGGAGGCCAGCGTGGCAACGATCATAACGAAGACCGACGCCAGGGCAGTCAGCACGAGACAGTTTCCAATGGTGCTGGATAATTCTTCCCGCTTTTTCGCGCCGAAATATTGGGACACCATGATTCCGGCTCCCACGCTGATTCCGATAAAAAGCACGATTAACAGATTCAAAATGGGCCCTGCACTGCCAACGGCAGCCAGAGCGTTATCTCCCACATAATTGCCGACCACCACACTGTCTACGGTGTTGTATAGCTGCTGGGCTATATTTCCGATCAGCATGGGGACCGTAAAAAATAAAATTTTGTGCCATGGGATACCCTCCGTCATATCCACAGCTCCGAACATCTTTTTCAGATTCATAAAACCCCTCCCCGAGTTTTAAAGATATTGAATCCCCATCAGAGTCAAACCTTTGGCCGGAGCGGTGGGCCCCGCCTTGGATCTGTCACAGGCCGCTAATATATCCCGGACCTGCTCCGGCGGCAGGCTTCCCCTGCCCGCTTCCATCAGCGTCCCGGCTATGATACGGACCATATTATAGAGAAATCCATTTCCTTTCAGGCGGATCGTAATCATTCCGCTCTCTTCTGCCTGTACCGCGGCCTCATAGATCGTGCGCACCGTAGACTGAACCTGGGCGCCGGCACTGCAGAAGCTGGCAAAATCATGTTCCCCTGTCAGATATTTGGCCGCTTCCGCCATCTTAGAGGCATCCAAAGACCAATAGACATGATGGCTGTACAGCCTTACGACCGGGTTCGGAAAAGGCCGGTTGTAGATCCTGTATTCGTATGTTTTTATGGTGTTCTGATACCGGGGATGCCAGTCGGACGGCACCTGGCAGGAATGCTGTATCCGAATATCTTCCGGAAGGCGGACGTTTAAAGCGTAGGAAATCTTCTCCGCCGGTATCCTGGTGTCTGTGTCAAAAACCGCTACATTTCCCAGCGCGTGTACTCCCGCATCGGTGCGGCTGGCGCCGATTAATTCTACTTCTTCCTGCAACAGAGCGGTCAGGCATTTTTTCAGTTCCCCCTCTATCGTGGACGCGTTGTTCTGGATCTGAAATCCGCTGTAGTTCGTCCCGTCATAGGCGACGGTTAGTTTGATTCTTTTCATATACTCACCTGAAAAATGGGTATTCCCTGATTCGGGTTTCCATTAGAATAATAGCTATGCTGCTATAGTGAATGATCCTGTGTCTACCGATCCAGCTTTGTATATCTACCCGGCTTTATACAATGATCCAGAATTGCTTAGCCGCCAGAATCGCCGCCAGATAGATCAGCAGGAACACAAACGCGCCTGCATCATTTTTTCCATAATGCAGCGGTTTCATCTTCGTTCTTCCCTCCCCGCCGTGATAGCATCTGGCTTCCATCGCCATGGCCAGATCGTCGGCCCGGCGAAACGCGGAGATAAACAGCGGCACCAGAAGCGGCACCATGTTCTTTGCCTTCTGTATCAGATTCCCATTTTCAAAATCCGCGCCCCTGGCAATCTGCGCTTTCATAATTTTATCGGTTTCTTCCAGCAGAATCGGTATAAACCGGAGGGCAATGGACATCATCATGGCGATCTCATGCACGGGAATATGAATTTTCTTCAAAGGGCCCAGCACGCTCTCCAGCCCGTCTGTCAGGTCGTTGGGCGTAGTCGTCAAGGTCATAACCGAGGACCCGATCACCAGATACGTTAGCCGCACCGCCATGAAGGCGGCGGTGTAGAGGCCCTGATCCGTGATCCGGATAAACCATTTGTCAAACAGGACGTTGCCGTCCCGGATCAGCAGCACGTTGAACAGCATGGCAATGATCAGGATCAGCAGAATGGCCTTAAGTCCCCGCACCATGAATTTAAAGGGTACCTTCGAGAGCCGGATGACGGTCACCAGAAAGGCCGTAGCCACCAGGTAACCGGCGATGCTTTTAAACAGGAACAAAGAGATGATAAACGTCAGCGTGCCGATCAGCTTTGTCCTGGGGTCCAGCCGGTGAATCGGGGAATCCACCGGATAATATTGTCCTATCGTTATATCCCTAATCATACATTCTCACACCTATTCCCTGCGCTGTCATGCTTTTTCTTCCAGGCGCTTACAATCGCTTCCTTTGCCTCCTCCACCGTGGTGGCGTCAGTGTCCACATCCATTCCCCGCTCATTCAAACGGTGCATGATATAGGTCACCTGAGGCGCGGCCAGACCGACCTGCTCCAGCTCTTTGTAATGCCGGAACACTTCCTTTGGCGCTGCGTCGAACATGACGGCTCCCTGATTCATCACAATGATTCTGTCCACATACTTTGCGATATCTTCCATGCTGTGGGATACTAAAATAACCGTCAATCCGCTCTCCTGATGCAGCTTTGCGATCTGATCCAGGATATCATCCCGGCCTTTCGGATCCAGCCCGGCGGTAGGCTCATCCAGGATCAGCACTTCCGGTTTCATCGCCAGCACTCCCGCGATCGCCACCCGGCGCTTCTGTCCCCCGGAAAGTTCAAAGGGGGAGTGCCCGTAGAATTCCTCCGATACCCCTACCATCCTCAGCGCTTCCCTGGCGCGTTCCTCGGCTTCCTCACGGGTTAAACCCTGATTTTTGGGCCCGTAGCAGACATCGCTCAGCACATCGATCTCGAACAGCTGATGCTCCGGGTACTGAAAGACCAGACCAACCTGGCTGCGCAGCTCCTTCATATTATAATGCGCTCCATAGATATCCTGGCCCTGAAAATAGATATGGCCGCTGGTAGCCCGGATCAACCCGTTCAGATGCTGGATCAGCGTGGATTTTCCGGAACCGGTATGGCCGATCAGGCCCACGAACTGCCCTTTCGGAATCTCCAGGCTGACGTCTTTGAGCGCCTGGATCTCATAGGCAGTTTCCGCACCGTATATATAATTGACATGTTCTACTTTTAAGACTGACATAAAGCATTCACCAACTCATCGATTGAGAGAATTCCATCCGGCAGCGGAATCCCTTCTTTTTTCAGCTCATGTGCCAACAGGGTCACCTGCGGCACGTCCAGCCGGTACCGTTTCAATTCGTCCACCCTGCTGAAGATTTCCCTGGGCGTTCCACGCATGACGATTTTTCCCTCGTCCATCACCACTACTTTATCGGCGTATACCACTTCTTCCATATAATGGGTGATCAGCAGTACGGTCACATCCTCCACCTGATTTAACGCCCGGATCGTGCGGATCACTTCTTTTCGTCCGTTGGGGTCCAGCATGGCCGTCGGCTCGTCCAGAATAATACACTTAGGATGCATGGCCACGACTCCGGCGATAGCCACCCGCTGTTTCTGGCCGCCGGACAGCTTGTTCGGCGAGTGGTGGCGGTAGGCGGTCATGCCTACTGCTTTCAGGCTCTCATCCACCCGCTCCCAGATCTCCTTTGTGGGCACACCCATATTTTCCGGGCCAAATCCCACGTCTTCTTCCACAATGGTTCCGATGATCTGATTGTCCGGATTCTGGAACACCATACCGGCCGACTGGCGGATATCCCACAGATGCCCTTCGTCCCTGGTATCCATGTCCCCGATCCAGACCGTGCCTTCCGAGGGCACCAGAATCGCGTTGATATGCTTGGCCAGTGTGGATTTCCCGGAACCGTTATGGCCCAGGATCGCTACGAAATCCCCTTTTTCCACATCCAAATCCACGTGGTCTACGGCCCGGTCTACCTCTTCGACGTTTCCCTCTTCGTCCCGTTTAATATAATCATATACTAATTTTGCAGTCCGAATCATACCCACCTGTATCACCGTTCTTTCTTAGCTATGCTTCTTCTTTCCTTTAAAAGCCCAGAATTTATTCAGTATAAAATTAATGGGCGTTGTTACCACGACCGTTATGATCGGTCCCAGGAACTCCGGCACATGCAGCAGATCCACCCACAGGAACAGGAGTACCGCGGAGACCACATAAGAAAATGCGTAGGAGGCGTACACCTTCGCCAGCGCCTGCCACATGCTGCGCTCTTCTTCCTCTTTCTTTTCAAACACCAGCCGGTTATTCCAGAAGAAAGAATTCAGGATTCCCAGCATGTAACCGATCAGATTGCTGACCTGATAATGGATTCCCAGGGAAACCCCTATTAAAAATATGACATACGAGACAACCGTGTTGCTGAGCCCCACAATTGAGAATTTTACAAATTGCATAAATGCGTTCCACTGCCCGTCCGAGATTTCCTTGTGGAACAGCCTCAAAAACCAGGTGATGATAATACGCATCAAATGTTCCAGCCAGTGCCAGAAACGTTTTAATATTTCCATTCTTTTTGAACTCCTACATTATTATGAATAAGAGTTTCGCTCGCGAAACTCTTCGCCTGCGGCGGGCCGCGTAAGCGGTATCTACCTTGCCGCCGCTGTGCGATCCCCCGAAGGGCTTATTTATTCTATAGGCGCACTTTCCTATGGAATAAATAAAAAAATTTACCTTACCTATCATACACTATCATTTACGATTAGGCAACGGAGAAAATTTCAAACTGATTAACATTAGGCTACTCTATAACAGAGCTGTGATGCTCTGATAAAAATTTAAAGAAAATCCAAAAGAGCAAACACGTTCCAACGTATTCGCTCTTATACATGATTTATCATAGAATTCGAAGTTCTCTAAACTTATTTTTGCTAATTCAACATCTTTTTTTCTGTTCTGAGATTTTTCTATCCAACGCTTTTCTGACTTTTCTCACAATATGATCCGCATTCAATTCAAATCTCTGTTTTAAATAGTTTAATGAGCCTACCTCACCAAACTCATCCTCCACAGCCACACATTCCACCGGTACGGGCAATTCTTGTGCTAACAATTCGCATACAGCACTGTAAAGTCCACCTATGCGATTGTGATTTTCAGCTGTGATCACGGCTCCGGTCAAATCTGCGTATTTTAGAACACAATCCCGATCCAAAGGTTTTATTGTAAACATATCCACCACAGTAATCTCTATATTTTCTTTTCTTAAGAGATCAGAGGCTTCCAGAGCTTCCGCTACCATAATTCCACTCGCTATGATAACAGCGTCACCGCCGTGCCGCAGGACACTTCCCTTTCCAATTTGCAGCTTCGAATCTTCGTTATATATTTTTACCATTCTTCCGCGGCCAGCCCTTATGTATTTTACCCCCTTCATCCTGACTGCTTTTTTCATCACGAACTTCAACTCTATTGCGTCCGCTATATCGAAAACAGTAGCGGTTGGAAGAGCCCGGTACAGCGCCATATCCTCAAAAGGCATATGCGTTCCACCATTGTATTCTGCGCAAATTCCAGGATCTGATCCCAGAACCGTAATATCATTTTGGGCATATCCCGCAGACAGATACACTTGATCATAACATCTTCGGGAAGCAAAAGAGCCAAAAGTGTGGATCATTGGTTTAAATCCGGTGGCAGCAAGACCGCAGGCAATTCCAACCATGTTAGCTTCCGCAATTCCACAGTTAATCGCCCTCTTGGGATTTTGTTCCGCCCAACTTTTCGTATCGATACATGACATTAGATCTGCATCCAGATATATAGTCTCCGGATCCTCAACCAGAATCTCCAGAATTGTTTGTCCAATAACCTCTTTCATCTTCTTTACATCCATTTCTCTGCTGCTTTTCATCTTAATCCTCCTGTGTGTTCTTCTTTTTCAGTCAGGCAGGTGTTTAACTTACTCAGCTTTTCATACAGATATTTCAGCCACCTGTCACACTCATCTACTGTAACAGGTATACAGTGGTTATCTTTTTTTACTTCTATTTCGGCAATTCCTTTTCCCTTGACTGTATCGAGTATGACAGCAGTTGGATTTTGTCCTGGTTTCATCCTATTTACCAATACCTCATAGATTTCTATCACATCATTTCCATCAATACGCACAGTGTCAAAACCAAATGCGTTCATTTTTGCACCCAGATCTTCCATATCAAGGATGTCAGCGGTATAACCATCTAATTGCTTTTTATTACAATCAATTAAAACAGTCAAATTTGATAACTTTTTGGCCGCAGCAAACATAAAAGCTTCCCATACCTGGCCCTCATTCGCCTCTCCATCACCAATGATTAGAAAGGTTTTGCTATCTTTTTTTTTCAACATATCACCTAATGCCATACCAACTGCCAGCGAAGCCCCTTGACCTAACGAACCAGTAGTCATATCTACCCCTCTCGTTCTGGTTCTGTCACAATGGCTGGGCAGATTGGTGCCTGGTTCGTTTAATGTCTTTAATTCCTCATAAGGAAAATACCCTTTTAAAGCCAGAGCGGCGTATAAAGCAGGACCTGCATGACCCTTTGAACATACCAGTTTATCCCGGCATTCCCAAAGCGGATTGGATGGATCAATCCTCATAACACCTCCGTATAATGCTGCCAGTGTCTCTACTAAACTTAATGCCCCGCCAAGGTGTCCAAACCCCAGAGCTTTGAATTCCTCCAACATCGCTATTCGAATCTGCAAAGCAAATCTTTGCAGACTGATCTGTACTTTTTTATCCATATCCTAACTCCTCCGATCATGTCTTTTCACAGAAGTGCTGCACCCGATTGGCGAGCAGCAGCCGCTACCGCTGCTGCCACAGCCTTCCCGACTCTTCGGTCAAAAGCATGCGGGATAATATACTCAGCGCACAGCTCTTCTTCCTGGATCAGGGACGCCAAAGCCTCCGCAGCAGCGATTTTCATCGGTTCATTAATCTCTCTGGCCCGTACATCAAATGCGCCTCTGAAAATTCCTGGAAATGCTAATACATTATTAATTTGATTCGGGTAATCACTTCTTCCGGTAGCTACCACTGCTGCTCCGCCAGCGGTAGCTTCCTCCGGACTTATTTCCGGTATAGGATTTGCACAGGCAAATATTACCGCCCTCTCGTTCATAGATTCTACCATATCTTTTGTCAAAACATCCGGTCCGCTCACTCCAATAAATATATCCGCACCTTTTATTACCTCTTTCAGTATACCTTTTCTATTCTCACGGTTCGTCATTCCAGCAATTCTCTCTTTCACCGTATTCATATCTGATCGTCCCCGGTACAGTGCCCCTAACCGGTCACACAGAATCAGCTCCCGAAATCCGTCGTTCAGGAGAAGCTTCGCAATCGCTATTGCGGCCGCGCCTGCCCCGTTTATAATGACCTTTGCCTGCTCTTTTCTCTTATCCACCACCTTTAACGCATTTTTCAGTCCAGCCAAGGTGACAATCGCCGTACCATGCTGATCATCATGAAAAACTGGAATATCGCATTTTTCTTTCAGCTTTCTTTCAATTTCAAAACAGCGTGGGGCTGATATATCCTCCAGGTTGATGCCTCCAAAGCTTCCGGCAATCAAAGAGACGGTATTCACAATCTCATCTACATTTTTGCTTCTGATGCATATGGGGAAAGCATCCACTTCTCCAAACTCTTTAAATAAAACACATTTTCCTTCCATAACAGGCATTCCGGCTTCTGGTCCTATATCCCCCAATCCCAAAACTGCCGTACCGTCTGTTACCACTAGACATAAATTATGACGTCTTGTCAAATCATAACTTCGTGTCGTATCCTTAAAAATTTCCATACAGGGAGCCGCCACTCCAGGAGTGTAAGCCACTGCCAGCTCTTCTCTGGTCTTAACTGGCACCGTTGCCCGAATCTCTATTTTTCCTTTCCACTGTTGATGCCGTTTCAAGGACTCTGCTGCATAATCCATTCTTTTTCTCCATTCGTTCGAATTTATGGCGTAATATAAGGTAATGTAGATCCGCCATACGGCATTGCCAATACCGTGGCATCCTTACCCAGCTTTTGAAATGCATAGTCCAGCGCCTTCTGCGTTTCCCCCATTGGTGTCATAAAAATTCTCTGTACGAAAGACGGATCAAGTTCCGATACCAGACATATTTCCGCTTTTTTCAAAGTCATGGCAATCGCTGCCGCCTTATGCCCTCCCAGCTTGAATTCCCTATGTATCCTGCTGATTAGATCATCCGGTTCCTTTGCACTTATCATCCATTCTTCAAAAACCGGTTCTCCCATTCCTTCCAAGCAGCTGCCTATCAGTATAATAATTCCTCCCTGACGTACTGCTTGTACCGCGTTATCTAAAGCCTTCTGGGTCTGATACAAATTCAGATCTTTTGGCATTCCTCCCTGAGATACCAGAACAATATCCGCTTTACGGGGTATGCTGCACCGGTAAATTTGATCAATAAAAACACAGCCTGCCCTGTGGGCTTTAATAAAATCGCCGGCCACTGCTTTCAGAATATACTTATGCTCATCTAATATTACGTTCACGATAAAATCTATACCGCATATTTTTCCGGCTTCATCAATGTCCTCTCTAATAGGATTTCCTATTATTTTTCCAGCCGCTGCACATTCCTCAATCATCATCCTATGATTTGCTTGTATTGCTTCCCGAGTGGAAACTCCCGGCATAATAGCCTTTGCTCCTCCACTGTAACCGGCAAAATAGTGATATTCGATATTACCAAGGCAGATTCTTCTGTCTGCTTTTGCAACTGGCCTGAAAATATCAACCGGAGTTCCCCTGGAAGTTCTGCCCATACAAATACAGTCTTCCGGATCTGCATCTATGCAGGATATTTGGTCAAAAATCTGATCTCCAACCAGACTACGTTTCTCCTGATCGGTCTGTTTTCTATGGCTTCCAAGCGCGAAAACAACTGTAATATCCTCAGGCGCAATCCCTGCATCATACATCTGACGGATCAGCAGAGTCAGCACCAACTGTGACGGCATAGGCCGGGTTATGTCACTAGTAATCAGAACAATTTTTTCCCCTGGCTTTACAATATCGTTCAACATGGAACTGCCGATCGGATGTTCCAATGCATACCGCACTTCGTCTTCCTGGCTGCGTTCAGCCCGTATTACATTCGGTTTCAAAATTCCCAGCAAATTCCGTTCACTTATTTCTGCCTGCTGTTTTCCTCTTCCATATCCGAATTCCAGTTTCATACTTCTCCTTTTTCCAGCTCGACAGAATGTCTCAGTGCTCTTATCACCGGAAGTTCTTCTCCAGTCAGGAATCTAATCAGCGCTCCCCCTCCCGTACTGACATAGGATATCTGATCTACTACTCCTAATTTTTCCGCCGCCGCTATACTATCTCCTCCCCCAATCAGTGTAAAACCTTCTGAATCCGCTACTGCCTTCCACACACAATCTGTACCAAATTCCGATGTTTTCTTTTCGAACACTCCCATGGGACCATTCGCAAATATTGTTCTCGCCTTTTTAATTATTCGGCTATATATTTCCGCGGTCTTATGCCCGATATCAACGATAGATATATCGTCCGGTAAGCATCCAATTGCCGCTTCTAAACGCTCTCCATTCTGCTGCCATGCAACATCTGCAGGCAGCAGAATCTGTTCTTTATATCGTAAGTAGACTGGCCTGATCCGCTCTACATATTCCCAGTAATGCTGTCTTTTAATGTATTCCTCACTTCCAGACCCTATCGCATATCCTGCAGCTGCCAGCAAAATATTAGCCACAACTCCTCCAGTTATAACGAAATCCGCCTTTTTCTGTGCGAGCACTGTATCCATTATCGCAAACGCATCACCCACCTTAGCCCCGCCCAAAACATATACACATGGCCTCCTGGGCTGGTCTAGCAACTGTGTTACCGTACAATATTCTTTTTCAAAGAGCCTCCCCATCGCAGAAGGAAGCCGCTGTTCAAATCCACATAACGACGGTTGGTTTCTATGGGCGGCAGCAAACGCATCACATACATAATAGTCGGCCAGTGGAGCCAGTAAACGGATAAGAAGAGTATCTGCCTGCTGCTCATGCGTAAGACACAGCTTCGTCTCAAAAAGGGTCTGTTCTTCAGACAAATATCTTACGTTATCCAGCAGCAGAATCTCACCATTTTGGAGCGTACATATGCATTCCCTGGCTGCCGGCCCACAGACATCGTCGATAAATCTTACCGGACGTTTTAATAGTTCTGACAGTACTTTTGCATGAGGTGTAATGGAACAGAAATTCTGGTATTCAATATCACTTCCCTGATGGGCAAGCAACACCACTTTTGCCTGCTTGTCTGACAATTCAGAAATAGTCGGTAAACAAGCTTTGATGCGGTTGATGCTTTTTAAAGTGTTATTTTTGCGGTCTATCGGTTGATTTATATCCACTCGCACCAGTACAGTCTTTCCCATGAAATCAAAATCATCCAGCGTATGAATACCAAATCTCATAGCGAATCCCCTCTCTTTTCATATCTGAATTTCATGCTTGCTGTTCATGGTTTATGTGCAGATACTCGTTGGTTTTTTCAGTTCCTTCTTTGGAAGTAATCTGCATTCTACAGGAGGCTCTGATACCATCTATCGTCTCCGGAATCGTCACGCTCTCCTGCGGTATATGGATTGCGAACATAATATCATCGCCGCTTTCTACTATGCTGTCCTCCCAAAGCGCTATTTCATACATATCTCCTCTGGGATTACCCAGATCCCGGGCATATTTGAATAAAGACGCATTTCCCAGAAAACCTTCTGCGATGGATACCACTCTTATCCGCGGATGCAGGCGGAAAGATTTCAGAGCCATCTCTTTTGTTATTTTTTGCTTACCGCTAACTATTACAGAAATGATATGTCCATGGGTTACAGGAGTATGAACCAGTATACCTGTAGCTTGGATATGCGGCATAATAGTCATTAAATCAAGCGCCTGATGGGACGGCGCTTTGTCGATCTGAAGCGCATTGGTCAATCCTCTATGGTAATCACCTGGATCTGCAACTCTCCGTATAATCGTAATCGCTGTTTTATTTATCCCGTATGCACGGTCCAGACAGTCCACGGCTCGGATCAACCCGGTCGTGTTGCATGAGGTCAGCTTCAGGTAATCCATCCCCACTCCTTTTTCATAATTGGCATATCCGTGAAAAAACACATCCGCCACTGAATTCTTCTCGCCGCCCTGAAATATTGCCTTTACTCCATTCTTTTCATATAAATTCTTATTTTTGATGCCTATTCCGGCAGGAGAAGCATCCAGAATAATATCGGAAGCCTGAATCATTTCCTCGAAGCTTCCAGACACTGATATACCCAGCCTCTGAAACGCTTCCTTATCTGCTCCATCTCCCAAAAATAATCGATACGGCATTCCTTTTTCTGCCAACGCTCGCACAGCCAGTGTTGGAACCAGGTCTGCCACTCCGACTAACTCCATATCTTTCTGAAGCGCTACCCCATCCGCCAACCGCTGCCCAATCGTTCCATAACCTGCTATTCCGACTTTGATTTTTTCCATCTTATCCTCCATGCATGTACTTACCCGCAAATTTAAATATCATGAATATCCTTTGCTGTTTGAGTCATAATATCTGCTTTAAAACTACACATTTCGTCAGCATCATCTCGTCAAGCGTCATCAGCAGGCCTTCCGTCCCGATTCCACTTTGTTTATGTCCTCCAAAAGGTGTTTGAAATGTGCGGTAATCTCCACATCCGTTTACTACGGCAGTACCGCTTTCCATCTGCATCGCAAGTTTCAGGCCTTTCTGATAATCTTTTGTGATCACACCTGCTGACAGACCATACTGTGTCTGATTTGCAATAGCCACTGCCTCCTCTTCTGTATCAAACCGGATCACCGGTACAACCGGACCGAATATCTCCATATCTTTTGCTACATCCATATTTGCAGTTACCCGGTCGAGAATCGTCGGTTCAAAATAACTTTTCTGGAACCGATGCCCCCCTGACAGACACACTGCCCCTTGTTTCAACGTATGCTTTATCTGTTCTTCTACACGGCACGCTGCATTTTCTGATATCAACGGTCCCATATCACAATTTTCCTCAAAAGGATTGGTAAGTGTCATCTGTCTGAATGCCGTACAAAGCCGTTCTATATATTCATCTGCAATCTTACTGTGCACCAGCATACGTTTAGAAGCACAGCATACCTGTCCGGCATTGTACATTCTCCCCATCATCGTCTCGCTTACCGCCAAATCCAGATCTGCGTCCTTTAATATGATCAGGGGATCATTCCCTCCCAGTTCAAGAAACACTCTGCTCAGGTTCCGAATCGCATGGGATGCTGTCTCAATGCCTACTTTTGTACTTCCGGTAAGACTAACCGCGTTGATCAGCGGCGAAGAAGCAAGTATTTTCCCGACATTTTCCCCGCTTCCGGTAACTATCTGTAGCGCCTCACCGGGAACTCCCGCTTCTAGCAGCAGCTCAGTCATACGAATAGATGCCAAAGGTGTAACAGACGCGGGTTTAACAATCACCGCATTGCCGGCAGCCAATGCCGGAGCCGCCTTGAATGCATATAATCCTAACGGAAAATTAAAGGGAGTTACACATATCACTACCCCCAACGGCTCTCTTTGAACCATGACCAAATCTGACTCTTTTCCTGGAAGAATTTCGGTCATATGATGTTTCATCTTTTCTGCAAATGCCCTGAAATTCGCTCCTGCGCTTAACGCCTCATCTACGCATTGATTATACGGCCTGCCCAATTCTCTGCACAAAAGAGAGCCTAGTTCATCCTTATGTTCCTCTATATTGCGAGCTGCCTTCGTAAGAATACGAACTCGTTCCTCTACAGACGTATTTCTCCATATTTTCTTCCCAATCTGAGCAATCTCCAAAGCGTCTTCAATATCTGCCTGGGTGGCATTCGGTACCGTATCTGTGACCTCATGGGTAGCTGGATTTATAACTTCAATCTCACTGCCGTCAGAAGCTTTGACAGGTTTACCATTTATCAACATTTTCATGGGTATATTCCTCCCTGTTTTGAAATATCTTTTAAAATTATACTTTCACGTCATTTAGAGTGTATGCTTTGTCCTCTTGATCAGGCTGTCCTGGACTTCTTTTGAAAGCGAAATAAAATATGCCGACAATCCTCCCAAACGCACACGTAAGCTTTTATATTTCATAGGTTCTTTCTGAGCTTTCAGCATCATTTCCTGATTAACTCCTGTAATTGTCAGCATCAAACCATTCAGCTCCATAAAAGATTTTATCAATCCGGTAAGTCTTTTTAATCCTTGTTCACCTTTCACTTCATTCGGGTCAATCTGTAGATCCAAAGGTGCGCCAATTGCATATGGCAGAAGATTTGGGTATGTGACAGATTTAATTGCAGCGGTAGGACCTGTCATATCCATCCCGATAGAAGGCGAATAATTACTGCCCAGAGGTTCTTGTGCAAAACGTCCATCTGCCGAGGCTCCAACATCATGACCAAATTTTGCATAGAATTCAAATGTTGCAATACCACAGGCAAATATATTTCCAACAGGAGCCTTTTCTCTCAACCTGTCTATAATTGCGGCATAATCATCCAACAATTGACAGGCAATGTCATCCACATAAGCTTCATCATTTCCAAACTTAGGCACTCTGTTCAGAAGCTTCTGACGTAAAGGCTCTTGTCCTTTAAAATTAGTTTTCAATACAAAAGCAAGTTCCTCCAGACCCAAAAGCTGATCCTCATATACACATTTTTTTATAACTGCCAGTGAATCAACACAGCTGGCAAATCCTGTCAGCATAAAAGCAAAGATCTGATACACAGCTCCTGTGTCAGAGTACTCTTTTCCCCGTAAAATGCAGTCATCCATAAAAGCTGATAATAGTGGCGACGGCGCTATCTTGTATCTGGCTTTGATATTACGCATACGATTTTCCATCTCACGTACTGCCGCAATTTCCAGTTGTTTCAAAAATTCGTTGTAAAACTCTTCAAATGTATGCAGCTCTTTTAAGTTCACGCAGTTCCACTCTTTACGATTGCGTACGATACTGTAACCATCCTGCAGTATATACTCAAGCAGCTGCAGAATCTCCAACGTGCAGAATCCAAAGTTCGTTTTGCCCGGAATCAGGGTTTCCCAGCACCCGTCGTTGGAATAATCTCGGGCATCTTCCAGCGGGATTCCGATCCGTATCAGCCCCGGTATAATCGCATCGTCATTATATAAGACAGGTTCCCCTGAACCGCTTCGTAAAATATCTGCGCATAGATCGTATAGCTTCTGCGGAGTATCCTTATGAAATCGGACACTCATAACAGGCACAATGGCTTCAAGAAATGACCATTCTTCCAGTATCATATATGTCAAGGGATTTGTTGCATCTTTTCCATCCGGTGTCAGTCCGCCCAGGATCATATTGATCAGCCAATGGTTTGCCGATGTACCATAGTTATAATCTTCATCATTTGCATATCCATCTGAAGCTGCAAAGCTTTTCGGATCGGCTCCGTTAAACTGTGTATCTTTTTCGGTCATATGCATTTCCCACTGTTTGGGATCTAATTGAACACGCTCACTAAATTTTGCCAGCCAGCTTCCTAATAGTTCTCTCGCCTGATCTATCGATATTCGTTCCATCTCCAGATCTTTTTTCAGATACGGATAGAGATATTGGTCTGCCCGCGCGATCGGCAAAAATTCCATCGTACTGTGAAATAGAACAAAAACCATCCAGACGGACTGAAGTGCTTCATGAAAAGTTGTTGCGGGTAATTCCGGAACCCGGGAACAGATCCGGGACATATCCATCAACTCCTGTTTTCGTTCCTGGGAATCACATGTATTTGCTTCCTCCATTAGTAAGATGGAATATCTCTGTGCTAATTCAGCCACCGCATTAAGACTAATGATAACGGATGTATAAAAGTCAATCGCTTCCCTGTCCTGCAAGTGGTCCGCTTTCTGTATACTTGAATAAACTTCTTCCCGGATACCGGACAAACCCATTGTTAAAATTTTATTATAATTCGCCGGATGATGTCCAAATATGGATTTCTCCGTGTATGTATATCTGGCCCCTTCTTCTATCTCTTCCGGCAGGGCATATCCAGGAAAACATTTACCGAATCCAACCGATGCCATTGTTGGTATACCTACGATTAATTCGTCTGGCTTAAGTTCAATCGGCATATTTCGTGCAACATATTGAACCGCCAGAGATTTTCTTATAATCAGTGGTTTTTTCTTTACTTCCTCATCTGTCAGAATTGTAAGATTTTCTCCCCACCAGTCTTTTTTTGTCAGATAGTCCTTTTCAAATAGTCTGTGTTTAATCCTTTCAATCCGGTCCATACCATTCCTCCCGCTTGCATCCACTTTGTAATAACTGCCCGGCCCTTAACGGGCCAGGCAGTTGCATTAATAAAGACTTATTTGGAATCCGCCAAGACCTCATCCAAATTAATATAAGAATCTTTCAAAATATCATTCATGTTATCTTTGGTTATAATCTGCGCACCCATGCTAATTGTTGGTATTTTCCCATATCCATTGTCTACGGTATAATTTGGCTCCAGGTGAGGTTTTACCCCTAATTTTGCAGCCAGACAGGAATTTGCTAATTCTTGAATCATCTGGGTAATATCTTTATAGATTGTCATAGATTGTGTTCCGGCCATAACTCTTCTTAATGCAGCTCCTTCACTGTCCATTCCTGTGACAATGGCTTTTCCTGCCAGCCCCTTTTGCTCCAGTACCGCTATCACGCCTGATGCAATTCCATCATTCATACAGACAAATACATCCACTTCGTTATTCGTCAATGTGAGTGCGGACTCTGCATGTTTCATAGCTTCTTCCGCCTTCCAGTCCGTACAGTTCTGTTCCAATACAATTTTAATATCACCACTGTCAACATAAGGCTGAATTTCTGTCATCATTCCGGCATAGATCTGCGGAACATCTGTAATTTGTCTTGCATCCCCCTTGAGTATCACAAAATTTCCTGATGTGATTCCAAGAGTATGAACGATATACTCTGAATGCAGAGTACCCAAGACAGTATTATCGGTGTTACAATGATAAGCCACCGGACAGTCCACCGGCAGTCTGGTCTGACTCACCACCGGTATGCCCATATCTGCGATTTCAGTAATAACCGGACCAAGCGTAGATGCATCATGAGCTCCTACCCAGATAGCGTCCACCCCCTGTGCCGCCAAGCTCTGTAGTTGTTGTATCTGCCGGTCCGCATCATTATCTGCCACCTGAATCACAGCCTCATAACCTCTTTTTTCCGCATCTTCCTGTATTAATGTCTGTTGTATCTGCCAGATCTCTTCCTGTATCGTTGGAATAGACATGCCGATCTTATATTTTTCTCCGTTCTCTTTTAAAGGCCATTTTCCATCAGGCTGTAATATCGAATCAAATTCCGGCATATCAGCATATGGCATCGCGGAAGGATCCTCAATAGGGACCGGATCTGGCGCAGATTCCGCCGATTCCTCTTCTTTTGCCTCTGTATCAACTTCACCTACATTCTCCTGAACCGCCTGTCCTTTTTGTTCTTCACCAGTTACCGATGTGCCGTCCTGCAAAACAGATTTCTCTTGTTCTTTGCCTGCGCATCCTGTCATTATTAAAAGAAGCAGCACAGATAAAACCGCTGTTACTCGCAACATTTTTTGTTTGCCTTTCATTCCACTTCCTCCTCTTTCTAAACACTGTCTAATTTCCATAGCCACCTACATTAACCGATAGTCCCTCAGATTCAAAGATCGCCACCGCTGCCTGCAGAGTATCAAAATCCGGTTCTTTCACCATTGCGAACTCATACATTTCATCCAGTGCTGTCCATTTCGATAATCCCATTTGATGGAAGGGCAGAATATGCACCTGTTTTGCATGACATAATTTAGCATACTCTGCTGTTTTTACCAGATTTTCTTCTCCATCGTTCACTCCCGGTATAAACGGTATGCGGATAATCAATGTCTTCTTAAGCTGACCAATCTTTAACAGATTCTGTATGATCTGTTCATTTCCCATACCGGTATACTTCTTATGAATCAAACTATCTGTATGTTTCACATCATATAAAACCATATCCGTATACTCTAGAATTGATTCCATGGCTGCCCAACTGCAGGCTCCGCATGTTTCGACCGCCGTATGGATACCTTCCTCCGATACCCGGGACAACAGGTTCCTGGCAAACCCGGCCTGATAAGCAGGCTCACCTCCGCTCAGAGTTACTCCACCTTCTGAATATCGGTAAAAAGTACGATCCGATAGAATTTTCTCCAGAACGGTATCCATGTCATAATATCTTCCCGCTAATTTCCGGGCATCCGTACAGCATACTTCCGTACAAGACCCACATAAAGTACATCGTTTTCGATCTGTCAATACACCTGAAATCACTGCATGACTCTCGCAGGCCTCTTCACATGCACCGCAATTAATACACCTGTTCTGTGTCAGCAGCAGCTCGGTATAAGGTGATCGCGTCTCTGGATTTTGGCACCACTGGCATCGCAGAGGGCATCCTTTGAAAAATATCATGGTACGAATACCGGTACCATCATGTACAGAAAATCTTTGTATGTCTGTAATCATTGCCCGTTCACCTGACGTTTTAATCACCTGCCTTTCTTGTTTTGCCATGTATTATCATCATCCTTTACTGCGCTTACTGGATATATCGATACAGACAGCCAGCAGCAGTACTGCCCCCTTTACAATATACTGATAGGTAGCATCCAGATTCATCAGGCTCATACCATTATCCAGGCTGGACATCATCATAGTTCCAATAATTGCGCCTGCTACGGTACCAGCTCCTCCTAATGTACTTGTTCCTCCTACGATGCATCCGGTAATCGCACTAAACTCAAAATTCTGTCCCACCATAGCGGTAGCCTGACCTACACGGCCCAAAAATACAATACTTGCAATTGCTGTTATGAACCCCATAAAAGAGTAAATCAGTAATTCGTTTTTGGGTATGTTGATACCGGCCAGTCTTGCAGCATCACGATTGCCGCCTAACGCATAAATATTTCTGCCAAATGCTGTATTTTTAGAAATAAATGTAAAGGTTACTGCAAGCACCAACAGTAAAATAATCGCATAGGGAATTCCCCGGTACCGGATCAGAAAAGCGGATACTATGCCCATAGCAGCTACGATTAAAACAATTCTGAGAATTTCCAGCCGGATATCCAGGGTTTCTAACCCATAGGTTTTTTTAGAATGCCTGTTGTAGAATACAAATACTATAGTAAGCAAAGCAATTGTTACGGTCAAAATCATGCTAACGCCTGTCGGGAAGAAGGCTCTTCCCAGCATCGCAAAGGTATCACTTACAGGCCCCCTTGCCATACCTTCTCCCACTAATAATGTCATCCCTTTAAAAATTAATTGACCAGCCAGAGTTGCTATAAATGCCGGTATTTTCTGATACGCGATCCAATACCCGTTCCAGACTCCGATTAAAATTCCGGCCAGTAAGGTTAAAAGAATCGTCTGAACCGGCCCGACATGGAACTTTGTTTCCAAAGTGGCCGCAAAGTTTGCCAAAAAGCCTACCACTGCCCCTGCTGACAGATCAATACCTCCCGAAACCATGACCCACACCATACCGATGCCCAATATAGAGAACGTGCATCCCTGGAGCAAAAGATTGGTCATATTTAGGCTTGAAAGAAACATCCCACTGGTCAATACCTGGAATAAGATAAAGATACCAGCCATCTCGATCACCAATGCAAATTTTGTAATATTATTCTTTAACATATTTCTGGTAATGATGCCTTTATCCAACATATGTCTCCTGCCTCCCTCCCGCAGCACTGTACAGAATCCTTTCTTGCGTCGCTTCCTCCCGGTTCAGCTCTCCGTTTATTTTTCCTTCATGCATTACATAAATCCGGTCACTCATCCCTATAATTTCAGGAAGTTCCGAGGATATCATAACTATCGCTACCCCCTGGGCTACCAGCCGGTTCATAATTTGATAGATCTCATATTTTGCCCCCACATCCACCCCTCGGGTTGGTTCATCCAAAATTAAAACTTCAGGACTTGTCAGCATCCATTTTGCCAGGATCACTTTTTGCTGATTTCCACCACTTAGATTCTTTACCTTCTGCTGTATTGATGAAGCTTTTATTTTTAACTCCCTCATATACTGATGCGTTCGTGTAATTTCCAGATTACCGTTAATCACACCATAGCGGACTAGCTTTGACAAACTGGCCAACGACATATTCGTCCGTATATCTTTATCCATCACTAATCCATACCGCTTTCTATCTTCGGAAACATAACTGATCCCCCGTCTGATTGCCTGTTTCGGACTTCTGATCTGTATCTTCCGCCCTTTGAAATAAAGTTGACTGTCCTGCGTGGGTTTCAAAATTCCAAACAAACTCAGTGCCAGTTCTGTTCTTCCGGCTCCCATTAATCCGGCAATACCTAGAATTTCCCCTTTTTTTACCTGAAACTGAACATGGTCAATCAGCTTCTTGTCTGATATCACGGGATTTCTTACACTCCAGTCTTTTACTTCTAAAATAACCTCACCGGCATGATGCTCTTCATGCGGAAAACGTTGTGTCAGTTCCCGTCCCACCATATAAGATATTAAACTGCTTTCCGAGACCTCAGAAATATTCTTAGTAACAATAACTTTTCCGTCCCGCAAGACAGTAACCCGATCCGCAATATGGAATACTTCATCTAGTTTATGGGATATGTAGATACAAGTAACTCCTTCTTTTTTCAATTCCCGCAGAATATCCATCAGAATCTCGGTCTCTACCTCTGTCAGCGAAGCGGTAGGTTCATCCAGAATAATCAGCCTTGCATTTTTATTTAATGCCTTTGCGATTTCGATTAGTTGTTGTTTCCCAACTCCTAAAACACCAACCATTGTTCCCGGATTTTCTTTTAACCGGACCTTATCCAAAAGTTCCTTGGTTTGACGGTACTGTTCATTCCACTGGATCACTCCATTATTTCTTCGCTCACAGCCCAAAAAAATATTTTCACAAATGGACATGCTTTTAATCAGATTCAATTCCTGATAAATAATAGAAATCCCAGCTTTTTCCGCATCCCTTGTACCCATAAATCTTTGTTCTTTCCCCTGAACAAGTATCCTTCCTTCATACTCATTCTTTTTATAAACTCCACTGAGTATTTTCATTAATGTGGACTTTCCCGCACCATTTTCACCCACCAAAGCATGGATTTCACCTTTTTTAACCTGAAAAGTAACATCTTCTAACGCTTTTACTCCAGAGAAGCTTTTCGTAATTTGCTCCATTTGCAATATATAATTCTGCATAAGTTTCACCTCCGCCGAATTAGCCAAAATCCGGTACACAAATCGCCTTGCCTCCTGCTAAAGCGGACTGGTGTGCGCAGATGCCGACTCCTGTCCAATAAGCTCCAGCGATGTCATCCGGTATACAGGGTCTGTTTTCAATGATCGATCGTATAAACTCATGTACCAGATGTGGATGCGATCCTCCATGGCCTCCTCCTTGAGTAAAGGACAAATGTTTATTTTCATTACTGTACACTGTTTTTTGTGTAAATTTTGCTATCTCTTCAGGCAGCAAATATCCGTAATCCGGAATTTCAACTCTTTCCTCACATATTTCACTTCCTCTTCGGTAACTTTTCGGTTCATGAGCTGCTTTATAAGTTTCTACTTCTTTTAATTTCCCTGTTCTAGAATAAATTACCGGTTGTTCGGATGCCAGCTGTTGCCATTCAAAGCTCATTTCCTCACCATACACGCGGAAACATTCCGAATAACTTCTTGCCACACCGTATAGGAATCTCTCAAGCTCTATCGTGAGATCCGAATCTTCCAACTCGATTAAAGCCGTCTCAAAGGCAAACGGTGATCCGTACCGGCCAGCCAGAGATTCTCTTATTTTTCCGGAACCTCTGCCATATACTTTGACCGGTTTACGCCCCGCAAGCATCAAGCATGGAGCGACCGCATGTGTCGGATGCATCAGCGGCGGAAAACCATTCCAATATTCCGGCCAGCCCTCCATATCCTGGTAGTGAGCGCAAGACATATATTGAATTCTGCCCATGTCTCCCTTTTCATACAACTCTTTGATATAAAGGAATTCCCTTTCGTATACTGTTGTCTCCATAAACATATATTTTTTTTGGGCTTTTTTCCTGGCTTCTATTACCTGATATAACTCATCAATAGACATTCCCATCGGAATTGTGCATCCGCAATGCTTTCCGGCATTCAGCACCTCAATTGACATAGGCGCATGGGTAGCCGGAGGAGTAACAAGGTGTACCGCATCTATTTCCGGGTCCGATAAAACTTCACTTAATTCCCTTTTGCACTGCAGTTTATCCAAGCTATAACGTTCCTGTACAGCCTGTAACAGCTGTTCGTTTGAGTCCACTACATAAAGCGACTCGACATCCGGATGTTCCAAATAAATTGGTACAAATTCCATTCCAAAGCTTAGTCCAACTATTGCAACTTTTAATTTCCTCATTCTGTGCCTCCTCAATACTAATTTTTTCTTTTCCATGCATTCTGCTGTCTTTCTTTCCCCTCTGATGTCCATCATTATAGCATCTGTTTAAATCACAAAAAATGGACAATGCCCGGAACTTTTGGACTATTCCTAGAACTTATTTGTATTGGTCAATTTGTATAATATTTCAATTGCAATCTCTTCTTTTCTGTGCTATTCTTATACAAAATCCCTTTTCTGGCATCTGTACCAAATTCCCCCTGAAATAATCACCTGCTGATTTGGGAGGCGCATGATAGTATGAAACAAAAGTCTCTGAGGTACCGGCTCCTTTTATATTTCACTTTGATTGCTATTATTCCGGCATTTGTGACAACCAGTATTACCTTTTTCCACAATCAAAAAGATATCCAAAATTCCGTCATCAACGACAACCAACAGATGTTGTCACAGGTGATGGAAAGAATCTCTCATAAAATCAGTCAGGTAGACGATTTTTCCAATTGGATCTGCCAAAACCCGGGTATTCAGGATTTATTAATACTTCCGTCAGAAAATGTGAATTCTTATACCCTCGCAAAAGCGCAGACTATCCGTGAGCTGAGGCTTCAGTCCTCGTACCGGCCTATCTCCGAATATATTCTTTCTCTTTTCATAGTTGGGAATAATGGTGCGGATATCCGCGACGGCCCGGAAGCATCTCTGGTAGATATCAATATCCTGCATAAATCTATGAACCGATTTTCTGTCGGATATTGGAGCGGTATTATGGAAAATCTCACTCCACTTTCGGATAATCAGTCGGTACTTATGTACTGTCATCCCATTTTAGACCCCTTGTCCCATGCGATAACAGGGCACGTTGCTATCCTGTTCTCTGAGAACTTATTTCTAGATGAATTTAAATATTTTACACAAAGTCCCGGAAAATACGCCCTGCTTAAGACAGACCACGGCCAAATACTTTCACTTGCTGGTCCCAAGAGCCAGGAACAGGTCATCGATATCTTATCCGACTTAATGAAACAAGAGGCTTCTCCTGACTACTTCACCCTTAACGTTATCAATTCTGTGAATCGTTTAACCATTCAGGGACTGGTATCTACTGAGCCGATGAGACAGCAGATAACTACTACCACCATGTCTATGATTCTATTAGTCTGCATCTCCCTGGCCATTACTTTATTATTAGCATATTTTCTTTCCATTCATTTTAATCGTCCGATTGTACAAATGACTGCTAACGTGCGTTATATATCCAATGGCCAATTTCTCAAGGTTTCTGCTATTGAAGATCAAAGCGAACTCGGAGAATTAAACAGGCATATTATACAAATGAGTCAAGATATCGTTCAACTTATGGAGGATCAGAAAAAACGAGAAAAAGAAAAAAGATATCTGGAAATGCGAATTCTTCAGGCACAGATTAATCCCCATTTTCTCTATAATACGCTAAATTCTATTAAATTAATGGCCTCCATGCAGGGAGCTTATAATATCTGCAGTATGGTAGAAAAACTAGGGCAAATGTTAAGAGTAAATCAACAGATCCGTGAAGAATGGATTATGCTGGAAGAGGAACTTGCTCTTCTTGAATCATATATTTATATCCAAAATATTCGGTTTAAGGGAAAAATCAGGTATCAGGCTCAAATGACCGATCATAATCTTGGAAAATTGAAAATTTTAAAATTTACTCTCCAGCCGTTTGTTGAAAATTCTATTCTTCACGGATTATCGCCGAAGCAGCAGGGAGGATCCATCCAAATCCTCTGTGACCTGACTAAGGAATATCTACGTATACGTGTTTTAGATGATGGAATCGGAATAACGCAGAACAAGCTTCATGAAATCCAGACAGCATTGGATCATTCGGACAATACTGAGGAAGAAGGTGGGATAGGTATCCAAAATGTATTCCGGAGAATTAAACTTCGTTGTGGCTTGCAATATGGGATCTCTATTAACAACCGTCCAGAAGGAGGCGTTTGCGTTACGGTGCTCCTTCCAGTTACCCGCTAAACAAAGGAAATTAATAAAAGAACACCTATGTGGAGGAAATATGAATATTTGTCGAATTTTGATTGTTGACGACGACGCGACTATGAGAATTGCGTTAAAATCTCTCATAGCCTGGAAGCAACATGGTTATGAGCTAATAGGGGAAGCTGCTGATGGAAAATCTGCGCTTGATATTGCTAAGGTTGAATTTCCCCATATTATTATTACAGACATGAAAATGCCTGTAATGGATGGTTTGACACTGATCCGGAAAATTTATGAAGAAGGCCTTCATCCGGTCTTTCTTGTACTTAGCAGCTACGACGACTTTGAATTGGTTAAATCTGCCCTTAAATTAGGAGCCTTTGATTATCTACTGAAATTGGAATTAGAGTCCACCGTATTATTAAATTGTCTGAATGAAGCCCGTAATCAGATCACTGCGGACCCACATCAGGTAATTTCGCACAGGAGCCGGCTTGAAAAACAAAACCGTCTCTTAAAAGATATTCTCTGCAATATATTTTACTCGGAGTCCGAAATGAAACTGGAGATGGAAGCATGTGGAATGTGTTTTGATACTCTTCCCATTTACTGTTTTTTTATTAAAGCGGGAGATTTATACAAATTTGAAGAGAACACAGAAGAAGAATATGATACTTTTCGTTTCAGCGTGTTAAATGTTGTCACAGAAATCGTACAGGATTGTTTTGATGCTTATTGTGTAGAGGGAAAAACCGGGGAATTCTATGTACTGGCATCTTTGAAGAAATTTTTAACGGATGAATCTCCCCACTCAATCATGGTATCCACAGTAAGAAGAATACAAGAGATGCTTAGGCAGTACTTGAATCTTCCTTGTGTGATCGGAATCAGCGAGGGCGGATTGTCTCTTAAGGAATTAAAGCTATCCTGCCGTCAGGCCTCTGAAGCTGTACGCACACAGTATTATATGAGCCGTCAGGATATTATTGAATGGAAAGACTGTCATACTCCTATTCAGCAGGACTTACTCATGAACGATCGTGTCGAGGTTTTACAGGCCAAGCAACAGTTAAAAAATGCTTTATTGACTTTAAATCTAAATGATACCGTATCAAGTTTGAGACAATTTAGTTCCCTGATCTGTGCTACTGCTTTTCAGTTGAATATGATACTTTTTCTGGTTTTAGAGATATTTATCTGTGTTCAGGAAGTGTTTGATCAATTTGGTATAGAATCTAAAATCATCTTGAAAAAGAGCTGGAAAAGCTACTATTTCTTTTTATCCATTCAGGATACAAAAAAAGCACAGCTCTGGATCAACGATCTTATAACCGATTTAACAGAATATATCCATGAGGAGAACAATAAAGAATACCGTCGTATCATAGAAAGAGCTAAAAAAATCATTCATCGTTATTATTCCGAAAAGCTGTCTCTAACCTATCTGGCTAATGAAGTACACCTGAATCCCTCTTATCTCAGTACACTGATGAAAAAATATATCGGTATGAATTATTCTGAATATCTGACTTATGTCCGCATAGAAGCAGCGAAACAAATGTTGACCAACTCTGATGAAAAGATATCAGTTATAGCGTCACAGGTTGGATACGATGATCAGTTTTATTTTAACCGTCTTTTCAAACGTACGGTAGGAATATCACCAGGAGAATACCGCAAGCGCACAGGCAGACAGGAAAAAAGCGAGGGAGGTACCGCTACATGAAAAAAAGAATTTCTCTTTATATTTTTTTAACCAGTTTTCTGTTCATCATACTTTTTCTATATCTTTGGTTTAATAATGAGAATGAGAATAAAAATCCTGGTACGGTTAAAACCATTCTCCGGGTGGCTATGTGGAAAGATTCCTCCACCGACAAAAATCTGGATATTATCGAATCCTTTATGTCTATGTATCCTGACGTTCAGGTCGAAGTAGTTACCTTCCTTCCAGATACATATTCTTCAAGTTTAGATACCCTATTGAATGGACAGCAGCCTGTTGATGTCTTTTTTATTCATGAGCTTACACAGTTAACTAACCTGAGCGAAAAAGGGGTTTTAAAACCCCTTGATTTCTTGTTCTCACACAGCGACATGGACCCGGGACAATATCTATGTCTGGACTCTTTAAAAAATCCTGATGATGGGACTCTGTATGCTCTACCATATAAGATAAGTAAAAATGTCCTTTATTATAACCGGTCTCTATTTTCCTCCTCCGGTATCCGTTGTCCTGATAAGATAATAACCTGGTCCGATTTTCAGGAACTGGGACAACGCCTTACCGAACGCTTAACAACCATCGACCCGGAGATGCGCGGAATACTCCTGCTTCCACATGCCAGACAACTAATCAGTATGACTTTGAATGAACCCCTGAACCATACGGCCAACATCCCCGATTCACTAAACCAGGGACTGGAATTGATGTTAGATATACAATCACAAGGTTCAATGGTGCCTTTCTCCTATGCCTACGAAAAAAATTTTTCAGAACAGGTATTTGAGAATGGTAAATATGCGATGTTTCTATCGGACAATGACTTTATCCGGACATTGGCAAAGGATGCATCCGAAGGTAAATACTCTTTTGAGTGGGGAGTCGCCCCGCAGCCGCAATGGTCCTCAGAGGAAACGTTGGATAAATATATACAGGTTGTGCCCATTTGCATTTATCGCTACACTGATCAATCTGATGCGGCATGGAAATTTCTCTCCTTTTTATGCGGAAAACCTGGTGCCACTTTACTGGCTGAAGATCTCTTGATCCCTGCTTATACCGATTCCGGAATTCAGACTACTCTCATAGAATCAGCCAAGGAATATCGGATAGATGAAAGTTTGTTTCATAGTTTGGATAAGCAATGGATTGCCGCATATACTTACCGAGAAGCAGACATGATTCCGATCATATACGATACCTATATGAATATGCTTATGGGGCTTCTCACCCCTGAGGAAGGCTTGGAGTATATAAGACAACAGCAAAGCTTTATATCTGAGTAATGCAAGCACCACATGGATCTATATTTCTATAAGATAATAGCACCTTCGTTTACCACGCTTTAAATGGATATTGAAGGTGCTATTGCAGATTTAAGTGACACCAGATTTTATCTTGTTTGTTACAGTGCAGGTGTAAACACAGGATATCCCCGTTCATCCCACTTCATTTTCATCAGATAGGCATGGCGGTTGGGATCATACAGCGGATCTCCCACTATATCCCGGTAGGGCCTGGCATGATATACGCAGATATCGGCATTTCCCGTCTCATCCACAGTAAAGCTGTTATGTCCCGGCCCGTATATGCCTGCCTCCTCCTGTGTCAGGAAGACCGGTTGTCTTGATTTTTCCCAGTTTTCCGGGTCCAGAAGATCCTGGTCCTCCCCGATACTCAACAGACCCATGCAGTAGCAGGCTCCGGTAGCGCTGGCCGAGTAGGTGAGAAACAGCCTTTCTCCATGCCGGATCACAGCGGGACCTTCATTGACCCAGAAATCCTCCCGCTCCCATTTATAATCGGGAGAACTTAAAAGAACCTGCTGGGTCCCCAGTTTCCAGGGAGTCTCCATTTCCGCTATGTACAGATTTGAGATCTTCTTCCCGACACTCACCTTTTCCGCCCATACCGCATATAGCTTTTCCCGATGGGTGAAAACCGTCATATCCAGAGAAAAATCCTGAAAGGTAAATTCATCATATGGCTGTATCTGTCCCAATTCCTCCCAGCGTCAGGTCATCGGGTCTTCACCGGTGCATCTTATCACGTAAGGACGTATGGCCCAGATATCCTCGACCGCGCCGGCCGCAAAATAAATATACCAGGCATTATTAAGATAATGCAGCTCGGGGGCCCAGATATGGCAGCTCATAATTCCGCTCTCATGCCTGCGCCACAGGACCGCCTCTTCCGCATCCGCCAGTTCCTGCAGGCTTTTTCCTCGCCTGAGAATAATTCTGTCATACTCCGGCACCGATGCGGTAAAATAATACATGCCGTCCGTATGCCGGTAGACATAGGGATCTGCCCGTTGCATAATCCATGGCTGTACAGCGCATGGTTTTTTTGTATTCGTCTGATTTTGGTATAACATCGCTTTCCTCCTAAATGCTTCGAACTTTCCCTCTATCTTAGACTCCCCCCGATATTACAATTACTAACGCGTGCTTTCTTTTACCAGAGTCCATTTCTGGCAGTCGTAACCGGTATCTCCCCACTGTCCGGCTTCGGCTCCCAGCTCGGTGGAATTCCCGGCGATTTCCAACAGTTTCTGGCTGTTCTGGTTTTTGATGTAGAAATAACCGCCGGACACCTCTTCAAAGGACCAGATCTGCGTCGGGCTGCCGCTGTACGTGTATTGTACCGCCTTTGCTCCGTCGGCCGTGGAGGCATTCTGAATCTGGCAGTATTTACCGCTGTTCCGGTTCATCAGAGTGCTGCCGCTGCCAGACGCTTTGATTTCCCAGAGCTGGCAGGGATATACGGTCTTGGAATACTGGCCTAACACCGCGTTGTCCGCGGTTCCCATACTGGGGGTCTCCAGATACATCCCGCTGTTTTTATTTTTAATCATAAAATCACGGTTCAGATCCGTCCCTGCTTTGCCAACCATGATACAGTCCAGTTCCGCGTAAGTTCCGTTGAAGCTCAATTGGATGGTATTATTGCCGGCATTCAAGGGACAATTAAAAGAGGCCCACTGATACCGGTTCCAGTCCGCAGTCGCCGGGTAAGTTACGGTGGAACTGCTGCCGCCGTTCACCGATACTTTATGGCTGCTGTTACCTCCTGTCCCGTTATTATAGCGCACATAGACCGTATAGGTTCCGCTTTCCGGAACAACCACCTTATCAAACAGTACCTTGCTGTCGGAATAGTTAATATATCCCACTTCATATCCGCCGGAGGAATCATAACATTCGATAGTCTGTACATTGGTCAGATTTGCATTCTCCGCTTCATATAACGCGTAGGTCAGCGGCAGCGTCCCGAACCGGACATCGATTCCCGATCCGTCGGGACTTAGTATGTTGGCCGACTCATATAATACCGTGTCATCCACATTTGTCTCAATACACTGGCTGAACGCATCCAGATACTGGATTCCTTCCGCATCCCAGGTCAGCGGCTGCGGGTATCTCTCCCACGGTCCCTCTCCCAGATTATAGTTGACGAAGAAATTCTGACCACCCTCCTGGATATCGCCGTTCTTATTGATCGCCCATTTGGAGCCGACGATGACCATTCCGTTGGGGCCGCCCGCGTTTACCCATTTCACATAGGGGGAGGAGCCCAGGCACAGGCCATCCTCCGTCTCCAGTAAAGTCCCCACATCCGATGGATTCCAGGCCAGTCCGTCGTCGGAAGTTTTGTAATACACGATGGAACTGTTCTGGCTCAGGCTTGGTTTATTTACCACCTCATAGGTAGCGATATACTTTCCGTTCGGCATCTGATCTACCGTAACCATACCGGGACGGTCGTTCTGGTTCCCCACAGCCACGATATTCTTAAGTTCGCTCCAGTTCGTCCCATCAGAGGTATACCTAAGGCTCAGGGCCTGCAGGACTCCATTGGCCTTCTGACGCTCATCGGAATACGCGCAGACCAGATGTCCGTAGGCGTCCATATACAGAAACGGTTCCCAGACAGTCGTAGTGGTTGAGGTCGGAGACGGATCATAGTCAAAGGGACCTCCGGTATCCACTGTGCTCACATAGTCCCAGGAGCTTCCCTGGTTCGCGCTCTTATAGATCACGATTCTGGAGGAAGACTGATCATCCGGAACCAGGTTCCCGGCCAGCAGGACCGTTCCCTTCGGCAGATTACCGACTGCCTGCGGAAGCTCGAACAGCATAGGCTGCGCCTTTCTGTTGGTGCCGAACACGGTATCCTTCACATCCGAGACATGGGACCAGGTATTCCCATTATCCGTACTCCGGTAAATCGGCCATACCTGCTCGCCGTCTACCCAGGAATGCTGATCGCAGGTCATCAGCAGCGTTCCGTTCGCATTTCCGCTGTTCTTCAGGCACAAAATTCTGGTATAGGTAATTGCCTGTTCTTCAAAAGCTGTCTGAAAAGAGATACTCATTGCCGCTGTTCCATTGCCCGTCATCTGAGCCAATGCCGTGACTGAGCTGCCAAAGACCATAGCAGCCGTCAATAATAACGCAAGAATCTTTTTTAATCTTTTGTTCATTATTACCCCTCCTGAATTGTTTTGCGTACACGTGTCCACTAGCTATATTATAGCCTTTGCGCAACTTTCTGTCAATCTGAATGCCTTGTTTTTGGCATAGGCATATTTACCAATCTTTCCGGAGCCAAGCTCACAGATCTCACAATAGCCGGGCTTTTACGGCCCTTTTTTTCTGATACGTGTCGAAATATGTAGAAGGGTTCCTTCCGCAAATGATTTCCTACTTCTGCCATCAAGCAGAACGGTCGAAAGATCAATTACTATGATTTTCTGACCCGTATGGAGTATGAGGACTGCAATCAAGCAATCCGACGGATCGTGCCAAGGATCGATATGGAAAAAATCCGTGCATTTCTTAGGGAAGTCCCGTATATCTGCGAACTGCAAAAGGAATTTTATGGCCGGTATATCGAAGCGCGACGCGATAAAATTCTAAAGCCTGTATTTGATATGATTTCCTCATAAGAACGGGAATCCGTCGCTTTGACCATAGGAAGGATCAAAGAGAAACAGCGGCTTAGATTTCAGAGCCGCCGTTTCCTAATTATCATATACTATAATGTTTCCCCATCCACAGGGATATAATCCACGATCCTCTCGGCGGGCACCTCTTCCTCATCCATCAGCGCGAACAGAAGATCCACCGCGTTCCTGGCCACTTCTTCCACAGAATTATAAATCGTGCAAAGCTTCGGAGAAATATACCGCAAAATATCAATATTATCGAATCCCATAATACCGTAATCCCGCTGCACCTTTTTTCCCCGCTCCCGGAAATACTGCATAATCTCTAAGGCAAATATATCGGCTGTGCAGAAAAATGCGGTTCTTCCCCCCGCTTCCTCAAGCTCCTGAAACGCCTTTTTTGCATAATCCCAGCCATCAATGATCACGCTTTTTACGGCGGGATGTTTTCGCATTGCCTTTGTAAACCCGGCCGCCCTCTCCTCATGGACATATACATTTTCTCTGGCGGCATCCGCAAGCGGCGGACATACCAACACCACTTTCTCATACCCTTTTTCAATGATCTGTTCCGCGGCCTCATAAGTTGCCTTTTTCCCATTGATCCCCACAAAAGGCAGATCCTTGGCCACCTTATTATCAATCGTAACCACCGGCGTATTCAACCCTCTGAGAAATTTCCGGTAATCCGTACCTTTGCGTATGGAAGATAAGATAATTCCATCCACCCGGTAATCCACCAATCTGCAGAGCTGTTCCTTCTCAATATCCGCATTATTCTCATGGAATGTAATATTAACAGAGTACCCCTTTTTTCTCGCTTCCCGCACAATCGCGTTCAACATCTGCGAGAAATAGCGGTTGTCCGAGTCCATAATCACGACTCCGATATAAAACGTCTTCCCGGTCACAAGCCCTCTGGCCAGCAGATCCGGCCGGAAATCATACTCCTTGGCCTTTTTCAGAATCATCTCTTTCGTCTCCGGATTAATCCTCCCGGTATTATATAAAGCCCGGTGCACCGTTGTCCTGGACACCCCGCACAGTTCCGCCAGTTCTTTCGATGTGATTCCCATATCTCCTCCACACACCTTTACTCATTTTTTCTTACAACCCTGTCTCTTCATCCGCTAGCTTTCAATAGCTTCCAACATACACATGATACTTTCCCCTATTATAGTCCTTTCTTCCGGCGGTTGTCCAGAAATATTGCTTGGGGACTGGGGTGGGGTGGGGCCGGGAGGAGAGGGCGGCGGCGTGATCCGGGGCGGGACGGCAGCTCTTGCGGGGGCAAATCGCATCGGCCGCGCCTAAGAACGGGTAACTCCGAAGAGGGCGAAACCTCCGATTAGCAGAACCCGGGGCAAACTCGCCATAAAACGGCTCAGACAGTGCCCCGGGTTCTGCGAGGTTTCGTCCTCTTCTGCGTAACCCGTTCTAAGGCACGGCCTCAAGCGATTTGCCCCCGCAAGAGCTGCCGTCCCGCCCCGGATCACGCCGCCGCCCTCTCCTCCCTACTCTATTACAGGCCAGGTTCCATGATCTGTGAGATCAGGTATTGGGACTTATGATGATAGACTGAAATTCGGACTTATGATGGTAACTATAATAGTATTAGCTATGGTGCTGTGTATTTCGTGGTTTACGAGAAATACCGGCTTGCTGTTATGGAATATACCGAAAACCCGCCACAGTGGGCGGGTCAATAGATATAACGACTTAGTGTTTTACTATGATTACTTTAACATTTCCTGCATTTTCAATATCTCGTCTAAATTCTTCCCCGTTTTGAATGAAGCCCAAATCGTATATAACAAATAATTGTCGTTCATATTGTTTACTAAAAGCTGTAATATCTGCGCTTATTTCTTCAATCACTTTTGATTTTCTACCTTCCCGCAGAAATTTTTACCTCAATGCACAATCGTAATTTAGGAATAATGAAATCTGGTATGTAGTCTCTTCCAGAAATTCAAAGTTCCCCGTTTTCCTGTCATAATCGGTTCCTTTATTTAAACCTCGATTAGCAATAAAGACTCAATGGCATTTTGAACCTCTCTCTTTCTGGGGTTTCTCAAATATTACCGTACGCAACCGAGAATGCAAAAAATATTCAAGATTATCATTTTCAAGATTATCAAATTCATCATCCGCAAAACTACGCTAGCCTCTAAGCTTGAATAGAGCATTTAGCAGCGAGAACTCAACCGCTTGTGGCCGGGCTTTAGGGTCGGGGCTCCGAAGCGGACGAAACCTCGCAGAAGCCGGGACGGTTCCTCGGGGATGGGTATGTCTGCCGCTTCCGGCTGGTATCCGTGGGCGGTATCCGGGGATGCTCCCGGCCGCCGGGGTCTTTGGTGTCTCCCTGGGAGCGCATAGGGCGGCTGTGCATACGCTTAGTGGAATCGGAAAGCCGGGTTCAGGATGACCGGCGGACTTCACGTCCGACGGGCAAGAGCCTCTGAACCGGGAACACATCACGTGTTCCTGGTGAATAGGCTCGGTTCCTGAACCCGGCTTTTCGATTCCACTTAGCGTATGCCAGCGCAAGCCCTCCGCGCTCCCAGGGAGACACCAAAGACCCCGGCGGCCGGGAGCATCCCCGGATACCGCCCACGGATACCAGCCGGAAGCGGCGGACATACCCACCCCCGAGGAACCGTCCCGGCTTCCGCGAGGTTTCGTCCGCTTCGGAGCCTCTCGCCCTAAAACCCAGCCACAAGCGATAGGCTCCCTTTGCTTCTTCTCTCTCTACTCCTGAACCGCGATGCGTATCATGTTCCAGGAGAGAGGTTTTAAATCACAGGTTACCGTATGGTTCACAGGGTCCGCTATGAGGTCCTGGAGTTCACGGGGAACTACGGTGTCGTGCCGGTATTGGTTTGTGGCTTTTTTGTCCTCGGAGGTCAGCTCTATGTGCTGGACCGGTGTTCCTGCCCCGAAGTCTTCCAACCGGATGCAGAAAGGTATGGTCTCATCTTCGCTTCTGTTTACCAGGAAGACGGCGATCTCGCTCCGGTCCTGATTGTATACCGCTACACTGTCCAGGTAGGGTACCTGTTTGAACTCTTCTGCGTCGTAGGTAGGACAGTCCAGGACGGATTGAAGGGTTTGGCCTCTTCCATAGCGGGACATGTAGGAAAACGGATAGAAGATGGGCTGTACCCATACTTCGCCGCCCTGTTTGGTCATGATCGCGGCGCTGATGTTGGTCAGCAGGGACTGGCATGCGATCTTGATGCGGTCGGAGTATTTGAGGAAGTTCATCATCATACTGGCGAAAAGCAGGCTGTCCTCCAGGCTGTAGATCTGTTCGCTGATCTTTGGCGCGATCTGCCAGGGCTTTTCGTCGACCTGGGCGGCCACCTCTTTGTCTGCCATAGACCAGACTCCCCATTCGTCAAAGCTGATGAAAAGTTCTTTGTCGGACCGCTTTTTGGCTTTTACGTAATCGCAGGTGCCGATTACCGTGCGGATATAATTTTCCATATCCAGCGCCTGGGCCAGGAAATAAGGCGTGCCCCGATCCTGGCCGTCGTAGTATTGGTGCAGGGATATGTAGTCTACATAGGGATAGGTGTATTCCAGGGTCTGTGCCTCCCACTCGGGATAGGTGGACATGGACGATTTGGAACTGCCGCAGGATACCAGCTGGATATCGGTATCTACCAGTTTCATGGCTTTGGCCGTCTCCTGGGCGATACGTCCGTATTCTTGGGCTGTTTTATGGCCCACCTGCCAGTCTCCGTCCATCTCATTGCCCAGACACCAGGTTTTGATCCCGTAGGGCTTCTCCACTCCGTGCTCTTTTCTGAGATCGCTGTATAAGGTACCGCCGGGTATGTTGCAGTATTCGACCATGGAGACCGCGTTTTCGATCCCCTTGGTTCCCAGATTTACCGCGAAGACCGGCTCTACTCCGGCTTTCTTAGCCCACTTCATAAACTCATTGATGCCGAATTGATTGGTTTCGATGGACCGCCAGGCGATCTCCAGACGCCTGGGCCGTTTTTCCGCGGGGCCCACCCCGTCCCGCCAGTCGTAGCAGGAGACAAAATTGCCTCCGGGATAGCGTACTCCGGTCACTCCCATCTCTTTTACTTTATCTAATACGTCAGCCCGAAATCCATCTTCGTCCGCGGCCGGGTGGCCGGGTTCGTAGATTCCCGAATAGACCACGCGTCCCATGTGCTCCACAAATGAGCTGTATATCCGCGGGTCGATCTGACCTTTTGTAAAATTTCTGTTGATGATCATAGATGCTTTCTTCATCGTTTTTCTGCTCCTTTATTCCTTCATGCCAGCGGTCGCGATGCCTTCCACGAAATATTTCTGACAGAATATGTATAGTATTAGCAATGGTGCCAGCGAGATCATGGTCGCCGCCAGAGTCGGTCCGTATTTGATCACTTTATTTCCCACCAGGACGGCCAGGCCTGCGGACAGCGTCCGCTTGTCGGCGGAACTGGTCAGCATCAGAGGATATAAAAGGTCGTTCCAGTTATTCATAAAATGAAAGATTCCAAGGCTGGCAATGGCCGGTTTACATAATGGGAGCATCAAAGACCAGTAGATCCGGAACTCTCCCATCCCATCCATCCGCCCGGACTCTTCGATTGATTTCGGAAGTCCGGCGAAGAAGGAACGCATCATATAGATACCGAAGGCGCTGGTGGCCCTTGGCAGGATCAATCCGGCATAGGTATCCAGCAGGTTGAATTTGTATACCTCAATGTATAACGGCGTCATGATAATCTGGAAGGGTACCATCATCGTCAGCAGAATAATGGAAAAGATCAGTTTTGATCCTTTGAAATTCATTCGCGCGAAGGCATAGCCCGCCATGGAATCAAAGAATACGCTGATCACCGTTACGGCTCCGGCAAAAATAAAGGTGTTTTTCGCCATCTTAAAGATTGGAATGCTCTTCGTGACGTGCTGATATTGTTTCAGCGTCCACTCCGTCGGGAAAAATTTCGGCGGATACTGGATAACTCCCACATCGGTCTTAAAAGACGAGACAAACAGCCAGATGATCGGGACCAATACGCTGAGGGCGATCAGGAAGGTCAGGACAAAGCCTACGATTTTGACCGGTTTCACTTTTTTAGTCATTGGCTTCCTCCCCCTTGTTTAGCACAAAACGCTTCAACACAAAAGTAACAATGGCGATGATGACAAACAGATAGACGGAGATCGCCGAGGCATACCCCAGATCATAAGGCGCGGTCTGGAATCCTCTGTCATAGATATACTGAACCACCGTTTCCGTACGGTTAAGCGGCCCGCCCTGGGTCATGACGTAGGTCTGGTCAAAGACCTGCAGGGAACTGATCGTGGTCGTCACGATGCAGAAGCTGATCGTCGGAAAGATTCCGGGGATAGTGATATGTATAAATTTTTTCCACTGGCCCGCGCCGTCCATATCGGCCGCCTCATACAGGGAGGACGAAATATTCAGAACCGCAGCCGTCAGAAGCGTCAAGGTATAGCCAAATCCCTTCCAGGCCGTCACGGCAATGACCGTGGGCATAGCCAGATTCGGGTCCTTTAAAAAGGAAATCGAATCTATCCCAATTTTGCTGAGCCAATAGGGAACCAGGCCCATATTCGGGTCCAGCATCATGGACCAGACGATACCCATGGCCGTCATGGAGCAGACAAATGGCAGATAGTAGGTCGATCTCAGTAATTTCGTGTATTTATTGTTTTTCGCCACATACATGGTCAGCATAAGCGCCAGGCCCACCTGGAGCGGAACTTCAAAAAGGGTAAAATAAAAACTGTTGAACGTCGCATTTGCCACTCTGTGATCCGAAAATAATTTGACAAAATTATGGATCCCCGCAAAAGAAATATCCTTCATAAAAATATTCATGTTCAGCAGGCTGATCACAAGGGAAGCTCCCAGAGGTATGAACACAAAAACCGACAGGATAATCATCGACGGTAGGATAAACAGATACGCCTGTCTTTGCTGATGGGGCCGGAATTTTTTCTTTTTGCTCATAATCTGCTCCTTTTTTTCGGCCCCCGGCCTTATCAGCCGGGAGCCGCTTTTCTTAGTTGCTGCCTAACACGGCATCCATTGCTTTGGATGCTTCATCCAGCGCATCCTTCGGCTTGCTGGCGCCGGTAATTACTTTTTCAAACAACGGGATCATAACGTCGTTATCGATCTGGCTTGCCAGGGAATATCCCAGGTTATAGGAACGGCCGATCTCCGTAGCTTTGGAAATGGAGCTCAACACTTCGTCATTCTGGATCTCCGGATCTTCCATCAGCGTCTTGGACCATACCGGGAAACCATTTCTCTGGGACCACTCTTTGAGCACTTCATCGGTCAGCCAGTATTTCATAAATTTGTAAGCCGCCGCTTTCTTCGTCTCATCTGTTCCCTTGGGAATCACGAAGCTGCATCCGCCTGCCGGTGAGAAGGAACCCGCGCTGCCTGCGACACAAGGAGCGATACCAAATTTGATTCCGGCCTCATTCAGGCCATTGATCTGCCACGGGCCGCTCATGTACATCGCCACCTGTCCTGCCTGAAGCATCGTATCCGCATCCGGTCCGGTGATATTTTCCGGTGTCACTTTTTTATTCACAGCCAGATCCTGAAGCCATTCCAGTGTCTTTAAGTTCTCTTCTGAGTTCAAAAGGTTCTTATTCGTTTCCGTATCATCCGCGTCTCCGCCGTTGGCCCACAGGAACTGCATATAGGTCACACTGGTGGGAAGTGCCAGGCCGTATTGTTTCTTCGAAGCATCCGTAAGTTTCACTGCAAAGTCAGCCAATTCCTCCATCGTGGCCGGAGGTGTGTCGGGATCCAGTCCCGCTGCTTCAAACAGATCCTTATTCCAGTATAAATACTGTACATTGTACTGCATCGGCGTTCCGTAAAGCTTGCCGTCCACATAAGATAAGTCTACCACATTTTCCAGGAAATTGGACTTATCAACACCCGCCGTATCCCAGAAATCACTGATATCTTCCAAAGAATCGTTACTCACATAGGGAGCGATATTCTCCACGCCAAACAGTACAAAATCCGGCGCGGTATTCGTGGCGATGGAAGCCGGCAGCTTCTGCTGAAGGGTATCATTCGGCATAATGTCCATATTTATCGTTATATTATCCGTATTCGTCTCATTATATTTATCCACGATCTCCCGAAGGATATCTCCATCAGATCCGGTAAACACATTCCAGAAATTCAAAGTAACCGCTTCCCCGGTTTCTCCCCCCGCATCCGGTGCAGCCGTGCCGGCCGGTTCCTGCGCGGGGCTTTCACTCTGCGCCGGCGCACTGGCATCCGCCGGCGCCTCTTCCTGTTTGCTGCCACAGCCGGCCAGGGAACTGCCAACCAACACTGCCGCGATCAGTAAACTCCACCATTTTTTCATTCTCATAACTTTCCTCCATTTTCTTCCTGCCTTGTATAATCAGACAGTTTTCTTTCCACTTTTCATGGAATTTGCCCACAGTTACCGTTGCTCTTCTCCAGTTCTTTCGTTATTTTTATTTGCGTACACGTGTACTCTATATCAATCATTATATATTCTCACTCAATCAATGTCAATACAGTTTTTCAAAAATAATTAATTTCTTACGAGGGAGTCTTTTGCTTTTGGATCTTGGAGACCGGACGGTTGGTTTTCCTGCTGCCCTTAATTCCTCTCCGAATTGACAAACCCTCCTGTCCCCCTTAAACTAGACTTAACCAGGAAAGGAGGAACAGGAATGGCTGTAGAGGAACGCTATTTGGCGGATGTTGAGATAATTTTGTCGCATCGGCATGATAACGGAGGAGATCTTTGGGCGACTGCGGATAAGAGACTGCTGAAGGGAGCCCCTTTTTCAACTTTGGAATGTGTGCTTTATCTGCTGGAGCTGGGAGTGGAACCGGAGGACCCGGTGCTTCAGGATGCAGCTGATTTGATATTCAGTACCTGGCAGAAGGACGGGCGATTTCGGATTTACCCGGCAGGCGGGATTTATCCGTGTCAGACCGCGTTAGCTGCCCAGGTTCTCTGCCATTTGGGTTATGCGGATGATGAGAGGCTAAAGACTACTTTCCGGCATTTGTTGGATATTCAATACCGGGATGGAGGATGGCGCTGTAATAAGTTTTCCTTTGGACACGGACCGGAGACGGAATATTCGAATCCGCATCCGACTCTGACGGTACTGGATGCCTTCCGTTTTACTGATTCTGTCAACAGGAAAAAAGAGCTGGACCGCGCGGTGGAATTTCTGCTGGATCACTGGACGATCCGCAAACCGATCGGGCCCTGCCATTATGGAATCGGGACGCTGTTTATGCAGGTGGGGTATCCGTTCCGGAATTACAATCTCTTTGAATATGTTTATGTTCTGTCCTTTTATGACAGGGCTAAGGAGGATTCCCGATTTCTAGAAGCGCTGAAAGCGCTTCAAGCGAAGTTGAAAGACGGGCAGATCGTGGTGGAACGGGTGGTTCCGAAACTGGCCAAACTGAACTTTTGCAAAAAAGGGGAGCCGACCGGTGCCGGAACGAAACGTTACAACGAAATACTGGCTAATCTGAAAAAATAATATTATTTTATATTTTATGTTTTATATTTTCCTTTAGATAAAGAGCGGTCACGCCTGTTTCGCTGTGCAAAAGATCGGCGGGCGTACCGGTAAATATAATCTCCCCGCCCTGCTCCCCACCATCGGGTCCCAGGTCGATGATCCAGTCACTGTTTTGTATGATCTGTTGATTATGCTCGATAACGATTACGGAATTTCCGGTGTCAACCATATGGTTCAGCAGCTTAAGGAAGTTTTCTATATCCAGCGGATGCAGTCCTCTGGTCGGTTCGTCCAACAGATACAGGTTACGCCCACCGGTATTACCGATCAGTTCTTTGGCCAGCTTTAAGCGCTGGCCCTCGCCGCCGGATAAGGTGGTGAGAGTCTGTCCTAATTCCAGATATGCAAGACCTACATCTTTTAATAATTTTAGGGTCCGAAGGATGTTCGGATAATCTTCAAACACCGGCAGCGCCTCTTCTACCGATAGTCCCAATATGTCAGTAATGGAGAGGCCTTGAAACTTTACCGGCAGGACATATTCCTGAAAGCGTCTGCCCTGGCATACCGGACATACGACTTCATTATTTTCAAAAAAAAGCAGGTTATTGGTGACAACTCCCATACCTTCGCAGTTTTCGCATCTGCCTCCAGGTATATTGAAAGAAAAATCCCTGGCGGTCATCCCTTTTTCTTTTGCTTCCCGCAGCTTTGAGAATATGGTTCTTATCTCCGTATAGATTTCGGAATAAGTCGCTATATTGGATCGTTTGCTCCGGTTAATGGGAGTTTGGCCGATCTGGATAATTCCGTCAAAATTCCCGCACCCCTCCACCTTATTTTCTTTTCCTCTTGAATTGCCCTGTGCCAGGATTTCACATATCAATGTTGACTTACCCGAACCGGATGCTCCGGTTACGGTAACCAGCCGCCCCAGCGGGATGTCCACATCCAGATGCTTCAGATTGAATTTGCAGGCATTGCGGATGGTGATAAAAAATCCGTCTCCTTCCCTGTACGTACTTTTGACCGGATGCGTCTGCTCCAGATATTGCCCGGTTATGGAAAGAGGCTGCGTCCTAATCTCATCCAGAGTCCCGGCCCCTATGATGTTCCCTCCGTATTTTCCAGAACCCGGCCCTATGTCGACGATGTGATCGGCAGCTCTCATAACGTCCGGATCGTGTTCTATGACCAGCACCGTGTTGCCCAGATCACGCAGCCGTTTGAGAATCGTTATCAATCCCCTGGTATCTTTCGGATGCAGGCCTGCTGTCGGTTCGTCCAGTATATAGATGATCCCGGTCAGGTCAGAGTCCAGGACGGCCGCCAGCCTGATCCTCTGCAATTCCCCTCCGGACAATGTGATGATCTGCCTGTCAAGGGACAGATACTTAAGCCCCACATGCAGGAAACGCTGGATCTTTGTCTCAATATCCAGAAGATAGTCCTTTACCAACCCCTGGTCCTTTTCACTCAGAACAGCTTTCAGATCCCGGATCCACTCTGCCAGCTCCCCAAGGGAGACACCGGAAAGCTCGGGAAGCCTCACCTTGTTCACCGTAACGGTCCGGCTATTTTCACAGAGTCTCTCCCCATGACAATCCGGACATTCTGCCGAAATAAAATATTTCTGAATATATCTGGATCCCCCGTTCTGATTCGCAAACCGCCGCCGGAGCGTCGGAATAAGCCCCTCAAACCTTCCCTCTGCCACAGTCCTGGGAGTCTCACGTCCTTTAAAAACCTTTTTGACCAGCTCACACCCCACCCCTTCATACAGAATCGCCGTCTGCAATTCGTCATATTGCTCCACCGGCATCTCCTCTTCCGGCAGTGGGATTCCATAGTATCGATAGGCCGCTCGCAGCGTTTCCATCTGATAATCCTTATATTTTTTCTCCCAAAAATCCACTGCCCCCTCCTTCAGGGACAGATCTTTATGGACAACCGCCTCCCGGTCCACAACCAGGGTTTTCCCCAGCCCTTCACAGGTCTCACAGGCTCCCTCCCGGGTATTAAAGGAAAAATCCGTCCGTGTCAATTTCCGCATTTTATGATTACATTCGCAGCAATACATGTAAACCCGGAAATCATCGCCGGTCTTTTCCGTTTCCTCTGCGCAATCAGCCGCAGAGATCATTTTCCCGCAGGCCGGACATCTGCGGACACCAAGCTTTTCATAGATCAGGCGCAGGCCTGTATACATATCCGTCAGCGTCCCCACAGTAGAGCGTGGATTCCTGTTGGCATCCGTCTGGGAAATGATGATCGCAGGAGAAACATTTCGCACCCTCTCCACCTTCGGTTTTGCAATCCCCTGAAAAGACATGGCCTCCAGATACTGCCGCTGGCACTCCATATACAATACATCCATAAGTAAGGTAGACTTACCGGAACCGGAAATACCCGTAAACACAGTAAGTTTACCCCTGGGAATCTCTACCGTAATATTTTTAAGATTACCCTCAAACGCATTTATTACAGCTATATTACTCATGACATCCCTCCTTTATTAACATTATATAACATGATTGCAACTGCTAAAGTTTACAAAATTATATTCATTAACCTCCCTATATCTCTGGAAAAAACCTTATTTATCTACTATAATGTTATATAAGGAAAGTAGGTGATTCTATGTCCTTAAGACCGGTTGATATCGCCAGACAACTAAAAATCAGTACCACCACACTGCGAAAATACGAGGATATGGGTCTGGTCCCCAAAACCAGCCGCACCCTGTCCGGTTATCGGATCTATACGCAAAAACACCTTGCCTATTTCACCTGTATACGTGAGATGATACAGACATTTGATTTGAAATTTATAAAAAAAGTCCTCCAAAAAGTACAGGAAAACCAAACCGACGAAGCCCTCTGGCTCATGACTATGGCACAATCCGATCTCTGGAATCAGAAGAAGACTGCCGAAAAATTCATAAACAGAATGCAGGATAAACACTCACCTTCTGTAAAAGATATAACTATACATGGTATCAGCCAAAAGACCAATATCCCCGCCACCACCATCCGCCACTGGGAAAAAGCAGGCCTAATCACTCCCTGCCGCGATCCTCACAACAATTACAGAAAATATAATAGCACCCACATTGATCAATTGCTAACTATATATGCTATCAAAATCTCCATCCAGACGCATCACGGCAAGCACTTTATCCATGCGCTTAGAGACGCCTGCCAAACCTTCGATTCCAATAACGAGGACCAAATTCAGGAACTCACCGACCAAGTCAAGAACCGTCTAGACATCATCAATCGCCTGCAATGCAAAGCCTTAATGTCCTTAATCACCTTGATCCACCAAATCTCCCCCCAATAATTTGCATTCCTTCAGACTCCGGTATTTCCACGCCTCCCCCGTTTCGCCATACCATTCATGTCGTCCAGGAATCTGGGGTTTGTCCCAACAATAGTTCCAGGAATCTTAATCAAGTTATCTTCTCAAGTGTTAGTTGAATTTTAAACTTTCGTATGATAAAATTTAATGCAAATGTATTATTCGTATGTTACAGTTATAGTTCCCTTTAAAGTTTCAATTTAGTTTACCTCTGTGGCTGTATTCCCATTTCTATAATCGCTTCGGCTATCACCATTCAGACAAAGGTAATAATGTAACAGGTAAAAAACTCCAATGGATATCGATTATTTCAAACAGCCTTTTCAGTTTGTTCAGGACACCACCTCAATCACCAGGCATGTGAATCTGTAGGGAACATTGGACCGTCACGCCGGCCCCCGGACAAGGCTTTCCTCTTTTCGGATACTGGAATACCACAGACCGGAGAGATTTTGGAAAATATAGAAAAAGCAGGAGGATCATAGAATGAGTAAGAACGTTGAAAAGATGTTAAAACTGCAAAACGGCAGTGATGTACGTGGAATTGCTGTCGAGGGTGTGGAAGGAGAATCCATCAACCTGACACCGGATGCCGCCAATCAGATCGCCCAGGCCTTCGTCCTGTGGTTATCCGGTAAATTATCAAAACCGGCGGATCAGATCGCCATCGGAGTCGGATGTGATTCCCGCATATCCGGCCCGGAACTGAAAGCAGCGATCCTGAAAGGGGTATCGGCCGCCGGGAGCAGCGTCACGGACTGCGGGCTGGCTACCACTCCGGGTATGTTCATGTCCATCGTATTTCCGGAATCCCATTTTGACGGTTCTATCATGATCACCGCCAGCCATCTTCCTTTTAACCGAAATGGCATGAAATTTTTTGACGTCGACGGTGGTTTGGAACACGATGACATCACGGCGATCCTGAACACCGCCGCAGAACTTGAGGTACAGTCAGCGGATCTGTCCAATGTTCCCGCTTTCGCCCTGATCGATGTATATGCCAGGCACCTGTCTGACACTATCTGCCGAAGCGTACAGGCGGATGACTACGAGCATCCACTGAGCGGCCTGAAGATCGTAGTCGATGCCGGCAACGGTGCGGGTGGGTTCTTCGTCGATAAAATTCTAAAACCGCTGGGTGCGGATGCGGAAGGAAGCCAGTTCCTGGATCCGGACGGCATGTTTCCAAACCATATCCCGAATCCTGAAAACAAAGCTGCCATGGAGTCCATCCGCTCTGCCACGGTGGATCACCACGCTGACTTAGGACTGATCTTCGATACCGATGTCGACCGCATGTCGGCGGTGCTGCCGGATGGCACCGAAGTAAACAGGGATGCGATCATCGCTATGGCAGCGGCGATCCTGGCTCCGGAGTATCCCGGCGGGACTATCGTTACGGATTCTGTCACCTCCCATCGGCTCACGTATTTTCTGGAGGAAGTCCTTCATATGAAGCACCACTGCTTCAAGCGTGGATATAAAAATGTCATCAATGAATGCAAGCGGCTGAATGAGGAAGGAATCCTATCTCCCCTGGCGATGGAGACCTCCGGCCACGGCGCGCTGAAGGAGAATTATTATCTGGATGACGGCGCTTTCCTGGCTGTCAAGCTGCTGATCGCCGTGGCCCGCTCCGCCAGGGAAGGCAAAAAAATAGCCTCCCTGATCGAGAAGCTTCCGCCCCTGTTCGAAGACCGGGAGTACCGTTTCAAGATCCGGACCGATGAATTCAGAACCTATGGCCAGGAAGTGCTTCGGGCTTTTGAAGAACGCGCTAAGGCAAAAGGTTATCATCTGCCGAAATCCTATGAGGGCGTACGGATCTCTTTTGACAACGACGAGATCAAAGGCTGGGTACTTCTGCGCCTGTCCCTGCACGATCCGGTGATGCCGCTGAATATCGAGGGCAGCCGGGAAGGGGACTGTGACCGTCTTGTGGAAGTTACCCGCGAATTGTTAGAAGGCTTTGAACTGCTCGATATGACCGTACTGGGTTAATCCCCGAAGAACACTCCCACCCGGCCAGCAGTTCGGGGACATGTCCATTCCGTTTTGGGACAGGTACAATTGGAACAGGCGGCTGATTATAACTCCCTATGGGAGTTTATAATCAGCCGCCTGTTCCAATTGTACCTGTCCCAAAACGGAATGGACATGTCCCCGATTGCCCGCCTTTAGAAATCTATCTCATCCGGCACCAATCCTGACCCGCCAATATAACCCATCTTATTAATCTGCTCCATATCATCCCTGGAAATTTTAAAATCAAACACCTCCGCATTCTCCCTGATCCTGCTGGGAGTCACAGACTTAGGCAGCGGAAGCACCTCATTTTGCAGGCACCAGCGGATACACAGCTGCGCCACTGACTTCTCATATTTGCCAGCGATGGATTTCAATGTGGGATTCGTAAGCATTCTTCCCGTCCCCAGCGGACTCCACGCCTCAACCAAAATATCATGCTGCCTGCAATATTCCACGGTCTCCTTCTGCATCTGGCCCGGATGGAATTCGATCTGGTCCACCATCGGCTGTATCTCAGCCTCCGCCATCAGAGGTTCCATATGATGAGGCATGAAATTACTCAGGCCGATGGCCCGGATTCTTCCATCTTTATAAAGCTCTTCAAAAGCCCTCCAGGTGGATCGATTCAATTCCTGCCAGTTTCCAAACTGGTTAGCCACTGCCGGCCAGTGGATCAGGTACAGATCCAGATATTCAAGCCCCAGATCCTTCATGGTTCTTTCAAACGCCGCCATGGTTTTATCATATCCTCTGTGAGCATTCCACAGCTTGCTGGTCACGAAGAGCTCTTCACGCTTCACATCGGCCTCCCGGATGCCTTGTCCGACACTGGCTTCATTGTCATAAGCCGCTGCCGTGTCTATATGGACATAACCTGCTTCCAATGCAGCCTTTACCGCCTGAACGGCCGTCTCGCCATCCGGCGTCTGCCATGTCCCGAAGCCGACGCAGGGGATCCGCACCCCGTTATTGAGCATCCAAAAATCTTTCACAGAATCCATATACATCCTCCTCATTCACAATCTTCTGTCTCCTATATTAGCACTTTTTACCAAAGATGTACATGATAACATAGTGATTCTATGTCCAAATTTTCTTCTGAAAACATGGATTTCATTTCAAATCCTCATGCCGCTCATACTCATTCTGATCCTGTCACAGCTTCCAAAAACTCTGAGTCACAGGCCATTCACACAATGGAAAGGGCGATTCCCCTGTAACACATTTACAACTTCCTCAGCTACTTTGCGCTGCAGGGTAGAGATTGCCACCTCGCTGTACCAGGCGCTGTGAGGAGTGGCGATTACATTTGGAAGGTGCAGCAGCTCATTGTCAGGCCCGGCCGGTTCCTGTTCGAAGACATCTACTCCCGCTCCGGCAATTTCATTTGTTTTCAGGGCTTCCACTAAGGCTGCCTCATCGATAATCCCGCCTCTGGCTGTGTTGATGACAAATGCGGTCTTCTTCATTTTCAGCAATTCTTCTCGTCCGATCATATGCCGTGTGTCTTTGGTCAGCGGACAATGAACGGAAATAAAATCACTTTCCGTTATCATCTGTTCCAGATCCGCCAGTATTACACCGGCTTCTCCCGCCATCTCTTCCGTGATATAGGGATCAAATGCCAGTATCCTCATACCGAAACCTTTCAGTTTTCTGGCCATCAGCTGCGGGATCCTGCCGAAGCCGACCAGGCCGACCGTGCATTCACTGAGCCGGTACAGGGGGACGACACTTGCGTATCCCCAGTCACCGTTGCGGAAAGCTTCCGTGAGTATGGGAAGCTTCCTGCCCAGTGCCAGAATCATGGCTACGGCGTGATCGGATACTTCTTCCACACCATAGTCCGGTACATTGCAGACGTAAATCCCTTTTTTTGCCGCAGCTTCACAATCGATATTGTTTACGCCGATGCCATATTTGATGATCATCCTGGCCTGTTTCATGTGGGAGATCACTTCTGCATTGATGTCCGAGTATTGGGTGATCACTGCCTGCGCATCCTCTACGATCGGAATCAGATCTTTTGTCTCCTTCGCCTGATAATCCTTAAGTGTAAATCCGGCACCTTCGATGATGCTGCGTTCTGTTTCGATAGATTCATATTGATAATCGGTTATTACAGCTTTCATATAATTGTGCTCAGGAGCTGTGCGTTATACTCATTTGCTTGGTATTTCCCCCCAATTGCTTGGTTTACCCCCAGTTACCTGGTTTTCGCAGGTTGGTTATATACACAGCTCCTTATCTCCTTTCGATTCCAGAAACGTTCATTATAATATATTACTCTTCTCTGCGATCAGATAAGCGCCCAGGGATGATATCGAATTGCCTTCTTCCGGCACAAATTCCTCAATTGTGCCGAAGCCTCCCTCGAGCTTCAGGATATCGATCAGCGCCTGTCTGAGAGGATTTTTACCGCTTACCACTACTTTGACATTTCCGCTTGCCCGCACGGCATCTGAGTTCTTGACCGCCGTGATATCACCCTGCAGGCTGGCTCCCAGTATGTAATTTGCTATTTTTTCCGTGTCTTCCTCCACGAATAGGCTTAGAATACGGCCGGAAAAGCACGCGCGTCCCAAACCGGTTTTCTTCGCATTTTCATATCCTAACAGAAGCCATTCCTTATCATAGGAAGCTTCCTCCACAAACTTCCGCCCTACGGATTTTGCTAAAATCGTGTCATTCGTGATCGATGCCAGCAGCTCACCGGATATGGAAGTGAGACAGCCGGTGATCTTACCGGACGCATCCACTGCCACGAATTTGTTATGGGATCCGGGCAGTACCAGCAGCATCGGATTCCCGTCGAAGAACCGGTCCATCAGCGCGATGCTTTCCACTTCTTCTCCCCGCATGATGTCCATAGCTTCATAATTTTCCACGGAAATATCTTCGACCGCATTTTTGATTCCGGGAATAAAGTGGATCGGAATCGGGCAGATCTCGGGCAGATCCACGGTCACGGTTGCTCTGGCCAGGTCATCCAGGCCTGCCGGGGCGCTTAAGTGCGGAATTACCACGATCCCCACATCGGAAGTAATCATGCCGCTGGCAATAATTCGGCGGATATTTTCATAGGTTAATTCCTTCTTTTCCAGGAGGGCATCCAGGCATTCTTTCACAGCTGATTTCAATTTTCCGTTGTTGCCGTCGATAGCCGTGTCCCGTACTCCAACCTGCCTCTTTTCTTCCGCGATCTTATTTCTGCTCTGATCCCACAGTATGCACCTGGTGTTCGTGGTGCCTCCGTCAATTGTAATGATATACCCCGTTAAGGTATTGTTTTCCATTTAACCACCCCGCATCAGAATTATCTATATTAATAATCAGCTACCGTGTAGATATGTTTTCCGCCCTTTAACGGGCCCTTCTTCAGATCTTCCAGAGTCTCATCCGTGAATCTCTGCGTCACCTGATCGCAGGGAGGAAGTTCTCCGGCCGGCCATTTGTTAATCACGTCATTCACCAGTTTCTCCAGATAATCAAGCAGCGCTTCAGTAGCCGGAATGGCTTTTTCCGCCGTCGCCAGCTTAGCGGCGCCAACCACGCCTTCCGGATTGCCGATCACTTCGATCGTACCCGCTCCCGCGTGGCAGTACCATTTTACAGCTCTCCCGTAGATGTTGCCGGCATTGTCGATATGTCCGGGAGGTAAGAAGGTATGAAGCTGTGTATTGGGTGCATCCTCCATATGGATCATCTCCGGGAACAAAGCCAGTGAGAAGGAGGTTTCCTGCTCATCCGCATGGTTGAACGGAGTTTCAAACTTACATTTCGGATCTCCCACCCGCAAATATTCGGGAATCGCATAATACCAGTTCACATTCATAAACACTCCGGGTACCTGATATTTTCTTGCGAACTGATGAATCGCGGTGGGGATTACATATTCCTGGCCATGTCCGTTTAACAGGATCACCTTGCGGTATCCGGCATTCCAGAAACCGGCCAGAATCTGGGCGATATAGTCACAGAACGTATTTTCGTTGATTGGTACGGTTCCGGGCATGCCCATGTGATGATAGGGATGGGAACCGAACCAGATCGGCTGGGAAACGGTGCAGCCGGTCTTTTTTGCCACCTGCTCTGCCATTCTGGTCACCAGGAACGTATCCTCACCGTAGCATGCGTGGGCGCCGTGGCATTCTGTGGAGCCGATCGGAAGAATCAATACATCGTTCGATTTCAGCCGTTCTTCACTCTGCTTCATCGTCATGTTCTGGAAGTAGATCGGTTCATCCGAATCCATATAACCTGCCACTTTTACTTCCTGCGGATAAGGTAATTGCCATTTGCTCATTGTAAAATCCTCCTCTTAACATTTAAATTGTTTACCGTAAATTTCGGACATAACTTCGTGCTGTTTTGGTCAGGCTTTCATAATCGCCCTGCTCTATTTTCTTCAGGTCCACAAGATTGCCGCCTACCCCGACACTGCAGCAGCCGGCTTCGATAAAGCTGCGGCAATTCAAGGGTGTCACTCCTCCAACCGCGGATACCGGAATATGCTTCAGCGGTCCTCTGACAGCTTTGATATAATCTAACCCCAGCGTTCCGGCAGGGAACAGCTTGACAATATCCGCGCCGGCTTCCCACGCTTCTGCCATCTCTGTGGGCGTCAGCGCACCGGGAATGGAGATTTTGCCCGCTTCCTTTGTTTTTCGGATGACATCCGGGTTTTGATTGGGTGAGATTATGTATTCTGCTCCGGCCTCCACACAGGCTGTAACTTCCTGGCCGCTTAACACGGTCCCTGCGCCCAGGCAGATCCCCTCTGCAAAAGTTTCTTTCAGGCACCGGATCATCTCATAGGTTTGTAGGACGCTTTCCGGGCTTGAGTGATCGATCGCAATTTCCAGACAGGGAATACCTCCGCTTACTATTGCTTCCGCTGTCTTTTGGATTTGTTCTTTTGTCACTCCACGGACGATGGCTATGATCTTTTGCTGAAGCAAGCTCTGTAAAACTTTGTTTTCCTCCATCCTAATCCCTACCTTCCCAAATATCCCCCATCGATCGGAATCACCGCTCCGGTAACATAATCCGAAGCCGGTGAAGCCAGAAAAATAACGGTTCCGATTAGATCTTCCGGTTTTCCCCAGCGGCGGGCCGGAATCCTCAGGGTAATTTCCTCATTTCGTTTTGGATCATTGATTATCGCCGTGTTCAGCGGGGTGTCCATATATCCCGGCGCTATGGCGTTCACCTGAATTCCCATTCCCGCCCATTCATTGGAAAATGCTTTGGTCAGCTGAGCCACCGCCCCTTTGGAAGCCGCATACGGAGAACAGCGGTATCCTCCAAAAAAGCTTAACATAGACGCCACATTGATTATTTTTCCTCCACCGCCGGCTTTCATTACCCTGGCAGCCATCTGACTGAGTTCAAATACAGCGGTCACATTCAGCTCCATCAGCCGGTCCCATGCGCTGATCCCGATATCCTCCGCCGCACCGCGGACCTGCATCCCCGCATTATTTACCAGGATATCTACTCCTCCCAGCTTAGCGGCTGCCGTTTCAAATCCAGCCCTCAAACTTTCACGATTCAAAAGATCTGCCTGAATTCCGTAAAATTTGCCGCCCTGCCGTGACAGCTCCTCGGCCTTCTGCCCGATCTCGGGCATCACATCCAGGATCGCCACCTCCGCTTTGGCCTGTGCCAGCCCTACGGCAATACTGCATCCCAGTCCGGAACCGGCCCCGGTTACGATCGCCTTTTTTCCTTCAAGGCTAAATAAATCCAATTTACTCCACCTCCCATCTCAAATCTCTGTTTGCGAATACCTATCGAATATCATATGAATATTTATTGAATACCATTGGTATACCATGTTTTGATATTATCATAGAACTTTTTATTATGCAAGTATTTTTTTCATTTTACTGTTATTTTCACTGATGCTTTCATTCCGTTCTTTTGTACATCCTTATTTAGCGGAAGATGGCTCCCCCCTGAGACTATCCGAAAACCTCCCATTATTCCTTTTTCAGTTGACAACGAGAAAACAGTATGCAAAAATATTAACACAACGGTATACCAGTAATATGTCGCGAATATACAGCCTATGTCGGGCCTTTTATTCTGTTTTTGTCATCTGAACCCGGGATATTCTGGATGCTGCTTGAATTTATAGAAAAAGCAGGGGGATACTCTATGGTCTTGAATACAACACTGAACGCTTCAGCAGAAAAATCTAAGAAACAGCTCGTGTATGAATATCTTAAAAATCAAATTATTTCTAATGAACTGCCTCCCGGCACCCTTCTTGTGGAGCGTCAGCTCTGCACCATGCTGGATGCCAGCCGTACACCCATACGTGAGGCGATTCAGCAGCTTGTCTCAGAGAACCTGGTTACTTCCATACCCACCAAAGGCTGCTTCGTATCCGAAGTCCGCTACGAAGACATCGCACAGCTCTATGATGTGCGTGAATATCTGGAAAAACTGGCCGGCAAATTATGTTCTCAGAACATCCTTCCGGCGCAGCTTCAGAATCTGAGGGAACTGGCCACTACCATGACCCAGAAGCTCGAGGAGGGGGATCTGGACACTTTCTATGAAACAGATACGGAATTCCATCTGAATCTTATCCGTTATTCGCGGAATACGTTTTTGATCGGAAGCTACGAATCCTTATATCCTCAGATACTGCGCATCACATATCTGATTCATTCGGTCCCCTCGGGGTTGTCCGAGGCGGACTGCTATCACCTTAAGATCGTCGATGCTTTGGAAAATCATGATCCACAGGATGCGGAGTACCAGATCGGTGAGCATATCCGGATCTGCAAGGCCAATTATCTGAAATTGTTTGCACCGAATCTGTATTAGGTTAAAAAATGCAGGGACAATCTGTCGCCCAGATGATACCCCTTGCATTAAAACAAGCTTGTTGGGAAGAATGAGTAACGGGTTGCGAATCGTTTGTGGCCCGTTATTTTTTGTGCCTCCCGACAAGCCTGTCCTTGTGTAACTTTCTTTCATATAACGTATACAAGTCGCTAAAAACAGCACCTAAATGCTCAAAGCTATATAAATCATTTTAAAACTGCTCCTGCGGTTAACGCATTTTCGATCTGTCTGTTTCCAAAACAATATATCAAAATTAATGGAATACTGGTCAGGATCATGGCCGCTCCTATAAGCCCCCAGTTGGAAACCCCGATCGTTAAAAAAAAGCTCTGCAGCCCTACCGGAAGCGGACTTAATTTGGGTGAATTTGCCAGCACCTGTGATAAAGAAAATTCATTCCAGATATTGATAAAGATAAAAACTCCACGTGTTACCACCGCCGGTCGGATAACCGGCAGCATGATCCGGAAAAATCCCTGATATACGTTGCATCCATCTATGGCCGCCGCCTCTTCCAACTCACCCGGAAGGCTTCGCAAAAAAGCGTGCAGCATCAGCACCGTAGATGGCAGCTGGAATGCGGAATATGGTAAAATCAACGCCAGCGGTGTTCCTTTCAGGCCAATGCCGGATATAATCGTATATAAAGGTATCATAACCACCTGCACCGGTATCACTAATCCCACAGACATATAGAATAAAACTTTATTCGAGTATCTCCAGTTCATCCTGGTCACACTATAGGCAAGCATGCTCCCCAGAAACAAGGTCAGAGCGCAGGTACCCATTGTATAAATGACACTGTTCAAAAAATACCGTACAATCGGAAACTGTTTTAGCACTTCCGCGTAATTTGTAAACACCCATTCGGTTGGCATTCCAAAAGGATTCACATAAAACTCTGTCTTGGATTTGAAAGATAATAGGAACATCCAGAGCAAGGGATACAAAAAACTGATTCCGATAACGACCAGAACTACTTTTGACATCAGTCTTTTTACCGTAATTTTCAATTACTTTTGCCTCCTCCCTTAGAATTCTATTTTTTCTTTTGCGATCGTCCTGTTAATCAATATGGAAATGATGATACACTGGATAATGAACAGGACAGCTATCGCGCTTCCTTCTCCGAATTGCCCCATAAGAAAGGCTTTGTAGTACATTTGATACAGTACTGATCTGGAGGCGTCTCCAGGACCCCCGTTTGTCATGATCAATATGTGGGCATACATCCCCATCGATCCCAACGTGGAAGTAATCACCACATATTTGACGATATCCTGCAAAAGAGGAATCGTAATCTTTATGCTGGACTTTAGAAAACCTGCCCCGTCTATCATAGCCGCTTCATAATACTGTTTCGGAATCGCCTTTATCCCCGCGTAGAACAGAATGCAGTTCAACCCCACATATTGCCACAGGAATGCAAAGGCTATACACCATATCGCTGTCTTCTCATTGGACAGCCAATTATTTATCAGCAGATCGAGGTGAAGCATTTCCAGTATTTTATTCAAAAGCCCCCACTGAGGTTCAAAAGCAGCCACCCACATCTTACCAATCACTGTTACTGAAAGAATCGCCGGAAACAGGGCGCCGAATTTAAAAATTTTCCGAACTCTGTCCGAGGTTCGATCCAGCATTAAGGCCAGCAGCAGGGAGACCGGCAGCGCAATCAGCAATGAACTAAGGACTATTATGTATGTATTTTTATGGGCTCTCCAGAAGGAGGAGGACTGTAAGATATTTTTGTAATTATTAAAGCCCACCCACCCGCCGGCCGCTATCCCGTTGTGGCTTTGGAAACTGATCTGTATTTCCGGTATGATTGGATATATTGCAAATATGGTGAATAGCAGCAATGCCGGAACAGAAAATATAAATATCGCCCTTTTGTTAAAATAATGTCTCATATCTTTTTGCTCAACCTTTCATGCGTGGGGTTCCCATACAAGCAGACAGATATAAAAGTTTATTCAAACCAGGTATTGGATTTCCAGATAGGATTAAAATCTTCCACAAATTGTTCCGCGCTGTATGAACCGGTAAACATCAGATTCGTATAGGTCATAAACTCAGCGACTGTGGCGGAATCCATCGCATTTTGATGGATCGTGGGTATATACTTTGATGCCTGGTTATAAATCTGCATTCTTTCCTTTTCCGTTTCCAGTGTGATGTCTCCCTCAATACCAGTCTGAAAATTTAGCGAAGAACCGTTCTGCGCATGCCGGGCCGCTTCCTGCTCACAGCAGTATTCTGCCAGTTTGACCGCCCACGCAAGCTGTTCGCTCTTAGCATTGACCGCCCAGCCGTTCAGCGGAGATCCCCATATCTGAAGAACGTCTCCGGTCTTCACCTTATCGCCGGAGGCAGGCCACATAAAAATTCCTGCGTCCAAAGCTTCCTCTACAGTTGCCGCGGCCCAGGACATAGTGTACAGCATCGCAGTCTGGCCTTCGGTAAACAGGGATAACTGGGTTCCATAATCAATGTTGGAAACACCCTCGGGAAATGCGCCCATCTGAACCAGTTCTTCAAACTTTTTCAGCGCGTCCAAAACAACCGGATCGGTAAAATCCGTCTTGTTCTTAAGCAGAGCCTCTGCAACCGCCGGATCTTCGTTCATTACCAGAGTCAATAGCGCAAAGTTTTTTAATGTCCACCCGTTTTGTCCCTGTACGGACATGGGTACGATCCCTGCGTCAATCAGCTTTTGGCACACCTGCTTTAATTCCTCAAAGGTCTGCGGCTCCTCCAGCCCGTATTGGTCGAATATCTCTTTGTTATAATAAACGACCGGCGTGTAAAACGTATCGGCCCCAGAAGATAAGGCATAGATCCCCCCGTCAGAATATCGGAGTGCCTCCTGATTGGCAAACCGGTCCATAAACCCGTCTTTTTGTATGTAGTCCGAGAGGTTTTGCTGGTTACCGGCGTTGATGACACCTGTGGCGTAGGCGGCGTCGCTGTACCACACATCGGGAAGATCTCCTGTAGCGCTGTACGTTTTCACCAGATTTGATAAATCAGAACCGGTCTCCCACTCCACTTCCAGATTCGGATATTCTTCCGTGATATTCTTTTTTATAAAATTTTCCATAACATCCAGCTGTGTTTCATCACTTCCGATACTTAAAACCCGCAGTTTTACTTTTTCCTCATTGCCACCGGCCTGTTCTGCCGGCGGTGTATTGGTTTCCTCTGCCGATACGTTGTTCGTATTATCCTTCGTATCGGTATCCGCCGGGACTCCCTGGTTCCCGCAGCCAATACTTCCCGCTGCCAGTGATACGATTAAGAACAATGCTCCCAGTTTTTTCCTCATACAAAACCCTCCCTGAATGAATCGTTGCTTTTGATGGATTACTTTCATTTACTTGTGTTGCTCCGGATCTAATAATTATCAGATACTTATATTATACAAACACAAGCGTTAAAACAAAGGAACAGGTTTCAGGGGAAAGAGTAAAATCTTCAGGTTTTTTTTATCTTTCCCAGGTATTGCCCAGGCGTCACGCCGAATTCCTTTTTAAAGCATTTGCCAAAATAATTTACGTTGGAAAAACCGGCTTCTTCTGCAGCTTCCAGTACGAGTACGCGGCCTGTTTTCATAAATCCCACCGCTTTTTTCAACCGGTATTTTAACAGATAATCGTTAAGTGTAAGTCCTGTTTCTTTTTTGAACACGGAACAAAGATAGGTATGATTCAGATATATTTCTTTTGCCAGCCTGCCAATGGTCAGATCCGGTTCACGGTAATGCTGTTCTATATAATGAATAGCCAGTTCCACCGGACGGGACATGTGAATGTTGTTTACCCCTAAGGTCACTTTAATTGCCTCGGAATAAATCTGCTGACAATACTCTTCATACTCTTCCACTGACCGCAGTAACATCATGTCATCGAACATATGCTGAAAATATCTTTCAATGACCGGCTTTGCCGGCTCTTTATATTTTTTTAAATATCGAATGCAGGGGGCAAGCAATTCCACTGTTAACATCAGAAGCATTTCCGGTTCCCGGCAGCTTCGTATCTCGTCAAACCGGGCTTTTAACGTATCCTGAATCTTATTGTAATCATGCAGATTCAGATAGGTCGCCATCTGCACCTGATAACCGGAGGCGTCCGGTTCCTGCTGCTGATCCTCCTCACTCCATGACCCATTCGTCACATAGCTCCTGCGAAGCTCGTAATCACTTTCCCTGTAAGCCCGCGGCAGCTCCTTACATGTATCACATATTCTGCAGACTCCGTATACGATGTCGTGTCTTTCCTTCAGCATGGGAATAATCACACGTTCCCATGCTTTCCCATAGTTTGGCGGTACAGGATTCCCTGTTCTATCACATATGGCAACACACATTCTTCCCCGCTCGTCCTTGCACTGACACAGTTCACACTCTTCACTCAGTGTCCTGAATAGGATCCGATAAACTTCCTCACAGGCCTGCGTCCGGCAGGCCCGGTTCATTTTGATCTCACCTGTTTTATAATCCTCCATCAAAACGATTCGGTATCTGTTTTCAAATAGCGGGAGTCTCATTTTTTTCATTCGTGCTTTGGTATATTCTTCTTCCGGATTCAAACTGCCATTTAATAATTCCCAAAACAGTTTTTCCCGCAGCGCCGGTTGGTTTTCATCGATATATAACTTCATATTTTCCATATGCCTGCTTTGTTCTTCTTCATCCTCTCTCTGATCCAGTATGCTGCGGACCGCTTTTTCCAGTTCCTCATTTTTTACCGGTTTCAGGATATAATTAGTGACTCCCAGCTCGATTGCCTTTTTTGCATACTCAAACTCACTGTAACCGGATACGATGATGAACTTCATATGAGGATTGATCTGCATTGCAGCTTCCAGGAACTGCAGGCCATCCATTTTGGGCATATTGATGTCCACGATCAGGATATCCGGATCCTGATATTGGATCTGTTTCAACGCTTCCTGACCATTTTTGGCTTCACCGCAGATCGTGAGATTATATTTTTCCCATGGGAACGTACATTTCATCGCCTGTCGAAAGTAATATTCATCGTCCACTAACAGAACTCTCATGCTTAAGCCTCCTCTGTCTGTAGTATTTTGGGAATATGGATACATACCTGCGTGTATTCCTCTTCCTTGCTCTCAATCCGAAATCCGCAATTTTTCCCGTAAAAAAACTTCAGCCGCATATACACATTCCTCAGGCCATAGCTCTTTGTATTTTTATCCAGATCCTGCAAAATTTGTCCAAGCTCTCCCGCAGGTATCCCTACCCCATTATCATGAATTCTGATGCACATCCACTCCTGCTCTTCGTAACCTGTCACCGTGATCACACCCTTATGCCCGCATGGTTTTAGACCATGATATATAGCATTCTCAACCAGCGGCTGCATAAAAAGCTTTGGTACTTTGTAAGCACAAAGACCCGGGTCCATTTCCATGCGGAAATCTATATATTCCGTATAACGCAGCTTTTGAAGGCTCAGATAATTCTCAATGATCGTCATCTCTTCTCCCAGGGTTATGATCTCATTACCGTTGCTCAAGGACATTCGGTAAAATCCGGACAGATGTTGTACGCTTAGCAGCGCATACTCTTTCATATCCAGTTTTATAAAGGATCCTATCATCTCCATGGTATTATACAGAAAATGCGGTTTTATTTGGGACTGCAGTAAATTCAGTTCCAGCTGCCTTTTTAACTGCTGTTCCTGGCAGATCTGCCTGACAGAGGCATCCAGCTTATCCATCAAATCGTTAAAAGCCGTAATCAGTATCTGAATCTCTCCAGTGGCGTTAACATTGGCCCTGAGATCCATATGACGATCATCGATCTGATCAATGGTATGCAGCAGGGTATAAATCGGTTTCGTAACCGTAATGGATATCCAGCGAGAGAGGATAAAGACCGAAAAAACAACGAACAAGAAAACGAAACCCACGAAAAAAATGATCCTATGCTCCTCAAGCACAAGCTCATTCATCGCGTGGACGCTGATGATTCTCCATCCGTTTTTCTCATAGGTATCCATCATATATAAAACCGGAATTCTCTGCTCCTGAATAATCGTGCTTCCCTTTTCTTCCAGCTCCCGGAATTTTTTTTCGCTCAGTCCCAATACTGTATGAATATTCTGATACAGGTTCTCTTTGTCCTGTGAAGAAATGATCTGATTGCCCGTGTTGACAATATAAAAATCTTCCGCCTCTCCCGGGACATTCTCCATATAGGCATCGGAAAAATTAGTCTCATTTATAAAAAAGGACACAACCCCCAATGCCTGTCCCGAATTTTTTTCCCGGATTAATTTTGAAACGGAAAATACATTTTGCCTGGTGTGATAATAATCACTGAACGTAAGCGGCGCCAAATCCACCCACACCGGCACCTGCCGCTCATAGGCAGCTTCAAGATGTATGCTGCTTAAAATATCGTATACCGCTTCCGGATTGATATCATAGCCGGAATAGACGATCTTTCCTTCCACGCTGACCGCCATCCCGGAAATCTGTGTGGTCGGCGTTATCACATTACTGCCTATTTCCGCCAGTTCTCTGAAAATACTATAATTCACTACCAACTTATCTTTTTCCGATTCGGCATTCACATACTCAGAAAGCTTTTCCTGCATTCGATAGTCCGATGCGATAATCCGGGAATAATCCTCAATGGCCCTAATCGTCGTATCAATATTCTTCTCAATCAGCCCCAATGCTTTTATATAGTAATCCCTGGACATGGAAAGCATAGATTTTCTTACGGACACACTGCAGATCCCTGCAAAAATCACCAGGATCATCAGAGCGAGTAACGTGGTCAGAAAAAATATTTTATTTTTTAGTGAAATATACTGCCATCTCTTTTTCATCAGACAGCCCCCTTCCGGACCGGGGGCGTTTTCTCTGCATTCTTTTGCCTGTAAACCGCTATCTTTTACTCATATGTTTCCGGCTTATCTGACAGCAGAACAGCTCCCCCATCCATAATTAACGTTGCTCCTGTTATTGACTGTGCCGCTTCGGAGGAAAGGAATACCGCGGCTTCTCCGATTTCTTCAGGATGGCACCATCTCTTCAGAGGAATTTTATAATAGGTACTCTCTTTATCACCCAGTCTAGCGGCCCCGGTATCTGTCCAGCCAGGCGCTATGGTATTGACCCTGATCTTATACCGGGCCAATTCCATTGCAGCATGTTCCGTCAGTTTTGTCAATGCCGCTTTCATAATCCCATAGGCGGATGCCTGCGGGAAATGCGCTTTATGATTGTTGGAGGATATCACCACGATACTCCCGGGTATTCCTGCCTGTATCATCCAGTTTGCAGCGTGCTGGATGCAGAAAAAAGCTCCTTTCAAATCCAGACGATACAGAGCATCTATCATTTCCTCCGAAGTTTCCAGAAACCTGCTTTTCTTTGTAATTCCCGAATTATTCACAAACACATCCAGATGATCAAAGTATGTTCTGCTCTCCCGGAAAAGCTGTTTGATTCCTGATATTTCCGACAGATCCGCTCTTACCGCAAAGGCCTGCCTCCCCATTTTCCTGATATCCTGGCATGTTTGTATCGCGCCCGGTTCATTGGAGTAATAACTGATCACTATATCATAACCATTTTTTGCCAGTGCAATAGCAATCGCTTTTCCTATCCCGGTACCCGCACCGGTAACCATTGCAGTTCCTCCACTCATAATCCGGCCTCCCTTTCCGCCTGTATCATCCGCACATGAGCAAACATATGGGCATCGTTTTGCGGGTTCACCGAATGGAACAAAGTAAATGGATACCTGTATTTTGTAGTATCATCCGTATCCGCCTGTAACTCCATCCAAAAATGTTCCGTTTTATCCGGCAGACCCAAATCCGAAAATGAGATTCGCCCTATTCCGGACTCCACCTTTTTAAATTTATTTTGTACTATTTTTTTTACCTTCGGCTCGTTCTCAAATACATATGTAATCTCCTGCGGATTCCCGATCTGGGGCGCCAGTTCCGGTCCGTCCTCTCCCTGAATCACCGCTTGTGCCTCACCAAAATCGGTTTCTTCCACAGAAAATAATATCTCCTGCTGCTTTACGGGAACCGGCAGCGCAGTATATAGGGTCATATCCGCAGAACGAAGCAGCTTTGACTTTATAACCAGATGATTCTGACAGATACCGATCTGCACCGGTTCACTCCGGTTTCCATAATAATTATAGATTTCATAGCTGGGCATCTCATCTATATTTTCCGTTTCTGACAGAGGAAGGGCAAGGACCAGATATTTCCAATCGCTGACAAATCCAGGTTCCCGTGCCTGCGCCTTCAGAAAATATTTTCCCGGCATCAGCTCTATGTCAAATCCTTTGCGCAAGCTTTCACCCGGAGACAGATGATAGCGGATCCTCTCCTGCTTCCTTACGCTGTTGGCCGGAGAGACCTGAAGCCACGTTTCCCCTTCCGCGGTTTCTTTCGAAACATTTTTAAGTGTCATCTCCACATGTCCTTCGTATCTTCCCCCTTTTCCCGGCAGACTGCCGTCGGCGGATTCCCATAGAAACGGGGAAATCTTAAGTTTTGCCTCCACATGGCTGACCCGCTTAACTTCTTCGGGTGCGGCATTTAAGATCACTTTCACGTTCTCAACGAACTTTGTGCAATTGATATCACATTCCTTTAGATTTACCGCATATTTTCCCAACAGCCTTATATTCTCAAAAACAATATTGCTGACCTGGTGATCTCTATCGAATCCTTCAATTCTTGACGGTCCCGGCAGCATGGAAAGGCCCGGCTTTCCAATCAGATCTATATTTTTAAAATAGATATCCCTGATGTGCCCTTTTCTCCTATCGGTACTCCATACCGAATCCGTCATTCGGATATCAAACAGCTGAGCGCAAGGAATATCCTCAACCCGGATATTCTGGAATGTGATATCCGATACTTCAGCCCGGTCGCCGTGATGGATTCCCATAACCGGATATCCCGTAGTTGAATGAATCACGTCCACGTCTTCAAAAACAACATTATGAACCCGGTCTGACCTGAGTGATACTCCGATCTCCATAGGCCTTGCCGTATCATTCCACAATACGCAGTTTTTAAAGCGGATATGCTCCACATCCCCCAGCTTTTCAAAGGCTTCGTCCATCTTTGACGTCGAATTCGGGAATACAACATGAATATTCTTTTTGTCTGAATCATCCATTCCTTTTACAACCAGTCCGTCATCCCAGACCCTTGCAAAAAAATTCTCTACCGTTACGTCTCTTGACCCGCAGATATCACAGCCGTCTGTGTTTAGCCGTTGACCGATTACTTTTACATGGTCTATGTTCACCCTGTCGCATCCAAACACCCTCATGCACCAGAATCTTCCGTCCACCAATGTCACATCCTGCACCGTCACATCCTGGCATCCCAGGAAATCCATCCCGATCCGGTATTCATCTGATTCATATTTTTCACCGCTGATGATCCCATTTCCACATACCAGCAAGTCCGTACAATTATTGAATTCGAACTTACCATGTACATAGGCCCCTTCCTCAAATATTACCGCCACATGGTTCCCACGGATAACCTTTTTGCCCACTTCATGGATTCCCCTTGGATAGCGCAGTACCTTCTGATATACACTGAGGTCGTAACCCCGGGACTTCGGCGTTGTAAAAATCAACAGGTTATTATCCGCGCATTCGTTTATCTCTACTGACAGATTCAAAGGTCTGTCCAGAGTAAAAATAATCTCATGTTCCGTAAAAGCAAACTCTATTCCCGCGCTGATCGGACGGATACAAACCTCCCGGATCACTTTTTCTGACAAAATCCGTACCGTTATCCTTCCCTTTATAGAAAAAATGGTATATTCCTGGGGTATGCGTTCATTGTAAGGGGCTGGATATACATTTGTTTCATAGATGGGTATTTCTTTTTGTTCCGCAAATACCGTATAGTTCATCATTTACCTCCAGTGCAGCCGCATTTACTGCGGCCTGTTACGCGATAAGCCCTGCGCCCGCATATGCCGGGTATGACGGTAAATATACTGCCACCCTTATCTCGTCCTTTATCCGCCTCATTATTTCCCTGCATTTTTTCCTGCTGTACACGAGCACTGGTTACGATCAGTTCCTGCATATTCTTCCCTCCAAACACCGGACAGGTTATATTGCGCGCCGGGAACTGCCAGATCCTCATGACTTTCCCCTCTTCCGGATGAATACGCCATACCTGCCCAATTCCCCATACAGCCAGCCAGATCATACCCTGCACATCAACACAAAGTCCGTCGGGCCTGCCTCTGCCGCTGTCAACTCTGAGAATCAATTTTTTATACCTCATCTCGGGAAAATAGTATGCACTGACAGTCCCCGACGCCGTATCACAATAATACATTGTTTTCTCATCCAATGACCAATCCAGGCCATTGGATACCCCCACGTTTTGAATGACGGGCTTCAATTCCCCTTCCATCCGATAGAGGAATCCTTTTCTTTCCCCGCTTATGGTTCCCACGTATAATTTCCCATCCGGTCCCGCTTTTCCATCGTTAAAACGCTTTCCAGATGCCGGATCCCGACTGCAGTGCCGTATCAGCTTTTCATCATAAATACCGTCTTCTAAACCATACAAGAGTGTATTTTTATCTGTCAGAACAAGGCAGCCCGGTATTTTGGGCAATGGGGTGCTGTACAATTCCTTCGTGCTCCAGTCGATCCGGCAGGATCTCTTTCCCGTTATATCGATAAAATATAAACAATTTTCCTCATAGGACCATACAGGACTCTCTCCCAGCTGTATATCAGGACATGGAATACACATTATATCACTCATATCCATTCCACATGTATTCTTCCGCCATCTGATTATAGAAATGTCCGAACAGCTTATCATAATATGGATCGGACACAAATGTCGGGTGTCTGCAATAGTCTGATTTTATGATGCCCCTTAGCCTTAGAATCCGCTTCTCAAAGGCAACGATCTGTTCTTCATTCTGCCGTATATGATTCAGTATACCTAGCAGACGTCCGTGCCGTTGGATGGCCTGTTCCCTGTTACCCTGCCTATACTCCTGATAAATTTTCAGATAAACATCATACATCGAACATCCTGGCATACAGCCCACCGCCCCCCGATCAATTGCCTCTATCAGCTGAAATCCCGCATTTCCCACGAAGACACCCGCACGTCCCTTCGTCTTTTCCAGCATCCTGGTAATGTAGGCCCCCGGCGGCTTGCACTCTATTTTAAAATATTTTATATTTGTACACTCGTCAGCCAGTTTCACAAATGTCTCTACCGGAATTGTAACCCCCGTCTGTGCAGGTGCATATTGGACCATAATCGGAATATCCACAGCTTCCGCTACGGCTTTTATGTGATCATACAGGGCCTGCTCACCTGGTTTCAGGAAAAAGGGGGGCAGAAGCATCAGACAGTCTGCACCGAGCTGCTCATATCTCACTGCTGTCTTTATGGCTGCCTCGGTCGCATGATCGGTCACGGACAGTATAGCGGCCCCGTTATGTTCCCTGCATACCTGAGTCGTAATCCCGGCCATGTTCTGCCGTTCTTCATCCGTCAATTTGTAATACTCCCCTGCGATGCCAAACAGAGTCACTCCATGGCACCCTCCCAGAATTAAGGTCCGTACCAGGTTTTTCAAGCTCTCAATGTCCACTTCCCCCATAGGTGTAAAGGGTGTGGCAATGATTGGACAAATCCCTTTGATTTCTTTCATAGTTTTTTCAACCGTCTCCTCTTTACATATAATCCATATCACATCCTTCGTTGGCCTGAAGAACGTGATCTATAAAGTTACGCAGAAAGCCTCTCTCTATGTCCGGATGCTGCTTTTGTGAAATTTTTTGCAATCTCTGCTGCAATACATGATCGGGTACTTCAAGCTCCAACCGATTCCGGTCCACATCCAGAACAATCATATCGCCATCTTCCACTGCTGCCAGAGGTCCGCCCAAAGCGGCTTCCGGGGCCACATGCAATACGACTGTGCCGAACGCTCCCCCGCTCATTCGCGCGTCCGTAATCCGTACATAATCTCTGATCCCTATGCGGGAAAGTTTTGGCGGAATCGGCAGATAGTTACCGAATTCAGGCATCCCCGGCGCCCCTTTTGGCCCATATCCCCGGAGTATGATTACTTTATTCTCGTCCATATCCGAATCATCATCCAGAAGGTAAGCCTCGCATTCTTCCAGAGAATCAAAAACCCTCGCTTCGCCCCGGTGCTTCAGCAGGTGGCTGCTGGCCGCGCTGCGCTTGATCACAGCTCCATCAGGCGCCAGATTTCCCTTTAACACCGCGATACCTCCCCTTTCTATAACAGGTTGATCCAAAGGTCTTATCACATCCGGCAGATATGGATCATCCGCCTTCTCCAGATTTTCACCCACTGTATGTCCTGTGACCGTCATACCGTCTAAGTGGAGTCTCTCTTGCAGCTCCTTCATCAGTGCCTGAACACCGCCGGCGTCATGAAAACCAAGTCCCACCGTATTCGTCCCGTGGGGCTTTATATTTACCAGAACAGGAGTTTCCCGGCTAATACATTCGAATTCCATCAGATCCAGCGGGATACCGGCCCTCCTGGCAATAGCCTTTAGATGGATGATCAGATTTGTCGAACCACCTACCGCCATCAGTACCCGGATAGCATTCTCTATGGAATCTTTCGTTATAATATCCAGGCATCTGACATCCTTCTCAATCAGTTTCACAATCTGCCTTCCGGTCTGTTCACTGATTCTTAGTTTTTCCGAAGAAACAGCCAGACAGGAGGCGCTGTGGGGCAATGCGATCCCCAGAGCTTCCGTTAAGGTCTGACATGTATTCGCCGTGCCCATGATCGGACAGGCTCCTGCACTTCCATACAAACACCCTTCATAATTAGAAACCTCGGACAGCGTCATCTCCCCGGAGGTATATTTATTCCACAACACAAAGCTGTCGGTACCGCAGGCAAGGGTTTCCCCTTTAAATTTCCCGGGCAGCATGGCTCCGCCCGGTAAAAATATCGTTGGTTTATTGGCGGAAACAGCGGCCATCAACTGAGCCGGAACGTTCTTATCACATCCGCCAATTAAAACGACCCCGTCAAAGGGCTGACGGCAGATCAATTCTTCTGTTGTCATAGACAGCAGGTTCCGATAAATCAAACTGGAAACATCGAAAAACACCTCACATATGGACATGGTATTCATTTCCAGCGGGAAACCTCCTGCTGCCCAAACTCCCCTTTTTACCGCTTCCGACAATTGCCGGAAATGAACATGTCCCGGATTCGTCTCCGCCCATGTGTTCAGAATACCAACAATCGGCCGATCAATGTCTTCCTGTGTGTATCCCATTGATTTCAGCAGAGCATTCCGCAGCAGTGCCTGTCGGCTGCCTCGTTTTTTCCATACGGTTGAATCATTATTTCTCATAGCTGCACCTCGCACCTTCGTATCATTTTTTATGATACTTTCAGTGTAATCCATCTGTATGAAAAAACCATGTAAAAAAGATTCTGTTTTATGGATTATTGTTGTTTAATATGTTACACTGTTTATCATAGATATAAAGGATTGTTCTCAATCATCACCCCGCGTCTATATCAACAGAGAATACAGGAGTACAGAATGAATGATTATTTTGAAAACACTTTCAATTTTTCTCTTCCGCAGGAACTGAACATGTATTACTGTGGGTATCGAAAAAACACGTACAGTCACAGCTACGGACCTGCTGTGCGGGATCATTATCTGATCGGATACATTAAACACGGGAAAGGCATATTATACCAAAACGGGAAAGAACTGCCGCTTTATTCTCAGCAGCTGCTGGTTATGTTTCCTCATCAAAAAATACATTATATTGCCGACAGGCATATCCCCTGGTCCATTAAATGGATCGGTGTTTATGGAAAGCTCGTGGATTCCTATATATATTCACTCGGGATTACCCCCGCATTGCCGGTCTATCCCGTTCATGATTTCATAAAAACGGAAGAAATATTAGATGATATCATCAGACTGTCCACAAAAGATACGTTAGCTGACAAAATCTTATGCATCGGCTGCCTGCACCAATTTTTTTCCTGCATCGCCGGCCCAAAGATCACTCACCGTGAGGATTATGTAGAGCAGGCGGTAAACTTTATAAAATACAATTACGATCGTGGGATTTCCGCCTCAGATATCGCTGATTCCGTCGGCTTAGAGAGGACCTATTTTTCGAAAATATTCAAAGAAAGAACCGGAGTATCCCCCGGTCATTCCTTGCTTACCATAAGAATGGCGAAAGCCAAAGACTTATTATTACACACGCGTCTGACTCTAAAAGAAATTTCTTATTCCATCGGCTACAAAGATGTTTTTTACTTTTCAAAAGTGTTTAAAAAATATACGGGTCTGGCCCCCTCTGCGTACCGAAAAGAAGCAACTTAGTATGTTATCCCAAAGTCCCCGCCCCTATCGTCATTTATCCATTCCGCAAATCTTCTCATTCAGCAAAATCAGTCCGCTATAGTCGATCTGTCCCATATCATGGGCCCTCATAGCCGCGTAATACTGCCTGGACACAGCCGCAGCCGGCAATGCCAGCTCATACTCCCTGGCCAGTTCCATCGCAATGTTCATGTCTTTTTCCATCATCACCGAGGTGGCCATAGCGGTAAAATCCCGCTGTTTCAGCGCCTGCTCCTTAGCCTTCACGATATTTGCCGCGGCTGCGCTGTCACAGATACATTCCACCATGGTCTCCCAGTCGATTCCGGCTTTTTCCCCCATAACCAGCGATTCGGCCAGCATCTGCATCGTCGTACCGAGCATCATATTAATACAGATTTTCATAAATCTGGATTGTTCCTGATCCCCCAGATACCTCTGGCGGTTACCCAATATTTTCAGCATAGGAAGGGTTTGCTCATACACATCCCGGTCTCCGGACGCCATAATCCCAAGGGTTCCTTCGGCGGCATAGGCTACGCTTCCCGTAACCGTGGCCCGCAAAAATTTTGCTCCGGTGGGTTCGATCATTTTATTAACCTCCGCAGAGGAACCCGGATCAATGGTGCTCATATCGATCAGTATCGTACCGGGCCTGACGGTTTTTAACACCCCTTTTTCTCCGGTCATAATCTCCTTTAGAATCGTTGCGTTCGGTATCATGGAAAATATATAGTCCGCTTTGTCACACAGTTCGGAAGGATTTTCCGCAAATGCAGCTCCGTCCGCGATCAACTCCCCGGCGTTTTCTTTTATTTTATCACATACGGTAAGCTCATGTCCTGCCTCTAAAAGGCGTCTGGACATACGGCTTCCCATATTCCCTATTCCTATCCATCCTATTCTAGCCATATCGATCTCCTCCTGTCCTTTCCTTATCATTTAGTTCTTATACAGATACATCTTTTCATGATTCGTTAGCGGCTGCAGTTATTATCCGATAAAAACATGGCTTCTAACTTTTTCATTAGCGCCAGATTCGCTCCGCTTCTTTGTGTTTCAAGCCGGTAGCTGCCTTACCTCTACACGGTTTCAACGGAAATCTTCTGCATACCGCGTTCCGCCGTCACCGACAAGACGATGATCGCCCCAATCATCACCTGCTGCCATTCGCTGGGCACTCCCAGATGGATCATGCCATTGGTAAGAACCAGCATGATCAGACTTCCGATTACCGCATTGGAAACTTTTCCGGATCCGCCGGAGACAGCAGTCCCTCCTACCAGTGTGGCCGCTATGGCAGTCATCGGAAAATTTTCCCCGATAATCGGTTCCGCCGTACCCAGATTCGCGATATACAGCACAGAAGTAAACGCGATGATCAGCCCATTGAGCAAAAACGCTGTAATATAGACCCGCTTCACCCGGATTCCGCTCATCCTGGCTGCATCCTGATTCGTTCCGGTCGCATAGACTTCTCTGCCAAAAACCGTCTTAGAGAGCAGGAAAGCCATCAGAATCGCTATGACTGCCATGAGAAGCAGGAACGTATATCTGGAACTGGTGAAAATATTCCGGAACGTGGGACCGAAGTCGTAGATCTGCCTGCCGCCCAGTAATACCATCGCGATCCCCCTAAGGATCCACTGCATGGAAAACGTCACGATGAAAGTCGGCACTTCCACATAGGCCACCAGAATACCATTGATGATTCCGATCACAGCCCCCAGAACCAGGGCTGTCAAAATCGCAAGCCAGGGATTATATGTTTTGCTGAGCACGATACCCGCGGCACAGGAGATCAGGGCCACCGCAGAACCAATCGAAAGATCAAAGCCTTTTAATACGATTACCAATGTCATACAGATCGCCAGCAGGATGGTAAAGGGCGCCTGCTGTAATACAATATTGGACACATTTCCCCAGTTGCCGGGACCCCAGAAAGTTTTCGTCGCCGCTGAAAAGAATATAACCAAAAGGATCAGTACCAGAAGCCGGGAATATTTCATGAAATAATTTCTGAATTTTGCATTAGTCATACTTATATACCCTCCGAAGTACTGCTTTCTTTTTCTTTCTTCTGCTGATCACGTCCACCACAATAATCAGTAGGATGAAAGCCCCTTTGTATACCTGCTGCCAATAGTTGGAAAAGCCCATCAGCTGCAGGCCGTTGATGATCATACTCATGACCAGCGCACCTACAATGGTCCCCGCCAGCCCGCCTTTGCCGCCTTCGAAGGATGTTCCGCCGATGATCGTGGCTGCTATGGCATTCCATTCATATCCATTGGCTGCCACAGGTCCTGCTGAGTTGGTCTTTGCAACCAACAGCACACCGCCGAAGCCGGAAAGCATCCCGGCCAGCATGTAGATCAGTATCCTGGTTTTCTTTACATTGATTCCGGACTGGGATGCGCACTGCTCCGAATCGCCCACCGCGTAGATGTGCATACCAAAACGGGTTTTGTAAGTAATAAAGAGCATAATCAGTACAATCATAAGCGCTGCCCAGACAACGGTGGGAATCCCCAGGAGCTTGGAATCTGCCACATTCCGGAACGCTTTTGGGAAGCCGGATACCACGTTTCCGCCATTGATCACCTGCGCCGCTCCATATCCGATACTCATGGTGGCAAAAGTAATCAGCCAGTAATTATATTTATATTTTCCAATCAGAATACCGTTAAATAATCCGAAACACAGACCGATACCGGTTCCGATTAAAAAAGTCAGGATAATTTCGGGTATACCCGGGTTCTCAAAACGGGTGATAAAAAGCGCTCCGCCAAGGCCCGCGAAAGACATCACTCCGCCGATGGAGATATCGATCTCTTTTGACAGGATTGCCATCGTCATACCGCAGGAGATGATCAGCAGGATCGCGGTATTGCTCAATATATTCAGGATATTTTGATATTTTGTAAAGCCCTTTGCAAAGAAGATAAAGACCAGGATAATCACCAGGACTCCCCACATCAGTCCGGGGACATTTTTTAATTTCTGTTTAACCTGCTGCATGCTCTCCTCCTTTTCCGCAGTCCTGCGGCCCGGCTCCCGGTGTGGGTGACGATTGTTGTTCCACCGCTATTCCACCTTCGATTCCAAGACTTAAGATATATTCCTGCGTAAATACATTTTCCTCGTGGCTTACTTCACCCGAAATCTCCCCGTCTTTCATGACATAGACCCGGTCCGCAAGCCCCAGAAGCTCCAGCAGGTCGGAGGCGATCATAATCACGGCAGCTCCGTTCTTCGCCAGTTCATTCATGATACCGTAGATCTCCGATTTGGCGCCCACGTCTATCCCCCGGGTTGGTTCATCGAAAATAAACAGTTTACTGTTGGTGGCCAGCCATTTGGCAATGACAACCTTCTGCTGGTTTCCGCCTGACAGATTGAAAACCTTCTTTTCTATGGAAGTGGTAGCTACTTTTAATTCCTTTACGCCCTTCTCGGCTGTCTCTTTGACCACATCGTTTTTCACGATTCCATTCCTGAACTTATCAAACATACAGGCCTGGACGATATTGTCTTTGATCGACATGTTGATGAACAGGCCTTCTGTTTTACGGTCCTCGGAGATCATTGCCATCCCTTTTTGGACAGCCCGGTTGCAATTGTGATTCGACAGTTTGATTTCGTTTCCTTCCAGAAAAACCTTACCGCTCTCGGCCTGATCGAAGCCGAAGATTGCTTTCACAAGCTCCGTCCTTCCCGCTCCCACCAGTCCCGCGAAACCGACGATTTCACCCTGACAGACATGGATATCCACATTCCGGAACCGCAAACCGGTCAGCTTCTCTGTGCGCAGCATCTCTCTCCCGGGTTCATTGTACGTGCGGTTGTACACATTCTCAATGGTCCGGCCCACCATCATGGTGATCAATTCCCTCATCTCGATGTCATCCGCATCCCTGGTCCCCACATAGCATCCGTCACGCATTACCGTAATCCGGTCTCCGATCTCCATCAGCTCCTGCATCCGGTGGGAGATATAGATGATACTGGTACCCTGTGCTTTCAGCTGCCTTGTAATGCGGAACAGGTTGTCGATCTCTTTCTGGGTCAGGCTGGATGTGGGCTCATCCATGATCAGAAGTTTATTCTCGGTGGAAATGGCCTTCGCCACCTCCACCATCTGCTGCTGTGCGATACTTAAGTCCTTCACCATGGCAGTCGGTTTGATTCCTATACCAAGTCCTTCCAGCAGCTCCCTGCACTGCCGGTTCATTTCTTTATTGTCCACCATCCGAAGAGGACCTTTGACCGGTTCTCTTCCCACGAACACATTCTGCGCCACCGTGCGGTTTTGCATCATGCTCAGCTCCTGATGGATAATATTGACCCCGTGCCGCTGTGCGTCCAGAACATTTGCCGGCTTATATTCCTGTCCTTCCAGGATCATTTCACCGCCGTCGATTTTATAAAGACCGGCCATCATTTTAACCAGAGTGGATTTTCCGGCCCCGTTCTCACCTATGATAATATGTACCTCACCCTTACGGATATCCATGGATACATCATTTACCGCGACAACCCCCGGAAATTCTTTGCGAATATTCTTCATTTCCAGTAATATCTCATTTTGCATACTTTCCTCCAGCGGCGCTAAAGCGGCGCCATAAATTCATCTATTACTGAATTCCGTATTTTGCTTTATATTCACTCAGGTTATCCTCGTTTACGATGACCGCATCCTGCATTCTCTCTTTTTCCATGGTTACGCCTTTAAAATAATCCATGGCTGCCACGGCTGCCTGTTCACCCATCTTCCAGGATACATCGTCCGCGGTAAACGCGATTTTCCCATCTGCGATGGCCTGTACCAACTCTTCGGAACAGTTCAGTGCACAGATCCTGATTCCATCCCTGCCGGCCTGGCGAACCGCTTCCGCAGCGCCCAAAGCCATCTCTCCGTTGGAAGCAAAGATCGCGTCCACTTCAGGATATTTCTGCAGCAAGTTCTGGGTTACCGTCAGAGCTTCCTGGCGCTGGTAATTAGCAGGCTGGCTGTCCAGTACCGTGATACCGCTGTTTTTGGCAAATACGTCATCGGCGCCGGCTTTGATATCCGTACTGGTCTGGGAACCTGTCGTTCCTTCCAGAATAAGCACGCTGCCTTTTCCATCCAGCAGTTCTACTAAAGCTTGTGCAGCGCTGGTGGCAATATCATAATACTCCACTCCAACAAAAGTAACATATTCCAAGCCTTCTCCGGTAATCTTAGTCGCCAGGTTAATAATCGGGACCCCTGCTTCATTGATCTTCTCGATCGCCGGGGTAATTCCCTCAGAATCTGCAGGCGCCAGAAGATAAACATCCGGCGGGTCTAAAAGAGACTGTTCCAGCAGCTGAATCTGTTCTTCATTGCTGTCCGCGGTTACCGGACAGAGAGTTTCCATGGTCCAGCCATATTCTTCACATTTTTCTTTGGCAGCGGCCTCCAGTTCCGTCCAGTAGCTGCTGCTTAATTTCTTAACCAACAGCACGGCACGCTTTCCGACCAGGTCCTGGTCAGTCTCACCTTCTGCCGCAGAGGTCTGTGCAGCGGTTTCTTCCGGGGCTGCTGCTTCCTTAGTGGCCTCCGGCGCTGCGCTGGCGGCCGCCGGCTCGGCACTATCGTCCGCTTTACCGCATCCCGCCAGGATCATGGTCATAACTACAGCTACCGCTGCTGCCGCACTTCGAATGTTTTTCTTCATCATTTCAAATCCTCCTTCATTTTTACCTTATATAGTAACTGCTGATATTCCCTTACGGGAACTACCCTCTCTAAATGCTGAGCTGCCTTTTGCAAAGAGAACGCCGGAACCTATGTTTTTTACGGATGTATCACTACCTTCATTGCCCCATCCATACGGTTTTCAAAGATCTCGATTGCATGCCGGATCTCTTCCAAATCAAAGGTATGCGTAATCAAGTGTTTTGTATCGATCTTGCCCTGCTCCAAAAGCCGCAAAACTTCCTTTGACACATTGGGATTTGCCCTGGAACCATTCACCCGGATCTGATCACAGACGATGTCATTCACCGGAACATAGATATCTTTTTCTTTTGTCAGCGCGATCAGCGAAACTCTTCCGTTTTTCCTGACGCTTTTTATGGCATTATGTACCGATGTCTGTGTGCCGGCCGCCTCAATCGCCGCGTCCGCTCCCCGTCCGTTCGTGATTTTACGCACTTCTTCCACCGGATCACATGCTTCATAATTTACCACAAAATCCGCACCGCTTTTCTTAGCGATCTCAAGCCGGTGTCCTCTGCCGACCATGATCGCAGCCGCGCCTTTTGTCCTGGCGATCTGCATGGCCAGGTTTCCGATCGGGCCCGGTCCATAGATCACTACCGTCTCACAGGACGCCACATTGGCCATGCGCAGACTCTGGAGTGCCACACCTCCGGTATCACACATGGTAGCTTCATCAAAGCTGACCTTATCCGGCATCACTTCACAGGATTTTTCCGTAAATACTCCATATTCCGCGTAAGCCCCATTCGAGGTGAATCCATAGTGCCGGTGACCGCTTTCGTTCTTTCCATAATTGAGACACAAAGTATAAAACCCCTGCCTGCAATTTTCACAGATCCCGCACCCGCTGTGTGCTTCGCCTGCCACCCGGTCCCCAACCTTCAGATTCGCAACCCCCTCACCCAGTTCCACTACTTCTCCGGCCCATTCATGTCCGAAAATAAAAGGATACGCCGGCGGCCAGCCTCTTTCCACATATTTTCCGTGGAATAATCCCGGATCAGAACCGCAGATCGCTACCGAACGCACTCTGCACAGTACCTCTCCATATCCCGGCCGCGGAATATCCATCATCTCGATTGAATATTCATTGGCGCCCCTGGCAACGACCGCCCTCATCTTACCCATTGTTCTTACCTCCTTCTATATCATCTCACTCGTTAAATCTTCTGCCTGTCTGACAGGCCTACTCCATGCATCTGTGTCTACAATTAATATTTCATTGGTATTCCACTGGTATTCCATGTGTGTATCTTAGCATAACCACCTTGAACTATCAAGACATTTTTTCTATTTCACATCATTTTGTCTGTTTTATATTATTTTGTGGGTGTTTTTTTGTGTAGTTTTTATAAATAGGGGGCAGGGATGAAGGGAAGCGGCGTATCCTGGGGAACCGGGCGGCAACTCCTGGGGGGCCAAATCACTTCGGCCGGGCC
>NZ_JAHQCX010000014.1 GCF_019042245.1 Diplocloster modestus
GCTGCGGTACTCTCGTATGATAAGTAGCGTCCAGCGCGATATAACTCATATCGTTGGTGGCGTCTGCCATGGTCTCATGGTCCACGCCGCCGATCGTCAGGTTCTGGAACATAGGCACGCCCCGAAAAAAGTCGGTGTCAACCCAGCTGCGGACTTTATTGCATGTATAAATCTGTAAAAAGAAATTCTCCGTCAACTCAACCGCAAGCTCCCTTGTCAAAGACCCGTCCTCTAATCCGGCTGCATAATACGGCTGCATAAACTGGTCGTAACGGCCAAAGGAAATACCGGCTCCATTATCCTCAATCTGAATGCAAATATGGATGAATATAAGGAATTGTAATGCCTCCCGGAAATTGCGCGCGGGATGCTTCGGCACATGACAGCATATTTGGGCCATCTCCAGAAGCTCCTGTTTTCTTCCCTCATCAGTTTCCTCTGCCGCCATCTTTTCGGCAAGGTCCGCGTAGCGCGCGGCAAATTGAATGACTGCGTTGGCGCTGATGACCGCCGCTTCATAGAAGTCTTTTTTCTTTACACATTCGGGGTCGTTCTTATAATCTATCTCAGACAGCCCCTCCTGGCACTGGTCAATGATTGTCTGCAGACCGTTCTGAATCAGCCATGGATGATCCGGCGCAAAATGTCCGTCACCCCCCTGGAAATAAGCGCCAATATCAGCCGCCTTAATCTGAAAATGGGTGGCAAGCGCCTCTTTCGGCAGCCTTGTTCGCAGCATATCAGTCACGGTCTGCCCTCGCCAGAAATCGCATATTTCCTGAATGACCGGCTTGTCCTCTTCCCGGATTATGTACCGGTCCTCCGGACGCTTGTCCGGAAAATACGGATCGCCGTTCAGCATCTCGCTTTCCATCCACTCCATGTCAAATTCCGGAAACAGCGGCGCCCAACGCGGATGGGACGCCTGATTGCCCGCGAACAAGCTTCCCGGTAGAATGTATATGCTCATATTTTGCAGCACGTGGTCCATCGCGTTTGCCCTGCGCTTAATCGGCACCTGATCCATGTGTGTCCTGTAATATTCCGTCAACAACCTGCCTCGTTCCACGCATATACCGTATTGCGACGACGTGATATAGCGATGCAGTCTGTCGATCCGTTTCGTTCGAACCGGCTCAGTAGAGATCTGATAAGAATCTTTAATTGCCATTACATAACCTCCCCAATTTGTTCAATTTTTCAATTCCATCCTGTTTTCTTTAACTGTGTATCGCAGCTGATTTTTTCCTGCATTCTTATTTTAGCATTTCCCCCATCCAGATCGAAACCGATGATCTTTGGTTATAAGTGTACTATTTTTAAGAATATAAAAAATAGCAGCGCTTGAAAAATCCCCGCTGACTATTTTGCATGCACCTCACGTAAGCGGCTGGAAAACAGCCGCTTACGTGCCCATAGCTCATAGCTATAAAAAACTGTTCTAAAAAGAATAAAGAAAACAAGCCATCTGAAAACTCGTATTTCAGATAGCTTGGCTCAATGGAAACTTTTATTGACATCTATTAACATCATCAGTACCCTAAAGTCAGACGAAACGTTCACCAAAGCTGGGAAGCCCTCCCTTATCTCATCCAAAACTCCTCAACAGCCGCCAAAGTCTCATCCACATCCTTCTTCGTGTGGGCTGCCGACAAAAAGATCGCTTCAAACTGGGAAGGCGCCAGGTGGATGTGATGTTCCAGCATCCAGTTAAAATAACGGGCAAATTCTGCCGTATCAGACTTCTTAGCCGTCTGGTAGTTTCTAACAGGCTGCTCCGTAAAGAACAGGCAGCTCAAAGACCCGACGCCGGTCACCTGATAAGATTTACCTGCCGCTTTCAGAATATCTCTTAAGCGCTCCCGGAAATAGTTCCCCAACTCCTCCAGGCGCACATAGACATCCGGGTTTTCTTCCAGCTGGGTCAGTCCCGCAAGCCCAGCGGCCATGGCGATGGGATTGCCGCTTAAGGTACCGGCCTGATAGACGCTTCCGCAGGGAGAGATGGTCTGCATAATTTCCCTGCGGCCGCCGTAGCAGCCCACGGGCATCCCGCCGCCTATAATCTTTCCGAACGTGGTCAGATCCGGTGTAATCCCATAGAATCCCTGGGCCCCCTGGAGGCTTAAGCGGAATCCGGTGATCACTTCGTCAAAGATCAGCACCGCGCCATGCTCCGTACACAGATTCCTAAGACCCTGGAGGAATCCCGGGCATGGTTCCACCACGCCCATATTCCCAGCCACCGGCTCCACGATCAGCGCGGCGACCTCCCCTTTATTTTCCTCAAACAGCCGGGCCACACTGTCACAGTCATTATAGACAGCCGTCAGCGTATCCCGGGCGCAGCCTTTTGGTACGCCGGAGCTGTCAGGAATACCTGCCGTCATCACACCTGATCCGGCCTTCACCAACAGGGAATCTGAATGTCCGTGATAACATCCCTCAAATTTTATAATTTTATTGCGTCCGGTATAACCTCTGGCCGCACGGATCGCACTCATCACCGCCTCAGTCCCGGAATTCACCATACGGACCATTTCCATGGATGGAACCAGACGGCAGATCAGTTCCGCCATCTCCACTTCCATTTCAGTAGCAGCGCCAAAGCTCAGGCCCTCATAGGACGCCTGGATCACCGCTTCCCTGATTTTCATGTTGTTATGTCCCAGGATCATAGGCCCCCAGGAACAGATATAGTCAATATAACGGTTATCATCCACATCATATACGTAAGCGCCCTCCGCTTTCCGGATAAACCTCGGAGTGCTGCCTACGGACTGATAGGCGCGGACCGGGCTGTTCACACCGCCGGGCATTACCTTTACCGCCCTCTCAAAAAGCTGTTCTGACCGGAACATCAGCCGATCCTCCCTTCCTCTATAAATCCTGCGATCTCTTTTGCAAAATAGCTGAGCAGAATACCACAGCCGGCACGGTAGATACTCACTGCCGTCTCACAGATCATTGCCGCCTCATCGACATATCCCGCCTGCGCGGCCGCCTTGATCATGGCATACTCGCCGCTTACGCTGTATGCCGCCACCGGCAGCAGGATCTGATCCGCCGCCTCCCGGATCACATCCAGATACGACAAAGCCGGTTTTACCATGATGATATCAGCGCCTTCCTCACAGTCTGTCAGGATCTCTTTGAGCGCTTCTCTCCTGTTATGATAATCCATCTGATAAGCTTTACGGTCACCAAACGCCGGAGCCGATCCTGCGGCATCCCGGAACGGGCCGTAAAAAGAGGAGGCATATTTTGCCGCGTAAGACATGATCGGGATATTCTCATACTGGTTCTGGTCCAGGACCGCCCGTATAGCCGCTACCCGGCCGTCCATCATATCGGAGGGAGCCACCATATCCGCGCCTGCCTGTACATGAGACAGCGCGATCTTCGCCAGATAAGGCAGTGTCCGGTCGTTGTCCACCTGCTGCCCGTTCAGTATGCCGCAATGCCCGTGAGAAGTATATTCGCACATACAGACATCAGAAATAAAATATATCTCCGGATGGGTCCGCTTCGCCTCTTTTAAAGCCTTCTGGATAATACCGTCTTCCATCCAGGCCCCTGTACCGCATTCATCCTTTTTATCCGGAATGCCGAACAGCATAACGGACAAAACCCCACCGGCCGATACCTCGTCAAGCGCTGCCGGCAGCATGTCCACACTGTAGCGGAACTGTCCGGGCATCGTAGGTATTTCCTCCTTTAGACCTTTCCCTTCTTTTACAAACATCGGATAGATCAGGGACGATTTATCGATTCTGGTTTCCCGGACCATTTTGCGCAAAGCAGGAGTGCTTCTGAGCCTTCTGGGTCTTTCTGTCAGTTCCATTTCTATTTCCCTCTTTCTTCTTTCTACTTTAACTTTGCCGTTTGGAGATCATCCGTCATTCTTCTTCGACCAGATATTCCTATATCTGCTTTGAATTTTCTTTATGCAGCTGAATTACTTTATCTATCAGGCTGGCGATAGTCGCTTCGTCAGACACTACTGTTCGCATCTGATATCCCCTTGCCTCCGCCGCAGTTTTTTCACCGATGCATACAGCCGTAACCTCATGGAAATCATCCAGATCCATGGATTGCACAAACCCTTTTACCGTGGAAGCGCTGGTAAATACCACATAATCCTCAGGCCGAAGTTCGACCGCCTCCTGCGGCAGATACCGGGTACGGTAAATGGGAGCCGAAGCCACAAAAAATCCTTGTTTCCTCAAGACTTCGGCACAATCACTGGGAGTATCGGCCGGCGTAAGTACCAGAACCCGCTCATTTTCCCGTAATCGCCCGGCCAATCCTTCTCCAAGGGCATTCCCGTTAAATACAGCCGGCATATAATCCGCCCGGACTCCCCGTTCTTCCAACGCCTTTCGTGTCGCCGATCCTACCACAGCGAACCGGACATGAACCAGACTTCTCACATCAATCCGTCTCTCTCTTAAATATTCCCAGAAATAACGGACGCCAGCCTCACTGGTAAACACCATCCACTGATAATCTTTAAAGTTCAATTCATCCAAGTGCCCTTTGTCACTGAGCGGGACCGTTTCAATGGACGGCAGCTCAATCACCTCAGCGCCCAGCATAGCCAGTTGTTGCGAAAGCCCCGACTGCTTCTCCCTGGGCCTGGTAATAATCACCCGGGCTGTGCCCAGCACTCTGTCCTCCGCCCAGTGGAATTCTTCCTCCAGCGCGCACACTTTTCCAACCACGATAATCCCGGGCGTGCCGATCATCGCTTCCACAGCGTCAGACGGCAGTTTCTGGAGGGTGGAGACTACCCTGCGCTGGCTGGCGGTGGTGCCCCGCTCTAATACGGCCGCGGGTGTATCCGGATCTTTTCCTTCCCGGATTAACCCTGCTGATATCTCTGGCAATGCGCTGACTCCCATCAGAAATATTAACGTCACGTCCCCCAGCCCGGCCAGAGCTGCGTAGTCGATACCCGCCCGGCTGTCCTGGCTGTCCGCCTCATTCCTGCTATTCCGGCTGTCCTGCCGGCGATGTCCGGTAATAATATGCACAGATGGTGTATAATCCCGATGCGTCACCGGAATTCCGGCGTAGGCCGGAACCGAGACAGCGGAAGTGATCCCCGGTACGATCTCAAAGGGAACTCCATGCTCCTTTAAAAGCTCCAGTTCTTCGCCCCCTCTGCCGAACAGGAACGGATCCCCTCCTTTTAAACGCACTACCTTATTTCCGGCCAGCGCCTCGTCAAGCAGGATCTGATTGATCCTGTCCTGTACCACCTTGTGATTGCCAGCCTGCTTCCCCACATCGATCCTTCTGGCTGCCGGCGGTATCATCTGCAAAACCCCAGGTCCGATCAGCCGGTCGTGAACCACTACGTCCGCCTGTTCCAGCACGGCCTTTCCCTTCAGGGTAAATAATCCCGGATCGGAAGGGCCCGCCCCTACCAGCCATACTTTTCCAGTACTCATCCTCCTAATTCCTCCTTAAGCCGCAGCGCCAGTTCTTCTCCCAGCTTCTCCGCCCGTTCCGCCGGACCGCTGATCCCGCCGGTTCTATAGTCCTGCGTTTCTTCTCTATAATAAAGTCCTTTGAGCTTCATCTCACCGTCCCGAATCACCGCATGAGCCGCGATGGGGGAAGAACAGCCGCCGTCCAGGGTTCTTACGAAGCTTCGTTCCGCTGTTGCTGCAAGGGCCGTTAACGGATCATTGACCTCGGCTAAAAAAGCAACATCCAGATCTTTTCTGGCCTGTACCGCCAGAATCCCCTGCCCGGCGGCGGGGATCATCTCATCGGTGGAAAAGTACTTATAGATCCGTTCCTGAAGACCGGCCCGCTGCAGCCCCGCGGCCGCCAGCACCAGCGCCGAATACTCCCCGTCGTCCAGTTTTTTCAGCCTGGTCATAATATTTCCCCGCACACTTTCCAGGTGGATGATCGGATATAAGATCTGCAGCTGCAGCTGCCGTCTCGGGCTGGAGGAGCCGACCTTCGCCAGATAATAGGAACCCGGTTTCGCTCCCTTTGGCAGCACCAGCACATCCCGGGGATCTCCGCGCCTGGCGCAGGCAACGATCGGAAGTTCCTCATTGGTCTCCATCGGCATATCTTTCAGACTGTGTACCGCGAGATCGATACGGCCGTCTGCCAATGCCTGATCCAGTTCTTTGACAAACAAACCTTTGCCGCCGATCTTATCCAGAGTCTTATCCAGGATCATATCCCCAGTCGTTTTCAGCGTAATCAGTTCCAGGTCTATCTGCGGATTGGCTCTGCGGATAGCCTCCATCACCAGCTCTGTCTGCATCACGGCCAGTTTGCTGTCCCTGCTTCCCACAATGATTTTACGTCTCATCTACAACTCCATTCCTGCCGGCATCGCGCGGCATCTGCCAGTTTTATTCGTTCATATCCTATATATTGCCGGTTCTGTTTCCCAGATTTTACTTTCCCGGTGATTCCTTCGGCACAAATAAGCTTCTTATTTTTTCAGCAGCCTCCCTGGCCAACCGGTGGTCGGACCCGTTGGCTGTCACGCCGATGACCAGCCCGCCCTCTGTAACGATTCCGGGAAAATAAAAATCACACTCTTCTTTACAGTCACAGACATTCACCGGAATCTGCCTGCTCTTCGCCTCTCTGTAAATGGACTGATTCACCTGCCTTAAATCGGTAGCTGCCAGTACCAGATCCGCATCCCCGCAGTCTCCCTCCTGATAGCGGCGTTCATGCCAAATCAGGCGGCCGGCCACAGTTTCCTTCCTCAATTCGTCAGATATCTCCGGTGCAATCACGGTGATCCGGCATCCAAAAGGCAGCAGAGTATGTATCCGCCTGGTGGCAATGGTTCCGCCGCCAAACACCAGGACTTTTTTCTCTTCCATTTCTATATATACAGGAAATCGCATTCTCCCCTCCCTTCCGGACACAGGACAGGTAGCTGCCCCTTCCCCATATCCACTTTCGATATCACAGATCTTATCTTCCCGGATAATTCCCTATTGCCATAGCGAACCGGGATTCTCAGGAATCTTCACAGTCCCCCGCGGCTTCCTCCAATGCGGTGATACAGTCTTTCCATTGTTCCGGGGATAAATGATTTTTCAAACCATAGAGAATTTTTGTAACGGATTTCTCCGCCGCTTTTCTCACATTTCTTTTCAACTCCTCAGGTTCCTCCAGGGCCTGATCTATCTCCCGGTAAACCTTCGTAAGCTTGGCGTTGGTGATTCTGCCGGCCGTCTTTCCGATCCTTTGTACCGCTGGTATCCATTCTCTGAAATAATACCAGGTTCTGAACTCATCCATATGTTCCTTCAGTATCACTCTCGCCCGTGCCACCAGCCGTTCATCATGGCCATTGACCATCCCCAGCATATCCGTATCATAGAGAACCGCACCGGACAGCCGGCCCACAGCCGGCTCGATGTCCCTTGGAACAGCCAGATCCACGAACAGGTAGCTTCTGTCCGGATCCATGGCACGGCATACTTTTTCAGCCTCTATCGTATAGTGCGGGCTTACCGTAGCACTGAAAATCAGATTCTTGTCCCTCAGATGCTGATATCTTTCCTCATATAAGATGACTTCGCACTCTTTGGGAATGACAACGTCATGCTTTTTATATTGCCTGAGTGTCATGGCCACCTGACAACCGCGGTCAATCAGGATCCTGGTCATCAGCCGCCCCATCTCTCCATTTCCAATAACCATGCACCGTCTGCCTTCCAGGGGGCCGTACCGGTCTTCCAGCAGAGCCGCCGCGCCTTCCGGAATGGACATGTCCCTGGCTGTCAGCCGCACTTCCGTCTTCACCTGCTTCGCAGCTGTTACGGCGCTGCGAAAAAGTGTCTCCAACACGGAATCTGCGCAGCCGCATTCCCGGGAGCGGCCCAGCGCTTCCCTGATCTGCGTTAATATCTGATCCTCCCCAAAAATCTGGGAATGCATCCCGCAGGCCAGTTCGAACAGATAATTAACCGCCTCATCTCCCTGCCGGCTTGTAAAATGTTCTGCGTATTTTTCCCCATCCGCTCCTCTTTCCTGCATCAAAATAGAAAAAGGGGATTCCCAGGCATCGCTGCACCACAGTTCTGTCCGGTTGCAGGTAGAAATCAGGATGCAGCCAGCCATCTCATGTCTGGACGCCGCCTGTTCGCAGAATTCCATCCCCTGGGTTTTCGTAAACGAAAACTGCTCCCTCACCTCAATACTTGCTGTTCGATAATCTATCCCTACCATCGATATGTTCATCGTTTCTATTCTCCTTTGCGTCTATAAAATCTTAACACTTTCCACATGTCCAGACAAGTGTTATGATATGAGAAGTATCCTGTCAGGTTTGCTTTTTTCGGAGGTTCACATATGATTCATGACAAAGCAATTCTGCTCCCTTTATTCGGCTCAACAGATAAAAGTGCTATGGCACGGGTGCTGGAACCGTTAGAGAAAAGGCTTTGCACAGCCATACCGGGCTGCTATATATGCCATTGCCTGCTCAGCAGTTATATTCTGAAAAAATACCGGGCTTCCAACACTTCGGAAAACTCGTTGACCGAAGCTCTGGACCAGTTAGCGGAACTGGGCATCAGCCAATTGATCGTACAGCCCTTGCTCCTGACCACTGGAACCGGTTATGATCTGCTCCGATCCGGGTTGGAAATGTATCAAAGCCGCTTCCCCCATATCTCTCTGGGTAAGCCTATTCTGTGCGATGACTGGGATTATGCCGCACTGGCAGAGGCCGTCTGGCAGGAATTTCCTGCGCCGGCTGAAGATGAAGTGGTGCTGCTCATGGGACACGGCTCGGAGACCGGCGATAACCATGTATACCATAGGTTAACAGAAGAATTTCTCTTAACCGGACACCCCAATATTTTCATCGGAACGATGCGTGACTGGAGCATGGCCAAAGCAACCGCAGAGCAATGGCAGCGGGATGGTTACCACAAAGTCCGGCTCCTGCCTTTTCTGCTGATAGCCGGGCGCCATGTAGCCCGGGATATGATCGGTTCCGATCCCTCCTCCTGGAAAAGCAGGCTTGAGGCCGCCGGTTTTCTGGTATCCTATACAGCCAAGGGCCTCGGGGAATATCCCTATGTTCAGGAGCAAATCACGTCAAGCTGTATCCAGGCAGCTAAAAAATGGCCTTCCTTATAATTATTTTACCATTTGGGAAGTGTTAAAGAAATAACGCACGTTAGATTTGAGAGGTATCCGGCACCTCTCATTTTTTTCCGGCACCTCTCATTTTACCATTGGATTTTTGATTTATTTTATGTTATATTAGATACAATCTTTAAAATCTTGTCATTTGTCTTAACTACAATTATCCCCAAATAAAAATCCAACCTGTACAACAAACCACAAGTTTCACTCTATTTGGCATTAAGGATAGGGATTACTTTTACTATATTCAATCAGGCTGCCGAGGGACGGGCTCCACCCGCTTCATTAATCTAAGGGGGGTGGTTCTCATGAGTACATATGAGGAATTTATATGATCATAATATCTATTACATCCTTAATAACCATTCTGAATTATACACATAAAAAATAGCCGTCCTGCTCCAGTAAAGTACGAACGGCTATTTAGTAATACTTAAACCGAAGCAGGTGAGCGGCACTCACCTTTCGGCTGTCTTATTGAGTATATTATAAGCAATCACAGTACGATTGTCAATGAATGACTCCGACTAATCTGTCCAATTTTACAATACCGCCGCTTCCCCCATGAATTAAACAGTAAGTTTCTTCCGCCGCCCCGACCGTCTCGTCCCCAAAGCCGCCGTACGGCGTCCACGCAGTTTAGAAACAATCAGCACCAGAATCACTGCCCCATAAGGGATACACGACAGCAGCTGAGTCGGCAGCCCAAACGAGGTAAGCGTCAGATAAAGCGCGTCCGTATAGGCAAACAGGAATGCCACAATACTGGTTTTTATAGGATTTCCCCCTCCCACCAGAACGGCAGCCAGGCACAAAAACCCACGCCCGGAAGTCATATTCTCTGTAAACATAGATACCCCGGACAGCGGAATAACAGATCCCGCCAGCCCGCAGCATGCGCACATGATGATCAGCGCAGTCCACTTATACCTTCGGATATTTGTTCCGGCCGTCTGCGCTGCCGTGGCATTCATCCCCACGCCCCGCAGCCGCAGTCCGAAAGGTGTTTTATACATGACCACATAGGCAGCTCCTGCCAGAATAAAGGCCAGATACACCGGACCAATTTTATTATTCAGCACCTCATTCAGCACCGGGACCCGGTTCAGAAATGGTATCGATACGGTCTGGTAACTGATGATATCCGGGCTGATAAAAGAACCCCTCACCTGAAAGATCGTAACCAACAGCAGGGTCGTAACCGCCCAGGCCCCATAGATCAGGGCGATACTCACGATCATCCCGTTCGCCTGGAACCGGAAAACCAGGATTCCGAACAGGATTCCCACAAGAATACTTACCGCCACTGCAATCAGGGAACCCACTACTGCGCTGCCGCTCACATAACTGCCCCATGTGGCAAAAAAGGCCGCAATAAGCATAAAGCACTCATAAGCCAGCACGAAAGTTCCCGATTTTTCCGTAAAGCATCCTCCGACAGAACCGATGATCAACGGCGCCGCAATCCGAACGGCTCCCGCAAATACTACCGGACTGATGACTGCAAGTAATATCTCCTGCATTTATCCCGCCTCCCTGCTTCTCATGTATTTCCCCCGCATATGGTCAAACAACGCCTTATAATCGATCGCCGCGAACAGGACAAACAGCATCTGAATGATGTTAACCGTCAGCTTATTCAGGCTGGTCATTCTCTCCATCTGCAGTGAGCCGGCCCGCAGAGCCCCCCATAAGAAGGATACGACGACAATTGCGATGGGATTTTGTCTGGCAATATAGGCAATCAGAATGCCGTCCCATCCCATATTAGTAATAAACTTCGCCGTAAAACTGCCGTAAGAACCGCTCATCTCGATTCCGCCGCATAATCCGGAGATAAATCCCGACATAAGGAATATCCCCAGAAAGGTCCTGGCCACCGGAATGCCATAGGCCCGGGCAAACCGAATATTTTCCCCCACCTGTTTTAGCTCATACCCTTTTACGGTATAGCGGTAAAACAGATAGACCAGAACGGCCACCAGGAGAGCAAACACGATGCCAAGACTTGCGGAACTGCCCTGAATCAGTCCAGGCAGCCTTGCGGAAGCGGCCATCGGCGGAGTGGAGATCGCATTTGATCCGTCGCTTCCCCTTCCGCCCATGATCCACCACATGGTGATATATTCCGTCAGCAAAACAGCAATAAAATTAAACATTAATGTGCTGATCAATTCATCCACCCGGAAGATCAGTTTCAGCATTGCGGGCAGAAGCGCATACAGCATTCCTGCCGCCCCGGATGCCAGCAGGCAGACGATTACATGCACTCCCGGCGGAAGCTTAAACGCATAGCCCAGCACCGCGGCTGTCAGCGCTCCAAAATAGATCTGCCCCTCCAGCCCCAGGTTGTTTACACCGGACTTGAACGCGACTGCAGCCGCGATAGCGGTCAAAATGCAGGGCATTGTGTGGCGCAGTGTGTTTCCGATATTGATCTTCGATCCGAAAGCGCCTTTTAGGATTTCTGCAAATGCCGTTCCCGGGTTTTCCCCCTGAACAGCGATTAATACTGTGCCGATGAGTAATACGGCCAGGAGGGCTGCCGCATATCGGATCAAATTGGACTCCGCTTCCTCATTGATTTTCCATTTCTTTTTCATCCGCATCCCCTCCTCTGGTCATCAACAGCCCGATCTCTTCCTCTTTCAGTTCTCCATGGACGCCGCCGTACTCCAGTGTGCCATTGTACATAACAAAAATTCTGTCCGACAGCTGCATCACTTCATTTAATTCGTGGCTGATCAGCAGGATTCCGGCACCTGCAGCCGCAATGCGCAGTATCTTTTCCCAAATAAATTCAATCGCCCCCACATCGATCCCTCTGGTAGGGTCCTCTATGACCAGCAGCTTATCACAAAGAGTAATCTCCCTGCCGACCACCAGTTTCTGAATATTTCCACCCGACAGGTTTATCACCTTTTCATGGATTCCCTTCGTTTTTACCGAATATTCGCGTATGATCTGATTCGTAAAATCCTCCGCCAGCTTCCTGTCCAGCAGATATTTCCTGGGGAATCCCCGCACGGTCTGATACCCCATCACAGCGCTTTCCCATACGCTGCCCGCCTTATTTACCCCCTCTTTCATCCGGTCCTGAGGGATATAGCCCACTCCCATCTTTTTGCGTTCCCGCACACTTTTTTCCTGTGCCTCGATTCCCGCGATGCGGATCCTGCTTTCTTTTTCCACCCGGGTAAGACCCACGACCGCCCCGGCCAGCTGCTGCTGGCCGGACCCGGCGATCCCTGCGATACCGACGATCTCTCCGCTTCGGACTTCCAGGTTCAGATTTTTCAGGCGTTGGACCCCATTTTCCTTTACGGACACATTCTGAAGCTGCAGCACTGGAGATTTTATCCTGCTATTTAACTTATGGGCCTGTAAGATGACTTCCCGGCCTACCATGAGGTTCGCCAGCTGCTCTTCCGTCACCTCATCCGGAAGCACATTCCCAGTTACCTTCCCATTCTTTAATACTGTAATCTCATCGGCAACCTCAAATACTTCTCTGAGCTTATGGGTGATCATCAGTATCGTCTTGCCGATCGCTTTCAAAAACCGGATCGCCTCAAAAAGGCCCTGTATCCCCTGGGGCGTAAGTACGGAAGTGGGTTCATCCAGGATCAGGATGTCAGCGCCGCGATACAGGACTTTTACGATCTCCACCTGCTGCAGAACCGCCACCGGAAGGGTGTCCGCTCTGGCATCCAGCGGAATGTTAAAGTGATAGTCCCGGCATATTTCTTCTATTCTCATCCGTGCTTTCGTGCGGTTCAGAAATATTCCCCACTTCTTCTCCTCGAATCCCATCATGATATTATCCAGGACCGACAGGTCACCGAACACCATGAATTCCTGGTACACCATGCCGATTCCATGTCTGGTGGCATCCATCGGATCTTTGAACCGGATTCTTTTCCCATTCAGCAGGATCTCTCCTCCATCCGGCTCATAAAGATCCGTGATAATGTTCATCAGGGTGCTTTTACCTGCTCCGTTTTCCCCTATTACAGCGTGTACACTCCCCCGCCTTACCCGCAGGTTTATATTATCATTTGCGACAAGTGTGCCAAATGTTTTTCTGATATTCTTTAATTCCAATACATAATCCGTTTCTGCCATACAGATCTGATCCCTTCCTTTTCACCTCCATACGTGCGTTTTCCCGCACATACAGGTATGGATGAACATCTTTTTGTTCAGCCTTCACTTAATATTCCAGGCGGTACTCTTCAAAATTCTTGTATACATCCACCTTACCGGTTGAGATATCCTCAACCAATTGTTTTACTTCCTTTTGAAGTTCTTCCGGGATATTCTGCAGATCTCTTTCGTCATAGACAGCGCCACCGGCTGCGATATTAAAGTCCATCTGTTTGGGCAGTTCTTTTCCCTCTTTATAATCCAGAGCCACCTGCGTTACCGCCACATCCATGGGTTTAATCGCCGACCAGAACACACAAGGGTCCAGATCGCCCTGCCAGTCATCCACACCGATGCATTTGATACCGCCTTCCGAACAGGCCTTAATGACTCCCGGGCCAGCCAGATAACAGGACTGGTATATGATATCCACCGGATAATTGGCGATCATCGCACTTCCCGCTTCCTGGCCTTTGGTGGGATCCAGATAATCCCCCGTGAAAGAATAGACCACCTCCACTTCCGGATCGCCATAAGCGGCCCCGGCGATATATCCATCCCGGAAACGCCTGATCTTCAAGACATCTGTGTGGCCGATCCATCCGATGGTCTTTGTCTGTGTCATTTTCGACGCCACAAACCCGGCCACAAAGGAGGATTCAAACGGATCAACCGACACCGAAGTACAGTTTGGTTTGTCGTGATCCACATAGGTATCCAGCAAAAACATATGGGTATTGGGATAATTCTTATAGATCTCGTCTGCCAGATTAAGGGCCGCCTGACTCACATTGTCTTCCCAGGTCATGATCACCTGATAGCCTTCCGACGCCATGGAACGGATGTCATCTGCAAATTCCGAGTTATCCGTTGCCTCGATGCACTTGATCTCCCATCCTTCCTGTTCCAGATTCTGGAATCCTTTCCAGATCAAATCCACGAAATCATTTCCCAGATTTCCATCGGTGATAAAACACGCTTTATAGGTTTCACCCGGAGAACCCCCGCGATCAGCAGCAGACTCCTCCTTTTTTCCACATCCCGTCATCAGCATCGTGAATACAACAATCACCACGAAAACCGCCATCCATTTTTGTAAGCTTCGCATAACTTCTTCTCCTTTCTCCTTCAATTCACTGGTAATTATTTCCTTTTTTCTTTTTTATTCTTCGAAGAATTTATTGCTTTTTCACAAAGCATCACTGATAATTTAAATATAAGTGAATGCCTGGTCAAAGTAAATTAAGCACTTTGATGTGGGTAGTTACTTTTATGAAACTTCTTTCATTAGGGGAACACGCTTTGCTATAATATTTGTCAAAGCAGCAACTGTGGCTATAGGATAAGGAGGCATAACTATGAGCTATCATGAGACTACTTCTACAGATCCGTTAACCGGTATGATTCAATTAATCGGCGGACGTTGGAAACTGATGATTATGCGGGAACTGACGGCAGGTCCCAGACGTTTCGGCGACCTCAGGCGTTCCCTGGGTGACATCTCCCAGAAAGTCCTGACAGATGCTCTGCGCACCATGGAGGAAGATGGCCTGATCCACCGTGTTGTTTATCCGGAAGTCACATTGCACGTGGAATACTCTCTGACCGCCTTAGGCTATGAGATGACCGCCCTGCTGCGGACTATGACCAGCTGTTACGCAAACTATATCACCACCGTTGAGAACATAGAGCGCTCACCCAGACAAGCGGAAGCCGCCGCCTTTTACAAGACGTCATCGGCCGCCGTCACCGTGGATCTGCCGGATTACAAGACCCGTATCCAAACAGCCAAAGCGCTTATGGCGGAAGCGGACTATATCATCGCGGGGACAGGCTCCGGGATCAATGTGGCATCCAATATAAATTTATTCGACAAAAAGACCGCAAAACGCTTGTTTCCGGCCTACTATGAACAGGGATTTAATTGTATTGACGATATGATAAACGCATTTTCACAGATATCGCCGGAAAATGAACTGGCCTACTGGGATTTCTGGTCCGAATACCTCTGGGAATTCCGTTACCGGCATCCGGCATCCCAGGCTCATCTGGACCTGTTTCATATTCTGAAGGACAAGTCCCACTTCGTGGTTTCTTCCAATGCCGACGGCCAGTTGGAAAAGACGGGGCTGGATCTGAAACATATCTATCTGCCTTTGGGTAGTTATTCTTATCTGCAATGTGCATTTCCCTGTGAAGAAAAAGTCTATGATGCACAGCCCTATATTGAAAAAATATTGGCGGATACCGACAGTGGAATCGGCATCCGCCCGGAAAGTATCCCCCGCTGCCCATCCTGCGGAGACTATCTGGTCCCCAATCATTACCGCTGCAGAAATGTGTCACTGGCCAGTGCCGACCGTCTGGCACACCGGAAGGATTTTCTGAACTTTTTGAACCATTCTCTTGGAAAAAGAGTGGTGTTTTTGGAAATCGGTTCCGGCTTTCGGCTGCAAAATATCATACGCAGGCCTTTCGAGGATTTTACACGCAAAAATGAGCGGGCCTGTCTCATCCGTATCAATTCCAAATTCCCACAGATTACCGACGAACGTCTCTTGGAACACGCTTTATCCTTCGGTGAAAATGAGGCAGAAGTGCTTCACGATCTGGCATATGAAGGTCCGCTTAACCCAACAGACAATGCTCACCCATAAACTGGCGGATGATAGATTCCGATACGGCTCCGCCCCGGGGCCCTTCCTGGGTCACACAATAATTCGCAGCGGCTGTGGCGAACAATCCCGTCTCCTTAACCGTCCAATGTTTCTGCATTCCATACAGGAATGCCGCATTAAAGGTATCACCCGCTCCGTTCGTGTCCCTCACCCGGATGTCGTAGACAGGGATTCTCAGATCCTCATTCCTGGTTTTTATCCGGCATCCGTTCCCGCCCAGGGTGACAACTATGATCTTAACTCCCTTATTCAGCAAATATTCCAGATACTCCTCCTCTTCCAGATCTCCTCTGTTTTGCAGGAAACCGAACTGATTAAAAAAGAGAATATCCGCCGCTTCCAGAAACCTCCTCTGCTCCGTGGATTCGCAGATAAACTCCACGTCCAGCGCGATCCTGGCCCCATGGCGCTTAAAATCATCAAACGCGGCCATCGTATCCGGGATGATATATTCCGCACCCAGCATGGTATATATTACGGATGCATTCCGGAACAACTCCGCCTGTTCAGGCCCAAGAGCCATAACCGGCTTGCGTGGCATCGCGCAAAGAATCGTCTTTTCTTCTCCGGTCACGATAATCAGACATTTGGAATCTATTTTTTCTTCTGTAAAATTTACAAAGCTTGTGTCAATGCCGTACTGTTCCATATCCTGCAGCAGGAATTCGTTCACCTCACTGCGGCTTAACACATCGTAAAAAAAGACCCGGCCTCCCAGTGCACCGCAGACCGACGAAGCGTTGGCCACACTCCCTCCGGGAGTGCGGCCTGCCGGTGTAAGCATTGCTTTGTCACCCATCTGCGGCCAGCGGGCTGCTGTATAATATTCGTCCATGTGGAGTACGCTGATTGTAACGATATAACTATTCTGAATCATATCTGCACCTTCTCTTTTCGGCTATGCTTATAACGAACGTTTGCACTTACCATCTGTATCAGTTGGTTACTCTGCAGATCTCATCCGCGAAGCCTTCAAAATCGATAAATGGGTTCGCTTTTTTAAGTGTCTCTGCATGATAACTGTCGATCCCGCTGCCGCCGTTCAAAGCACCGGCCATGGCACCGGCCATAATCGCGGTCGTATCGGAGTCATTACCGGAATTAACCGCCATATAAATAGTACGCATAACATCCGTCCCCCCAGCTGCCAGATACCCGAATGCGCATGGAATCGATTCATTGGCGTTCAGGCCAGAGACAATCAGATCCGTCATCTCTACAACACACTTTTCGAAATCGTTGGCGTATTTCAGTCCGATCTGTATTGCCAGATCCATTCGTTTCTCCACACTGGCTCCTGCCGAGGGCTGCGCAAACCGCTGTGCCCGCCGGTATCCCTCCCCTGCGCCGTACAGGCCCGCTTCCAATACTTCATCCAGACGCGCGCCTTTTACCATTGACTGCGATACTGCCGCCGCCACTGCCGCCGCACCGGACAGCGCGATCGGATTATAATGGGTGATCTGGCACATCACCAGCGCATCATCGATGGCTTTATCCACATTACCCGGGTCAAACAGTCCTACGATCCATCCTTTCATGCCCCCGCCATTGGTGGCGGTTCGGTTATTGCATAACAGGTAATCCCTGGACGAATCCGTTAACTTTCCTTCCAACTGTTCCAGCCCCTGTCTGGTGGACGGACCACAATAGCGCTCATAAAAGATACGGGTATCCTCGGAATTCTTCCATTCCAGCAAAGCGTCCGCCGCTGCCTGCCTGGTTATCCTTCCGTTGTCGGCCGCAAAATACTTACCTGATAAATAGGCGCATGAAAAATCATCCGTCACATAAGCCCTGGGCATATCATAAGCAATCGAATCAGGAAGCGGCGTCATATAATCATAGACGAAATCCCCGTTCCCGAAGTCCCTTTTGATCAGGGATACCGTACGAGTCTCCAGCGGACAGCCCATCGCGTCACCGATGGCTGCCGCCAGCAGACATCCGTATACTTTGTCATAATGGTTTGTCATGCTGCTCCCTCCTTATCTGAATCCAAAAAAGTGCCGATATCGGCCGCCATTTGCCGAAGATCAAAATGATTCACCCTGTCGATCAGTTCCAGATGTTTGACCGGAAAAACATCCGCCCCGTGCATCACACCAGTGATATATCCGGTCATACAGGCCACGGTATCCGTATCATCTCCGGCGTTAACGCCCATAATGACAGAATCCATAGCGCGGCCTTTGCAGGCCGCTATATGTCCGAAAACAGCCGGAATCGCTTCGTAGGCATAAATGCCGCCGCCGATGATGTCCGTGATTTCCCCCATAGCCCTCTCAAAATCTCCCTGATGCCTCATTCCAATCTGCACGGCCAACCGGATTTTTTTCACGATATTGCCGCCGGCTGCGGGCTGCGCGGTCTTCTCCGCTCTCCGGTATCCTTCTTGTGCGCCATAGATTCCCGCCTCTAATATTTCCAGATAAGAAATGTTATCCTGAAAAGCGGCTGCGGTGGCCGCTGCGACCGCGCAGGCTGCCGACAGGGATATTACATTATTATGGGTCCCGCTGCACTGGACGATCGTCTCTTCGATCGCGCCGTCCATGTCGCCGGGATTAAACAGACCCATCAGACCGGATTTCATCCCGGCTCCGTTGGTCGCGCGGGTATTGTTGCAGAGTAACCGATCTACCTGCACTGGCATCTTAAGAAGAGGGGCCGGCTTCTCCTCCCCCTTCAGCACAGCCAGATATTCATTCGTAGTAGGCCCCACAAATCTGCGGTATACCTCATGTGTGGACCAGCGCAGCATAGCGGCTTCCGCGATTTCAGGTGTTATCCTGCTTTTTCGCTCCAGCATTTCCTGCGCGGTAAAGTAAGCGATGGAAAAATCATCCGTTACTAAGCCTGAAGGCGTCCCTCTGGACAGATTGTCATCCGGATGCTCTACAAAGTCCGTCACCAGGCCTCCAAACCGCTGTCTGATCAGGGCTGTCGTGCGCATCTCCGTAGCAGCTCCCATGGCATCCCCGATCGCAGCTCCTAAAAGCCCCCCTAAAATCTTGTTTTTTCTGCTCTCCATATGGTATCTCCTTTGAATTTTGGTGTATTCCTTCTAATTCGAATTGTAAACGGAATAGATGCGTTGGTAAAGTAAGCACTTTGAAACTATTAGTTACAAAGAGGTAACTAATTGGCCCGGACAGACTTCTTTTTTAAATCATTTCTAGAATCTGCCCGCAAATTTTACCTGATGTGTCAAAATAAAGATAAGAGGAAGGTCCTTCCCCTGATTATTGATCTTTTTCCAATCAATGACCAGGGCCGGCACATCCCTCTTTTTCTTCCTTATTCCAAGATTATGAAAAAGCCGCCTACCTATCGGCAACAGGCGACATTACCTATCGGCTAAATCTGGCGATTATCCTTGTCTAATAACGGTATTTATGTTATATTGAATTATATCTTTTCGTTCTATAATTTTTTGAAGCTATCGCTTCCTTTTTTCCCTATTGTATGAATAGAATTTCGGCAGACAACTGACATTTTTGAATAATATATTCAACCAGGCAGCCGGGGGACGTATTTCCCACCCGCTTCGAGACAGAAGGGGGTGGCGCTTATGAGTACATATGAAGAGTTTATGATCATTTTAGCATTTGCTTCTTTGATTGTAGCAATTCTGAATTTTACCCATAAAAAATAGTCGTCCCGGCTCCGCAAAAGTTGAGGACGACTATTCCTTAAAATAACTCGGAGCGGGTGAGATATGCTCACCTTCCGGCTGTCTTGTTGAGTATATTATAATCCCTAAATAAGATCATGTCAATTAATCTGTCAGGAATCATCAGGAATATCAGCCGGTAGGATTGGTTTCTCCTATTTAAACACAATGAAATAACTGAATATATTCAACCAGGCAGCCGGGGGACGTATTTCCCACCCGCTTCAAGACAAAAGGGGGTGGCGCTTATGAGTACATATGAAGAGTTTATGATCATTTTAGCATTTGCTTCTCTGATTGTAGCAATTCTGAATTTTACCCATAAAAAATAGTCGTCCCGGCTCCAGCAAAAGTTGAGGACGACTATTCCTTAAAATAACTCGGAGCGGGTGAGATCTGCTCACCATCCGGCTGTCTTGTTGAGTATATTATAGTCTACGTAAACGGATATGTCAATTGTTGCGAAGCCACCCGGCTTACTCCTGAGGTCCGGCTGTCTTGTGCTTGGAGAGCGGCATTACGTGAATATTGGCGCGCTGCTCATTCTCTGCCCAGTAGATATCATCCGCCATCTTGGCTTCCGGATTGAACTCCACACCTTCGAAGATATGCTTCACAAAGGTTTTATATCCGGCGCGGTCGATCAGATGGCCGCCATGAAGATATTCCGGTTTGTAATCCAGGGCCCAGGCGGAGAATTTCTGCCAGTTGGCGAACATACCCAGCAGCACATCTTCCGTCACCCAGTTCAGGAACAGCTTCCCTGCACGGGGATTCTGTTTGCCGGTACGGCCGCCCAGGGTTACCCGGTAGAGCTTCTTGGGGTTTCTGGTCCAGGCACTGGTCGGACATGCCAGAACACATTCCGCACAGCCCACGCAGCAGCAGGTATCCTTATCCACTTTGTTGTCTTTGTTCAGGCTTAGAACGCCGGTGGCGTGATGCTCACAGGCATCCACACAGGCGCCGCAGCCGATACATCTGTCATAATTGTAATCCATCTTATAGATTCCCATGATGCCGAAATCATTGAAGTTGGCTTTTACACAATCATTGGGGCAGCCGGCCACAGCCACTTTGATGTGGTAATGGGACGGAAATACCAATTTCTCGATCTTGCGGGCCAGCTCGGTACTGTTGCAGTTTCCCTTGATACAGTGGGAATTACCGATACAGGCCATGACATTACGGGCGCCGATGGTGGGATAACCGGTCTCATCCGCCTCCATCTCGCAGCCGCACAGCTCCTGGTCAACGTCATGGATATAATCTTTAATATAAGCGTTTACCGCCGGAATGTTCTCATATTTGATGCCGGGGGCGTTGAGGGTCTGGCGGGTTCCCAGATGGAAGGTGCCATTTCCCCATTTTTCCGCGATCTCCATAACAACTTTCAGATACTTGGCATCGATGACTGCGCCGGGTACACGCATCTGCAGCATGAACTCCCCGGGTACCTTGGATTGGCGGAAACAGTTGATCCGTGTCTTCTTAATATCTATATCATGATTCATTCTCTTAACACTCCTTCCCTAGTCCACTAAGTATTTCGCCTGTGTGTAGTTGAAAACGGGGCCGTCCAGACAGACATAGACCTCATCGATCCGGCAATGTCCGCATTTTCCGATGGCGCAGGACATCTTTCTCTCGAAGGACACCCAGATTTTCTCATCCGGCACACCGCATTTGGCAGCTTCCATGCCGGTGAATTTCATCATTGGCGGCGGTCCAACGATTACCACTTCGTAATTATCTCCAAAATCTCCAAAGGGAACCTTGGATACATATTCGGTGACAAATCCTACGTTCCAATCGTCGATCTTGTCACGGTCCAGGGTATAGAAGGTGTTAAATTTATCTCTCCAGGATTCCAGTTCGCCACGGAACACAATTCCCTCTTCATTCTTGAAGCCAGCGATCAGCGTTACGCTCTCCACATAGCCGGGATTTTCCGCAAATACACGGAGCATACTTCTGACCGGAGCCAGTCCGGTCCCGCCTACGATCACGATCACGTTCTTGCCTTTGAACTGTTCCATCGGCCAGCCGTTTCCGTAAGGCCCGCGCAGGAACAGCACATCACCTGGTCTCTTGGCGAAGATCTCTTCGGTTACTTTTCCTACGGCGCGGATCGTAAAGTCCAGCCATCCATCTCCGAAAGCAGATACGGAAATGGGTGCTTCCCCGATCTTCGGAATGGATAACTGCAGGAACTGTCCATGATCCGGTTTGATATCGGTTTCTACTTTGAATGTATATTCTAATGCGGTTTCTTTTTTGATTTCCAGTATTTTACACGGGATTGGTTTAATCGGATTATTCATCTTTTCTTCACTCCTTTACTCAGTTGTTTTCCGCGGCAATGATCTCGTCGATCGCCTTGGACATCTTATTAACGGTAGCAGTGATAGAAATGAATTCCGGACATCTGGTGGTACAGCGCCCGCAGCCCACGCACATGTGATAATCTTTGAAACGCGCCTTATAATCATGGAATTTATGTAGAACTTTGTATCTCATTCTCTCAGCTGCAGTGGTTCGGAAGGTATGGCCTCCGGCCATGTCCGCAAAGCCCTTGATCTGACAGGATGCGGTCGTCCTCTTACGCTCTCCGGCCTCTCCGTTCTCATGATATATGATATCCATAGTGGTAAAGCAGGTACAGGTGCTGCAGGCCACGGTACAGGAACCGCAGGAAATACAGCGCTTGTTGTACTCTTCCCACATAGGATGAGCTTTTAATTTTGCAAGAACTTCCCTGTTCGGAATCTCAGGAATCTGAAGTTCGATTTCATTCTTCTCAATATAATCCGGCTTAAAGTCGGCAGCCGGCGCTTCCGCAAAGTAAGCATCCAGATCTGAATCCTTGATGTCTGCCAGAAGGCTCCCATTTTCACAGCGGACGGCCACGGCGTAATCTTCCGCTTTGTTCGCTCCCATGCTGACACAGAAACAAGTGTCCCAGCCCTCGGTACACTCCATCATGACGATCTTCACTCTCTCGTTCATTCTCTCGTAGTACAGATCGGTATATCCGCCGTTGCCCAGGTAGATCTTCTCCTGATGATGCATGGCGTTGATGTCACAGGGACGCATAAAAATCAGGATCGGCCGGGTACTGCATTTGCTCTCCCGGTATTCGTCCTCGGTAAAATAAAACAGTGTCTGGCTGATCGGCGCCAAGATTTCCTTGGCCGGGAAATCGGATTTCTCATCAAATACGATCTCCTCCACCGTGTTGACTTTGTCGTAGCGGACGATGTCCGTGTCGGAATAACGTCCTCTGCCTTCGAATCTCTTTGGCGCATAGATATCATACTTATCCCAGAGTTTGTCGAAGATCTTGTTTGCCTGTTCAAAGCTTACTTTGTAGCCCATTCTTACATCCTCCTAATTTCTTCGGTTTCGCAATCATACGATGACTGCCGGGTACCGGATCACTAGACAGTGATCCGAATACCGGTTTCGTATTTCTTATCGTCGATGATGACTCTCACATCGTAGGTCCCGGACAAGCCGGCCTTGTTTACCATAGTTCTGGTATTTCTCTCATCGGAGTCCAGAAAGGTTCCGCAGCACATGGCCAGATGGGGAACTGCTGTGGTAGAGATGAAGTATCTTCTGGTCTCATTCTCTGCTTCCAGCAGAAGCATGACTAACTGGCCTTTTTCAAAACGGGATTTGAAGGTAAAGCGGTCAAATTCCTCGTTCATGCTGGCATTGCAGGATACGGGCAGCAGCTGGCCGGTTACTTCCGCAGGCACTTCAGTATCAAACGTAGGGGTAACGCCCATTTCACCCAGGATCTGACCCTTGCCCAGCTCCAGATTAATGCCCTCCGAATACAGCTTTAACTTTTCCGCCCGATAATAGTTGCCGGGTACCTGTAATTCCAGTTCCTTCTTCCCATTGCACATTTCTACGGTAATGGTCCGAAGATCTCCGCCCTGCTGTTTTGCGAATGCGCCCAGCAATTCGGAGGGCTCCCCGTTCATGTACGCGATACCACCGGAATGAATCATATAGTGGCCTTCGTTGTAGTATTCTACGTTGCAGATATAAGGGGAGAAGAATTCCGCACCTCTTTCCTTCCCATATTGCCATACCTGCTCGATCGTTCTTTCTTTTACGTTTATCTTATATCTGACACCTCTGGAATAACTGTCCCCGGCGGCCAGATATTCATCCCGGTTCTTGGATCCGTAGTGATGGTTGTCAAAGCACATCACATCGCCGTCCGGAGTGATCACACAGGCATGCTGCTCATACTGCCATTCAAAGTTATCGCCAACCGGCTTGAAGAAATATTTGTCCACCCATTCCTTGGGCCAGCCGGTGGGATCACTGATGATCCAGTTTAACTCCCCGCTGTCGTAATCGATGTTCACCATAGCATCCATGTGTCTTCCGGAGAAGGTCAGGGAGTTGGTGTTCTTGTCATACCATACAGCATTGTTGTGAAACCAGTCCTCATCGGACCAGCTCCCGGATTTTCCAAGTCCCGGCTGTAAAAATTTCTTATAATCCCAGGTCTTCAGGATATCGCCGGTATTACGGTCAATCAGCACGCACATGTCTTCCACGGTGTCTCTCTGGAAGTCATCGGTCAGCACCAGAAGGTTGCCGTCTTCCATCTCGAATTCATCGTGGTGATAGCCGCCCGGCAGACGGAATTCTTTGTAAATTTTACCACAGGGGCTGATTTCATAAAGTCCGGACATGTAGTACGGCATTTTGATCAAACGATGGGAACCCATGATCAGGTTACCGTTCTTCAATCTCTTAACGTCGAATACGCAGGCGATGTTCATATGCCAGCGGGCATCGCCGGCATAGTCAAAACCGGATGCCAGATCTTCACCGGCGGGAGACACCAGAATTATATTGTCCTGCAGATACTCAGGTGTGGTCTCCATGGAAAAAACCGGCTTAACTCCATTATATACGTCGGGCGTTTGTATTTCAACCACTGTAGATCCGCCCTGGTATGCGCTGATTTCCACTTTATTCGTGTAATCCGAGTACAGACCTACGATTGGCAGCACATGGGTCTTGGCCCTGGGGAAGGTATGGTAAATATTGGCCTGCGGTGTTTTTCCCAGAACTGTGACTTTGATCGCTGTTTCTTCGTCGGTTTTGAACAGAACAACAGCGGAAAGCGGGTTCACAAGGTATGCATTATACTTGACCAGCGGATTGTCCAAGGTATAATGTCCCGCTTCCAGCTCAGCCAGCATCGCCTGCTCAGCTGCATATTGCTGTTCAATAAGGTGTTCTGTAAACTTATAGGTAATCTGTTCAGACATAGGTAATATCCTCCTCTTAATTGTTGCACCCGGCTGTACGCCGCATTTGTTTTATTTCTGTTCCTGAATCATCTTGATAATAGCGGGTTTTTGCTGAAGTCCCTGCATTCTGGCAACTTCTAAGCCTTCCTTTAACAGAATCAGGGTCGGGTACCCGGTCACTTCATATTCCGCGGTCAGATCCTTGTTCTGGTCAAAATCCACCTTCAATATTTTCAGATCTTCCCCAAATTCCTTTTCCACATCGTTTAATACAAAGGATAACATTTTACAGGGACCGCAGGTGGTGGAGAAGAAATCCGCCAATACAAGTCCATCGTTTACGGTTTCTTTGAATTCTGCACTGCTTACTTCTTTTAACATAATTTTCATCCTTTCCTTGTTATTGTCTTGTTTTTTAAGACATACAGGTATACCCGTAGGGTGTTTCCTTAATTGTTGCCTGTTCCGTGTTTTCTTGCAGAAGGCAGTACATACCGTCTCCGGCAGTGCTGCCTAATGAAAATCTTATCTGCTTAATCTTTCCACATAATGGGAAGCTTCCTGTGCCGCGACCGCTCCGTCGGAGCATGCGGTGATCACCTGCCTTAAGTTCTTCGTAATACAGTCTCCCGCACCATAGATACCTGGAACGTTCGATTCCATCTTATCATTCACAGTTACATAACCATAATCATTCAACAGTCCGGTATCTTTTAAGAACTCCGTCGTGGGCGTCAATCCTATGTATTCAAACACTCCGTCACAAGCTGCCGTATTTTCCTCTCCGGTCTTGGTAGATTTGAAGTAAACTCCCTCCAGTTTACTCTCACCTTTGAATTCCAGAATGTCCTGGTACGGATAAATCTTCACATTCTCCATCGCCCTGAGTTTATCACAGGCCATGGGATCAGCGGTCAGATCAAACATAGTAACGATGGTCAGCGATTTTACGATACCCGCCAGGAAAATAGACTCTTCCACCGCTGAATTTCCTCCCCCGATCACTACCACATCTTTATCCCGATACTGGGCGCCGTCGCAGATCGCACACCAGCTGATGCCGTTTCCGCGGAATTTATCTTCTCCCGGTATGTTCAGGCATCTCGGCCTGGTTCCCGTAGCGATAATCACTGAACTGGCCGTGTAGACCGTATCGTCCTCCACGCAGCAGATTACTTTTTCGTCACCGTCGTTTTGGATCTCCTTAACCGTCTTATAGTCGAACTCCACCTGGAAATCCTGTGTGTGCTGGAACATCTTATAAGCCAGCTCCGCGCCGTTGACAGAACCTACACCCGTATAATTCTGGATCTCGTTGGTGTTGATAATCTGTCCGCCCGGCGCCAGTTTATCCAGCATTAACACCTTCATGTCCGCTCTGGCCGCATAGATCGCTGCCGTCATCCCCGCCGGACCTGCCCCTACTATTACTACATCATACTGTGCCATTAAAATAACCCCTTTCTTTCATGTTTTCCTCCAGCGGCGCGTTTACCGCGCCATAAATTCTACGGAAAAAGGTACACTGTACCTTTTTTCGCATGCTACGCGAAGGGATGGATGAACATTTTGTTCAACCTTCGTCCTTCTTTACTGCTGTTACCATATTCTATTATATTATAGTCGGGGGTAATTACTATAACCTGTGTTAAATGTCGAAAAATATTTTTTGTGCTATGAGCACTTAGCGGCTGTTTTCCGGCGCTGTTATTTCATTACAGCCGCCAGAAAATTAGTCACAGGAATACCGATGATCAGGACCAGGACCAGTTCCAGGCCCACATAGGTCAGTGTGTATTTGTATACATCCCCGGAGGGAACCCACTCCTTATTGCCATGCAGTATCGCTGCGAACGGTGATGCCGCAGGGGTAATGGCCGCTGAGAGCAGTACAAAGAATATCATGATCATAACGATCGGCACCGCATTGGCCCCCGTTGACATACAGTATGTGAGAATCACTGGCTGCAGGATCATACCGATTACCAGGCTGTTGCATAGATTGGTCAGCAGCACCGCAACGATAAGGATTACGACCGTGAATACCATGGGACTCATACCGTTAAAGAGCGGGGATAACGTCAGGTTTAAGAATGCGGTAATACCGGTAGACTCATTTGTCATCACACCTCCAATCAGGATGGCGGCCGAACATAGGAAAAAGGTCGACCAGCTGAAGTCCTTGGCGAATACGCCGGTAATATTCAAAGCCGGTTTGCCGTCAATCTGGATTGCTGCCAGCGCTGCTGCCACCAACACACCCAGACCCGGTGTATTTTCCGCCAGGAACGCCATTCCGGGAATCGTCTTAGGCAAAACGCTGGGCAGGAGCATCGCTATGATCAGAATAATGAATCCCCATGATACCACCTTCTGCTGGGCATTCAGAGGCGGAAGCGGATTCTTCTTTAACATTTCTACATTCAAAGACTTCAGCTTACCCACATCCGGCCGGAACACAAACTTGGAAAAAAGGATCACGGCTATAATCAGCAATATGCCCATGAACAATGTGGTAAACAAATACGCGCCGTCATTTATTATAATAGCTGTGCCGGTAGCGGCTTCCGAGATCGTCTTAAAATTACCGATCAAGGCCAGCCCGTTGTTCATATAGGGAGCTACCGGGAAGCCGATCAGCGTGGCTATCACTACCAGGATCAGCGCTATTTTCGGATATTTCTCTCCCTGCTTATATCCGACTTCCTCGAAAATGTCATACAAAACAGGCCAGAACAGGAAGATGGGGGCGAATGGGGATACGAAGGCCGCCATCAAGAAACAACCGATACAAATCATCATGGTAAACATCCAGGGTCTGCCGTTCGTAATTTTTCGTGTCAGGAAAAAGCGTCCTATGTACATCGTAATTTTGTTCGTGACTAATGCTCCTGCCAGGAGCATTAAAAACAGCATCTGGATAATCGTTACATTCCCCATGAATTCTACCAGCAGCGCCGACATCGGCTTATAACTGGACAGGCCGATCATAGCTACGGACATCAGGCTGCTCCAGAGCGGATCTACTGTGGTCCAAAGGTATAATGTACCAATGAATATTCCGATAATTTCCATACCGACCGGCGTAACTTCCGGGAGAGAAATGGGCAAAAACCGAAACAGAATCATGATTGCGACACCGATCACAGAATGGATTACCGTCGTATTGATCGATTTCTTCTGGGGAACTTGTTTAGACATACCGTTAATCTCCTTTATCACACATTTTGGATCGTTAATTTTGTAACAAACGGGAGTAAAAAAAATAGATTGACGAAATCTTTTCGGATTCTTCTTCCCCTGATCATACAATTTTAACAAAAATTCACGATAAAACTTCTAAAGATTAAGTCGATATTAACATATTAATAGCGTCAAAAAAATAACACAGGTTATAATTCTGTAGTATTTTTTCAGAAATAAATATGGTAGAATATAAAATAACAGCGCTTGGAAAAGCCCCAATTATCGTACTGAATAACGTGTATATGGAGGAACGGTTGAACGAAAAATACGCACCATTGGAGGAACGGTTGAACAAAGTACGTTCACCCATACCTATATGTGCAAAAATACGCACCATTGGAGGAAATTATGTTTGAGAAAACAAATATTGAAAAACTATATAAATATGGTATGAAAGTCCAGGTTAAAAAAGACACCTATCTGTATAATTCAAACAGCGGTACCAATGAGCACAGCGCTTTTCTTCTGGAAGAAGGGCTTTGTGCCCTGCAGAGCCTGACCCGGGATGGGGAGGAGAAGATTTATCTCTATTTTGATTCGAAACGGATCATTGGTTTTGCCCAGATTATGAAGCGCGTGCTATTTCTCCCTGAAGAAGGCGCACAGTATAAAACTTTTTCCATTGTGGCCAAAACAGACTGTACCCTGTACCGCATCAATGATATCGATTTTTTCCGTCTTGTAAAAGAAGATCAGGAGTTTAATCTGTTTTTACTGCGCATCCTGACCAAAAACTATCTGGATATTCTGGACCGTTATCACCAGATCCAGGAAGAATCCGCCGCCGTCAGGCTTTGCCGTCTGATCCTGGAATTTTCTGTAGACAAACAGGGCAGAAAGACCCTGCCGAAATATTTTAATTATATTGAACTGTCCAAGTACCTGGGTATCCACCCGGTAACGGTTTCCCGTATCATGGGTAAATTAAAGCAGTACGGGTTTATCTCTAAGGATGGGCACAGTGTTGTGCTGGAAAATGAAGAAAAGCTCCGGGAATTTATCGAATCAGGGCAGGATGTGGAGTACTGATTTGGGGCCGGGGCTTAATATATCGGGGCAGCACAAACCCTTCTGGAACGCCGGGTCCGGCCTCAGTGGCGGGGCAATAAGCTCATGGTTGAAAAAGCAACCTCATGAACAGATCTGGGAGCCTCTGAAAACAGGTAAAATGTCGGCGTGTGGGCCGACATTTTACCTTGAGTCTCCCTCCTCTATTCGGCCATGCTTTTTCAACCATGGGCTTATTGCCCCGCCACTGAGGCCGGACCCGGCGTTCCAGAAGGGTTTGCGCTGCCCCGATACTTAAGCCCCTGCTTTAAATCAGGCTGGATCAGTGTTGTGGCGAAGGAGGGTGTTATTGTCTTATTATTACTTTAGTTCAAAAGAGCCTGATTCCAATTGCCCTGGCCGGCTTCATACATACCATGGAATGGTTTTGAATTTGCAATTTGAGGTGGTACTTAGCGGACTCTGATAGTAACCGGCCGGAAACTATGATACCGGAAGGTGCGTACTTCACACAGGTACTGTATTTATTTATAATAATGTGTAAGAAGATTATTGAATGTTTTGGTCTGATGGGAAAAGGAGAATGTTATATGACCCATGATGAACAAAGATTTTATTTGATACAAGAGCTGCTGTCGGAGGATGCCCGTTTACAAGATATTGAGATACCGGAAGATGAACAGAGACAAAAGGACCTGCTTCGCAGTTTGATGAATGTCCGCCCGCCCAAACAGATTGGTAAAGAGTTTTTAAGGATTCAGGATGAATATTTGTGCTGGGAGCGCGACAAGGCCGGTGTGACAGACGCGGAATTACTGCCGCCTCTTTCGTCTGACGAACGGCTCGTTCTGTGGCAGGGGGATATTACCACCCTCCGGGTGGATGCGATCGTGAATGCTGCGAACAGTGCTCTGCGCGGTTGTTTTTATCCGCTTCACTCCTGCATCGATAATATCGTGCATTCCCGCAGCGGTATCCAGCTTAGGCTTCTTTGCGATGCTATTATGAACCGGCAGGGTGGCGGGGAGCCCACCGGAAAAGCCAAAATCACCCCGGCATTTAATCTTCCATGTAAATATATCCTGCATACTGTAGGACCGATCATCTATGAGCGTGTGACGAAAAAGGACTGTGAACTGCTGGCTTCCTGCTACCGTTCCTGCCTTGAACTGGCTGCCGGGAACGGATGCCTGAGCATTGCTTTTTGCTGCATATCGACCGGGGAATTTCATTTTCCAAACAAAGAGGCTGCCCAGACAGCAATCGCTGTTGTGAGAGAATTCCTGGATTCCGACACGAGGATAGAAAAGGTTATTTTTAACGTATTCAAGGATAAAGATTTGAAAATCTATGAGGATTTACTGGGTGTATAAGGTTAAACAGTTAAGCACCGCCCATGCGCGGCAGGAGGTTAAGATGTCAATATTAAACAGGGAGAGTGCCGATATAATCGGACAGCTGCGGGAGGTCCTGGCAGACGCTGACGCGGTGATCATCGGCGCGGGGGCAGGACTGTCAGCTTCGGCAGGATATGCCTATGATGGTGAACGTTTTCACCGGTATTTCTCCGATTTTGAAGAAAAGTATCATTTCCGGGATATGTATTCGGGTGGTTTCTATCCCTTTGCTTCCTTAGAGGAGTATTGGGCATACTGGAGCAGGTATATTTATATCAACCGCTATACGGACCCGCCGAAACCAGTGTATCAGGATTTATACGGGCTGTTAAAGGATAAGGACTACTTTGTCCTCACAACAAATGTAGATCATTGTTTCCAAAAAGCAGGCTTTGATAAACACCGGCTGTTCTATACCCAGGGGGATTACGGCCTGTTTCAGTGTTCGAAGCCCTGTCACCGGAAAACTTATGACAATGAATCCCAGGTTCTGCGGATGCTGAAAAGTCAGTTAGATATGAAAATTCCAACCGGGCTGATTCCCCATTGCCCAGTCTGCGGTAAGCCCATGAGTATGAATCTTCGTTCAGACAATAGCTTCGTCGAGGACGAAGGCTGGCATTTGGCTGCTGAACGCTACAGAGGATTTCTGGATACGCACAAAAATAGGCAGGCATTATTTCTTGAATTAGGCACAGGAATGAACACGCCGGGTATCATAAAATTTCCTTTCTGGCGCATGGTTCATGAGTGGCCGAACGCTGCTTATGCCTGTATCAATCTGGGTGAAGCCTTTGCCCCCGCTGAAATACGTAAAAAGTCAATCTGCATCGACGATGATATTGGAACGGTTCTAAAGCAAACGAATGCTCCCCTTCCAGGCGGTTTCTGAAAGGGGAACATTTATATCGTTAAAGTTCGCTGTACCCATAACTGTTCACGATGGCATCCATCGGCAGGCCTGCCTTACACATCTCGCAGTCATCCGGCTCGGACAGCTTAAAGTCCGGCAGATCGGATACCTTGAATACTGAATTTACAGGATATCCCTCTATATTATCAATCACGCTGAATATAACCGAAATCCCCTCCACGATACCGCCGTAGGATGTAATACACCGGATACTCTTATAAATCGTCCGGCCCGACATGGCGGTAGCCAATACGACCAGCACATGCTTGTTCCTTATCATCCTTCGTATATTGTCTCTTACAACCATCTGGCCGCTGGAATCAAATTCAGGGCTTACCACATAAAAGGATTTGTGTTCGTTCTGGGAACTTACCCCCAGCTTACTCAGTTCCTGCGCTACATAAGCCCCTATCACCTCACAGCCATCCATACAGATAATGGTGTCGATCGGAGTCTTAGACGCGAACGACCTGGCCATCTCCGAGAAAAAGGCACAATCGCTTCCCCCCATATTGGTCTGAGTCAAATTCACACGGCTGACATATCGCTGGGACATCGTCTTGGCCACCATCTCAGCCTCCTTCTGACGCATTTTCAGGTTGGACATATCTATATAATAATTGACATGAAAGCGGTCGGATGAAAAATGACCAGGAGTTACGGTAAGGTGAAGCTCCGGGTTCTCCTTCGATGGAATCTTGATCCTTTCCTGCATAATTACCTCCTCCTGACACTCAAAATACTTATTTATATAAATACTATCATTTTTCCCCGGCTGCTGTAAATAACTTAGGCTATGTTCTTCCCGGTCATTTCTTATTTTTATTGTGTTGTATTCTGTTATTTGGTCCGGTAGAAGAGTTCGTCAATACTCAGTCATGAATAGGTACTGAAAATACGTATTCATCCAGGATCTCTCTTGCGGAGTCCGGAATTTCCCGGAAACGGATCGGTACGATCTCAAGGGCAGTGATCTGCTCCGCGCCGTCGGATATATCATACCTGATGTCTACTCTCCAATCCTGATTTTCTGTTTGCTCTACATTGACCAGCGTGGAATTTCCACCCTCTCCATTTTTAAATTCGTATTCGTTTCCCTGGTCGTCCCGGAAGAAGAATTCCGTGCCTGATGCAAAATCTCTTGCCTTCTGTTCCGCTCCTTCTCCCGAGAACTGATAGGAAAAATCGATTTTCATGGAAATGGGGGTGATGACGCAGTTGTTTAAAGAAGCACTGCAGTCTTTCAGCTGTATGATCTGACCCTGCTGCCGCTGCGCGGGCTGGTCAGAAGCCACCCGGAAGATCAAGTCCTGGTTCTGGTACCTTACGATTTCCTCCGGATTCTGGGTATCTGAGTCTGGTTCCGCTGTCGATTTACGATATACCGATACCGGAATCCGTACCTCGAAATCATCTGGAAGCCCCTGTTCGGACAAATCTACCCGGAATGTATATTCTCCATTTTCTTCCACAGTATCCACCGGTCCGCATTCTTTTCCGTCCGCAAACAAGCGGTCCGCGTTCAGATCATACTTTCTTCCGTTTTCGGTGGCGTTGGCATAGACGTATAGTTTCATTCCGTCGTATATGGTTTCCCTGATCTGTAATAGAGGAGACTGGTCCTCCAACGGCAGCCAATTTTCAGATCCCTCGACTGCGGTTCCTCCAGCCGTCGGGTTCTCATTTTTTTCTGTCTTCTGGGTAATGTCTGTCTGAAGCAGATCTTCCGCTTTTTCCCTGCGTTCATCCCGTTCCATATCGAACCGTTCAAACAAAAGATGTCTTGCCGCCGCGAACGCGGTGGTACCCAAAATTAAGGTGGCCGCTAACACCAGCAGAGCCTTTCTGCCGATATGTTTTTTCCTTCGGCAGCTCTTATCCCGTACCTGCCGGTCTATTTCCTGTATCACTGTCCTGTGAAAACATTCCGGGACTTCCGGAAATGTATTATCCCACAACGGTTTTTTTTCATATCTCATATCTGTACCTCCTGTTCCTCTAACAACTGTTTTAATTTTTCCCGTCCACGGGAGAGACGGCTTTTCACCGTTCCTTCCGAAATCTTCTGTATCAATGCGGTCTCTTTCACAGAAAATCCTTCGATATAATATAGAACCACGGTTATGCGCAGATCGGGCTTGAGCTGCCCTAACGCCAGATACAGATCACTGTATTCCTCCGCCTCGGCCGCGCTGTCCGCCTCCTGCTCCATCGGCAGGTACCGTTTCCGGTCTTTGAGCAGATGATAGCATTCATTGATCAGAATCCGCGTAAACCATGTCTTTGCATAACAGTCCTGCTTAAGCCCCGCTAACTTGGAGAAAGCGACCGCTATTGCTTCCTGTACCGCATCCGCACAGTCTTCATCATTTTTCAGGATAGATTTGGAAATGTGGTAAAAGCTTCTCTCATTATCCAAAATCACATTTGCAAAAGCTTCTTTTGTCATACTGCGTAGATCCTTTCTTTCATCGGCCGTTGAAATCTTATTTACACTAATTAGAGGAATCGGAAGGCGGTTTGGTTCCATGCCGCGAAATAATATAGCAATCGGAGGCAAGAAAAAACTGCCCGGCAGTCTTTAACAGCTGCCGGACAGATTACCTGCCCCAGACGGATATTCCATTATATCCGCATAATCTTATGTTTTATCATTATCATCTTATATTTTTTCATTCATGCATTCCCGCCTAACAGGAATTCAACCGGAACTCTTTACAGATATTTCTTCAGCAGGTCTATTTTATCCAGTTTCTCCCACGGCAGATCCAGATCATTTCTTCCAAAATGTCCGTATGCGGCTGTCTGCTTATAAATCGGACGTCTCAGATTCAGCATCTTGATAATACCGGCAGGACGAAGGTCAAAATTCTCACGGATGATATCCACCAGCTTCTCATCAGACACTTTTCCGGTTCCGAAAGTATCCACCATAATGGACGTGGGCTGTGCCACTCCAATGGCATAGGACAGCTGTATCTCGCATTTCCTCGCCAGGCCTGCAGCCACGATATTCTTGGCCACATAGCGGGCCGCGTAAGCCGCGGAACGGTCCACCTTCGTGCAGTCTTTTCCGGAGAAAGCACCGCCGCCGTGACGGGCATATCCGCCGTAGGTGTCGACTATAATTTTCCGTCCGGTCAGCCCGCTGTCGCCGTGAGGTCCGCCGATCACAAAGCGTCCGGTGGGATTGATAAAGAACTTCGTATTCTCATCCACCATCTCCTGGGGCAGAATCACGTCAAACACGTATTTTTTAATATCCTCGTGTATCTGTTCCTGAGAGACCTTCTCATCATGCTGGGTGGACAGAACCACAGCATCCAGACGAATCGGTTTTCCAGACTCGTCGTATTCCACCGTAACCTGGGTCTTACCATCGGGTCTCAGATACGTAAGGGTGCCGTCTTTTCTGACCTTCGTCAGCTGAAGCGCCAGTTTATGAGCAAGGGCGATGGGGTAAGGCATCAGTTCTTCGGTCTCATCGGTAGCATATCCGAACATCATACCCTGATCCCCTGCACCGATGGCCTCGATCTGCGCGTCGCTCATCTTATGTTCCTTCGCCTCCAGGGCCTTGTCCACTCCCAGGGCAATATCGCTGGACTGTTCATCCAGAGCGACCACAACCGCACAGTTGTCCGCGTCAAATCCATATTTTCCACGAGTATATCCGATCTCCCGGACCGTATCTCTCACGATTTTCTGAATATCCACATAAGCCTCAGTCGTGATTTCTCCCATCACCAGTACAAGCCCTGTCGTCGTGGCCGTCTCGCAGGCCACACGGCTCATGGGGTCTTTTGCCATCAGCGCATCCAGGATCGCATCGGAGATCTGGTCGCAGATCTTGTCGGGATGTCCTTCAGTCACAGATTCGGACGTAAATAGTCTTTTTTCCATCTTGTTTCCTCCTTTGGATGATCCGGCCTCTGCCGGTTTACAAATTTAGTTTCCGTGTTATTGCCTGTATTGCAAGGCATTCAGGTATACCCGCAGGGTATTTCCTGTTGTCGACGCCGGAATTTTACGTAAGACTTTTTTTATTCTATTCACATACTTGCCTGTTGAATAAAAAAAGAATCCGCAAAAGCGGACTCGACAAAATTGATAATCAAATCCCCTTATCGTTCGATTACTCGCTCAGGTTGGCACCTTCCTATCGCTAGGGGTTGCCGGGTTTCACAGGCCCTATGTACCTCCACCACTCTGAATAAGAGAAATATACTCTATATGAAATTATTCTGCTTCCAGTTCCTAAAAGTATATCCATATACCTGAAGGGTAAATGTTATCATCGCAAATACAATACAACATTTTGACTGGAACTGTCAAGTGCTAATTTCTGGTGGAACAGGGGTTATTCCAACTTTTCCCTTTGCTCCACTTCTTCCGCTGCCAGTTCCTCAGCCTCTGCGATGTGAAGGAAATCCGCCTCCTTTTTTTTGAGACTGGGTACGAAGCGCCCGACAAATTTGCCCTTTCCGCGGTTTTTCACATAGAAAAAGCCAAAAACGGAGAAAACAACGGCGCCGATAAAGTTTACAAACAGATCCTTCATGGTATCGAACAGACCGATATCCAGATAACCGCCCAGCCCCAGAGGCTGGCCGTTAATCATGACCTCCTGTATACCGGTTATGGCTGTAGGATGATTTCCTCCGGCCGGGTCCAGCATCACGGAATTGATCGTATGTAAAATCGTATCCTTCTGCATATCCATGCCAAAGAACAGATCCATGCCGCACTCGAAGAATTCCCAGATCACTCCGATCGTCATGGAAAAACTGAAAGCCACGATAGCCATGAAGGCCGGGGACAGCTGAAAAGAGAAGCGTTCATTCCGGTTCAGGATATCCACCATGGAAAAACCGATGGCAGCGGCGAGGAAACCATTCAAGGTGTGGAGGACGGTATCCCAGAAAGGATATTTGATGTAATATGCCCCGATTTCACCCAGTATCTCAGCGGAAAATATAAAGAGCAGGATGATAATCTCCAGGGTCGTCGGCAGCTCTATCTTAAGGTTTATCTGGACAAAGCTGGGCACCATGAGCAAAAGCAGCGTCAGGACACATAAAAACACATTTTCATAATTCCGGTTAAACAACTGCAGGATCATCATGAGGATGACTACTGCTCTTAGTATTACAAACACGATAAATGAGCTTTTATGTTCCCGCAGCTCCATCTTCATCGCTTTCCAAAAAGCTTTACATTTCCGGGATACTTTCATCTTATCCTCCAGAGCCGCATTTACTGCGGCTTAGTTCAGGTATGGTGTAACCGTTTCCTCTACAGCCGCATTTACTGTTGTGTATACCCATCGGGGTTTTGGGACTGCCATCTCCAGGAATCCTCACACATTTCATCCAACCCGTATTGGGCTTCCCAGCCAAGCTCTGCTTTTGCTTTGGCGGGATCCGCATAGCAAGTGGCGATATCTCCTGCCCGTCTGGGTTTCATCTCATAGGGAATCTCCCTGCCCGAGGCTTTCTCAAAAGCCTTCACCATGTCCAGAACACTATAGCCGTTACCGGTACCCAGATTATAGATGGACACGCCCTCTTTACTTTTCAGCTTCCCAATCGCCTTCACATGGCCTCCGGCCAGATCAACCACATGGATATAATCCCGGACCCCCGTACCGTCAGGCGTATCATAATCGTTTCCAAAAACGCCGAGACGGGATAGTTTTCCGATTGCCACCTGGGTAATATAAGGCATCAGATTATTGGGAATTCCTTTCGGATTCTCCCCGATCCGGCCGCTCTTATGGGCACCGATCGGATTAAAGTAGCGGAGCAGGATAACGTTCCACTCCGGGTCCGCCACATGAAGATCCTGCAGGATCTCTTCCAGCATAAGTTTTGTCCGTCCATAGGGGTTCGTGACGCTCAGCGGGAAATCCTCCCGGATCGGAACAGTGTGCGGATTACCATAGACCGTAGCCGACGAACTGAACACGATATCTTTTACGCCGTGATTTCTCATCACATCACATAGAACCAGTGTCCCGGTGACATTGTTATAATAATACTCCAGCGGTTTTTCCACAGATTCTCCCACCGCTTTCAGTCCTGCGAAATGGATGACCGAATCGATCTGCTCCTTTTCAAAAATCTCTTCCATAGCCTCCCGGCAAAGCAGATCCGCCCGGTAGAACTTAAGCAGCTTACCAGTAATCTCTTCCACCCGCTTCAAAGACTCTTCACTTGAATTGCATAGATTATCCACGACCACCACTTCATAACCCGCATTTAAAAGTTCCACACATGTATGGCTGCCAATATAACCGGCGCCGCCTGTAACCAAAATCGACATATTTTCCTCATCTTTCCGTCCACAGATTCTGGGGATATCTCCCCTGATCCTTAAAGGACTGAATCGCCAGTTCCACCATTTCCTTATCTTCCTTATAAGTCACTCCGTACCATTTATCCTCCGAGCGCAGCACCGTAACCAACGCCTTCTCTTCCTGAAGCAGTCTCGTCACGACTGTCGGAAGAAAATATTCACATTTCAACGGATTATCCGAAATCCCTTCCCGCAGGAAATCATCAAAACCCTTCCGGATCTCATCCAAAAAACTTTCGGTAAATCCCCACAGGTTCATGGAAACCGTACTGTCCGCAGGCAGCGGTCTCCAGGTGGCTCCGTTATCCTCAGAATACGCGGTCTCCCCCTCTATTTTCTGAATCTTCGTCCGCTCCGTCACGCTCACCAGATGGCCGTCCCCGCTGATCTCACATACACCCCGGGCTACGGAACCATTCTCCGTCAGAGTATTCTCCAGCACATAGCCCACCATCGCATAATGGTACTTTACAGCATCCCTTAATGCATGCCCTTCGGACTGGGTCGCAGCAAAGCTGCTTGTATACTTCTGACCATCCTCATGGCTGACCAGAAAATCATAAATCATCCGAAACGCCTTAGGCCCATAATAATCATCCGCGTTTATCACCGCGAAAGGTCCCTGAATCAGATCCCGGCAGCTAAATACCGCATGCGCGGTCCCCCAGGGCTTCACCCTTCCCTCCGGCACCCGATATCCTGCCGGCAGATCCGTAAGCTCCTGATAAGCATACGCTACTTCCACATACTCTTCCAGCCGGTTACCGATCACTTCCCGGAAGACTTCTTCATTCTCCCTCTTAATAATAAATATAACCTTTTTAAAACCGGCGCGGACCGCATCATAAACGGAAAAATCCATAATAATATGGCCTTCCCGGTCCACCGGATCGATCTGCTTTAATCCACCATACCGGCTGCCCATACCCGCCGCCATGATCACCAATACGGGTTTATCCATACACATATCCTCCATCAATTCCTGCAATCCTAACTTCATCATTTCAAATGCTGAATTCATCACTACCAGTATAGTCAGCTTTCCCCCAAATGGCAATAAATAATTTAATTGCGATTGCTTTTTTTCCTGTGGTTTGATACATTTATAAGGAATATAAATAGAGTATATGTACAACAATTATCCTAAAGGGGGATTTCCATTATGCGAATTCTGAAAGCAAAAGATTATCTGGAAATGAGCCGTAAAGCGGCTAATCTCATCGCCGCTCAGGTTATTTTAAAACCGGACTGTGTCCTGGGGCTGGCCACCGGCTCGACGCCGATTGGTCTGTACCAGCAGCTGATTCAGGGGTATCAGCAGGGAAATCTGGATTTTTCACAGGTAAAAACCGCCAATCTGGATGAATACAAAGGGCTTACCAGAGAGAATGACCAGAGCTATTACTATTTCATGCACCAGAATTTATTCAAGTCTATTAATGTAAAAGAAGAAAATACCAATATCCCGGACGGGACGGTTGCCGACAGCGCAAATGAATGTGCCCGCTATGATGAAATAATCCGGACACTTGGCGGTGTGGATCTGCAGCTGCTGGGACTGGGACACAACGGACATATCGGTTTCAACGAACCCGCAGATTCCTTCGCGAAAGGGACTCACTGTGTGGACCTGACAAAGAGCACGATCGAGGCCAACAAACGTTTCTTCGCGTCTGCTGACGACGTTCCCCGCCAGGCTTATACCATGGGGATTCAGACGATCATGAACGCCCGTAAAATTCTGGTGGTCGTGAACGGGGAAGCCAAGGCGGATATCGTGCAGAAGGCTTTCTTCGGCCCGGTAACCCCTCAGGTACCCGCGTCCATCCTGCAGTTCCATCCGGATGTTACTCTGGTAGGGGACGAAGCCGCGTTGTCGAAAATTAATTTATAGAAGATCGAACAGTGTTGGGTAACGCACGCATGGAGGATATATGAAAATTATAAATGCGAAAGTATTTACAGAAGACTGCACCTTTGAAGAAAAGGATATTTGTATCAGCAAAGAATACATCTCCCATTCGTCCGGTGATGATGTGTGTATCGACGCCGCAGGCTGTATCGCGATTCCGGGCCTGACCGATATCCATTTTCACGGCTGTATGGGGCAGGATTTCTGCAATGGAACACAGGAAGCTATCCAGACCATCGCGGATTACCAGCTGGCCAACGGCATCACCGCCATCTGCCCTGCCACCATGACTTATGACGAGGAAACCCTGACCGGTATCTGCCGCGCCGCTGCCGCTCATGTCAACGGGCAAAAGGGCGCGGATCTGGTTGGGATCAATATGGAAGGGCCGTTCATCTCCCTGGCCAAAAAAGGGGCACAGAATCCGAAATATATTCATAAACCGGATATAGAAATGTTCCGCCGGCTCCAAAAGGAGGCGAACGGCCTGATCAAACTGGTAGATCTGGCCCCGGAGGAAGAGGGCGCCATGGAGTTCATCTCAGCTCTTAATGGCGAGGTGGTCTTGTCCATCGCCCATACCACAGCTGATTTTGATACGGCCAGTGAAGCGATCCGGCGGGGTGTCAGCCATATCACTCATCTGTATAATGCCATGCCGGCTTTTACCCACCGGGCACCCGGCGTAATCGGCGCAGCGGTGGATGCTCCTCACTGCGGGGCAGAGCTGATCTGTGACGGCATCCATATCCACCCGGCGGTGGTGCGGACTACTTTTAAGATGTTCGGGGACGATCGGGTCATCCTGATCAGCGACAGCATGGAAGCCACCGGATTAAAAGACGGGGAATATTCCCTGGGCGGGCAGGCTGTGCATGTGGTGGGGAACCGGGCCACTCTGGTCTGCGACAAAACGATCGCCGGTTCTGCCACGAATCTGATGGACTGCATGCGTACCGCGGTACAGAAGATGGGGATTCCTCTTGCTTCTGCAGTAAAATGCGCTACGGTGAATCCTTCCAAATCCATCGGAATTTACGATCAATATGGCAGTATCACAGTAGGAAAGTATGCCAATCTTGTGCTGCTGGATGAAAATACTTTACAAACAAAGAAAATAATTTTCCGCGGGAAAGAGATCTGATCAACCAGATGAGGAAATAAATGAATAATAAGTATCAGGAGGAAGCCCTTCAATTTTTGACAGATGTATTGTCAGTCCCCAGTGTAAACGGCACTGCCGGCGAACACGCCATGGCTTTATTTCTGTGTGATTATCTCTGCTCCCATGGTATCGCGGCCTGTCTGCAGCCCATCGATGCTCTGCATGCGAATGTCATTGGACGGATTCCTGGCAGATCGGACCAGACAGTTGTCTGGAACGGTCATCTGGATACGGTGCCCTTCGGGAAAATGGATGAGTGGGATACGGACCCGTCCCTTCCCGTCCGGCTTGAGAACCGGATCTATGCGCGCGGAGCCAGTGATATGAAAAGCGGTCTGGCAGCCATGGCCTATGTATGCGCAAAGATGGCGGAAAATCAGGTGATTCCCGACGACACGATTCTCTTTGCCGGAACCTGTGATGAGGAGAAGGGCGGCCTTGGCGCGGAATCATTTCTTTCCATTGCCACGGAAGAACAGCCCGCTTTTCTGCTGATCGGGGAGCCTACCGGAGGCAGACTCGGTATCGCCCAGAAAGGGTGTCTATGGCTCTCTCTGACCGTAAACGGCAAGACCAGCCACGGAGCTAACCCGGAAGAAGGCGGCAACGCCCTGGAAGGCGGCTTCGAGGTACTGCAGGAATTGAAACGCAATATCAACTCCTATATCCATGGAATCCTGGGAATCTCTACGATGCAGATCACCATGGCCGAAGGCGGGATCGCGCCGAACATGACGCCGGATCATGCGGAATTTCTGGCTGATATCCGAATGGTTCCCGCTCTCACCCGGGATATGGTGCTCCATCATCTGCACCAGCTATGCGCAGAATATACACAAAGACTGGACGGAAAGGTTACCTTTGACGTGCAGCTTCGCAACGAACGGATGGGAATCGAGATCCCGAAAGAGGACCGTTGGCTCAGACAGTTTGAGGAAATTTTGCGTGAGCAGGAACTGCCGGTTGAATATACCGGCATCAACTACTTTACGGATGCGTCTATTTTACTGAGACAGTTCCCCGACTGCCCCGTACTTCTCTACGGTCCCGGAGAACCGCAGCTTTGTCACAAACCGAATGAATATGTGGATGTGCAGAAATACCTGCAGTCACTGGAAACCTACCGAAGGTTCTACCATAGGGCCTGATTTTCCGGATTAACCGCTCTGCACCGGCTTTTTATCATTCTTTCTCAGTAAGATAAAGAGCAATGCGCTGATTCCCATCAATACAGGGTAGACCAGATAAGGCATGATTTCAAATGGGGTGAGGCCCGACAGGCTGGAGGCCGAGAGCAGCTGCGCCCCATAAGGGATCAGGCCCTGGCAGACCGAGGTAAAGATATCCAACAGGGATGCCGATCTCTTCGGCGAAATCTCGTACACGTCACTGATCTCCTTCGCAATCGGGCCGGCAATCACGATGGCTACCGTATTGTTCGCGGTACATAGGTCTACCAGCGCGGCCAGCGCCGCGATTCCCATCTCTGCACCCTTCTTTCCCCTGATCCGCCTCTTAATGAATTGAATGATACACTGAATACCGCCGTATTCCCTTACCAATGACACAATGCAGGCGACGATCAGGGAAATTACGGTAATGTCATACATACCGGTCACGCCCTCCCCAATTACCGTAAAAATCTCCGAGACCGCAAAAGCGCCGGTTCCGACCCCAACCACCAGTGAAAAAGCCGTGCCGAACAGCAGCACGAGAAACACGTTAAAGCCCAACAGCGCCCCGGCCAATACTCCCAGATAAGGAAGAACACGGATCACCTGATAAGGATGTTCACCCGGCAGCACATAATTCTTCCCCCAGGTAATGGCGACAAAAAAGAGCAGTGTCAGGACCGCCGCGGGCAGCACGATAAAAAAGTTAGCCTTGTATTTGTCCTTCATCTCACAGCCCTGAGTTTTGACCGCCGCGATGGTCGTATCGGATATCATCGACAGGTTGTCCCCAAACATGGCGCCGCAGACCACCGCTCCTACGCAGATCGCCATAGAGAAGCCTGTCTTTTCGCTGATCCCCACCGCGATCGGTGTCAATGCCGCGATAGTCCCCATGGAAGTCCCCATGGACAGGGAAATAAAACATCCGACCAAAAAAAGACCGGCCACAGCGACTCCTGCCGGCAGAATACTAAGACCCAGATTGACGGTGCTTTCCATTCCTCCCGCTCTCGTCACCGCCCCGGAAAAAGCTCCGGCTGACAGAAAAATCAGGCACATGGTGACGATATTTTCATTTCCCACTCCTTTTGAGATCACTTGTATCTTATCCGCAAAGGACAGTTTCGGGTTCTGACAGAAAGCCACTACCAGCGCGATCAGAAAGCCCACGATCGCCGGCATCCGGTAAAAATCTCCAGTCAGCCAGCCCACCCCCAGAAAAATAAGCAGGAATATTCCTATAGGAAGCAGGGCAATAAGCCTGCCCTTTTCTTCATTTCGATTCATAAGTTTCTCCTTTATATTTATTTTTATTTTATTATAGGTGCCTACTGTTTACAAGGGGAAATAACTGGGCACGATCCCTTTTTCGCTCTTTTCTTGTCCCGGAATTTGAGGTATAATATTACCATCATTGACATAATCGAGGTACTCCTATGGACTATCAGCATCTGATCACATTTATCATGGAAATGCTTGGAACGGTAGCCTTCGCCTCCTCGGGCGCCATGACGGCCGTGGAAAAGAACATGGACATCTTTGGGGTCAGTGTACTGGGGGTGGTCACCGCCACAGGCGGCGGGCTGATCCGGGATCTGGTACTGGGAATAACTCCGCCCGGCATGTTCCGGGACCCGGTATACGCGCTGGCGGCTATCGTCACATCCTGCTGTCTGTTCTGGATCTTATATGCAAAAAAAGAATGGTTGTCCGGAGCTTTCCGGGCAACCTATGATAAAATAATGCTTGCGTTCGACGCCGTGGGACTTGGGATCTTTACAGCCGTGGGTATATTCACCGCGGTGCAGAACGGGTATCAGGATAATCTGTTCCTGCTAATATTTGTCGGTACCATAACCGGAGTGGGCGGCGGTATCCTGCGTGATGTCCTGGCAGGCGAAACCCCCTACATATTTGTGAAACATGTATACGCCTGCGCCTCGCTTGCCGGCGCTCTGTTCTACGTCCTGCTGCAGGAACCGTTCGGACAGGTCACGGCCATGTTCGGCACTTCCGCCCTGGTGATCCTGCTTAGGTTCCTGGCGGCTCATTATAAATGGAACCTGCCGCGCCTAAAGGGTTCTGTCTAATGGGGCACATTCCTTATTCAATCCCCAACATTCCCTATTCTTCATATAGTACTTTTCCCGCTATGTCTCCTGCCCACACTTCTGTGTCCAGCTGCCATTCATTTTGAATCGCTTCTTTGCCGGCATCGGTCCGGACCATTTTTCCATGTTCCAACTGCTCTTCTGTAATTTGCTCTTCATCCGTCTCAATATCATAGTCTACAGTTACCTGCGCCGCCAATTCCAGAGAGCCGTTATCCCACCTGTATTTAGCGTATCCATAGCTGGATGCGCTGTTTCTCCAGGAGGACAGTATTTCCTGCGCCGCAGTGTTTAGGATCGGATTCTGTATCTCCTGAAATTCCGGAGCTTCTTCATATTGTTTGGTAACAGGATTTGACAGATAACAGGCATAGTATTTTATACCCTGGTTTCCGTAGCGGCCCAGATCCAGAAGAACATCACCGCAGCCATCAAAATTCACATCCGCCAGCAGGACTTTTCCGGTAAATGCGGCTGGTACACCGCTGAGATCATACTTGTAGACCATGGTCTGAATCGGTTTATTATTTTTATCTGCCACGGTTATCTGCATTTCCGTTATGGTTGTAATGTCTTTCCAGTCAGCATTCTCATCCCTGACCGGTTGTACATCATATGTTGCGGGGCTGCTGTCCTCATGGGCAGATAACTCTTGATTGGATTGGTTACATGCTGAAAGAAACAGCAATGTGATAATATACAAAATAATAAATATATTTTTTTTCATCCTGACCTCCATGTTCATCCCGGCCTCCATGTGTACATTTTCCCGCTTATATCTGTATAGACGGACATCGGTTCGTCCGTATTATAATTATTCTTCTTTCCCACGGTTATAATTTTGTGATTCGCGGTTTCATTACATTATACTTCGCATTCTCCCGTTCGTAAAGTGAATCGCTAAAATCCTGATTATTAAGAAATGGCTGAAATCATTCCTCCAAAGACTGTCCCAGTATTTTCTGATTCATGAAAATATAGATTATAAGACTTTAATTCATTGACGAATCACACCACAAAGCACTATAATTATAGCTATGAGTTGTATAACCGGTTGCTCCTGAGCATACCCGGAACGGCTTTGTTTTCATGGATGCTTTAAAATATGATCGGTTTTAACAGGCCGATGTTGTATCAGGGATGGGATTTTATGGATAATAAAACAAACAATGCGGCCGTTTACATTATCGACTCCAAATTCAGGATTCTTTACTTTAATCACGTATTAAAGAGATGTTATCCTGATCTGCACGCCGGTGAATACTGCTATGAATCCATCTGCGCGGAATGCCAACCCTGCGCGGGCTGTCCACTCGTTACCGGAAGAACGGAGGGCACTATTTTTTACAACAAATCTCTGAAAAAGTGGGTGGAGGTAAATACTGCCCTCTTTGATACAGCCAGGGATCATGACTACAGAATTATCCTGGCCAGGGAGATCAAAGAAGATAACCGGAATCTTTTTTTTAATTTAACGAACCTCTCCACTTATGATGAACTATTCGAACTGAACCTGACCAGCGACAGCTATAAAATTCTCTATCATATGGACGGAAAATATGTGATACCGGCGGCCGAGGGCCGGCTCGAAGCCATGATTCAGGAGGTCGTTGCGGGAATGATCCATCCCGATGACCGGGAGGCCTTCCTGTCTTTCTGGAATCTGGAGAATATATTGCCCCGTATGGAACAGGACAGCCGGGATCATATGTTAAGAGGACAATTCCGCAAAAAGAGGACGGACGGGACATGGTGCTGGGTTTTACAGACCGTTGTGCCCTTGTGCCAGGGGGAGAAGGACGACCGGATCCTCATGTGCTTTATTCAGGATATCAATGAGGAAAAGCTGCGGGAACTGGAAAATGAAGACGCTGCCCAGGCGCAGTTGGTTTTGGAACCACTGACGGGCTTGTATAACAAGGTTGATTTTTTCCGGGCGGCAGGCGCCGTTTTAAATCGCGGGGATGAGACTTCCTGGTGCCTGATGGCCATTGATATCGAACATTTCAAACTGTTCAACGAATGGTACGGGATGGAGGCCGGCGATATCTTCTTAAAGGAGATTGCCGGAGAGTTAAAAAAAGCCCAGTCTGACGGAGTAGTCGCCGGCTATCTGGGGGCGGATGATTTCGGTGCCCTTGTACCGAACCGCCCGGAGCTTTTGGAGAAACTTCAGAATCAGATCACACGCTGCGTCCTGCAATATGGTGACAATGCCGGGTTTTTACCCGCTTTTGGCCTGTATGCCGTAGATCAGCCGCCCTTACCGGTCAGTACCATGTACGACCGCGCGTCTCTTGCTATGTCCAAAATTAAGGGGAATTACGCTAGACGTGTATGCTGGTATGATGAAAGTATGTTTCTGAAAATGGAAAATGACCATATGCTTCTCACCCAGGTCCAAAAAGGCCTGGAGCGCCATGAGTTCACCTTCTATGCCCAGCCAAAATGTAATATTGCCACCGGCAAGATCGTAGGACTGGAATCGCTGGTGCGCTGGAATCATCCTCGAAACGGTGTTGTCATGCCCGGTGTATTTATTCCCACCCTGGAGGAATATGGATTCATCGCCAAGCTGGACCTCTATATCTGGGAAGAGGTATGCATGAATTTAAGGCGTTGGATTGACAGCGGACACCGCCCTATTCCCATCTCGGTGAACGTTTCCCGTGTGGATGTATATACTATGGATGTAGCCGGGTCTTTTCAGAATCTTGTGGAACGCTACGATCTGAAGCCTGAACTATTGGAGATCGAGATTACGGAGAGTGCTTACGCCGAGGAGTTCCAGATTATAACAGGCGTTGTGGACAAGCTGCGGAGCCTGGGCTTTACGGTGCTCATGGACGACTTTGGCAGCGGCTATTCGTCCCTTAATATGCTCAAAGACATCAATGTGGATGTTCTTAAAATCGATATGAAATTCCTGGCGATGGACGAGCAGAGCGCCGGGAAGGGTATCAGTATCCTGGAATCGATCATCAGTATGGCGCGGCTGATCGGGCTGCGGATCATCGCGGAGGGAATCGAGACCGCGGATCAGCTTGAGTTTCTGTTAAATATGGGATGTGTCTACGGCCAGGGCTATTATTTCTATAAACCCATGCCCATCGAGGTATTTGAACCGCTTCTGGCCGATGAAAATAACCTGGATTTTCGGGGAGTCATGCCGCAGAATCTGCAGCGTCTCAGCCTGAAAGAACTTCTGAATGAGGACATGATGACCGAATCCATTATCAATAATATACTAGGCGGTATTGCCTTCTATGATGTATCCGGGAACCAGGTGAAGCTGCTGCGTGCCAACGAGCAGTACTGCCGGATTACCGGCGACGACCTGCTGGAGCTGACCCGCAGACAAAAAACAGAGCTGGAAAATGTCTATCCGGAGGATCAGGCCAAAATCATGGAAATCTTCCTGCAGGCCCGCAGAAATATTCCGGTTGGCGCTCTGGGTGAGATCCGGTATCTCAGGGAAGACGGGAACACCATATGGCTTAAGCTTCGGGTCTTTTTCCTGAGAGAGCAGGACGGACACAGTCTGTACTACGGGGCAGCCAGCGATATTACCGTTCAAAAGCAGCGGGAGCAGCAATTGATCAACTCTCAGCGTGCTCTTTCCGCTGTGGTTCATATCTCGGAAAACGATTCTTCCTTTATGAAGCTGACGGAGGAAAACAGGCAGGCCGCCGCTTCGATTTTCGCGCAGATGAGTCCCGGCGGTATGATCGGCGGTTACTGCGAGGACGGCTTCCCCCTCTATTTTGCCAACAATGCCGTCGTAAGCCTGATGGGTTTTGATTCCTATGAGGAACTGGAACAGGCGATCCAGGGGAAAGTAATCAATACCATTCATCCCGATGACCGGGAAGCTGTGGCCCGTGATATCGGTCCGGAATATTATCCCGGACTGGAATATACCACCACCTATCGAATGCCGAAAAAGGACGGCTCCTGGTTCTGGACTCTGGATAAGGGGCAGGTGATCCGGGCGGAGGACGGGAGACTGGCCATCGTCAGCGCCTGCACCGATATCTCCGAAACCATGGCTGCCCAGCGTCAGCTGGCCGAGCGCAACGCTCTGCTTCTGCGTCAGAATCAGGAACTGAACTTTCTATATAATGATATGCCCGGCGGCTATCACCGCTGCGCCAAGACAAAGGACTATGATTTTATGTACATAAGCAACCGCTTTCTGGAGATATTCGGCTATACGCGTGAGGAAATCAAGGAGCTGTTTGACGATAAATTCCTCAATATGGTACATCCGGACGACTGTCCTCTGGTAAACGCCGGCGTCTCCAGCCTCCAGAAAAACCGCGGAAATGAAAATCTGGAATATCGTATGCTCAGTAAGCACGGTTACATCTGGGTAGTCGATCAGAGCCGTTATATGGAATACCGGGGTAAGCCGTTTCTCCAGGGAGTGGTTATGGATATTACAGAAACGGTAATGCTTCGGGAGAAAATGAAACAGCTCGAAAAGGGCATACCCAATCCCGGGAAAGAATCGCACACCGTAAACCATCCAGTTGGCAGGAAGGGCAGCCGGTAAAATATAGGTGCCACAGACGTACGGCTAAACCGCTGTACCTCTGTGGCACCCTTACTATTAACCTTTACTATTAACCTTTGTTATTGCCGTGTTATTTCTTTTCAACCGCAACCCAGATTTCACAGCTATAATCGGGGTCTTCTACATCCGCCGAAGGATAAGCTTCAAAATCCGTTCCACCGCAGGGCTGATACTCACTGGCCGGGAAGAACTCGCTGTATATCTGCTGGTAAAGCTTCTGGAACGCCTCCGGCATCTTTCCGACACAGGGAAATACCACATAGGTATGGGCCGGAATCTGTATCACAGTCAGGTCCTCATCGCTAACAGGCATGCCGTTATAATGTGCGCCGATGGCGTATGGAAATTCCGTGTCGGCAGCGTCCTTGCCAAAACTGGCTCCAACGATACAGTTTTGAAAAATGTTGTTCTCCGGAATATACTTACAAAGTTCCATGATCGTGCCGTCTGTGCCGCAGGATTGCCAAAAGCGGGAGATTTCCTCCGTAGTCAGCTCCTTCTTGCTGGATACCTGTTTCTTTTTGCAGATAATAGGGAATGCTCCCAGAGTCTCGATTCTGTAATTCATCGTGTTTCCTCCATCTAAACTTAGTTTTACGGAAAGAGGAGAAAATGATTTGAGGGCTGCGCCGCCGTGCTTCGCCTGGGAGGGTGTTACCCCGTGGAATTTGGTGAACGCGCGGCTGAAGCTCTCAGGGGTATCATATCCGTACTTTAGCGCGGCGTCGATCACCTTGATATCCGACGACGCAAGCTCATTTCCCGCAAGGGAGAGCCGCCGCATCCGGATGTAATCGCCTAAGGTGAAACCGCAGAGGATACTGAAAATCCTTTGAAAATGAAAACTGGACGAATAGGCCTGCTTCGCCGCCTCTTCATAATCAATGGTTTCCGTAATATGGGCTTCCACATAATCTAACGCTCGCTGTATTCCTTTGATCCACTCCATTGGTCCGCTCCTTTCCGCATAAGTTCATAATAGACGAAATCATGACTGGCTTCATGATATTATGTGCGGTCTGATGTTACCCTCCATCTTGTCTTACTCTTGTGTGTCTTCGCCTTCCCTTCCACGGAAACACAGGCTTACAGGCGGTTCGTATCCCGGCGGCGACCCGGGCAGTCTTTTGCAGCGATGAAAAACTCCCGTCTGAGCTTTACGGTTCAAACGGGAGTTTTCACGCTATCTAAATATTACTTTGGTATAAGAGTTAGTATCAAATCAGTATCAAAAGACGATTCTTATTTCTACTTAGCATTCTTATTCCCACTCAATGGTAGCCGTAGGCTTCGGTGACAAATCATAGCACACCCGGTTCACATTCGCCACCTCGTTCATGATCCGGTCCGTGATCTTTAACAGGACAGGCCAGTCTAACTGCTCAATCGTAGCAGTCATGGCGTCTACCGTATTCACCGCCCGAATGATCACCGGATATTCAAAGCATCTGGCGTTATTCTTCACGCCCACAGACTTAAAATCCGGTACCACTGTGAAATACTGCCATACCTTCTTATCCAGTCCCGCTTTTTCAAACTCTTCCCGCAGGATCGCATCCGCTTCCCTCACGGCTTCCAGGCGTTCTCTGGTGATCGCGCCCAGGCAGCGCACACCAAGCCCGGGGCCGGGGAACGGCTGTCTGTAAACCATGCTGCCCGGCAGGCCCAGCTCGATACCGCAGGCACGGACTTCGTCCTTGAACAGCTGCTTTAGAGGTTCTACCAGTTCAAACTGCAGATCTTCCGGCAGACCGCCTACGTTGTGATGGGACTTCACCATCTTGGCCGTTTTCGTTCCGCTCTCGATGATATCCGGATAGATCGTGCCCTGTCCAAGGAATTCGATGCCGTCCAGTTTTCTGGCCTCTTCCTCGAAGACACGGATGAATTCCGCGCCGATAATTTTCCGTTTCTGCTCCGGATCAGCCACATCCTCCAGTTTTCCCAGGAAACGTTCGATAGCATCCACATAGACCAGGTTGGCGTTCAGCTGGTTCTTGAATACCTCGATGACGCTTTCCGATTCGCCTTTCCTCATCAGGCCGTGATTCACATGGACACATACCAGCTGGGAACCGATAGCTTTTAACAGCAGAGCCGCCACCACGGAAGAATCCACACCGCCGGACAGCGCCAGCAGGACCTTCTTCTCTCCCACCTGACGGCGGATCAGCTCTACCTGGTCCTCGATAAAATTCTTCATGTTCCAGTTGGCCTCTGCCTTACAGGTGTCAAATACAAAGCTCTTCAATACTTCCTTTTCCGGAAGAGCATCATACACCAGCTCACACTTAGCTCCCGGATGATCCACCGCCATCATGGGCAGGCCGCATCCGTAGAGATCCGTGTCTATATCCACCGGCATACCGTCTACGACTCTGTTTTCCCCGCCGTTTAAGACCACGCCTTTTACATTTTCCAGCGATTTCAGCTCATCCGCCGTGATATCATGGGGATAAATCTCACTGTATACTCCCAGATCCCGGATCTCACGGGCCAGCTCCGGATTCCGGGTGCTGCCCAGGTCCAATATTACAATCATATCCTGTTTCATCTTATCCTGCTCCTTATTTATAACATTCCGTTCTCTTAGCTTCTTTACCTGTTTCCTTTACCTGCTTCATTTAGCCGCATTCCATAAGCCGTACCCATCCGCTCTGTCATACAGCCGATACCGGGTTAATTGGTAAAGTTATCGAAATATCCCTGAACCAGTATAACCGGGGTTCCCTTGTCTCCCGAACCGCTGGTCAGGTCGCATAAAGAACCGATCAGATCCGTCAGTCTTCTGGGAGTGGTTCCCTGGGAGGCCATATTACCGACCAGATTATCATCTTTCTCCTTGATTCTCTGGGAAATGGCATTCGTCAACGCCTCGCCGTTTAGATCCTTGAAATCATTGTCCGCCAGATATTTTAACTTCACCTCGTTGGGTGTCCCTTCGAGCCCCGGGGTATTCGCAACCGATACGCAGGGGTCCGCCAGCTCCCAGATCTTGCCGACCGGATCTTTGAATGCTCCGTCACCGTAAACCATAACTTCAACATGCTTTCCTGTCTTGTCCAGCATCTGTTTCTGGATCTGCATCACCAGATCCGTACAGTCTCTGGGGAACAGCTTAATGGTGTTCTCTGTGGACTTATTCGAGCCCAGCAGGCCGTATTTTTCATTGCAGCCGCTGCCGTCCACCGGCGCGTTCAGAATATCGTCCATCCCGCATACGACCTCTGCGCCGTTTGCCATCAGGATTCTCTTGGTTCTGGCTCTGGTATGTATATCACAGTTCAGCACTCTCTTCGTATAATCCAGGATCACCCGGGGATTATTGGCGAAGATCACTTCCACATCGGCCCCCATTTCTTTGATCAGGCCGCTGTAATAATCCACATAGTCAACTCCTGTAAACTGATGCTTGTTCTCGCCGAACAGCTCTCTGTATTTTTCCAATGTCAGAACGTCGCTGTAAGGATTCACGCCGGCTTCATCCAACTGATCCTGGGTCACCAGCTCATTCCCCACCTCATCGCTGGGATAGCTCAGCATCAGAACCACTTTCTCCGCTCCCATGGCAATTCCTCGCAGACAGATCGCAAAACGGTTTCTGGACAGAATCGGAAAGATTACGCCGATCGTTTTGCCTCCCAGTTTGGCTTTCACATCCTTTGCGATGGCCTCGATGGGCGCGTAGTTCCCCTGGGCTCTCGCCACTACGGATTCCGTGACGGAGATGACATCCCGGTCGCGTATCTCAAACCCTTCTGATTTTGCCGCGTCCAATACGCTTTCCACTACAATATCAGCCAGTTGATCCCCTTCACGGATAATCGGACAACGAATTCCTCTGGACACTGTCCCTACTTTTCTTTCCATTTGTATTCCCTCGCTTATTTTAAGATTTTGAGTATTCAAATTTAGGCTCACAAAGACATTATAATATAAATCATTCCATAAGTAAAAAACTTTCTCGATTCTTTACAACATTTTTCGCGATGGGAGGGGACTGTCCCCTTTCGGTAGATTACAAACCCTGCAAGCAAACAAGAGAGAAAGGGGACTGTCCCAGGATGCCGGCTTAAGCCCAATCCCTGTCCTTCAGACAGGTACCTTCTGCTCAAGCCAGCTTCCGGGGACAGGCCCCTTCCTCTCTAACTTTTTTGAACAAATACGTTTCTGGCCGGAATGTGCCAGTCCCCTCTCTTATTTCCTTTTAACCGGAATCCATATCGCAGCTTCATAATCCTGAGCGGTAATATCCCCTTTCGAATACCACTCGATGTTTGCACCCATCGCGATCTCAAATTCAGCATTGTTCGGAAGCCATTCTTTAAAGATCTTCGTATTTACAGTCTGGAGAGCGGCAGGCATCGGTCCGTCACATCTGAACTTCGCCCACTCCATATCCGGAAAGCGATATACAGTCAGCCCCTCCGGCACATCACCTCCTGTATACGCCCCGGCCAGCAGATACCGGAACTTCCCTTCCTCACCTACATCATCGATACAGATTCCATATTCACCGATCTTATCATCCCATACCGCTTTCTGTATCGCATCCGCAGGTTTTACCTGTCCCGTGAGGTACTGCATATACTGACCGCAAAACTCATCCCAGAACTTCGGTATTTCCTGATAAGACGTCTCAAAAGAAAATATCCTCTCAAAACCGATCACCTGTAATCCCTGCAGCTTTTCAATTGTGTAATTCATCTCGTCTCCTCCTTGTATGGATATTCTTATTTTCAGAGGTAAGAAAGTTTTGATTCTTCCGAATTGACTGCGGATCTGCATCGGAGACAGTCCATGAAACCGCGTGAACGCTTTGGTAAAACTCTCAGGAGTATCATAGCCGTACTTATATGCCAGCTCAATCACCTTCTCATTTCCGGATATCGCATCCAGTGCCGCCAGATAAAGTCTCCTGTTTCTGATATACTCCGATGGGGAGTACCCGGTCATAATCTTGAATCCCTTCTGAAAATATAAGGGGGACATGTAGATCGTTTTCGCAATATCGTCCGTCCGGATATCGTCGAGAAGATGATCTTCCATATACCGGATTGCGAACTGTAAACTTTCTGTCCAGCCCATTTTTCTCACCTCCTGTCTTTATGATAGTATTTAATAAGAAATAATTCCTGTCATTTCAAGAACAATATTGTCCGAATATGCATACATGCACAAATCATAATACACTACGATTCTACCTGCTCACTCCGTCTCTGTCAAATGACTGAAATAAGCTGTCGTAACCATACTCTCATTGAAAATTTTAACCATGAAAAATTCACAGTGTCCATAACTTATGAAAAATTCACAGTTGCATATGCAACCAAAAATTGCTATAATAGTGATTAGTTTTTCAAAGGTATCTGGGATCTATCTGGTTTATTAGAAGTTTCACTTCATTAGTCCATACTTCTGGGAACGCACCCGGAATAGCTGTCCGACGGCTATATTATCTGCGCATAAACTCGATTAAAAGATTTTAATACTTCGAAAGATACAAAAGAAAGGAAGGCTTTATTATGGAAGAACAAGTTCAGATTATGTCGAAAAAGGAAAATCCGTTGGGCTATCAGCCTATCGGTCGGCTGCTCATGAGATTCGCGCTGCCCGCGATTATCTCCATGCTGGTAAATTCGCTGTATAACATTGTTGACCAGATCTTTATCGGACAGGGAATCGGGTATCTGGGAAATGCCGCGACTACCATCGCATTTCCTATTGTAACGATTATCCTGGCTGTATCCACGCTTCTGGGCGCCGGCGCCAGCGCGTTCGCGGCCATAAAACTGGGGGAAAAGCAGGAGGAGACCGCCGAAAAGTGCCTGGGAAATGTATTTATTCTGGGAATCGTCATGGGGATCATCGTGCTGGTCCTGGGGTTGATATTCTTAGATCCGATGTTAAAGCTGTTCGGCGCAACAGAAAATACCATGGAATATTCAAGGCAGTACACTTCTATCCTGCTGATCGGCGCGCCTTTTAATATGCTGGGCGTAATCCTGAGCAATATGGCAAGGACTGACGGGAATCCTACCTTGGCCACATACAGTATGGTGATCGGCGCTGTCCTGAATACGATTCTGGACCCGATCTATATCTTCGTGTTCCATTGGGGCGTCGTGGGAGCCGCTATCGCTACGATTACCTCTCAGATTATTTCTGCAGTGGTGCTGACCGTATATTTTATCCGCTTCAGTAATATGAGGCTGAAGACTGCCAATTTCCGGCTGCGGGGACCGATCTGCGGCAGAATGACTGCGCTGGGGGTATCCAGCGGGATCACCCAGAGCGCGGCAACCATCCTTCAGGTAGTCCTCAACAACTCCCTGGTTTTTTACGGAAACCGAACCGCGATCGGAGGGGACGTGGCTCTAAGCGCCATGGGAATCGTATCCAAAATCAGTATGATCCTGTTGTCGGTCTGTATCGGGGTCGGTATCGGTTCACAGCCGATCCTGGGCTTTAACAAAGGGGCCAATCATCCCGGACGGATCCGCAAAACTTACCTGTACGCCATCGCCGCCGCCACAGCGGCATCCGTGATCGGCTGGGCTGCCTGCCAGTTGATCCCGGATGTGATCCTGAGGCTTTTTGGTACCGGTAATACCGACTTTACCGTATTTGCCATTAAGTGTATGCGCATCTATATGCTGGGCATATTTACCGCCGGTTTCCAGGTGGTCTCAACCAGTTATTTCCAGTCCACCGGGCAGCCCATGAAGGCCTCAGTTCTGTCCATGCTGCGGCAGCTTCTGCTGTTAATTCCTCTGATTCTGCTGCTGCCCATGTTTTTCGGACTGGACGGGGTGCTGTACGCGGGGCCGGTGGCAGACTTTACCTCCGCGGTGATCGTCCTGGTCTTTATCATCTATGAGATGAAAAAACTGAATCAGGACTGTCTTGCAGAACAAGGTATTCCGGCGGACAGTGTATCCTGACTGCCGGCAGATGAATAAACGATATTTTTCTGTATTATTTAGCTTTCTCTGCGGATAGAGCCAGCCGTTCTCCATTGATGATCACTGCGCTGATCCGGTCGATATCCACGACAGCCGGGTACATGGCCTGGAGTTGTACGGTTCCGTCTTTCCCATCCCACTGCAGGTCATCTAACGTAATCCTGCTGCCGTCATCCAGCTCCAGCGCCATATCATGGAAGGAATCTACCTCTGTCTTCATCGTAAGTTTCATAGAGATCGGCGACAGGGTCATCTGTACTACCTCGATTCCATTCGCCAATGTTTGATTCATGTCCTCATAGACGACACTGGTATCTTCATAGTCAAGCGGGAACTCGAATTCCCAGCTTCCCTGATAAGCTGTGCGGTAGGAACCCGCCCCGCCCAGTGCCAGGACTGCATCTTTTAACTTCTCCGGGCTGCCCAGGCCGATGAATTGCATACGGGTCCCGATCTGTTCCCCATTCACATAATCAGATCCCGCCGTAGGATCTATCCCCTCGAAAGTATCCAGATTGATGGCGTTATAACCGCTGCCATGGACACTCAGGATCTCTCCATTTTTCCTGTTCACTATATTCATATCTGACACATCGTTCGGATCGACAGCCCCGTTCAGATTCAGGTTCAAATACAGGTCGCCCTCGATAAACGCCATATTATCTATCTCCATCTCCGGATAGGTATCACTGAACTTCAACTTCTTTCCAGTCCGTTTCAGCAGATAAATATTGTGCTGTTCTCTGACGCCGTCGGCTCCTTCCGACTCTGTCGCGCCCCACTCCAGGTAGTCATCCGGTGTAACCTCATTGAAATTTTTGCTCAAGGCAGCCAGATCCTCCATATCAAATACTTTCATGGAATCGTCCGAAACCCTCAGGTCTTGAATACTGATCTTCAACTGATGTCCCGCCACGGAATCAACCCCTTCAAATCTCAGGGTTTCCTTGATCAGGAATGTTGCTTTCCCGGGGACACTGCCGTCATCGATCCTGGCAGCTCCGCAATATTGACCCATGGCAGCACCGTCCAGCTGCAGGAAGATCTCTCCGAACTGGAACTGTTTTATCTCTTCCGCGGTCTCTCCCTCAAACGGCTGTCCGTCCAGCGTCTCCACATCAAAAGCCAGATACAGGGAATTCCCATCGCCGACGATCCCTCTGGCCGTATAGGATAACCCCGCGTTCTCCACTATCTGGAACAGAATGCTTCCCGCCTGGGTCAGGAACGGATTATCTGCCTCCACAGGTTCCATTGCTGGAGTCGGGGAACCACCTGCGGCTGTGTCCGGAGCCGGATTCTGCTCCTCTGACGGCTTCATAAATATATTTTTAAATATTTGATTGAGATTAATCTGATCCGCTACCACAGGGATGGACAGACAGAGAACCAATGCCGCAGCCAAAATCACAGCTGCCCGCAGCGGAAACCTCTTCGTCTTTTGACCCTTCCGTTCCTGCGGGAGGCTCACTTTGATCCGCTCCATACGCTCATCAAATCCCTTAGGAACCCGTATGGATTCTCTGGACGCCATATCCTTTATCTTTTTATCTAAACTATCCTGCATGAGAACCTCTCCTTTCTTAAATAAGGCGTTTTAGCTTCGCTCTGGCCCTGGTCAGACGTGATTTCACCGTTCCAACGGGAATGTCCAGGATCATACCGATCTCCTTTATGCTCAGGTCTTCATAGTAAAAGAGGATCGTAACCACCCGGAATTCTTCATCCAGAGTATTTACCAAATCCCACAGCTCATAGTGGGAATCTTCGGCAGGGATATCGGTACCGGGCGCATCCTCCAGATAATCAGTCCTTCCCCGTTTCCTGGCTATTCTGTATGACTCATGAACGACGATTTTCATGATCCACGGCCGGAACTTATCCGGATTTTTTAACTGATTCCTCTTTTCATAAGCCTTCAGTATACTTTCCCCTACCGCATCCTCGGCATCTTCATCATGGTATAAGATTCCTCTGGCTACCCGGAACATGCGCCGCTGGTATTGTTCAATATAATTGCAGAATGCTTCTTTTCCTATATCCATTGGCCCTATCCTTTCCTCCTTGTTCTAAGCCTTGTACAATGCTTATACTATATAGACACCCCTGCCATTTGAAAGGTTCCCGCAAGTTATTAAAATTGTAACCAATGCGCTTCCGTTTCCGGGCTGTGCGGTCCCCAGAAGGGATTCTGATGCTGCAGCAGCACTTTCCCATTACATAAATAAAATTAGGTTTTTCCGAACCCGTAATAACTCCAGTGGAGAGGTTCTTTTGTTACCGGATGTTTTCCCGTATGCTCATAGATCTTTCGCAGACACTTACTGATACAAGACGGATCCCCTCCGCACCACGCGGCCGCCTTCACCGTGCTCTCAAAGATCCTTCCCGGTTCCTCCAGACAGATAATAGGTCTTTGCATGCAGAATGCGGTGATCTTCTGACGGATCTCTTCTTTTTCCCGGGCAGACATTTTCAGCCAGATTTCATAGTCCTGCCAGTGCAGCAGCCGGCCGGTATGCGGGTCTTTTCCTGCCGCCTTCGGGGTATTCAGGATCTGGCCCAGGTTCCCTGAGCTTATGTTACAGAATCTGGCGGCTTCTGCCATAGACGGGAAAACCTGCCCCGTCTCCACGCAGATGATCCGCACCTGCTCATGCCTGACAGGCTGATAATCGCTGATCCCAGCCGCGGCTCCCCGCTTCAGATAGCGGGGCACCGTACATTTACCAAGCTTCATCTGTTCGGCGATCCGGGTCAGTGGGTAACCCTGGGCATATAGCGCACATACCTGTTTCACATAAGAATCCAACGCCTGACGTTCGCATTTTTCCCAGTCGATCCTTTTCAGATCGAACCGGGCGCCCAGCGGGCTTTTGCTTATCATCTCCACCATGTGCCCCATTCTGGATTCCCTGCAGTTGACCGTCAGATACGTCTGGGTCGAAAAGCCGTACCGGTAAGCCAGCTTCCGTTTCAGCCGGTCGTTATCGATCTCTTCCTGTTTCGATCTCCCGAACTTTTTGGAAAAATCCCGTTTATCCTCCTTCAGATGCTGCCCGCCGTGGAATTCCACCAGCAGGTCGACTCTGTCCGGATCCGAAAGGGACAGCCCAAAATCATAACTTCTGTTGATCTTTACCGGAAACAGATCCGCCGCTGCCACTTCCCTTCTGAAGTCAGCGATCTGGCCCTGGACCGCCAGCTGGGCAAAAAAAGCGGCTCCGAACTTATTCGGATAACTCACGCCATCCTCCAGTTGGTTCAACCGCTCTTCCTGTTCCTTTTTCGACATCGCTTCCCACTGATCCGCTGCTATCCAGTGCAGCACTTCCCCGGTCACCGGATGGACTCCGGCGCTGTGCTGCAGCCCATGGATACAGCAGCAGATATTCCCGGACTTAACTCCGGCCCACCTGGATGCCTCCATTATAGACGCGAAGATCCGTCCAGGTTCTTCCATGCACACAACGGCCCGTACATGTCCGGTGCGTCCGGCCGCATCCCACACCATCCCGTGTGCATTCAGCCACTGCTCCATTTCATCCGACAGCGCGCGGCCCTCCCGGCCTTTTTTGGCTACCCGGTAGCCGCTGATCTTCCTGCCCAGCCGATAGCCGTCGATGACCGTATCCATCTTCACATACAGGTCCCCATGTTCCTGATAATAAATCATAGCGTAATGCTTAAACTTTTCATCGGGTGTCATGAAAACTCCTTTTTCTTTCGTAATACCAGGATCAGATATACACTGATCCGATGTGTGTCACAACCGCTCAGAAAAGCGTCTCCAGCATCTGTCCTGCAGCGTAAACTCCGGTGCCTGAATTCCTATCTCCAGCATAACATATATCTCCTTTCGTCCCGGTGATGGATAACATCCCCACTCTTAAGACAATTATAACTTAGGACCATTATAATTAAAATAAATTTCTAATGTCATACGCCGATACGCTCCCAATACTGCTCTTTCGCCTTACTGTTCTTAACTTTTTCTTACAGGCCTTAAAACTTCATATCCGATCGTCTCGGGAATCATCCTCTGGTAATCCTGGCACTCTGTCTCGTTCCAGGCAAAGCCCATCGTGGACGGGTCAAAATTCCAGGCCAGGTTTTCCACGCGGTTCAGTACTTTTTCGCAATCCTGAAGAAAATCAAAAGCAGGATGATAAAATACCAGATAATAGCTTCCGGGATATTCCCGTATCTCGAATCCTTCCGGGACAGGACCGTTATAATCGTCAGGCACCCCCAGACCGTAGCTGTATCCCCTGCTGCCGTTCTCTAAGAACCAGCCTCCGGTATGGCAGGTGACCACCGGATGCATGACATGAGTCATACTCTCGATCGTACCGCAGATCTCATCGCAGTTGTGGCGCTCGAAAAAAGGGAAATAGGCCTGGACCTGCGCATCCCGGATGGCGATATATTTGTGGGCGGGAATATACTCGATTCTAACTTTAGCCTCTGTAAAAATTGTTTTTTCCATATCTCTGTCTCCTTGTTCATAATATTCCGGGAAAAGGACTTCTTTTTTCATGGACACAGGAATGGGACCAGGGTTTCTCCGGTATGCGGCCGGTGTACATCCGAACGCATATACAAAAGCTCTCGTCAGAGCTTGTTGGGATGAGAATCCGTAATTCAAAGCGATATCCAGGATACGCGTATCGGTGTCTCGCAAAGCTCTGGCCGCCAAGCTTAAACGGCGGGCCGCCATATAATTCTTCAGCGTAACACCTGTGATAGCGTGGAACTGGCTGGAGCAGTAATACGGTGAGTACCCGATCTGCCTTGACATTTCCAGAAGTGTCGGTGTCTCCGTGATGTGCGCGTCCAGCCAGTCGATCATCTGCTGTACCGCTTCGTTCCATTCATACATGTCTGTCCTTCTCCTTTCCTTGACAGTATAACAAAAAATAAAAGCTATTGTTTTATCATAAGTTGTAATTAACTGTTATCTATCTAAGAAACCTGAAAGCAATTGACTTAGGGCCGGATTAGAGAGAAGCAGCGGGGGCTTGGAAGCCGTCCGGTTTATCCTAATCCCTACTTTAACAACAGCCTTTTTGCAAGTTCTGACCTGTTAACAGTATCGTTAACAACATTTATATTAAAGCACCTACTCCCAGGATATCCAAAGTCCAGAGATCTTACCTAAAACTTACAAAACAGATCCCCCCCACAGTCAAAACGGACTTAACTGCTCCCCATTCACCAAAGCAGGGTAAAACCCTGGGAGACGGGAGGGGCCCTTCTGTTGTGGGGCGCAGGGCGGATCCATGTCCTTTCGCGGGCATAGGGCGGCTGAGCAGCAGCTTAGTGACATCCCGCCGGCAGGCTCAGGATGCGCGGCGGACTTCACGTCCGACGTGCAAGGGCCACTGAACCGGGAACGCATCAAGCGCTCCTGGTGAATTGGCCCGGTTCCTGAGCCTGCCGGCGGGATGTCACTTAGCTGCTGCCAGCGTACAGCCCGCAGCCCGCGAAAGGACATGGATCCGCCCTGCGCCCCACAACAGAAGGGCCCCTCCCGTCTCCCAGGGTTCTACCCGGCCCTTAGTAAATCAAATCCCCCCACAAAGGTTACAGGTCACCGCGATTCCCAGTGCCCCTTTCCCCACATGGGTACATATATTCAACGATAGCTCATCCATATCTACGGTATAACCCGGGAAGATTTCTTCCAGCTGCTGTTTCCACTCCATGGCTTCCTCCGGGATTCCGGCATAGGCCGCGTGCAGCTTGATTCCCCTGCCCTTCTGCGCTTTTGCGAAGCGCTCCTGAATATCTTTTTGGATCGCTTCCACCAGGACCTGCTTGGATTTTTTTCTGCCTCTTACCTTGGCGTAGGCGTCTATCTTGCCCCCCTGGATCTGGAGGACCGGCCGGATATTCAGGATATCACCGATGGCAGCGGCAGCCGGCGTGATTCTCCCGCCTTTTTTCAGGTAACTTAAGGTATCTACGGTGAGATAAATACTGGATTCCGAAGCGGAGGCCTCCAGAACCTCCTGAATCTCTCTGCCGCTCTTTCCCTCTTTGGCCAGCCGCTTGGCATCCCAAACGGACTGTTTCTGAGTGACCGAAATCCGCTGGTTATCCACCACATAGACTCTGTCCCCGTATTCACGGCTTAGAGCCAGCGACGTATCATAGGAACCACTCAGTGCTTTTGTCATGGGGATATGAACTACTTCGTCGTATTCTTTCAGCAGGGAGTCCCACAGTTCCAGGACACTTCCCACCGTAGGCTGTGCAGATTTGATATCCCTGCCCTCCTCCTGGTACATGAAAAAATCACGGCTTTTAAGGGAAACTCCTTCCAGATATTCCTTTCCGTCAATGGTAAAAAGCATAGGGACGATAAATACCCCCTCCTGCTCAGCCATTTCTCTTGTAATTCCACTGTTACTGTCTGCAGTAACTGCTATTCTTCTCACGCTATGTACCTGCCTTTTATATAAGAATTAATTACTGTTGCCCGAAACCGGTATTAGGTATATAATATTTTCATCATATACTGTTACAAATTGTAACATTATGTATAATCAAAATCAAGGCGTTTTACTTGAACTGTTACATATAAGGGGATTCTGTTTATGAAAGCGAAAAGGAACCAGGCAAATGTCCTGGCAAAGGAATGTATGGTATCCGCACTCATGCAATTGTTAGAAACCAAACCGCTGTCTGCCATTTCCGTAACCGAGCTGACGGAGAAGGCCGGCGTGTCCCGCATGACCTATTATCGGAATTATCAGTCAAAAGAGGAGATTTTCCAGGATTATCTGGATGACATCGTGGATTCTTACCGGCGTGATGTGGCTTCCTGGCCGTCCAAAGGGAATTATAACGATTACCGGAACTTGCTGCACTGTTTCCGGTATTTTAAGAAATATAAAGATTTTATCCGCGGCCTCATTGACAGCAATATGGGGGATATGGTTTTGAAGGCGCTGACGGATTACATCAACGAGACTTATTACCGGGAGGATCTGGGGCAGAAATTCTACTATTCTCTTCATTCCTTCTCCGGCGCCCTGTACAATATATACCGGGCATGGATTGAACATAACACAATGGAAGAGCCTGAGGAAATGGCCCTGGTACTGTGCGGGTTGTTTCAGAAGTAGATCATTCCCGGATAGCCCTCTTGCTTTTTGGGATGTCTTCTTTTATGAACATCAGGATAAATCCGGCCATCAACAGCATAGCCGCCAGCCAGATCGAGCGCTCTCCCAGCCGTATACTCATAAGTGCGCCTGCGGCCGCCCCTACGGCAAAAATCAGGATTACAAAATAGTAATGCAGGCTCTTTTTCCTCAGATTTTTATCCCGGGTGATGTGGTACTTACAGAGCATTTCCGTTGCGCTTCGCATATTTCCAATACACATGGTGGTGGCGCAGGGGATCCCTCTGAATTTCCGAAAGCTGTTCACCTGCATGGCGCAGGCAAATGACATCATCATATTTGCCAGGCCGTTCAAAGACTGGGGAAGAAAACCGACGATCAGAAGAAGAAGTATCTCGATCGCCAGTACGATCTGCCGCCAGTGTATCCGGCTGTAGTCTTTATACCGGTGATGTACCCATTCAGTAATATAGACTCCGGCCAGGAACGCGGCCAGAGGAAGCAGATAGCGAAGGACCAGATCCCAGTTTCCCTGGGCCAGGTTCTGGCCAAGCAGCACGATATTCCCGGTCTGTGCGTTGGCGAATACTTTCCCCCGGCAGTTGTAGGAATAGGCATCCTGAAAACCTCCGGCCAGTGTCAGAAATACTGCCAGAGTCATGGACTCCGACATTTGTTTGCAGGCTTTTTTCGCTGTCATTCTAATATCCTCTGAAATAATTTCATCATATACATCTGGAAGGCTGATTTTTTTACTATTTTATATTAAACTTATACATGGATATATGTAAAATATATATTTAAGATAATGATAATATCTTTTTGATATGGAGTAGCTTTTATGAATATATCTTATGAGCATTACCGGATCTTTTATTATGTGGCAAAATATGGAAGTTTTACCAGGGCTGCGAATGCGCTGATGAACGGTCAGCCGAACATCACCCGTTCGATGAACCTGCTGGAACATGAACTGGGCTGCCGGTTATTCACACGCTCAAACCGTGGAGTCCGGCTGACTCCGGAAGGGCAGAAGCTTTATGAGCATGTGGCATCCGCTGTGGCCCGTCTGGAAACGGCAGAAGAAACGCTTCGGCGGGAGTGCGCGCTGGAAAGCGGTCTGGTATCGCTCGGCGCCACGGAAACGGCCCTTTACGGGCTTCTGCTTCAAAAGCTCAGGGAATTCCATACCGTTTTCCCCGGAGTCCGGTTCCGGATCTCCAACCACTCCACCCCCCAGGCGGTCGATGCCCTCAAGGACGCTCTTGTGGATTTTGCCGTAGTCACTACACCCACGGATGTCACCAGACCTCTCGTGGAAATCCCTCTGATTTCCTATCGGGAGATCCTGACCGGCGGGCCCGGGTTCGCCTTTCTGGCTGAACAAACACAGCATCTAAGTGAACTGACGGGATATTCGTTCGTCGGACTTGGTCCACACACGAAATCCTATGAATTTTTCCACCGCTATTACCAGGATCTGCATCTGGCCTTGCAGCCGGAGTTGGAAGCGGCTACCGCCGACCAGGTCCTTCTGATGATCAAAAACAATCTGGGAATCGGTTTTCTGCCGGAAGGGCTCGCAGAAGACGCGCTGCAAAAAAGAGAGATCTGTCAGATTCCGGTCTATGAAGAGCTTCCGGAAAGACAGATCTGCCTTGTGGTGGACACAGAGCGCACTTTGAGTATCGCCGCTCAGAAATTACTGGGGATGCTGCGCCAAGGCCAGGACTGCATTACAAAAAACTCCGCTGCCGGCTCATCTGCCCGCGATTCTCTGTATCGCGAACTTTCCTGAGATGGCGGCGCCCGGCAGTCCGCCCGGAGGATTGATCCATTGACCCGCTAAGATCACATTTGGCAAGCCTACGATCCCGGCGGGAGGGTAGGGCTGTTTCGCACTCTTCTTTGTTATGGTAAAGGACTGATAGAACCCTTTGTAAGCCCCACAGTAGCGCTGATAGGTTAGAGGCGTCCAGGTGTCCAGCAGCCGTAACTTTCCTTTACAGGCTGGATATCGGAATTCCAGCTCTAACCGGATCTTTTCTGCCAGTTCTGCCTTCTTAGCCTTATATGCTTCACGGTCATAACCCAGCTCTTTCCAGTAATCATACAGTTCTTCCGAACCGCCCAACAGTGTCTGTATGATCTGTTTTCCGGGCGGAGCGAACGATGGTTCATAGGCGTATGTCTTTACTGTCAGCCGGGGTTTCACTCCCGGCGCGAAACACAGGTTCGCGCAGTCCAGAATCTCATCGGCTTCTATGGGATCCTGCCCGCAGTCCAGAGCAAAGGCGGTCTGAAACGTGCTGTATACGGGGTAAGCTTCTCTGTCCTCATACATACTTCGAAGTAATTCTCCCATATAATCCTCCGGCATCAGTTTTCCGAAAGTAATACTGGTATCACAGGCCGGTATAATATAATTACCGTATTCGGCAGTGCCATCCGCCAACCGTACGCCGATTGCTCTGGCCGGCTTCACAGTACCTGCTTTTCCTGCCTCCGGTCTTCCGGAAAATCCGTTATCTTTTCCCATGTCCAGCAGGATCTGTACTACTTCGGTCCCTTCCCGCAGAACGCCCCCCAGCTCCTGAAACCGTGTCTTCATGCGCATGGCCGTGGCGCTGGAACCACCCTCCGGAATGCCGCCGTCCCCGCTTACAAAATTGCCATAGGCCATGGGAAAGGAATGTGCCAGGGATTCTTCCGTACAAAAGTCTGACAGCACACTGCGGATCAACGGATGCTTAAACTGCGCAGCCAGATCCCTGGTATCCATACCCTTATAGCGGCTGAACAGCTTCAGGGCCGGGGACATGGATTTCATCATTTTGATCCCATCCAGCGCCCGGAACATCTCCGGAGGCTTTTTTGCGGGTATCTGTACTTTTTTCGCTATCCGGCAGGAATCCATCAGTTTGCTGATCGCGGGGGCATCTTCGGGGGACAGGGCTTTCATCTCCTGTTCCGTGCGGTCGATATCCTGCCAGAGGGTCAGCGACTGCCCATTCAGCCAGGACGTATACATCCGGTCATTTCTGTGAATTTTGATATGTTCTCCCACTACTCCCACGGTTTTCCACGTTTCATACAGCTCGGTCCCGGGCGTGGTTCCCATAAGCCAATGAATGCAGTTGTCGATATGGTATCCCTGCCGGTCCCATCCGGTGCATTCTCCTCCCGCGATCGTATGCTTTTCATACAGGGTAACCTCATATCCGGCTTTCGCCGCATAGATTCCGGCTGTCAGGCCGCTGATCCCGGCGCCGATAATCAGTATCTTTTCTCTCATATGCCGTCTCCGCCTTTCTCCAGGATCTCATGGGCCAGGTTCAAAAAGACCTCAGCCTTTACAATCGCGATTCCCTGTTCCTCGTCACCCACCACCATAAGGCTTTCGCCTGGGTGGATATCAAAAATTTCACGGGCTTTTTTGGGGATGACGATCTGACCGCGCTCACCAACTGTGACTGCTCCGAAGATGTGTTTTCCTTTGGGCGGAATCGGGACCGATTCCTTTTTAGAATCGTGATTCACCAAATTATCCAGGGTTACCTGATACAGCTTCGCCAGCAGCATACTGTTGGACAGATCCGGTACCGTCTCACCGCTCTCCCACTTAGCCACCGCCTGCCGGGATACCCCCACTTTTTCCGCCACCTGTTCCTGTGAATAGCCGTGCGCTTTCCGCAGGAAAGTGAGATTTTCTGAAATCATATTTTTCACACCTCCTGCATTAAGTGTAGCACCTTTCTCCGGAAATACCACCAACAAAAAGTACCAGGTTCTGTTATCTTTGGTTGCGTTTCGATGAACCCCAAGACACATAACCGGATGAGTTGCCCGCTAACGCTGCTTTGCAAAAGGCGATGATACGGCGGGCAGTAATTATTGCAGATAATCCGAGTCCCCTTTCAGATATATAAATTCTTCCGGCGTCAATTCTATATCCGCAGCCGTCATACTGTCCTCAAACTGTTCCGGCGTCCGGGGGCCGATCAAAGCCCCCGAAGGGAACGGCGCACTGGTCAGATAAGCCAATATTACCGCAGACAGGGGCAGATCCTTATCTTCCGCTAACCTGACCGCCCTTTTATATCTTGCGATATTCCGGGGACTTCCATAGAGAGCCAGCAGGTTCTCCGGCACTGCTTTACCGCCGCCATCGCGGTATTTCTGAAAAAAGCCCCTGGCCTGCGATTCATATGCAAATACCGCCATATCTGCAGTCCTGTGATAATCGAACGCTTCCGCTGTCATATTCGTGCAGCCTCCCCATGGATAATGCCTCATATCCGCATCCGCCATGCTCCAGAGCAGCTGGTTCGCCGCAAAACCTTCCAGGCCGTGTGCAGCTGCATAGGCCTGTGCCTGACAGATCCTGTCCGGCTCCCAGTTGGAGCAGCCGAAGTGCCGGATGAGTCCCACTTTTCTGAAATCATTCAAGTACTCTATGATCTCTCCAACCGGTAAGCTCCTATCATCCCTATGCAGGTAAAACAGATCAATTGAGTCCGTCTGCAGCGCCGCGAGACTTTCCTCGATATCTGAACGGACCGACTCTATGTCCAGCCTGGACCGGGTAAAATCCTTTACGTCCGGATGCCCTCCCTTTGTCTCCACGATAAACCTGTTACGACAGCCTCTGGATTTCAGCCAGTTACCGATATGGATATCGCAGATATTGGTTCCCGCAGGAAAAAATTTCCCATATACATTGGCAGAATCCAACAGATTACCGCCTGCATCCCTGTACATATCCAGAATCCGGTAAGCGTCTGTCACAGGACCCTCGACGGAGCAGATTGAACCCATGGATAATACCGCCGGGCGCAGTTCGGTATGCGGGATTTGTACGTATCTCATAGCGCACCTTCCTCCTTCGCATCCCAGAGAAGACAGATCCAGACTCCCTCCTCGTCGGAAGCATTCACCACTTTGTGGCGGATGTTGGAGGGGATCGTAATGACGTCTCCGGGCTTCACCGAATAGGATTGATCCCCTACTTCGATAATAAAGCTGCCGGAATAGACGATGTTGACTTCTTCCTTCTGATGATACTCGTCGTCGGATTCTGTCCGCGGAGGGATGCGGCCCCATAATGACTCAAACTCCGGATGCACCCCCTCCCGGTCCATCAGCTGGTCTATCATCATACGCCCGTCCAGCAGCACGACCCAGTTATCACGGTCAAAAACTTTCTTTCCCATATGTAATCCTCCATTCTTATTTTAAGATCGAACTGGCACTGATCGCTTTCTCCACCTGTTTACTGAAGAACAGATAAATCATGATCGGTATAAAACTGGTGATCACCATAGCGGCAAACAGTCCTCCGAAATTACTGCCGGATCGGGTGGAATATCCAAGCAGCATCAGCGGCAGCGTCTTTTTCCCGTCACTATTCAGCAATACCAGGGAATAGATGAACTCATTCCAGCTATTTAGAAAGATATAGATACTCATGGCCGCGATCGGCGATTTCAACAGCGGAAAGATAATACCAAAAAACAGCCGGAAGATTCCGCATCCGTCCATAATAGCCGCTTCCTCCATCTCATATGGAATCCCCTTGAGGAATCCGGATGCTATCATGGTAGAGATTCCGATATTAAAGGCTGATATCACGATAATGATAGAAAGCGGATTGTCCACCAGATGCAGTTTCCGCATCAAAATGAAGATCGGGATCACCACGATCTGGGACGGGAGCAAGATTCCCAGCATGGCGATGGACATCCCTTGTTTTTTATATTTCCACTGCATTCTCGTCAAAGCATACGCAAGCATGGTCGAAATCACTACCGTCAGCGCGATCGTGAGCAAGGTATAGATAACGCTGTTTGTAAAATACCGGAACACATGCCGGTTCACGACAGCGTCATAATAATTGCCCAGATATAGCTCTGTGGGAAGCCCGAAGGTATCTCCCGTGACGATCTGTTCCGTGTGACGGAAAGAATTGACGATCAGCCAGTAGATGGGATAAAGTGTCGTGACCACCACGCAGCCCAGCACAGCCGTCACCAGCCTGCGCGCACATTTGCTTTGTATTTCATTCGGATTCTTCATCTTTTCCCCTCCTCTAGTATTCCACATCCTGATCGCGGAAGAGCAAATGAATCACCGCCAGAATCCCGATACTCTCCACGATGGTCACTGCAGCGATCGCACAGGACAGTCCCAGTCTGGAATTAGAAAACGCCTCCCGATAGATCAGCATCATGACTGTCATCGTAAGATCTCCGGGACCTCCCTTGGTCATTACATACACCTGAGGAAAGGTATAGAATCCCCCGATGGTATTGATAATAATGCATGTCTTAATAATATTCCTGCACAACGGATATGTAATAAACCGGGACACCTGCCAGTAATTTGCCCCGTCGATCTTCGCCGCCTCATAATAGGAGACCGGTACCGCCATAATCCCCGTATATACGAGCAGGATCGTCATCCCCAGCACCCACCACATACCCACGATCGCCACACAGATCATAGCCGTATGCTGATTGGACAGCCATGAGGTTTTCCAGGAAGACAGATGCAGAAAGTCCAGTAATTTATTCAGCACACCCCATTCCGAATGGTAAATCGAAAGCCACAGCTGTGAGATCACACTAATCGACAGGACAAAGGGTATCAGATAAGACGTCTTATAAAATCTCTGCACCCTTGTCTTAAGTCCACAGGTCAGAAACGCGATAACCGTTCCCAACAGTGCGATTCCCACCGTAGCAAATAAAGCAAGCCCCAGTGACTTCCAATTCGCATTTATAAAATAATTCTCTTCAAACAGCTGTCTGAAATTATTTAGTCCCGCGAACTCACGGAAAGAAATCCCGTCCGTCTTCTGTAACGCCAGATAAAAGATATTGAATATGGGATAGATCACCAGGCTTAAGAACAGAATTCCCGCCGGTGCACAGAACAGAATAATATTCCGTTTCCTCCCCAATACTCTTTTCATTTGCACCACTCCCTTGCTTTTTTCGTAAAATGGGGCTGCCACCTCAGAAACAGCAGGCGGCAGCCCCATCATCATGATCTTCATATAGCATCCGTTCCCGCACGGATCACTGCTTTTGCCACTTTTCTATTCCGCTGCCACCGCTTTATCCAGGTCTGTCAGGAACTCGTCTACCGAATAATCCGGATTAGTAAAAAACTTACTGGCCGCTTCCATCGACAGCGTTGTTCCGGTAGAAGTAGGCATGATATCCTGCAAAAAGTTTTTGGAGTATTTGAATTTCTTCATATCCTCCGCGAATTGAGCGATGGCCGGCGCAGGTTCTTCGGGAAGTTCCCAGCCCAGTTTCTGTGCGTCAAAAGGAACCGCCACATTTCCGAGCACCGTATACTCATACTGATTCCGAAGCTTTGACAGGCCGATTGCCAGATCTACTGCGGCATCCGGATTCTTAGTGGCCGCATTTACCATAAATCCGCAATTCGTCTTCTGGCCGCCCGAAATATTAATCCCATAATCTGCCACATCTGCCGCATTCACCATCGGATAATACATAAGACCCGCATTCTCCCCGAACTGCTGACAGACCGAAGTCAAGGTAGAACTGGTCTCAGATATAATCGCCGCCTTCTCTGTAGCAAAGAGCGCATCTGCCTCCGTTCTGTCCATCAGCCCTATATTTTCCGGAAAATACCCCTTATCCAGCATTTCCCTGGTAACTTCAGCCGCCTTCCTCCAGGCTTCACTGTCCGCAAACTTCAGCTCCCCATTCACAGCCTTAAAAGAATCCTCCGGCGATACCGTATATGCCAGTGTCTCCATAAAATCCAGGGCCATCCACTGATCCTTCGCCCCCGTAACGATCGGTGTATATCCCGCATTCTTAAGCGCTTCCAGAGCCGTCATAAACTCATCCAGAGTTTTGGGCACCTCCTTAATCCCTGCTTCCTCAAAGGCCTTCTTATTGTACATATTAACCCAATAAGACGTAGGTTCAAAAGGAATCGCATAGACATTCTCCTGTTCCTTCACAAACGAAGCCACCTGCAAAACCATATCTTCATAGAAACCCGATGCCTCCAGATAATCATTCATCTTAAGCACATAATTCCCATTAATCAAAGGTGTCGCCCACGTCCCTCCATGACACCACCACACATCCACCGAATTACTCCCTGAAGCCAGCGCTGTCCGTATCTTCGTCTCCACCGTCTGCGCATCTCCCTGGGTAATCTCGAACTTCACCTCATAATCCGGATACTGCTCCGGCAATACCTCCTCAATATACTGAGCGATATCCAGCATATTATCCTCCGTGACAAAGAACTCCACACTCAGCGGAATCTTCTCCCCCTTATCCGCATCCTCCCCGCCGCTCTTCGCGGGTTCTGAACTTCCTGTAGCCTTCACGTCCTCCGCAGCCTCCGGCTTAGACTGGCAGGCACAAATCCCGCCCAGCATAGCCAATACAAGCAGCAAAGCACCCCATCTTCGACATTTTTTCGCCATAACCCATCCTTCTCCTTTACCTGGTTTTCTCATATACGTACGTTTTACTGCACATATCGTTATTTCCTACAGATACTCTTCATACATGTCCCGCGGGCGGGTTTGCAGCTAAAGCTGCAAAATAAGATATGGGTGAACCTCCCTATCTCGTCTCTGTCAATTGACTAATCACATTCTATCATTCCGCCTTATGCAAAATATATAAATTATTTTGACATATCATAATATTTTTTGACATAATTACCTCCATGCGGGCGTTTTACTGAAAAAAAGATACCTTATGGAGCAGCTATGCTGCAAAATACTTTTACCTCTCCCTCTCCTGATACTCGACCGGGCTCATACCCACGATACTCTTAAAAACAGTAAAAAAATGATTATAGTTATTAAATCCGGTTTCACGCGCGATACTCTTTATCTGACGGACCGGCTGTCCCTCCAGCATGGACCTGGCCTTATCAATACGCACCTGGTTCAGATAATTGACGAAATTCATGCCCGTGTCATTTTTAAAGATCCTGCTTAGGTAACTGCTGCTGACCTGCAGATATTCCGCCGCGTCACTTAGAGAAATTGGTCTGGCATAATTGTGATCGATATAAAAAACCGCATTTACCGTAAGGCGGTTATAGTTTTTCTGTTTTTCCCGCTGAGCAGTCTGCTCACAAAGGCGATAGCAGATATCCAGAATCCAGTTCTCCAGATCTTTCAGCGTCTCATACTGTTTTACCCTATGGAAGGGTTCCTCGATCTCGCAGAGCAGTTGGAAGTCCGCTCCGTTTCGCTTTGCCACAGTCCGGATTACTCCCAGCAGTTCTATGATTAACGTTCTGGCCTGGGACTCCTCCTTCCGGCTGCGCTCCATCTGTAAGAAAATATCCCGTATCTTCTCCGTCAGTCCTGAGACATCTCCGATCGAAAATAAAAAGAGCATTTCTTTTTCCTGTTCCACGCCAAAACAGATTTGTGTTTCCTGCCCCCCGCCATCCCTATTTGGAACCGCTTCCTCGCTCACATGAATCACCGCGTTTTTCCCCAGATAAAATTTATTCTTCAGTCTCTGCTCTGATTTCCGGTAATAGTCCGAAAGCTCTGTCAGACTCAGACAGATCGAACTGATGCTGATACTGATCGTCATGTTCAGGAACCGGAGCATATTGCTTCGGATCTCCGACAAAACAGACTCCATCAGCCGCTGCGCATTACCAATACTGAGGATGCTCCGGCAGGACAGCACCAGGCAGTATCTTCGGTCTTCGATTTTCACAGGGAAAATCTCAGGTACTTTCAAAGCTGCCTCTTTCCACAGATGCTCAATAAACTGATGAAAGGTAAATATCCCTTTCTCATCCATCTTTTCCACCGCCAGATAATAATCATCCAGTTCACATACCGCCAGCATATTTCTACTCTTGTCTATGGGCAGCTGATAGCGCTCAATCAGTTCTCCTCCCTGCTCCCCTTCCTTCAGAAGACCCAGCAGAATTTTGCGCACATACAGTTCCTGTATATATACTTCATCCTGATCGGAGAATCCCTGTCTTGTCTCCTGGTCCTGACCCGTATTTGCGCAGGACAGTGTCCCAAGGAGCTGCTTTTTATTCAGCTCACTTTTCAAGATGTAATCCAGAGCCCCCAGTTTCATGCTGTCCCGGACATAATCGAAGTCATTATAAGAGCTCAGCACAATCACGGATATCGGAAGCTTTAACTCTTTCATTTTTCGAATCAACTCCACCCCGTTCAAGACAGGCATGTCCATATCCACCAACGCGATATCCGGTGTTTGTTCCCGGATCAGATCCAGCGCCTCTTTTCCATTGGCCGCTTCCCCGGATATGGTGTAGCCGTACTGTTCCCAAACCATGATCCCTCTGAGCTTCTGCCTCGCCATATAATCGTCATCCGCAATCAGAACTGTCTTCAATCCCGCTGCCCCCTTCCACCGGAAATATAAGCTCAACCTTAGTAAACCCTGATCTGCTGGAGATAAACAGGCCATATGTATCACCGAACAGAAGTTTCAGCCTTTGATCCACACTCCTCACACCCAGTCCGCACATCCCTTTCTCACGGTTCCCGTTTAACAGCTCCTTCTGAACCTTAACCGGAATCCCCGGACCATTGTCCACCACCGCAAGATGAATCTCCTCACCGCAGAGATACCCGCTGACCCGGATATGCCCATATCCGTCCCGAAGGTTTGAGACACCGTGGACGATCGCATTTTCTACAATGGGCTGCAGGATAAATTTGGGTATCTTATAGCCGAGCAATTCCCCCTGAATATCAAAATCCACCTGATACAGATTCGTATAGCGGTAGGATTGAATCAGCAGATAATCCTTTACATAGGATATTTCTTTTTCCAGCGGTATAATTTTACTTTCTTTTCCCATGCTGACCATCAGGATATTGGTCAGCGCCTTCGCAATATTTTCGATATTCTGCATTCCCCGAAGCTGTGCCAGGTATGATATCGTATTTAACGTGTTCGCCAGGAAATGAGGATTGATCTGCGCCTGCAGGGCATCGAATTCCAGCCTGGCCTTCTGCTCACTTTGTTCCTTCACGCTTAACATCAGGCGGTTAATCTCATCCGTGGCACAGTTAAACGAGTCTGCCAGTTGCCGGATCTCATCTTCCCCATCATCCACGATCTGTCTTCTGAATTCTCCCTGCCGCAGAAGCAGGGTGTAATCCAATATCCTGTTTAAGGGCATGACAATACTGGTATTCAGGATCGCCGCAATAATCAGCGCCAGCAGCAGGACGACGAAACCGATACACAAGATAAGTATACTGGTGGAATTCGACACAGAATTGATGTAAGCGTAGGGGATTAAAGCGATCACCTTCCATCCCGTATTACCGATGCCGCTCCAGACACCCATGTATTTATCATCCTGAACCCGGAAATTTCTACTGTTGCTGTTCTCCTGCCGGAACGCTTCCGACAGGCTCTCCGGCTCCAGATAGCGGTATGCATCCCGGTTGCCGGATACCAGGACACCGGTGTCATTTACAGTAAAGATGCGGGTTCCTTCCCCTAAGGATTCGCTCATATTTTCGTAAAAATCCGACAGGAATTCACTGCCCAGGCTGATCACCATCGTGCCGCTGACTGTACCAACCGTCAGTTTTCGGACGCGACACAGCAGGTATAAGGCAGGCTCGTCTTCTTCATTACTCCCAGTAAAATACCAGAAATAAGGGGACATACGGTCTTTGGTCTCTTCCAATATGGCTTTTATATTCTCCTGCAAAATGGCGGCATTGTTCCCATACAGTGTGTAGACCCTGTCCGTCTGGCCGATATAATTTACCTGCTGTATATAATTCTTATAATTGAACTTCGCGCTGCTCATGTTACAGACCAGCCGGTAGTTATTCAGGAAATCCCAGTCCACTTTCTCCTGATATTGAACCATATTCTGAAAGCTCTCTGAGTAGGCAAGCTCCATGGCGCAGTCCACAAGCCAATTAATCTCACCTGCCATGTTCGCCGCCAGCTGAGCCATCAGCTGTTCGGAATAGGAGCGCAGATTATTCTTCATGGCCTTGCCAAAGATCATATGCGTCACCAGCATGATAATCACGATCGGACATATCACCAGAAATGCAAAGCTGTAGCTGAGCCTTTTTTTGATACTGAATCGGCGCAGTTTTACCCAAAACGAGGCATTCTTAATTGTATTCAGCATATTTTCCCCCTAATTTCCCGGTTTATGTTTACGAGCTTCCATATAACATGTCGGTCAGGAGCTGCAGCAGCATATTTTCCCCAACGGAGTCCTGATAATACCTGGCCAGTTCCGGATTATCCGTCACCAGCCCATCGGCACCGATGCGGAGGATTTTCTTGATATTTTTTTCCTTATTCGCCGTCCAGGCGTAGACCTTTTTTCCCTCCAAATGTGCCTGTATCAGCATAACGGAAGTCAGGGAAGTCGTCTCCACGCTGTACCCGTCCGCATAGTCCAAATCATACAGATCGGAATACAAAAGCGCCGTAATGTATACCGTTCTGATCTCAGGCGCCAGCTTCTTACTTTCTTTCAGCAGTTCCTGGTCCATGGAAGCAATGATACACGACTGTTCCATATGGACGGACCGGATCTGTTCCACTGTCTTCTCCACCAGTCCGTGTTCATGCCCGGTGGATTTCAGTTCGATCATAAGCTGGATACGGTTTTGGGAAGCTTCCAGCATTTCCATCAGAGTCGGTACCGGTTCGCCCCGGAATTCACTGGAAAATGAGGTACCCGCGTCCAGGTCCCGCACGGTCTTTTCATCCACCTCCCATATATTGGCATCCAGGCCGGTCGTCCGCTTTAGATTCGCGTCATGCAGAATCACCAGGGCCCCGTCCCTGGTCTGCTGGACATCGATCTCCGCCATGTCGGCTCCCGCGGCCACAGCCTCCCGCAGTGCCGCCAGGGTATTCTCCGGCGCAAAGACGGCACCCGCCCTGTGGGCCACGATCTCTGTCTTTCCGTCCGTGGGATAAACGATATTTCCCCCCAGCTCTGTCTCGCTGTAAACGGCCAGCATAGCCAGCGTGGCTGCTATAGCTACAGTACGGCGCAGAACGCTTTTCACCGTAGGTTTCTTCTTCTGCGGCTGCGGCTGTATATCTCCCTGATCGTCATGATAGAGCGTGATTACCGTGGAAGAAAGAGCCACCGATCCTAACATGCTCAGGGCCACAGCCCCCATGGCGCTCCACTTCAGATAGTAAAATTCAAACAGGCTCTTTTCTCCGGCCGGGAAAGCTTCCAGCCTGCACACTCCCCACAGAATCAGAACCATCATCACAAAACCGATGAAAGCGACCAGCAGAAAAGCCAGAATACAAGCCAGCAGCCATAGCGCGGTCTTCCATTTTTTCTTCTTCATGAGCCGGGCGTTCTGCCGCCATGACCCAATAAAATGATCCCCCTTCAGTATCACGGCCGGAAAGCTGAACAGGGTAAAGAACAGCAATACATTCAGCAGCGTCAGAACCAGAACAAATACTGTCAGCATTAAAAAATTGTTCTGTATAAAATCCATAATGAACTCCGGAATCCGGAATCCTTTCAAAAGGCTGTTCGTCAGCGGAAATACGGATAGGCCGATCACTGGCAGAAGCGCCAGGACAACTGGCAGATTTTTATAATGGAACACACGCAGTGAGCGAAGAAACGCCTGTTTCCAGAGGGCCCAGACCGTCAGATGTTCCCCCCGCCAGCCCGCCTCGCAGCAGATGAGCAGTGCCGCGATCTCGAAGTACACATAATAGGTGAATATTATGAGGCCGCCCAGAAGAATCACGATAGTCAATGGTCTGCTGATCACAGAACCGATATTCTCCTGGCTGATAAACGCCACATTCCCTGTCTTCAGAATGGCGTTCAGAAGCCCCTCTGTGATATTCCCCATGAGACTGACACCTATGATTTTATATAAGATCTCAAAACACAGCAGGGTACTCCAATTTTTCAATCCTGCCCGCAGTCCTGTTTTTATAGTATGTTTCATAACATCCCCAATTCTTTTGGCTCACGGCTGGTCCCGGCAATTTGAATTAGAATTATGGTGCATATTTATATGATTGATATAAGCGAAGTCTAATAACGCAATATACAAGAAGCTTTTCTTCTTAGAGTTGACAGAGAATCGTCCGTGTATTCTCATATATGGAAAATGATCTAAGCTACCAAAACACCCCTTTATTTCTCTGCAGAATAAGGAGGTATCGATAGCCGTATTCGTTCAGTCAGATCATCCTAATGTTATAAACGTAATACGATTCAGCTTAAGTTGTTGAAATAAAATATACTGGTCAATTAAATTCTCTATATCCTTTTTATTCTCTATATTCTTATCGTATCCATCCGACGTTTCCCATAAGGTGACTTCTATATCCAGTCCTTTCCCCTTCTTCCTGGATTTCCACATACCCGCTATTTTTCCCTGCCATAATACCGCGCCTGGATTTGAGACGGTCTGCCATATCTGTTTTTGCCGCGCCCTGTCCTCCAGAAGCACTTCGCGGTCCTGCAGTCCCAGATAAGGATCATGTCCACCCAGCAGATGTATTTTTCTCTCCGGCTCCGGCGGCGAAAAGAGCAGTTCCCGATCCTCTGACAATATAAACCGTTCTCTCCCTGACGGGCTGACAGGCTCGATTTCCTCTAAAACTGTCTTCCAGATCCGGCCGGCCTGTACCGGGGAACACCCCAGCCAATCCGCGAAGCCGCCGGGGCTGGCGGGGCCGAAACAGTGAAGATATTTCCTCACCAGCTTATATCCTGGATCCCCATTGCCCCCGATGGAATGCCCGGTCCAGTGCTTGTATGAGGTAAAAGAAGGGCTGATCCCCTCTCTTTTTCCAAAAACCACCAATCCCATAAAAGCGCAGGGCCGCAGCAAAAACGAGACCACAGCCCCTCCGACGGTCTGTTTATCCGGATTTCCGTACATGGACGGCTTATCCCACAGCTCTCTTTTATCCTCCGGCAGAAGCGGCCGCACCCATTCCGCCAACGTCTGGTCCAGCGCAGTCTTACTTTTCAGCACTTCGCCGTCCAGCTTCGGTATGACCTGCTTTAGCAGCGCCAGCGCCTCTTCAAAGGACATTTGTAAAAAATCCAGCGCCAGCTGAATCCCCTGTGTATAGATCCATGGCTCGTCCTGCCCGGAAACGAGCCCTGATAAAAACGTATCACTTTCCGAAGCCGGGAATACCACGGGTGTGCCTCGAAAACTCCATGCCTGCAAAAGTGTCTTTTCAACTTCCAGCATCTGTCTCAAATCTTCCAATGAACACCCTGCCACCCGGTTATATAACGCGTTTTCCCATGCGCCGGGCGGAGAGTTCTGAAGGCCGCAGGCGCCTGCGGCTTTCAGTATATCCTTTTTTGGATACCAAGTGTCCAGATGGTGCGTATGAAGGCGGAATTGGCGGATTTGCTCTAACGAAACAGAGTTCATGATTATACCTCTTTATCCTCATGTATTTATCTGATTATATATTAAATTAATTGGATTCGCAATGAAAGCCAGACCTATTCTGTTTTATTACTGTTCAGAGGGAGGAGACTGTAGCAAGGACATTTCTAAAGTACAGGCAGAATTGGAACGGATTCTTACGGAGGAAGGGATTCTTTTACGGATAAACAGAAGTATACAGGCAGAAGGTTCTTTTGGGGATTTAAAACAGAATATGCGGTTTCGCAGATACCTAAGTAGAGGTGGTGTAAATGTTCTTGCGGAGAGTGTTCTTCTGGCTATGGCAAAAAACCTGAATAAGCTTCATCACAAAATTCAGAAAGGTAAAACGGGAACCCATCTGTTTGCGTTGAAAAGTGCTTAAATTTAGAAACTTCAAATTAAAAAAGTAAACCTGATTTTCAGGTCTATTAAAGTGCGCCATTCCAAATGAGAAAGCTTTAAAATAAGCACTAAAGGTAATAAAAAGAGAAAAACAGGCAAAAAGGAAGCTGCCGCTTCACGATTTTTAATCGTTAGCGCGACAGCCACTCCAGGCTAAGATTAACCTCAGGAATTAATCATCACATCCAGAATTACTTCATCCGTAATTCTCATACCCTCCCGGGCAATCATAGCGACCCCTTCCACCGTATCGTTCACATCTTCCTTCACGATCCCTTCACCGGGGCTGAACGTCCGGCCTCCAAACGTAAGGTTGATCGCCATCAGAGCAGCTTCCACACTGGACGCAATCTTGGCGGCGCAGGAGGCTTTCGCTCCGTCGCACACAATACCTGCCACATTGGCCAGGGTATTTGTAACCACCGCGCCGATCTCCTCCACACCGCCGCCCAGCAGATAGGCGATGCCGGCTCCGGCCCCCGCCCCCGCGCTTACCGCTCCGCAGTAGGCGGATAACCTTCCGATCTCCTTTTTCTGATATACGGCAGTCAGATTACTGATACACAGGGCGCGGTACAGCTGTTCTTCTGTAGCTTTCAATTCTCTGGCATAGACAATAACCGGCAGCGAGACGGTCATCCCCTGGTTCCCGCTTCCCGAATTGATCACCACCGGCAGTTCACATCCGCCCATTCTGGCGTCGGACCCGGCGGCAGGCATCGCTTTGGCCAGGGCGCTGACATTATCCCCGTACATCTTTATCAGCATGGCGCCCACATTGGCTCCGTAGGTATGTTTTAAACCATATTCCGCAATCGTGGTGTTATATTCTATCTGACGTTCCAGGACCGGTTTTACATCTTCGATCCGGACATTCTGCGCGAACTCATAGATGGCGGGGATGTTCAGGAAATCCATCGCCACTTCCGCTTCCATCTCTTCCTCGTCGTGAGGTATATCCAGCAGAATTTCTCCATTTTTTTCAATCCGTACGATACCTGTGTGGGTATGAATCACTTCCACTTTAGAGGTCTGATCCCCTTTCTGCATTTCCACTACGATATGCAGCTTAGCCGTGGAATTCAACAGGGCCGCGGTACAGACCCCTTCCTCCATCAGCTCCTTGGTCCGTCTTCTGTGTTCTTCCGTTATATTACTTAACACTTCCAGTTCCAGGGAGGAGTCCCCTCCCACGGCTCCGATCAGGGCTGCCGCTTCGATCCCTTTTAACCCGCCTGTGGCCGGAACCACCACACCCTTCACATTTTTCACGATATTACCGCTGCTGGAGACGGTGATCTTCTCTGGGAAATCACCCAACACTTCCCTGGCTTTCGCTGACGCATAGGCAATGGCTATAGGCTCCGTACACCCAAGCGCAGGAATCAGTTCCGCCTCCAATATTTCAATACACCCATGATAAATTCCCTGTTTCATATTATCCTCCAGTGCCGCATTTACTGCGGCCTCCATTCAGGTATGCGCTCTGCGCGTTCCTCCAGTGCCGCATTTACTGCGGCCTCCATTCAGGTATACGCTCTGCGCGTTCCTCCCGTTACATCCGCATGCAGTGCGGCACGATTCTTATTTCGCCGGTTTCTGATTGGAATTACCCAGCTGTACTCTTCCCTCATCGTTCAATGTCGCCCGATAGAGCTCATACCACTCTTCCCGGCTCAGCTTCACATTGCTGGCCGTACAGATATCTTTCAGCCTCTCCTTATTCGTGGTTCCGATCAATGGCTGTATTTTCGCCGGATGCCTTAGGATCCAGGCGATCGCCACCGCGGAAGGGGAAGCGTTCTTTTCTTCACACAACCGGTTTACTACCTGGTTGAGAGTTGGATATTTGGGATCGCCCATAAAGACTCCGCCGTAGAATCCTACCTGAAACGGGGACCATGCCTGTGCTGTGATACCATTCATCCGCATATACGTAAGCACCGATCCGCTCCTGTCGATATTATGTTCTTCGTTCAGTTTGATGGAATTCGTGGAATCGATCAATTCCGTATGAGCAACGCTGAGCTGCATCTGATTGATGATAAGTTTCTGTTTCAGACAGGACTGCAGATAAGCAAGATCCATCATTTTAAAGTTACTGACACCGAAGAAACGGACTTTACCGCTGGCCTGCAGGATATCAAAAGCCTCCGCGACTTCCTCCGGCTCGATCAGAGTATCCGGGTGATGCAGCATATAGGTATCCAGATAATCCGTGTGAAGCCTCTTAAGGCTTGCGTCTACCGACTCCAGAATATGTTTCTTCGTGGTATCCAGGTACAGGGTCTTTTCCGCGTCCCGGATCAGTGTACATTTCGATTGTATACGGATGCGGTTTCTAAGGCCGGGGTTTCTGTCCAGGATCTTTCCAAACACCAGTTCCGCGTCCCCGAAACCGTATACATCCGCATGGTCAAAATAGTTGATTCCTTCTTCTGCTGCCGTCAACACCAGGCTTTCCGCCTCTTCAAAGGGTATCCGGCAGTCTCTCATACATCCAAGCGCCAGCTCGGACGCGTTCATGGCACCATTTCCTATCGATATCTGTTTCATCTTAGCCTCCTACTCGATGATCATAGTGCCCAGACTTTTTTTAGCTGATTTCAAGGTGGATTCGCGGATCACCACTTCCGTCTGTATCGGTAAGACTTCTCCTTTCACCGATTCTTCCTTTGGATTCCGGATGCGGTCCAGCAAAAGTTCAGCCGCAGACCTGCCATATTCATATTTCGGCATACTGATGGTGGAAATCGCGGGAGATGACACCGCAGACAATGCGACACAGTCATTTCCGATCAAAGCGATATCCTCGGGAATCCGAATCCCCGCTTCCTTGCAGGCATAGAGCGCTCCCACTGCCATCTGGTCATTGGACGCGAAGACAGCGTCGATCTCTTTGCGCTTCATCAGCAGTTCCTTCATGCAGCGATACCCTTCGAGCACCTCAAAGCGCCCGCAGATGATCAGTTCTTCATCGATGGCCAGCCCCTCTTTTTGCAGCGCCCGTTTGTAACCGTTCATCCGCTGCTGGGCCATGGGGGAATTCTCCGGCACGGATATATAGGCAATATGCTTCCTGCCGATTTCCGTTAAATGCATGACCGCCTGGTAAGCTAACTCGTCGTGATCAACCACCACGCTGTCCACATACGGGTTCAGGCACGGGACTTCCAGCTGAACCACCGGGATATTGATCTCCTTCTTCTTGAGCCTGCTCAGAGACTTCAGATAAGCTTCGGTTTTTTTATCCGCGCGGGATACGGAAGGGACCAGGATAATACCGTCGATCCATTGATGCACCAGCGTTTCTACCATCTTCATCTCTTCCTCCACACTGTCCTCGCTTTCCAGCACGTGGACACTGTAGCTGTTTTCCTTGCAGACGTCACTGACCCCTTTTATCAAATCAATATAGAAGTTACGTTTTAATGAAGTAACGATCAGCGCGATCGTATCTGTCTTGGCATTCTTTAGTGTACGGGCAATGGGGTTCGTCGTATACCCAATCTGATGCGCCGCGTCCAGCACCCGTTCCTTCAGTTCATCGCTGACTCCGGCCGAATTATTTAGTACCCTTGAAACTGTCGCGATTCCGACATTAGCCAGTCTGGCCACATCTTTGATTCCTACTTCACTCATTTGTATGTACTCCCTATTTCCATCATTTTCCCCAATCTCTCCTTAAGATCCGTTATCCTCATCAATTCTAAGACAGCCATTCTTATCCCAAGATTTTGGCCTGATTATACTATTATAGCATATTCTTCTGTTTGGGAATAGCGGTGCACATATTTCTTCCATCCGCTCTGCGAAAGGAGTTACCCCCCTTTCGCAGCCGCTTAAGATGTTTAATTAGACAATCGTTTTTTCTTTTAACTTTTCAATCCGGAAATCGCAGTATTCACAGCCTTTTTTCGCGCTGGTACACAGCCAGGTTCCCTGTAAATCTAACGCATTGGCATGGCCGTAATCGCCGTAGCTCGCGATATCACACAGATATTCCACTTCTTCGGGCTCAAGTCCCATGTTTTCCCATCCCTGAACCAGGGCGCATTTGCCTGCCATACGGACGGTCGCATACTCATCGGTCTCGTCGCAGATACAGTTCCCAACTGCCAGAGTGTTAGACACGCCGTTGCAGGATACCAGAAATTCAGCCATACCTTTGGGATTCCCGTCGCTGCCGGCTCCGCAGCCGGATGCCGCTTTGTGCTCACCGTATGCGTACAACGCTTTTTTGGCATACAGATCAAAGAGTTCCCTGGGCATTACCTTGTAGAAAAATCCCAGATATCTGGCCCGGTCTTCCAGGGCGGATTCGATCATCTGACGCACTTCATCGTATGTATAGTTATCCTTTTTGTTGTACTGTACTCTTTCTTCGTTTGACATGATTTGTTCTCCTCTTTTTATCTTTATTATTACCTGTTTCTCAAGGCATACAGGTACACCCGCAGGGTGCTCCCATCATTTATATGCAAATCCGAGATGCCGCTGTTATGCGGAACCCAGATAAGCTTTCCGTACATCATCATTGGTCTGCAGCGCTTTCGCGGAGTCGCTTAAGGTCACCCTCCCAGTCTCCAGGACATAACCTCTGTCCGCGATCTGCAGGGCCATATTGGCGTTCTGTTCGATCAGCAGGATCGTCACGCCGGTTTTATTTATCTTTAATATCAATTCAAAAATCATTTCCACCAGATTCGGCGCCAGCCCCATGGACGGCTCATCTAACAGAAGCAGTTTCGGCTTGCTCATCAGCGCCCTGCCGATGGCCAGCATCTGCTGTTCTCCGCCTGAGAGCGTGCCCGCGGACTGTTTTCTTCTCTCCTTAAGCCTGGGGAACAGATCATATACTTCTTCATAGGAAGCGGCGATCTCTTTTTTATTTTTACGGGTGAAAGCCCCGATCTGAAGGTTGTCCTGAACGCTTAACCCGCCGAATACTTCACGGCCTTCCGGGGAAACCCCGATGCCCATCCGGGTGATGCTGCAGGATTTCATCTTCGTTATATCCTGCCCGCTGAAGATAATGCTGCCGCTGGACGCGGGGGCCGTGCCGGTAATGCTGCTGACTGTGGTACTCTTACCGGCGCCGTTGCTGCCGATCAGCGTTACGATCTCACCTTCCAGCACTTCCAGGCTGACCCCTTTGAGCGCGTGGATACTCCCGTAGTAAGTATGTATGTCATGAATCTCAAGCATCTTGTTCGGCATCTTTTTCTACACCTCCACTCCCGAGATAAGCGCGGATAACCTGCTCATCCCTTGCGATTTCTGCGGGAAGCCCTTCTGCGATCTTTCTGCCGTGGTCGATCACGTAGATCCGGTCGGATATGTTCATGACCACGCTCATATCATGTTCGATCAGCAGTATGGTATGCCCGTTCTGACGGAGTTTCAGAATAAAATTCATCAGCTCCTCGGATTCCTGAGGATTCATGCCCGCGGCCGGCTCATCCAGGATGATCAGCTTCGCGTTCGTGGCAATGGCCCGGGCAATCTCCAATTTCCTCTGCATTCCGTAGGGAAGATTCTTCGCATAATTGTTGATCTGGTCTCCCAACTCCAGGGACTCTAACAGATCAATGGCTTTCTGGGCCGCCTCTTGTTCCGATTTCCGGAATCTTTTCGTGCGGAAAAGCAGATCCAGGAAATTATAATTAATGTTAATGTGATCCCCTACCAGGACGTTTTCAATCACCCGCATCGTGGGGAACAGACGGATATTCTGGAAGGTACGGGCCATTCCGGCTTTGACAATCTCCCGCGGCGCCTTGTTCTGAATCTCTTTCTCTTCAAATTCGACGGTGCCCTTATTTACTTTATAGACACCGGTCAGCATGTTAAATATCGTGGTCTTCCCAGCGCCGTTAGGACCTATGATACTGACGATCTCCCCTTTATTTACTTCGAAGCTGACGTCCTCCACAGCAATCAGACCGCCGAAAACCTTTGTAATCTCATTTACCTTTAACAACGCCATCATCCCACCTGCTTTCCTTTGCTGCCTTCCTTCTGAGCCTGTAGCTGCTTCGGAAGTGTCACTCCCCGCGGAAGCTTATAGGGCTTTTTGCTTAAGCCGCCCAGAAGTCCCTGGGGCCGGAAGCGCATCATCAGTATCAGCAGCAGTCCGTATACCACAAACCGGTAATCCGCCAGCGCACGCAGCACCTCGGGGAATGCGATCAGCAGGAGCGAGCCGACGATCATACCCGGTATGGAACCCAGGCCTCCGAATATCACGATACACAGGATCGTCATGGAAATATCAAAGTTAAAGGAGTTGGCGTCGATATAGCGGTTCATGGACGCGTAAAACGCTCCGGCCATACCTGCCATGGCACCGGACAATATAATCGTCTGTACCCGGTATTTCGCTGTATTAACTCCCATCAGTTTCGCGGCCAGCTCATCTTCCTTGATGGCGATCACCGCACGGCCGAACTTGGACTTTAACACTGCCAGGCTAACCAGCACCGCTACAGTAACCAGCACCAGCATCAGCCAGTAGAAGCCGCCGTTGGAGGTGGTGAATTCCCAGCCGAACAGGCTTGGCCGCGGAATATTCCGCACACCCAGCGGTCCGTTGGTAACACTGTTGAAGTTGAGGATAATCATCTCCACCACTTCGCCGAAGGCCAGTGTGATCACGGCCAGATAAGAACCGGAGAGCCGCATCGTAGCGATACCCAGAACCAGTCCGCCGATCGCTCCTCCGATGATTCCAAAAATCAATGTGATCCAGAAGGGCCATCCCAGTTTTGATCCCAAAAGACCCGAGAAATATCCGCCCAGACAATAGAGCGCCGCATGTCCCATGGAAGTCTGTCCCATATAGCCCGCGATCAGGTTCAGGCTCATGGTCAGGATCGCGTAGATTCCGATCAGGCACAGCACTCTTAAGAAATACTGGCTTTTGAATAAGAACGGAACCAGGATCAGGACCAGATAAAGCGCCGGGATCACTATTTTTTTCTTCGCATCCAGGAAATCCGTAAACTTCGCATAGATGTCACCTAGTATTTTCATAGCTTTCCTCCCTTAGACTTTATCAATATTATCTTTGCCAAACAGCCCCGACGGGCGGATCAGCAGTACCAGGAACAATACGACATACGCGATGGCGCTTCGAAAGCTTCCGCCCAGGAACGCTACGGCCAGGGCCTCCGCCACACCTACGACGATACCGCCCACGACCGATCCATAGAGCACGCCGATTCCTCCCAGAACCGCAGCCGAGAAGCCTTTGAGCCCCGCGTCCGTACCCATGGTACAGTAGACCATCTGGTAATAACCGGATACCAGTACACCGGCTACCGCAGCACACATACCACTGAGGAAAAAGGTGAAGGTAACGACCTTCTTCACATCGATTCCCATCAGGTTGGCGGCTTTTGAATTTTCTCTGGAAGCTCTCATGGCCAGTCCGATCTTGGTCTTGTTCACAATGACGGTCAGGATGATCAGGAACACCAACGCGATTAAAAACATCATGATCTGCGCGCTGGTCAGCGTCACACCGAATATCTCCACATTCCCAAAGTCGAAAAGCTTAGGAAATGTTTTTTTCGTACTGTCAAAACAAATCATTAACATGTTCTGTATAATATAGGATACGCCGATAACCGAGATCAGACAGGTAATATTGGGCGCGTTTTTCGCCCGCAGCGGCGCCAGGATCACCCGGTCCATCACCATGCCCAGCAAGCCGGTCATAAGAATCGAGAATACAAAAGCCGCCGGCATACCCCACTGCATGGCCACCGCGAACAAGGCCATATGCGCTCCGAACGCGAAAATCGATCCATGCGCCATATTCAAAAGTCTGAGGATACCGAATACCAGGGAATAACCAACCGCGATCAGCGCATATACCATCCCCAGCATCACACCGTTTAAAATCTGTTCGAGTAGCAAGCTGCCACCTCCATATCTTACTTAATCCCTGTCCGGCGGCGGCAGCGGCGCACCGCCGGACAGATGCTGTCATACCGGGCTATTTGATGTTTTCTGCTTCCCAGTCTGCCTGGCTCTTCAGGACACCAGGGATTTCCACGTATTTTCCGTCTTCGATCTCCAGAAGGACCTGTTCTTTCAAGCAGTTTCCTTCCTCATCGAAGGTGATCTTACCGGTTACGCCCTGGAAATCCGTGTTGGGAAGATTCTTTACAATATCCGCTCTTTCCGCGGAGTTTCCAGCTTCGATGGCGTACAGGATCGCGTTGGCAGCATCATATACCTGTGCGGCAAAGGTACTGGGGTTGGAGCCGTAAGCTTCGTTATATTTTTTGGCAAAGGACTGGATAGCCGGGTCATCGCTCTCATAGAAGAAGCTGGTTCCCAATACAACGCCGTTGGCATCTTTTCCGGCCAGTTCGATGAATTCCTGGGAGAAACAGGCCGCGGACATTACGAATTTTACATCTTTATCTTTTTCTCTGTACTGCTGGATAAACGGCGCAGTCGCGGAGTAGGGTCCGGAGGAATAGATGGCTTCCACGCCAGCCTGCTGGAACTTGGCTACGGTAGCGGTAAAGTCTACGGTTCCGTCTTCATAGAGCTCTGCCAATACCAGTTCCCCGCTGTACTGATCACCGTAGCGCTCCAACATATCCTGGATGGCTGTGGTAACGGCTACCCCTGCGTCGTTGTTCGGGTTGATGGTACCGATCTTCTTAACGCCCAGATAGTCCATGATCTGAAGCATGGTGTTGGCGTCTGTGGTGTAGATGGCATTATTACGGAAGATGCAGTCGCCGACTTTGGCGAAATCCATGTGGGCTGCGGAACCGTTGATTAATGCGATTCCCGCTTCCTGGTAAACCTCTCCGGCCGTCATGCCGACACCGCTGGCGAAATGTCCGAGTACCGCGCTGATGGAGCTGTCGCCTACGATCTTTTCCGCTATGGAAGCAGCCTGCTCGCTGGAGTTGGCATCATCAAAGTCTACCAGTTTGATCTTTCTGCCGATGACTCCGCCTTTTTCATTCCACTCGTCAACCGCGATCTGCGCGGCGGTCTTCATGCTCTTACCGTACTCTGCGTTGTCTCCGGTCTGGGGGCCTACGAAAGCCAGGGTGATGTCTTCACCGCTGTTGTCCGCGGCCTGGGTGGTCTCTGCGTCTTTACTGCTGCTGCCGGCTTCCGCCTGGGCGCTCTCTGCTTTTTTGTCACCGCAGCCTGTTAAAATGGAGGCAGCCATGGCCAGGGTAAGTAACAGGCACATACTTTTCTTTTTCATCGTTTGTTCTCCTTCTCCTGAATGGGTTTTCGTGGTTGTTTCTCATTTTTTAATTATGAGCACTTGGCGGCTGGTTTCGGGCCGTTTAAGTGCGATGAATGAAAAATAGTCTGCGGGGATTTTTCGATCGCCGCTATTTTTCACTAAGCTTCGGCTATGCGATGTCCGGCAGTAGGTTTGTTCGGAAACGTTTTCAATAATGGGCAAAAAAATATTGAGGACAAACTTCATTCGGTTGGGTCTTACTACCTGTGAAACAATATTTTTTGCAGTTTATGATACTTTTTAACATTTTTCCATTGAAAACAATCCTTTGGCTTTCCCTGATACAGCGGATTTGCCGTGTGTTTCCGGAATGACATAGCTTCTTAGCTGATGTTGTTATTATATAATCCTTGAAAACGATTGTCAATATATGGATGTGTATTTATCGCTATTTCTTGCACTTTTAACGAATTTATTGGATATTTTTTGTGCACTTTGCTTTCATTTCTGTATTTTTCTCGTGGTGGTATCTGTCTTTTAAGAAAACGTTTTCCATTTTTATAAATAAATTTATCATTTGTGGAAAGGTGATCCTTCATGCCTCGCACGTAAGCGGACAAAAAACGGCCGCTAAGTGCTCATAGCTATAAAATATTATGAGATTATTAGAAAAATTATATTAGCTTATCAGATAGCTATTTATACACTTATTGCATTTATATAAGTGTATGTAAATGCGATCGCTCTGCAGGTTAATATTTAGAACGCTTTATCTATGTACTGCTCCATATATTGCTTCAAATGTGGATCGCAAATGTAGAGATAGGTTCCCAGTATGCCACGGGTCATCAGTACGTAATAGATATTCTTAATATAGGTATCCAGATCTTCTTCTGTGGCTGTCGCTTTTCCATTTCTGTCGAAGTAGTTTGCTTTGTCGATTACAACCTTTTTACTTCCGGGATCGTATTTGATGTCATTTCCCAGGATTACAAACGCGTAGTTCAGGTCGTAGCCTTGGATGGAATGGATGCAGCCGACCTCGTCCAGGGCTGTTTCGCTGTGAACCCAGTTTTTGGTGCGGTTGTTCCACATACGCTCTGAATTTTCAATCCTGATATCTTTTATAGTCTTATCTTTTTTACTTTTCCAGGGCCATGCGTAACCGGCTACCATTCTGCACAGGTTTACTGCCTTTTCCTTTTCTGCCAGCTGTTGTTCGAAGTCGGCAAAAGAGTCTACGATCTTCAAGTCGTAGTCCGGGAAGGACTGTTTTTTTGTCAGGTCATTATGCAGAAGGTCTTTGATATATTTGATGTAATTACTGCCGCCTTTGACACGCATCTGGCTGGTCAGGGTGTGGTATGTGACCATCCTGTTTTGGAATTTCTGCTTTATCGTGCGGCCCATGAGTTCTATATTGATACCGGAGGGTCCTACTACCTGATCTCTGTCGTAGAATAGGATCGGACAATCTGTCTGGTGGAATATCCAGTCTAATTCAGTGGCGTCTTGCGGCAGATTTAATTTCTTGTTGTTGCCGTCGTGGGCATACATGTTGGTGATGTTTTTACGCTGGTGCAGACGATGGGCCTCATCCACCAGCAGGATGTCGTATCTTTCTTTTGTTACATCGGACGGGCCGATGACCTCGGACGCTTTCAAACCCTGGATATGGCTGAATAAGGTTTTTATGGTAGCACGCAGGGAGGTTTGGGGGATGACAATGCCTATCTTTTTATGACGATAAGGGGTATTTCCCTGCTCGTCGGTATAGTCTCTCAGGTATTTGAACAGGAATACCGCGACGATTGTCTTGCCGCTGCCGGGCATGCCCTCCACAATGATCGGGTGGTGGCAGTTGTTCTGGAGGCTGGTAAATATCTCGTCTACAGCTGTGCGCTGGTCGTAGGTGAGTTCTTTGTAGGGAGAATATTTGAAAAGGTCTGAGTTTTTTATTTCGGCAATATTCTTTCGGACCAGATTTTTGGCACGGAGCTGGTTCCACAGGTTTGGGAAAAAATTGTCGTAGTATTCTTTGTTGTAGTAATCTTTGTTGGCAATTCCGCGGTTGTCATTGGTCAGGATGAACATTTCGTCCGCGGCCATCAACTGGATGAGCTGGGATTCGAAGTCTAAGGTCACAGACTTGTTGAATTCGCTGGAATAGATAAAGTGTACGTCTTTGAATATCTTTTTATCCGGCGTGCTTTTGTGCTGGGACATGCGGGTGGTGACGTCGTTGGATTCCCCTATGTAAGCTTTTTTGCCGTTTTCTAAGATGTATAGCATGGGCCAGTTATGGTAGTGATGCTGGGGGCCGTAGGTATCGGCGCGGAATTGTTTGTCGGTAATTTGGAACATATTTTTCATCTCCATGGATGGTGGGTTAGGTGCGGTTATCTTACTGTAATTTTTATTTATCTGATGTTTAGGATATATGGGTAAATGGGTAAATTATTTTATATAATTTTCAAATGTTCGTGGTAATTCAGATACACTGATTCTGTTATATGTATGAGATTGAGTCTCTAATGTAGAATCTGTAATTACCTGAATGTAATCACTCCCCGCCAGAAATTAATGATAAAATTATCATGCTAAGTCTCCCTCCGCAAAACAGTTTTAATTACCGGTCCGATATTATTTTCTATAATTAATTATACTTTTCTCACATTGTATTGTAAAGTAATGAAAATTTTATGCCAGATGGTGTTTTAACCGAGAAAGGCCGCATAAATATCCTGACTTGTAAGCGAATTGGCTTCCTTGATTTCTCGGAAAGCAATCAGACTGCATTTGGGTTCTTACTCAAACAAGATTTAATGTTAAATATGAATACAGTTCAAATAGATGAGCTCAGTACTAAACTCATTTTATCAAGGAATACTTTACAAGTTATAACCCACACTTGAATTTAATACCTCGAATCACAGGCATAAAGTAGTCCCCTCAAAGAAATTAAGCGACTATCTCATAGAAGCCATGAAAAAGGACACTGGATGATTAAAAACCGCTTTACTTCCTCAAAAACGAAAAACCTTACCGACTTTCAGCTTCAAAATGCTTGAAAATCAGTAAGGTTTTTCTGTTACCAAATCGTTGCCAATATTTAAACAAATATGTTTGCACAAGGCTTTTTCAAGTACATTTCATCACTCGAACTCTGCTCCACACGGCAGAGATACGGGGACATGACCCACATGGAGTTTCTGGACACATGAAAACATTCCTGGAAAAATGAAGGTTGAGTATTGCACTTTCGATGGCCAAAAATGTTGCACTTTTACTTGCCATTTACACTTTGTCAGGTTGACCATAAATTCCTCTTTATTTTTTGCCTTGCTAGGGTCATTTCCTGTGGCCTGAATACCCCCGGAAAGACCTCTCTCAGGATTTTCAAATCCTGGCAAATCATCAATCTGCTAACAATGAATACTCACCGGAATCTCGTTCCCCTTTCCTGTAAATTTGTAAAGGTTAGCATCCACTCAACTTACTTATTTTCCAATCATAATATTGAGAATTTCAATGTCAGTGTCCGCCATACCTACTCTCCCAATACGGCCAATATTTGCAATCGTCTGCTCGATATCTTCCTCAACAAATCCTTCCCCATGAGCAAATGCAAATCCGTCTTTTGCAAGCATATAACTCATAAGAGCCGTATCAACAGCACTCCGGATCTTTGATGCACAACTGGGTTTTGCTCCGTCACAGATCATACCACCGATGGTACCCACCGAATTAATGACCGTTTTGCAAATCACCTCGAAACTCTCATCATACAGATACGCCACGCCGCAGGCTGCTCCGGCAGCCGCACTGACAGCACCGCAATAGGCAGAAAGGCTTCCAATATAACGTTTCTGATTCAAAGCTATCAGATTAGACAGCACAAGAGCCCGCACCAGCTTTTCATGAGAAACATCAAGCTCCCTGGCATAAACAATAACCGGCATGGAAACAGTAACTCCTTGATTACCGCTTCCCGAGTTAATCACAACCGGCAAGGGGCAGCCTCCCATACGTGCATCTGACCCGGCTGCGGCATAAGCAGCTGCACGGAATTTCACATCATTGCCATAATTTTTAATAACTTCCGAACCGACATTCACTCCCCAGTTTCTTTTAATGCCTTCTTCAGCAATCGCCGTATTCATCTCAATCTGTCGATTTATAATTTCGCATACATCTTCCATACGAACCTGATTTGCAAAATCATAGATATCGCACATATTGAGCAGAGTTTTATCGCCATTCACCTCAGACTGTGTATCATTACTTTTTGAAAAAATAATCTCTCCATTATGCTCAATCTTCGTAATATTCGTATGATAAGACCGGATTTCAACTGCTGCACATTTGCTGCCTTTTCTGACTACACAATATATATATAAATTTTCTTCTCCCTCACGAAGGTGTACAGAACAAATCCCCCGCTCAATAAGTTCACGGGTTTTTTGGCGGTGTGCATCATTGATATCACTTAAGACCTCCAGTTTCTTATGGGCCTGTCCTCCTACCATCCCCAATACCGCTGCAACATCAACCCCTTTTTGACCGCCTGATGACGGAACTGTTACGCCTTTTACATTTTTAATAATATTGCCGCTGCAGGTTACGTCTATTTTATCAGGCAATTCACCCAACACCTGACGAGCTTTCGCCGCAGCATATGCCACAGCGATCGGCTCCGTGCATCCGAGTGCAGGAAACAGCTCGTTTGCAAGTATGGCAACATAATTTTCGTACAGCATTTTATTCATGATTCTAATCCTTTCTGACTGTTCATGTACAAGAAATTGAAATGCCCCATACCGTATCATTGTGGGGAGCACCCTTCCATCAGCGAAGAATACGGAGGATTATTTTTAATCCTTTCTTCAAACTCCGCCTTCGCTCTTAATAACAACTCAGGATTCTCGATCAAATCAAGAGCCAGATTTGCCATCAATTTAGCAGATGCATGCATCCCGCGTTTTGCCGCGTCACTTTTTCCCTGTGCAACCGTTCCCCAGTTGTGAGGCTTCGTCCCCTCAGCTAAAGTCACACCAAAAAAATGGGTTAGCGGAGCTTTCCAGCTGACATCACAGACATCGGAATGAATCAGCTCCTGTCCGGTATTAATGTCAGACCGGTAAGGCTCTAAAGCCTGGGGATGAGTGCCTGCCGCCAGAAATTTCCGGCCATACTCCAATTCTTCTTCTGTGTAATCCAACGGAAGAATCTCCTCCATGTTTTCTCTTAAAGCTTCATTGAGCGTATTGTTTACCAAATAGTTTGCATAACTGCTGGCAACGAAAGGTCCCGACATTTTAGTACCTGTCATAAGTGCAGCGCCTTTTGCTATATCTGTCACCCGCTGAAATACTTCTTTTAAATAGTTCTGATCCGGATGCCTGAGCTGATAAAGGCCTTCTGCATGGTCAGGAACCACATTTGCGGCTTTACCTCCACTATCGATGATGGAATAAGACATTCTGGTATCTTCCTGGACCAATTTTCTGAGAAAATTATAGCCTATATTCATAAGCTCCAGCGCATCGAGAGCGCTCCTGCCCTGTTCCGCATGTAAAGCATGAGCCGACACGCCATCCCATTTGAAGGAAACCGATGTAATTGCCCTTCCTGAAGTGGTAATGTCCCAGTAATGGTATGGATGCCAGGCAATGACAGCATCCACATCATCAAATAACCCCTCGCGAACCATGTAGACCTTTCCGCCCCCGCCTTCTTCTGCCGGGCATCCGTAATAACGCACAGATGCTTTTATATGGTGTTTTCCCAGATATTCTTTCACAGCGCATGCAGCCTCCATGCTTCCTGCTCCAAATAGATTATGGCCGCACCCATGGCCGGGAGTTCCTGGTTGAACAGCTTTAGGTTCTGCAACATCAGCCGCCTGGCTTAAGTTTGGCAGCGCATCCAGTTCACCCAAAAAGGCAATAACAGGTCCCTCTGTTCCCCAATGCGCCACCAACCCCGATTCCATCCCTGCTGCAGGCATTATGATTTCAAAACCTCTTTTTTCCATATAGTCTGCCTGTATCTTTGCAGACCGTATTTCCAAAAAGCTTGTCTCCGCAAACTCCCATACTTTATCGGATATTTTTTCAAAATCACTCTGCCTGCTGTCCATAATATCATTTATCTCTTCTCTAATCATCGTAACTATACTCCCTTCACTTCCATCCCAGAGAAAGCCGCTCTATAGGAAACGAAGTTTCTTATAGAATTAAAATATCATGCTTTCTTTCCAACCAGCGCAGACTCTTCCCTGCGGCGTTTCATCCGTTGAATAATCACAGTGATAGCAAGAACCAGCGTTGTAGCCACATAAGGGAACATGGAAACAAACTGATTGGGAATACCCCAGGGCGCAATACGGGAGGCAACTGACTGGGACATACCAAAGAAGACGCAGCCAACGCCGGCAGCCAACGGATTGGCATTTCCAAACTGCATGGCCGCCATTCCCATAAATCCTTTCCCTCCGCTCATACCCTCAATGAAGAAGCAGGAATAGCCCAAAGACAGATGGGCGCCGCCAATACCTGCACATGCCCCTGACAGAAGGAGGGCCTGCATCTGTTTCTTCTTCACATCAATCCCCGCTGTCATGGATGCCATAGGATTTAAGCCCACAGAACGAAGCCGAAGGCCCCATACCGTCTTATAAAACATGTACCAGACCACAATGACAAGTGGTATAATAAGCAGATCCGTCACCGCGTAGCCGCTGAAAAGACTGGCAAGCACCGGATTCTTATTCAGAAATCCCAAATTCACCTTTGCTATGGCCTGCACCTTATCACTGACAAAGTTACCGTTAGCCCCAAAAATGGTATTCAACAGGAACCGTGTCCCGGACGCTGCGATCATATTGACGGAAAGACCTACCACAAAAATATTCACCTTATAATTCAGATAGGCTTTTCCCATAAACCACGATACCAACACCCCAATCACCATGCCCGCCAGAACTCCGCAGATCCAGCTCCCGGTAAAATAGCTGGCAGCAAATCCGAAGAAGGCCCCAAACATAAGAATCCCTTCTGCGGCAATATTAACGATATTTGCCTGTCGGCTTATAACTGCACACATGCAGGCATAAAAAATCGGCACAGCAGCTACAAATCCATCGTGGATCAATGTATAGGAAAATATCTTTTCTAAGATTTCTGACCAATTTGCAAGCATATTCTTCCCCCCTTCCCTATGCCTTCAAGTTATTCTCTTTGTTGCGGACAAAAATTTTTCTGACAAATCCGAAAAATCTCTTATAATCAAACATTTTCTCCATGGAAACAAAAAGAATCATAAGGGGTGTCACCGTATAAATCAGCGCGCTGGAGATTCCCGTATAATATTCCATACCGCTGCCTCCTGCTCTCGTGAAGGAAATGAAGAAGGAAGAAAGCGGCACCAACGCCAGGTTGTTGTTTACAAGCAGACATGCGATAATGCCCTGGAACGCTGAATTCTGTGAAAAATTCTGAATAAAGGTTCCATAAATCCCCAGCACTTCCAGACCTCCGGCAATACCGCCAAGACCACAGCTAAGCATTACCGTGGCAAGTACCACCCGCTTTGACTTTATGCCCACGGTATCTGAATACCTCGCATTAGTCGCAACATTTCTGATTTTAAAACCAAACGTTGTTCTAAAGGACAAAAAGTACACAAAAATGTAAACCAGAATCGCTATAAAAATTGCAGTACTCGCACGACTGGGAGAAAGCGGTAATTTAGCAAACATCGCATTTTCCTGAACATAGGGGGTCTGCGGGATTGGCGAGCCGGGAGACACCCAAACATTGTTTATCATAAAGTCGCAGAAAAAAATGGCCACATAGTTCATCAAAATGGTAGTACATGCCTCATTTACGTTATAATAAGCTTTCAGAATACCGCATATGCTGCCATACAACGCAGCTACGATAAAACCGCATGCCAGGCTAAGGGGAATGATTACAATTTTGGGCAAATCCGGAAGCAGGAACGCCGGCGCCGCCGAGAACATTGCGCCAAGATAAAAGGAACCCTCTAGTCCTAAATTGAAGTAACCGATTCTTCTTGTCAGACTGTATGCAGATGCAATCGTCAAAATCATAATAAAATCTTCAATCAGAGATCCAAAATTAAACTTGGACCCAAATCCGCCTCGGAACAACTGATAAAAAGCGTCTATCGGATTGTGTCCGCATATCGCAATGACCACCCCAAAGAGAACAAAAGAAAAAACAAAAGCCAAAACGATTCTTATAGTTGTTTCAAATTTCTCAGACTTCACTTTTAGCATCCGATTCGCCTCCTAACATCAGCATACCAAGCTTCTCATCCGTCAGATTTTCGTCATTGACCACTTCTCCCGATATACGCCCTTCATACATAACAATAATTCTGTCGGAAAGAGCCAAAATCTCATCAATATCCGCTGAAATAAGCAGCACTCCAAGGCCTTCACGCTTTGCCTGATCAATAAGCTTACGAATTCCCTCAATACTGCCGATATCGACACCACGCGTCGGCTGTGCCGCCAGCAGAAGCTTTTTCCCCGGAGCCCCCAGTTCACGGGCAACTACAATTTTCTGCGCATTTCCGCCAGAAAAACCCATGGCCAAATTACGTGGATCCCGTGGCCGGATATCAAAGCGTTCTATTCTTTCTTCCGAAACTTTCCTCATTTCTTTCTCAGAAATGATGCCGTACTTTGAAAAAGGCGCATTTCCAATCTCCGCTGCCACCAGGTTATAGGTAACCGTATGCTCCTTATTCAAACCGCGGTCATTACGGTCTTCCGGAATATGGGCAAGTCCGCAGTCTCTGACGTAATGCGCAGCTTTATTGGAAATCACTTTATCACCCAGTATAATTTCGCCCTTCTCAACAGGCCTTAAGCCTGCAATCGCTTCTCCCAGTTCACTTTGCCCATTTCCATCAATACCGGCAACACCGAGAACTTCTCCCGCCCGAACCACAAAAGAAATATCTCTGTTTTTGGATAACTCCCGCTCGGAAGGAACATAGACATTCTTTACCTGTAAAACCGGCTCGCCCATTTCAACCATAGAACGTTTTCCATCAAGAAACACCTCGCGCCCAACCATCATTTTTGCAAGTTCTGGAATCGTTGTGTCAGACTTATCGACTGTAGCAACATATCTGCCCCCGCGCATAACACTGATGCGGTCACTGATAGCCATAACCTCTTTGAGCTTATGAGAAATGAATACAATCGTTACCCCATCTTTTCTCATAATATCCAAAATTTCAAACAATTTGTCAGTTTCCTGCGGAGTAAGAACAGCGGTGGGCTCATCGAGAATCAGTACATCCGCCCCGCGGTAAAGAGCCTTGATAATTTCAACTCTCTGCATTTCACCAACCGATATATTTAATACTTTTCTATCCAGATGAACATTCATCTGGTAGTTTTCTATATAATGATTGATTTTTTTTCGGGCTGCGGTAAAATCCAACGCCATCTTAGAGTTTCCTTTTGTAGGTTCCACGCCAAGAATAATATTCTCAAGGACTGTCATTTCCTTCACAAGCATAAATTCCTGATGGACCATTCCAATGCCGTGTTGAATGGCACTATGTGTATTATATTTACTTAAATCAACTTTCTCACCGTTTAAAAAGATTTCACCCTGATCGATCGGATACATCCCGTACAGAATTTTCATCATTGTGGATTTTCCTGCACCGTTTTCCCCTATAAGAGAATGAATCTCCCCCTTGAATAAATCGAACCTGGCTCCATCTACAGCTTTCACAAAAGGAAACTGTTTGTGAATATTTTTCATTTCAACAGTTTTTTGCTGTTGCATGCCTTTTCCCTTTCTCCCTGCAGGCTATGTATTTAGATTGAACGGCTCAAAGCCGCCATTCGTCCGCCAAGTATAAAATACCTGCAGTCAGGCTCATAAAGCCTGGCCGCAGGTTTCATGCAAACCCCCTAAGCGATAGCAACTAACCAGACTTCATTGACTTATTCCTCACCTCTGGCGGCAGGAATATATGGAACCTCTATCTCACCAGCACGAAGGTCATCACGAATCCCAATAACCTGATTGTAATAATCGTCAATTACATCCATCTGTAAATACTCTTTTATGGTGGCCATATCTGTGATATCAAGAGCGCCGGAGGCACAGTCCATAAGAATAAAGCCCGGTTTCCAGGTACCTTCAATAAACTCTTTACCAAATTTATAAGAGGTAACATCACCGCACTTCAAACCGGAAGTGATAATGGTTCCTTCATAATCAGCATCCTTGTTCGTATCAAGGCCAAAAGAATATATGTCAGCTTCGTCACAAGCTTCAAAAACACCTACGACTGCAGAAGAGATACAGCCCAGAATACAGTCAGCGCCCTGAGAAATCATACCTTTTGTCATCTCTTTAGCAAGCAGTGGATCGGTATAGGAACCGGTCCAGGACTGGAGAACGGTAACATCAGGACAGGTAAATTTTGCACCAGCTTCAAAACCAGTGAAATAATCCAGGGTTGTGGGAGCCTCCATACCGGAAATGTAACCTACAACATGCTCCTCGTTGATGCCGGGGATATCTGTATTCTGTGTAAACAAACCCGCCAGACAGCCTAAAAGGAATGAGACCTCATTACAGGTATAAACATCAGAGGCAAATTGCGGATTATCTTCTACAGGAAATTCATTTGCCACATAATAGACATCTGGAAAACGCTCAGCAACGCTTAAAAGAATTTCACCGCAGGAGGAAGCATTCACAATAACCAAATCCGCCCACTCGGAAGCTGCAATAATATTGGGTTCCCAGTCTGTTGTTCCATTGGGTGATTCATAAATTTTAATCTCTACATCCGGATAGTCATCCTTCAGCTTATTTAACCCTGCCCATGTAGTGTCTGTAAGCGCTTTATCTCCCAATACACCAGTGGAAACAAACCCAATCTTAACATCGGCTCCGGTAGTCGTGGGAGCCTCAGGAGCATTCGCTTCCAGCCCATCCACAGCCTCCATACCGGAAGTAATACCTTGTGAACCAGTTTTCCCATCCATCGCCGTAGTTCCGGCATCAACAGGTGTCTTTTCAGAAGTTCCACAGGATGTCAATAAACCAACCACCATTACAGCTACAAGCAATACACTTAATACTCTTTTTTTCATTTTGCCCCTCCTTCTCCATTTAAGATATTTTTTTATCGCTATGAGCACTTAATGCCCGTATTTCTGGGCATTTACGTGCGATGCATGAAAAATAGTCAGCGAGGTTTTTTCGAGCGCTACTATTTTTTATTTAAGGAGACACCGATTTGATTCGTGTCTCCTTAATACCTCGTCAACCTATCACGTTAACCGTGCAATCAATATACTGTTGCATTGAGTTCAGCGATTTCTTCCTCTGTAAGCTTAACAGAAGCGGCTGCAATGTTTGCTTCCACCTGCTCAGGAGACTTAGCGCCAACCAGCGCGCAGGAAACAAACGGATTGCTGAGAGTCCAGCTAATTGCAACCTGAGACATGGGCAGACCACGTCCGTCAGCAACCTTTTTAAGAACCGCAAGTAATTTCTCGGTCTTCGCCCAGTTTTCTTCCCGGAACTCATGATAGAACATAGGCCGGCGTTCTTCCGCACTCTCGACAACTCTGGGCTTGTCATACTTACCGGAAAGCAATCCACCTGCAAGCGCGCCATATACTTCAACACCCAGCCCGGCATTCGCTGCAACAGGAATAATATCTCTTCCAGCATCTTTTCTTGTGAGAGAGTAAATTGTCTGAACAGACACAGCACCCGCATCAGCAGCATTCAGCACTTCCTGGGCATTGTGGTTGCAAACACCCCACTCCCGAATCAATCCTTCTTCTTTGAACTTATTCATGGTAGCATAAGCAACTTCCATAGAGCTGTTATAATCCGGGCAATGAATCTGATACAGGTCTATGTAATCTGTATCAAGGCGGCGAAGGCTCTCTTCCAACTGCAGTCTCATGCTTACAGGTGTCAAAAGCTTGTAAGAACCGCCTTCATACTTGATATTGCCGCACTTTGTGGCGAGAATAACCTTGTCTCTGATTCCCTTAAGGGCTTTACCAAGAACCTCCTCAGAGTTTCCATAGTTCGGAGCTGTGTCAAGCAAATTGATGCCTCCGTCAACCGCTGCATGTACAGTATCAACAACGGTATCCATATCCACCTTACCATAGAAATCACTGCCAAGTCCCCAGCATCCCAGAACCATACGCGAAACCTCAAAGCTGCTTTTACCAAATTTTACATATTCCATATTCTTAGATCCTCCTAATAAAATTAAAAATAGAATTTAATTTTTTGACCATTACTCATTTTAACAGAATGCCTCTCCATTATTTATGAAAATGGAGTTTACAGGTGGCGCAGCCTTTTGCAATTGTATCGGTAAGTTCAAGCTTGTACCCCATAGATTCGGCAATACCCCTGTCGCCATCCATTGCCATATCGCAAAGAAGCGCGCAGGTTTCATCATCATATCCCATCTTCTGCCATGCGGCGAGAAGAGGACAATAATGAAACTCTGCATAGACGTCGTCTTCCGTACTGGACGTTTCGATTTCGAACGTTGCCTTTCCGGTATCATTAAAAAAGACTTTGTCAAAATTAGTTAAATCAGAAATATCCCCGGTCTTCTCCTTCCATCCAAGGCCATGAATGTTACCTGTACGCTTAATCGCTTTTCTTGTAATAGTTTCAGCATCAGCACCGGCTTTTTTAGCCTCTTCATAAGTTAGAGCCATCCAGGTTGCGCGATGCTCTGCCTGGCTTCTGTTAATGTTGGCTTTTTCATTGTCTGTTTTTGATGCTACGTTTTTAATTGCCACTAGTTTACCTCCTTTGTTTTTGTAAGCTTGTTGAAAATGAAATGTTTGCACGTTGTACTAACCCTGAGTAATGCTCAAATCATTATAGTAGGATTATAAATATTATTAGTAATATTGTCAATAAGCTTATTAGATAAAAAGGGACTGCACTTTTTGTCTAAATCTTACAGAACAAATGTATAACTTTCTATATATTGTACGTTCTGCACAATCTTTTCAAAAAAGAACATCTGCCTTTGCGATATCAAAAAACCCGGAAAGCGACATTACTGCCACTTTCCGGGTTCTCTTTTTTATCAATTTTTTATCTTATTCTGCATGCATTCTCAGAACTCTAATCTGTAATATAAACCGAGATATCTTCAATATCCTTGCATAACATCTCGGTCGCAGCATCATAATCGCCTTTCTGCAAATGATACTCAATCGCATTATGATAATCCTCTTTCCAATTCAGGCTGATGTCTTTGGAGGGCCAGTACAATTGTGCATAGGCACGATAAAGAACACTCAAAGACTTTTCCAGAACTTCCTGAACAAACTCGTTATTTGAAAAGGAATACAGCATTGAATGAAAGTCAATATTGGTACGCCAGGCCTCATAACGTGTTTTCGGCCACCCGGCATTGGCTTCACGATTAAAATCCACAATCCTCTTTAACATCAGATCAGAGCAATTCCTGCAATTTACACGAAACGCCTCCACTTCCAGAAGTTTCCGAAACTGCGTAATTTCTCTCACCCTTCTTTCTGTAATGCGTACAATCTCATAGCCATAACGCGGTATGCTCCGCAAAACCTGTTCATTACAAAGTTCAATCAGAGCATCACGCACCGGCGATTTGCTGACATTGTATTTCTCCACAAGTTCCTTCTCATTAAAAACATGATCAAGGGGATAGACCCCATTGATAATATCGCATAGTACCCCATCATATACCATTTGTTTAATAGATGCTGCCACTGTGTCCTCCCCAAATTAAATATTATCATTCGTTATTTTAATAATATTATTACAAATTTTATTTAATATTATCACTATACCATAATTTGTCAACCACCAAAGCATATATTTCTGACCTATATTTCTGACATCATCATACCCTTTCCTCATTCAAACTCCCTATAGGATTAACATTAATGTTAAATATTTGGTGGTTTTTCATTTGTTTTCATGCTTGTATTATTCAAATTATACCGCTTATTTTTCGTTTTGAATAGAAAAGGTATCATACGGGTATTACAGATATAATATCTTGAGTGTCTTTCTGCATGGTGCTAGCACCATGAGTTTAGACTCCAAAAAAAGCTAACTCAATTGCTCTTCAATTTCAGCAATGCTTGGCAATGATCCTTTAAAATCTGCCGGATATAATTGAGATAACTCATATTCAGAAATTCCTATTGGTTCATTGGATGATTCAAGCGCATACTGTGCCAAAACATTATCCTTTTCTTTGCATATCAATAGCCCAATAGTAGGATTATCCTCTTCAGATTTAAGAATATGGTTGGTTGCAACTATATAGGTTCCCAGCTGGCCAATATTACTTGAATCAAATTTATCCATCTTTACTTCAACGACAACATAACAGTGTAGCTTAATATTGTAGAAAAGTAAATCAATGAACTTCTCTGTATCACCAATCACCAGCCGGTATTCTCTACCAGCAAAGGCAAAACCACTACCTAGCTCCAAAAGAAATTTAACAATATTATCTTCCAAAGCATCTTTCAACTCTTTTTCGTTATATCCTTCTGTCATAGTTAAAAAATCAAAATTATACGGATCTTTTGTGATTTCCTGTGCCAAGTCTCCCTGTGCTAATGGAAGCTGACTGTTAAAATTGGTAATAGCTTTCCCTTGTCTTTCATATAAATCTGTACTTAACCAATTAAGTAGAACTGCACGAGACCAATTATTTTCAAGTACCTTGTTAACATAGAAAATAGCTTTGATTGGGTCACTTCCACATTTATCTATGATATATTTATGATGTCCCCATGGAATACGAAACAATTTGCCCTCAACTTGGGGAGAAATTTTTTCTAATTCACTTTCGGCCCCAACTTGGGGGTAAATTGACGAATACAATAAATAGAATCGTCTCATGTATCCAAGATTAGTCAGAGAAAAACTATTTTTATCTGGCAATGCATCTTTTAAATCTTGACTTAGATTTTTCAAAATTCCAGTTCCCCATTTATTTTCTGTTTTCATTTCTACAATATCTTTCCCTAAAGACCAATAAAACATAAGCATTTCCTGATTAACCTTAGTTGCCGCTTTTATTTACATATTTCGAAAACGAACACTTAAACCTTGTATCCATTTTGCGTAATCTTCATCAATTTTTATTAGCTTACTCATAAACTCCTCCCTCCTTCATATTTATAAAATTGTATCATAGATGTTTAAAACTCAACAGTGTCAAATACGAATATATTAGAATTATTTACATACCAAAACACAATTATTTTATCTAAATACAGAAAAGCTAAACACCGTTTCACTTATTAGTCCATACCTATCGAGACATGATACCTTTCTGACCACCAACTCTGAAAGATTATAAAGATGACAGACAATCCAAAAAGACTGCCTGTCATAACAAATAACATATATTACTTTTGTGTTACTCAAACTCAATCGTAGCCGGCGGCTTCCCCGTACAGTCATACAGCACCCGGTTCACATGCATAACCTCATTCACAATCCTGCTAGACACCTTCCCAATCACATCCCAAGGCAGCTCCGCCGCATCCGCCGTCATAAAATCCGTCGTATTCACCGCCCGCAATGCAATCGCATAGTCATAAGTCCTCTCATCCCCCATAACTCCAACCGACCGCATATTCGTAAGCGCCGCAAAATACTGTCCAACCGTCTTATCCAGCCCGGCGTTGGCCATCTCCTCCCGGAAGATCGCATCCGCCTCCTGCAGAATCTGTATCTTTTCCTCCGACACATCCCCGATAATCCGGATCGCCAGACCCGGCCCCGGGAACGGCTGACGGAACACCAGCTTCTCCGGGATCCCCAGCTCTAACCCGGCCCTCCTGACTTCATCCTTAAATAGATCCCGTAACGGTTCGATAATCTCCTTAAAATCCACATAATCCGGCAGCCCTCCAACATTATGGTGAGACTTAATCACCGCCGAATCCCCCAGACCGCTCTCTATCACATCCGGGTAAATCGTCCCCTGCACCAGAAAATCCACTGCTCCGATCTTCTTCGCCTCTTCCTCAAACACCCGGATAAACTCTTCCCCAATAATCTTCCGTTTCCGCTCAGGCTCCGCTACCCCGGCTAACTTCACATAAAACCTCTGCTGTGCGTTCACCCGGATAAAGTTCAGATCGTAAGGCCCGTTCGGTCCGAACACCTCTTCCACTTCATCCCCTTCATCCTTACGAAGCAGACCGTGATCCACGAAAACACAGGTCAGCTGTTTTCCAACCGCCTTGGACAGCAGCACCGCCGCCACCGAAGAATCCACGCCGCCGGACAGGGCCAACAGCACTTTTCCATTCCCCACCTTCTCGCGTAACGCCCGGATCGTAGTCTCCACGAACGAATCCATCTTCCAGTCCCCGGCACAGCCGCAGACTTCGAACAGGAAATTCGCCAGCATTTTCATACCTTCCTGTGTATGCACCACTTCAGGATGGAACTGCACGGCATATAACCGTTGCGCCACATTTTCCACCGCCGCCACCGGACAGGACTCTGTAACCGCACAGATCCGGAAACCATCCGCCGGTTTTTCTATATAATCCGTATGACTCATCCAGCAAATCGAACTTTTCAACACATTCCCAAATAATTTGGATGAGTTATCCACATTTACTTCCATTTTTCCATATTCCCGCACGGGAGCCTGGGCCACTTTTCCTCCCAGCTGATGCATCATCATCTGCGCTCCATAGCAGATTCCCAATATCGGGATCCCCAGTTTAAATATACCCGGATCGCACAGCGGAGAATTCTCCCCATAGACACTGTTCGGACCTCCGGTAAAAATAATTCCCTTCGGATTCATTTCCTTAATCTTGTCCAGGCTTAAACGGTAAGGATGAACCTCACAGTACACATGACACTCTCTCACCCGTCTTGCTATCAACTGGTTATACTGTCCGCCAAAATCCAACACAATTACTAATTCTCTATCCACGTTTTTCCTCCTGTATGTTCGATTCAACCTGTGCCCCATTCCCTATTTAAGCTAATCACTGATCATCCACATGATTATATCCTAGCAAATAGTTTCTCTACATTATAAAATATGATACCTCTAATTGACAAGTATTGATTTTTCACGCCTTAATCCAATCTCATTCCTTCTATATACATATTTAGCAAAATAACTATGCCAAGATTGCTAAATAATCTCTGCACTTTCTATATCCTCTGCAGCTTCCACTTCCCGCGCGCAAACCGTACCACAAAGCAAACCGCCCGGCACAGCCAGTCGATCGTCATCGCCACCCAGACTCCGAACACTCCCCAGCCCAGGAACTTCGCCAGAACATAACTGAACCCAATCCTGCATACCCACATAGATGCAATCGCCACGATCATCGTAAACTTCACATCATTCGAAGCCCTCAACGCATTCGGCAGCGTAAACGAGGACGGCCAGATCACCATACAGCACACCGCATGGTAAATCAATATCTCCGTCGTCAGCTTCGCCGTCTCCGGCGTCAGATTATACGCCATCACGATCAGCGGGCACCCCAGCACCACCACCAGATTCGTCACGACCATAAACACATGGGTCAGAAACATTAATTTCTTTGTATAATAAGTAACCTGCCCATAATCCCCAGCTCCCACACACTGAGACACCACCGTCACCACCGCCAGGCTCAGCGCCGATCCCGGCAATATCTGGAATAATCCCACACTATTGCACACCGCATTCGCGGCGATAGCCGTAGTCCCAAATGAAGTAACGAGACTCAGCACCAGAATTTTCCCCAGCTGGAACATACTGTTCTCCAACCCGTTCGGTATTCCGATATGCAGTATCTTCTTCACCAGATGTCTGTTAAACCGCCATTCGAATTTTTTACTCAAATGAATCTGACGCTTCTCCTGACGCAGCAGCACCAGAATCACCACCGAAGCCACGATTCTCGAGATCAGCGTGGCGATCGCCGCGCCTGCCACACCGATACCCGCGCCATAGATCAAAATCGCATTTCCGGTAATATTAATCACATTCATCAGCAGCGAGATCATCATGGAAATCCGCGAATTCCCCATGGCCCGGAACAGCGCGGCACATGCATTATACACAGACAGAAATGGCAGCGACACGCCCGTGATCAGCAGATAAATCTTCGCGTTCTCCATAACATTCGCATCGATCCGGCCGAACACATGGCTTAAAATAAACTGATGTGCCACTAATAAAACCATCATAATAACAAAAGAAGAGACTAAGGTAAATAAAACAAGCTGATCCGCCGCTTTACATGCCCTCTCTTCTCTCTTCTGCCCGATATAATGTCCTGAGACCACAGCTCCACCGGTCGCCATCGCCGTAAATACATTGATTAACAGCACGGTAACCGTATCCACCAGGGAAACCCCGGAGACCGCCGCTTCTCCTACGCCGGATATCATGATCGTATCCGCCATACCAACCATGACCACCAAAAGCTGTTCTATAATTAATGGAATGATTAACTTTCTGAGATCCACGTTTGAAAATAATTTCTTAGGTTCTGTCACTGCTTCTGTCACTGCTTCTGTCACTGCTTCTGACTTTTTCTCTATCGCCGGTCCTATTTCCTGCTCCGACACCGGTTCCGTCTTTCGTTCTAACTGCTCTTTCATCTCGATCCCCCTTAATGCAATTTTCATTGTAAACGATTGGTTAAGAAAGTCAATCTCTTTTCCCCACAAAATTTTACATGATCCTTCATGAAAAATGACAATTTTCCCAAATGAGTGATCCAATACTGTCCAATCAGACATGTCCCAAACCAACCAATACATTCGAATTGGACATGTCCCAAAACCGCCAAAAACAAAACGACAGAGTCCGGATGCGTGGCGGCATTCATCGCCGGCGCGCAGGGGCCTATGAACCGGGAACGCGTAATGCGTCCCTGTGGAACAGGCCTTAACCCAGAGTCTGTCGTTTCTGTTTGATTTGCAGCCGAAGAGTCGGACTACTCCTGAACCCCTTCACTCTCATGCTGATGAAGATATTTCTCCCGAGTAGCTAAGCCGCCCCTTATATGGCGTTCTGACTTATTGACATCCAATACTTTACGAGCCTGCCGGGCCAATGTGGGATTGATTTGGAGCAGGCGATCCGTTACATCCTTGTGCACGGTCGACTTGGAGATGCCAAACTTCTTCGCGGTTTGACGCACTGTGGCATTGTAGTCGATTATGTAATTGGCGATGTCAATCGCGCGTTCTTCTATATAGCCTTTCAAGGAAATCCCCCTACAATTTCGATGTTTTTACATTGTATGCAGGGAGATGAATGGTTAGTACCGATTTTCCCATGGAATTCACATTTAAAATCCGAGCTGTTTATGGTATCATTTTAAGGTAGCAGAACAGACTGGCGATATTCTATAGGATCCAGCAAAACGACTAAGGAGGACATATGATATCCGTATTGATCGCAGATGATGAAGAACTGGAAAGGAAATCCCTTCGTATTTTTCTAAATCGGAACTATGAAGATATAACGGTGCTACCCGATGCCGAAAACGGTCCTCAGGTGATCGAACAGGTGAGCCGGTATGAGCCGGACCTGCTCATTCTGGACATTGAGATGCCCGGACTTACCGGTCTGGAGGCCCTCAGGCTTCTGCGCCGGGATCATCCGTCTCTTCATGTCATTGTTAAAACAGCCTACGGTAATTTTACCTATGCGCAGGACGCGCTGAATATGCAGGTAGACGCTTATCTTCTGAAACCTGTGAAAAAAGCGGAGCTGACCACCCATTTGAATCAAATCATTGAAAAAATTAATCTGGAACGCGCTCAGATATCGAGAGATGAGAATTCCCACGCCATTCTGGAAGAGCTTCGGCCCCTGGCACAGCTGTCCTTCATGTCCGCATTACTGCGCAATATGGCCAGCCCGGATACGATTTCACGCTATACGGACCGTTTCACTATTAACTTTAAGAGCGGTTTTGTGGCTACCCTGCGTTTTTCAGACGGAATTCTCTGCACGGAAAATCGCATTTCCGCAGACGCTCCTGATTCCTCAGGCAGCAGTCTTTCCTCGTCCATTAACCTTACGAAAGAGGATCAGTTGCTTCAGGAATTGCATTCCCGGTTGTCACTCTCCTTTGATTATATGATCGGTCCCTTTGAAAAAAATGTACTGCCGATTCTGTTTTATTCCGGTAAGCTTCTATCCGCTCATGACTGCGATAGATGGAAACAGGATCTGACAGAACTATTCACCGGAGTGCTGCGTCCTCTGTGTCCTGCACTCCCTATAATCTCTTTTGGACCTCTATTCAGGGATGACATAACACAGGCTGCTCATTCCTACCAATGCACACTTCAGGAGTTGATGCAGCAGACTCCTCCATCTCCTCTGCCGGAACCCGGCCAGGGGATAAATACCCATTTAAAAAAGGCCCTTGATTTTATTGAAGAGCACTACAGTGAAAATATTTCATTAGAAAGTGTTGCTGATTATATTAAAATGAATCCCAGCTATCTGAGTCGGTTATTCAAAAATGAACTGGATAAAAATTTTATTGGTTACCTGACAGATATTCGTATGACTCATGCCATCCGCCTGATTCATCAGGGTACTGATAATGTAAAAGAGCTCTCCGCAAGAGTCGGCTACTTGTATCCCTCTTACTTCTGTAAACAATTCAAAAAATATACAGGCCATACCGTCAGTGATTTTAAACGGCTGACGTGAATTATTCCGTATTTTCCACAAAGGGTACGTAAAATACAAAACATGTGCCTTTCCCCGAAGCAGAGTCTACATAGAACTCTGCTTCGGTTCCATAGAAGGCTTTCAGGCGGCGGATCACATTTTGCAGACCGATACTGTCAGACTGCAAAATACGGCCGGTCTCTCTGCCTTCAAACATGGCCCGGACAGCTTCCAGCTTGTCATCCGGAATCCCTGCTCCGTTATCCTGAATCTCTATTTTTACATAGCTTAAGTCAGACTGCTGTTCACGATCCATATTACGATCCCTGATCAACCTGATCCGGATCACCCCATGTTCCATACAGGTTCCCAGCCCATGCACGATCGCATTTTCCACCAAAGGCTGAAGCACCAGCGCCGGAATCCGACCGGTAAGAATGGTTTCCTGATAATCCGTCTCAAACCGTATCCTATCCCGAAATCGCATTTTCTGAATATAAATATAATCATCAATATTCTTAGCTTCATCCCGGAAGCAGGATATATAGTGGATATCTTTCAGATTATACCGGTAATAATCTGAAACCGCCTCAATCATCTGCTCCGTCTGCTCCGCGCCCTCCACATAAGCCATCTGGGCCACAATATTCAGCGTATTAAACATAAAATGCGGATTGATTCTGGCCTGAAGCGCCATAATCTGGCTGTCCCTCAGCAATTTTTCCATATCCGCCTTTTCCAGCTTCTGCTGGTTGCGTTCCAGTTCCAGCTGCATGTTGGCAGACAGCCCCGCCATCTTGTCCAACCATCGCAGCATAGCCGCGATCGTACCCGCCACGATAACCAGACTTAAGAACAGTACCACATAAATAGAACGCTTTTCCTCATTAATCCTGTCCTGTTCATCGGTGGACAGCTGACGGATCGCCAGATACGCATATTCATAAAATCCATCAATCAGTTCCTGCGTATAGCTTAGCTGCTCATAATATTCGATCGCCGATTTCCCGTTTTCCTTGTTGTGATGGACCAGCGCCTCCCTGGTCTGATCCAGAATCGTCGTGATCATATTTCCGAGATCTTCCACATCCCTTACGTACCCGATCGCAAAGACATCTTCCAGAAGTTCGCCGGAGTCCCGCTCAAGCCGTTCCATGGTCTGCTGCAAAATTGCCTGTTCATCCAGATTGCCGGAGATGGCATAATAACGGTAGGAGGATACCAGATCCCCCACCAAAGCGCGCACTCCAGAGGCCTGATCATGAATGCTCAGGAGACGGCTCATCCTGGCCTGGACCCGGTCCGTGGTCTTATACAATATCGCGGCAGTCAATACGAAGCAAACCAGTATGACGGTAAAACATAAGCTGAATCTGCCTTTCATCGTGTTTCTATTCTTTCTCAAGTTTCTGTCTCCATTAAATTACAGTCCCAACTGTTGCCAGCTCCATAATTTTTTCCTGCGTGGCATTCCGCCCGTTCAGTTCACCGGTCAGCCTGCCATTCGCCAGTACGATGATCCGGTCCGACATGGAGATAAGCTCCGGCAGTTCCGAGGATATCATGACGATCCCGATTCCCTGCTTCGCCAGCCCTACCATGATTTTGTAAATCTCATATTTCGTGCCCACATCGATGCCGCGGGTGGGTTCGTCCAGGATTAAAACCTTGGGATGCCGCATCAGCCATTTACTCAGCACCACCTTCTGCTGGTTACCACCAGACAGTGTGTTTACCCTGACATTCAGATGATTGGCTTTGACTTTGAGTTCTTCGAAATATTTCCGCGCAGCCTTCTCTTCCAGACTTGCATTTATCATACCATACCGTCCGATCTCCTTCAACGAAGCCAGCGTGATATTATTCTGGATGCTCATACCGCCCACGAAACCATCCGCCTTCCTGTCCTCCGTCACCAGGGCGATACCGTTTGCAATGGCATCTGCCGGGGTATTGATCCTTATTTCCCGGTTATTCATATACAGTCTGCCGCTTTGTTTCGCTGTTTTTCCAAAAACCGCATCCACCAGCTCGCTCCGGCCGGCTCCTACTAATCCGCCGATTCCCAGGATTTCTCCCTGGTGTACCTCGAAACTTATATCTTCCACGATCCGTTTCTTCGCGTTCTGGGGGTGAGGAACAGAAAATCCTTCCACACGCAGTACGGTTTCGCCGATCGGTACGGTTTCCTTTGGATACAGGTTTCCCATTTTCCTTCCAACCATTTCCGCGATGATTACTGACTGGTCAAATTGGGCCTTTTCATGGGAATTGATCACCATACCGTCCCGCATCACGATGATTCGGTCCGAATACTCAAACACCTCGTCCAGCTTATGGGAAATCAGGATACAGGTGTAACCCTGCTCTTTTAGCTGATGCATAATGGCAAACAGTTTTTCGGATTCTGCAAGGGTCAGAGAAGCAGTTGGCTCGTCAAGTACCAGGATCTTCGGACGATGGGACAGGGCTCTGGCAATGGAAATAAGCTGCTGCCTGCTGGTGTTCAGATTGCGCAGGATCTCTCTGGGGTCCACCTTAAGGTCTACCATTTTCAAATATTCCTCTGCCTTTTGATACAATTGTTTCCAATCGATCATTTTCCCAAACTGTTTCCACCTGCCCAGGAACAGGTTCTCAGCCACGTTCAGATCCAGGTGCATATTCAGTTCCTGATAAATCATGGCAATTCCCGCTTCCTCCGACTGGCCTGTGCTTAAAAACCGTACTTCCTTTCCGCCGGTCAGTATCCGGCCCTCATATGTATCATGCGGATAGGAGCCGCTTAATATTTTCATCAGCGTACTTTTTCCTGCCCCATTTTCACCGACAATGGATAAGATTTCTCCTTTGTACGCCTCGATCGTGACGTCGGCAAGCGCCTTGACACCTGGAAATTCTTTCGTGATATGTTCCATTTTCAAGATTGCCTCTGGCATATTTCCCCTCCTTTTTATTCCGTTCTGCATGCAGCCGCTTAAGCGTTCCCGGATATCTTTCTCAAACGGAAAGTATCCATTCCCACCGCCGCGATCATGATGACTCCGATGGCGATCTTCTGCCAGTATACGGAGACATGGAGCAATACCATGGCATTGGACAGCACTTCCATCATGGCGCAGCCCAGGATCGTCCCGATGACAGAGCCATAGCCGCCGTACATACTGGTCCCTCCGATGATCACCGCTGCCACTGCCGTCATCTCCCAGCCGTCGCCGGAATTGGGCTGGGCCGAACTTAACCGGGATGCCAGGATCACACCCACGAACCCGGCCAGCACCGCGACATAGACATGGGCGGTAAACAGGATGCGCTTCACATTGATCCCGGACAGCCTGGAAGCTTCTTTATTTCCTCCCACCGCCATCAGGCTGCGCCCATAGTTGGTTTTTCTAATCACGAAATGGGAAGCAAATACGATCACCAGCGCTATGAATACGGAATACGGAATCCCCGCCAGCGTCCCCTGCCCAAGCTTCATAAATGCCTCCGGCAGCGGATAATAGGGTTCTCCCCTGGTCATCACATTCACCACACCCCGGGCGATATACATCGTACCCAGCGTAGCGATCAGGGCGGGAATCTGTAAATTGACGATCAGCAGCGCATTCAATACACCGATCAGACCGGATACCAGCAGACCCGCCGCCACTGCTGCCGGGATCGGCACCTGATTGACCAGGCATAGCCCGCAGACCGCCCCGCCAAGCCCCATCACGGAACCGATGGACAGATCCAGGCTGGCCCCGAACAACACGAAGGTTACACCGACGCTGACAATCAGCAGGAAAGAAATGGAACGGGCCAGATCGATCAGATTTGAAACAGAAAAAAATACCGGATTGATTATGCCGGTTACAATGCAAAGCACTGCAAACGGCAGAATCTTTACCAGGTTGGACAATTCAATTTTTTTAGTTTGCATGTTTACCTCCAACGCCGCATCTGCCGGCACAAAGAGAAAACTGCCGCTTTTGTGCCGGAGCTGTGCGATATCTTTTATTCCGCCTTATAAGATTCAACATTATCCTTTGTCACCAATGTAACACCGGAATTAATCAGAGTCTCTTCCAGTTCTTCTCCTTTATTCAGCTGGGTAAGCATCTCGATCGCCTTGGAGCCCATGTAATTCGGCTTCTGGACAATCGTGCCGTCCACCACACCGTTTCTGATGTAGTCCAGGCATTCCGCCGTATCGTCAAATCCGATGACACGAATCTCTCCCACCCGGTTTTGCTCAGTGATGACTTTTCCGGCAGCTACAGCCCCGGTGCCCTCACTTCCGAAGATAGCGTTCATCTTAGGGTAGGCCTTCAGCATATCCTGAGCCTTCTGGGTCGCTGTCAGCATATCGGAATTACAAGCCTCCGTAGTCAGAATTTCCATATCCGGCTGATCTTTTATGGCATCCTGGAATCCTTTGATTCTGTCGTTATCGGTCTCCTGACTTTCTGACCCGCGGATAATTCCGATCTTAGCTTTGCCGCCGGTCGCGCCGATCATCGCAGTTCCCGCTTCGTAACCCGCGTCATAATTCGATGTGCCCACATAAGCGGCCCGCTTACTGTCAGGGGCGTCCGTATCGACCAGTACAACGGGAATCCCTGCTTCTGCAGCCCGGTCAATGGCCGGGCCAATGGCTGCGGGCGAAAGAGCCATGGTAACGATCCCGTCCACTTTGGATGCGATGGCGGTGTCAATGTATTTTACCATCACATCCACGTCCACCTTCGTATCTCCCAGCACATTAACACTGACCCCGCACTCTTCGGCCCCCTGTTGAACGCCTTCTTCCACGGCCATCCAGTATTCATGGTTCACCAGCGGGGAAACAAATGTGAAATTATATGTATGATCGCTTGCCGCCCCGCTCTGCTTTGTATCAGAACCAGACGCATCGTTCTGCTGTGCATTGGAATCAGTCGTTTCACTCTGCCGGGTATTTGAATCAGCAGCTTCGCTTTGGCTGCCGCACCCGATACTTCCGAGGGCAAGTAAAATAGTCATCACACTAATTGAAATTGTCTTTTTTATCATAGTGATTTCTCCTTTATAAAACGTCCCGCTTTATTAAATTGTGGAAATGTGTATATAACGTGGTTCGGGAACCTCGGGTTCTTCCTCTCCCAAGTATACTCCCTGCTTTTTCAAAGTCTGCTGTAAACATTTGACAGATAAGTTCCGAAGGGGAACCTCCTGACGAGCGCTCAAGGCTGCCGCCGCACCCGCCGCCTCACCCGTGGCAAAGCAGGTAGCCATCACAGCGATTCCATCTGCGGCGATACACCGCCCGGCAGCTATGATGTTCTCCACCTCCAGGGGTACCAGGCTGCGATAGGGGATGGCATAAGCATGGCCGGGAATCAGCCAGTACAGTTCACATCCTGCGCCATCCGGATTATGTATGTCCACACCGTAAGCATTCATCGCTACCGTATCCTCAAACAGCCGGTAATTCAAAATATCATCCGCCGACACTTTATATTCAGCCAGAATCCGGCGGGAGACCATCATGCCCATCATTCCAGCGATCCTTGTCAGTTTCGCATGCTCCGCCCCTTTCAGATTCTTCCTCATCCAATCCACGACTTCCGGGATCTGCTTTCGGCAGGCGATCTCTCCCTTCGTGATCTCCGCGGCATTGCAGGGATCGATGCCGGTAACCCGGGTCATTTCCGCACGAAACTCGTCGTCTCTCATCAATGGGAACAGGTTCACAGCCCCGTAGGCCAGCTCTTTGTCCACCTGCCAGGTCAGCGTATCCGGCTCCAGGCCCTCCACGCAGAACATAGTGGATACCGGGCTTTTCACCTGCTCCCCGTTATGCTCACCCACACCGGTTTCAAAGGGTGCTCCGGCATAAGCCATGATATCCGCATCTCCGGTACAGTCTACGATCCTCTTGGCAAACACAGCCTGTCTGCCTGATTTATTCTCGATCACAACGCCTTGTACTTCATTGCCGTTCTTGATCGCTGCGGTGACATAGGTATGAAATAATACCTCTACCTGATATTTCTCCATGATTTCATCCGCCGCCAGTTTGAATACCTCAGGGTCAAACGGGCAGATCTCCGTGTCCGGTTCATGACGATTGTTGGCAAAATAAGGTTTTCTCTCTTTCAACTGGGGCGGCTTAATGCATCCGCCCATCTCTACCATGCGGTTGGTGAATTCTTCCCAGATTCCCCTGATCACCTGCCGCCCTCCGGTAAATGCCGACATGGACATAAATGAAGTCACAAGGCCCGTGGTACCTTGTCCGCCGAGACAATTAAACCGCTCGATCAACAGCACCTTCGCTCCGTTCTTCGCCGCGCTAACCGCCGAGGCGATTCCGGCCGGACCGCCGCCGCAGACCAGTACATCCACGTTGGCAAATACGGGAAGCTTCTTTTCCGGTTCTATGTAAAAATCAGGCATTTCTTTTACTCCTCTCCTTAAACAATACTATTTTTTAATTTTTCAAAAGATATCTTTCATTTCTTCAGTTACCTCAAAAATTCATGAATTTTTTGATATATTTATTGTAAATCCTGGCTCTTTGAACGGCAATAAGCCGTTTCTTGCATTGGTATACTATCTTTGAAAAACCGATGTCATATTTTTTACTTTCTTAAACTTTTTTAATATTTCTAATATTCCTTTACATTTTCCCGGACAATTTTCATAATAATAAGAGAAAGACTTTCAACCACTTCAGTCTGAAATAAAATGCTGAAAAAAATCAGGAGGAACAAGCAATGGAAAAAATCGTTGTGATAGGTGCAAATCATGCAGGAACTGCCGCGTTAAACACGATTCTCGATAACTATAAAGGAAAAGAGGTAGTCGCGTTTGACGCCAATTCCAACATCAGCTTTCTGGGGTGTGGAATGGCACTCTGGATCGGGAATCAGATAGACGGTCCGGAAGGCCTCTTCTATTCCAATAAGGAAACGCTGGAATCAAAGGGAGCCAGAATCTATATGGAGACTCCTGTGGACACAATCGATTTCGATCGCCGCGTCGTCCACGCCACCGGAAAAGACGGTACAAAATATGACCAGCCTTACGACCGCCTGATCCTGGCTACCGGCTCCCTGCCCATCGCTCCGTCCATGGAGGGCATCACCCTTCAGAATGTACAGTATGTGAAGCTATACCAGAATGCCCAGGATGTGATCGATAAGTTAAAGGACCCGTCGATCCGCAAAGTTACCATAGTAGGCGGCGGCTACATCGGTGTCGAACTGGCCGAAGCCTTCGTCCGCAACGGCAGGGACGTTACACTGATCGACTGTGCTCCTCATGTACTGGGGAATTATTATGATGTGGAATATTGCAGACGCATGGAGGAGACACTCAGTAATCATGGTATCCACCTGGTTCTAAATACAGGCGTAGAGACGCTGGAAGGCTCAGGAAAAGTAGAGCGGGTCGTAACCGGCAGCGGTACCTTTGATACGGATATGGTCGTCCTGGCCATCGGATTCCGTCCCAATAATGTTCTGGGTAAAGATCATCTGGCATTGTTTAAAAACGGCGCCTACCAGGTAAACCGCCGTCAGCAGACCAGCCTTCCCGATGTTTACGCCGTCGGGGACTGCGCCACGGTTTACGACAATTCCATTCAGGATACCAGCTATATCGCACTGGCTACGAATGCTGTGCGAAGCGGGATCATCGCAGCGCACAATGCCTGCGGCACCCATCTGGAGTCTCCCGGCGTACAGGGTTCCAATGCGATCCGTATTTTCGGCCTGAATATGGTGTCAACCGGGATGACATTGGCCAGGGCTGAGAAATTGGGTTATGATGCCGCTGTGTCGGATTTTGAGGATCTGCAGAAACCGGCATTTATCCGGGAGGATAATTATAAGGTGAATATCCGTATTGTCTATGACCGTAAGACACGGCAGATCCTGGGGGCGCAGATGTGTTCCGATTATGATATTTCGATGGGGATTCATATGTTTTCACTTGCTATTCAGGAGCAGGTTACGATTGACCGGCTGAAACTGCTGGATGTGTTCTTCCTGCCGCACTTTAACCAGCCTTATAACTATATTACGATGGCCGCTTTAGGGGCAGTTTAAGCGTATTTGCAATCTGTGAGATAATCATAAATTCCGTTCTGCCTGCTATACGAGACATAATACAAAATAAAACATCCCGGCATAAGTTTGAAGTGTTTCAACTTGTGCCAGGATCATTTTATGTAAAGATAATAGCTTTCAGACTCTTTCCATTTGGTGGCCGCCCAGCAATGTATTCAGCTGCTTAATTGCGATGAAAATAATAATCAGCGAGGACTGTGAACACTGCTAATGCACCACAGAATGACTGTGAATATAAAATTCCTCCTGACTCGGCTGGTATTTTTTCTCCATTTTTTCCAGCTTTTCATCAAAACGCTGTGCTTCTTCTTCGTCAAGCTGCATGAGCGGACTATCGTAATAAAACCATTTTCTTCCTTCTAAGGCATCTGCTCTGAGCTCTTTTACCAACATCGCCGCCGGATACGTTCCGTCCTCAAGACAGACATTGTATTTTTTACAGCTCTTAAAGCCACGGCTAACATAATTGCCCGGGTTTCCGAATATTACAATCACATCGTAACCAAGTGCAGCAGCTTGTTCTAAGGAATACTCTATTAACATTTTTCCATACCCCATCCTTTGGTATCCGGGTAAAATGCTAACCGGGCCAAAAGTGAGGATTTCCTTTTCCTCTCCGGTTTCATCAACCAGTTTCGCTTTCGTATACATGATATTTCCTATAATTTGACCGTCTAATTCAATCACAAAATCCAATTCCGGCAGAAAATCTTCATGCTGCCTCATGATATGAACCAGATAGTGTTCCGCACATCCTGGAACATATAAATTATAAAAAGCTTTTCTGGTGATTTCTTCCACTATCGCATAATCCGCTTCCTGTTCATTTCTAATATTTATCATATATAATTCTCCTTTTCTTCTATATTATAATCATGAATCAATCATTTAAAACAGACAAAATATCAGTAAAAAATAAGGAACAGATCATGCAGAAATACAAACGCCGCAGGACCGGGACACTGTCTGAGCCGAATGGCAAGTTGTGTCCCGGTCCTGCTGGCAAGAGGTTCCCGCCCCTTTGGGGCGATCCATTCTTGGATCCGGCCTATACGATTTAATTCCCGTCACTATTTGGCCTGTTCGCCGGCGTCCGTCGGTGCCCCGTCCAGTTCCGGCACCGGAACCGGACGGTCCGCCAGAATACATCCATACAGACATTCCTCGTCAAAAGAAAAATCCAGCTGAAACGTGGCGTTGGTTTCATTTCGCACCTTCAGGTCCAGCCAGCCCTCGCTAACCGTAGCGTCCACCCAGCTTGGCACTCCCGATTCCGGTACCGGGAAGCTGTGTTTCGCATGGTTATGATGCTCCACGACAGATAGCGGCGTGTGCTGGAAAAGCCAATAGAGCAGATTACTCAGCTGACAGAGCCCTCCCCCGTAGACCCCCTGGATCTCGCCGTGCACCAGGCAGAGGCCGTCTTTATATCGCTCCTGCCTGTCCGCGTACCGGGCCAGCTGCCAGAATGAAAAGGTCTCACCCGGGCGGATCAGAATGCGGTCCATGGTCTTCACGGCCAGCTTCAGATTATGAACCTTGTTATATTGATATTGGATATCGTATCCTGTATTCGGATTGATCAACAGCGAATGTGTCTCGAAGATCAGGTGGGGCAGCAGGCCTTCTTCCTTCATATGGCAATAAACTGCCTTGTCAAATTTCATTTTCAGGTAGAACAGGAATTTTCTCTGTTTCTGCCGCAGGGGCAGGAGGAAGGGAAATAGCTCTGTCAGCCGTTTTCTTTTCATGATAAAGCGCCTCCCTTTTCCTGCTCCTTCTGGGCCAGGGCCCTCATGCCGTCCTGACGTCCGACGCCGAATATAATACTGACAGCCATAACCACCAGCATGGCGAAGGAGTAGAACACGAACGGAGTAATCTGCCCTGCCGTCAGTGGAGCCGCGCTGTCAGCCGCGAATCCCAGGGTATAGATAATTGCCGGCGTCCATGGCATACAGTATACAAGTGTATTGGACTGTGCATCCAACAGATTCGCCGTCCGGTACGGACTGATTCCGAATTTCTGGGAAATGGGCTTCGCAAAAGAAGCTCCTACCGCCAGGATTGCCGGGGCATTGAGACCCATGATGGCCGACAGCCCGATCACCATCAGGGAAATCACGACTTCAGCAGCAGCCGGCCCTCTGGCGATACGGCTGATGACCCCCAGCAGCTTCAGATCACCGTGTCCGGCCCGCATGATCGAGGTTGCCCCAAAGAGCAGCAGCGCCAGCACACAGACCTGGATCATGCTGCTGAGACCGGTATACAGTACGCCTCCCACCGTCCGGTCCAGCCCTTCCCCCGATACGGAGAACAACGCAGGTATGGACGCCTCAGCCGCGTCGATCTGCACGATATCGATCAGGCCCGCCGCCACTGCGACCGCCCCGGCCGCCACGATGCCGATACTGGTGGCGATGATAATATTTCCCGTCCTGGCCGCTATGATAATCGTCAGGATTACCGGCAGGAACATGAACAAAGTTTTCGGATCATAGGCATAAGAACCCGCTGGCGCGCCGGACTGGTTCAGCACGATTCCGGCCGCCACGATGGCCAATATCGTAAGCGCCGCGGCAGCCAGCGCGTATTTAAGCCTCGAGCGCACGACTCCCGGCACATCCACACCCTGGGAAGCCGCAGAGCAGATCGTCGTATCCGAGATAGGGGCCAGATTATCCCCAAAGGCCGCGCCTGAGATGATCGCGCCGGCCAGAATCCCCGGATGGGCTCCCAGCGCCAGACCGGCCGGATAAAGTACCCCCATGCCGGCGGCGATGGTCCCGAATCCGGTACCGGAGGCCGTGGCGAAGATCGCGGAGGCGATAAACGCGATCACTGCGAAGAGAATACCATTGACGCCAATCCCCGCCGCCAGACCTGCCACTCCGGCAGCCAGACCGGATTCCCGCAGGATTCTGGAAAAGACTCCCGCGAACAGCCAGCAGACCACCGGCACGATGGCTTCTTTGCTGGCCATCCCGTCGATCATGGCGTCCGCATAATGCTTTTTGTCCTTGGCCAGGAAGAAGGAGAGCAGCAGTCCCAGAAACGCGGGCAGCCACAGCGCCCCATCGGAAATCGACCCAAAGTAAAATGTCGTAATGACAATACACACGATGAAGATGACGAACGGCAGAAAGGAAACCCATTCTCCGCCGTAAAATTCTAATTTTTCCCTCTCATTTTTCATTAAGATCCCCCTCTAATCGATTATGTTCTGCCAGAACATAGTGATAATAAATCCATCCACGTTGTTACCGGATACCGTACAGCTGCAGAGCTCCGGGCAAGGTATGTGAACCGGCTCATCGCCCGCTTCCACCGTGAAAATCTCGTAATGCTTTCCATGAAGATCGATGAGCAGATGGTTTCCGTCATATGGAAAATTTTTCAGATAAGCCAGATATTCTTCCAGTGCGAAATTATGCATCTGCATCAGGGATGCGTGGGGCCTGCCAACATACCGGAAATGCCAGGGCTCCTGCGCCACGCCGGTAATCGTTTCTTTGCGCTGCTGGTAGCGCTCCACAAAGCCGTATCTGGGCGCCAGCTGCCGAAAGAGCTGGCAGATTCCCGTATAGGGAAATTCCGGCGCTATGAAATCAATGTCCGTCAGATTTTCCGCCAGATCAATGGCCAGGCCGGTCTGATGCTCGCTGCCGTCGGGCGGCGCCACGTATTTTACCGTGTATTCTTTTCCATTTTCCTCCATGGAACTGGTGTATATGTCTTCCTGATCCTCTCTGGTCCGGAATCCGCTGACCGGTACGATCTGCGCTTCCGCCTCCAGGTCCCGCAGCAATTTTCCAAGGCTTTCCACCGCTTCTTTTGCCAGTAGAATATCCGCATAATCCGGGCGGACCGGCTTCAGGGATACCTCCTTGCGCTCCGGGGATACCGGAAAGCTTCTGTTGACCAGGATCAGACTGCCTTCTGTTATATTTTCTTTCTTTAAAGTGATTGTTTTCATTTATACCTCCAGCGCCAGCCCGGCCAGCCGGTCCAGCATCTCTTCAAAGGAAATACCCACATCCTTTAACATGCTCGGATATCTGCTGACAGCGGTAAGTCCTGGTATGGTGTTTACTTCATTGAATACCACGTCACCTTCCGGCGTCAGGAACATATCCACTCTTGCAAAACCCTTGCAGTTAAGCGCCCGGTAGATGATCGCAGCGGTTTCCCTGATCTTTGCAGCAGTCTCCGCGTCGATTCTGGCAGGCATATGGATCTTGGCTTCTTTGCGGTGGTATTTTTCCTCAAAATCAAAGAAGCCTCCGGGGCATTCGATCTCATCCACCGTTCCGATCACCAGCTTCAGGTTGCCCAGAACAGAACATCCGACTTCAAAGCCGGGGATCTCTTCCTCAATCACCACTTTATCATCCACCTGGAAAGCGTTTTGAACCGCTTCGAACAGGCAGGCAGTATCGGTTACTCTGGTGATTCCGAAGGAGGAACCGGCTTTTACCGGTTTGACATACAGAGGATAGGTGAAGGTCGATGTACAGTGGGCCAATTTTTCGTGATCTATCTCTTCATACAGAACCACGGAACGGGGTACCTTTACTCCAGCCGCCTGGACTACCGTATGGGCAATGTCTTTATCCATGCCGATCGCGGAGCTTAAGGTATCACAGCCAACCAGCGGGATGCCAGCCAGCTGAATCAGGCCCTGTACGGTGCCGTCCTCCCCATTTTTACCATGGAGGACCGGAAAGGCCAGATCCAGAGGGGTTCTCAGCGTACTCCCCTGGCGGAATTCAATGAGGCAGTGCTGCGTCCGGTCCGGAGAAATGATCGCCGGTGTACAGTCCTGTCCGTTGCACCAGGTGTCTTCCAGGATTTTCTCCGCCTCTCCCCTGAAACGGTACCAGCCGCCCTGTCGGGTAATTCCCACCGGGATTACCTCATATTTTTCACGATTCAAATGTGTGATCACCGCATGGGCGGACTCCAGGGACACTTCGTACTCGTTTGAATTCCCTCCGAATAAAACCGCAATCCTTTTCAGTTCCATTTTTAGACCCTCCTCTGATCTGATTGGTCTTCTGATCCACTTTATTTTAAATAACCTATTGTTTTATCTTTTCGTTTTTAGCAGTGGATACGCGACTCGTTTTAAGATGTTTTAATGGTATCAGAGTTTCGGGGAAAGTCCTTTAAGTTTGATTTATAAGTTTATTAAGATATTCTTATTTTCCACTTAACATTGTCTGTACATGCTGTTTTTTGTCAGATTCACGGGCTTATTTACCGGCCGGTTCTTTTAGAGGGATGTTTTCTTACATAGTCATATTGACCGCAGCGTCGCTGTTCGTGACGATTCTGAATTATACGCATAAAAAATAGCCGTCCTAGCCCTGGCAAGCTGACGACTATTTTTTCGTTTCGTTTTCACCGGGACAGGTGAGGTGCACTCACCTTCCGGCTGTCTCATCTATGCTGCTGTTAATGCTGCCGGCTCTCACCGCAAAGCATCACCGTTCAGGAGCACCCGGCCGGACCACTGCTTCTGAATCTGGTCTCGGACCACGGCCGGCTCCCCATTCACGAACACATAGGAAAGCCCTTCCCCCAGTACCTTCGGCCGGTCATAATCCGCCCCCGTATGAATCCGGTCCAGATCGAAAACCACCAGGTCCGCGTCCATTCCTTCCCTGATCAGGCCTTTGGAACTTAGATTACACACTGACGCCGGCACAGAAGTCATCTTCCTAACCGCCGTCTCCAGCTCCAGCACTTTTTCCTCTTTCACATATTTCTCGAGCACTCTCGGAAATGTGCCATACAGCCGGGGATGCGGAATCCCGCCCGTCGGATACACCGAGTCGGAGATAATATTGCTGTAAGGATACCGCAGCACCTTCCTGACATCATCCTCCGAGGCGATAAAATCCACCATTGAAATCTCACAATTTTCTTCCACCAGCATATCGTAAGCGCATGCATAAGGGTCCATACCCTTCAGGCGTGCGATCTCTGCCACTGACTTACCGGAATATTCCCGGTTGTTTTCCCGGTTTAACGTCGTCATCCGGATATTCTCCCACCCAATCAGATTCACCAGATTCTCAAAATCCACACCAGGTTTTTGTAATATATCCGTAAGCTTTTTCCTCATCTTTGGATCGGTCAGCCTCTTCAGGATTCCCGGAACTCCGCCCTCCAGATATTCCGGGGGCAGAATCTGAATCAGCTGTGTGGAGCCTGCCGTATAGGGATACACATCACAGCTGACAGCAAGCCCTGACTCCCTGGCCTCATCCAGGATTTCCATGGCCTTTGCGATTCCATGTCCCCAGTTGCGCTGACCGACACATTTCAGGTGGCTCACATGAAGTGGTACCTCCAGGGACCGTGCGATCCCCACCACTTCCCTCAGGGAAGCATGAAAATTGTCGCCCTCGCCGCGGATATGCGTGAACAGCTGAACCCCGCTGCCCCTCATAGGTTCCAGTACTTTCTTAAAATCTTCAGCCGTATAATTGTATTCCGGCGCATAGACGATTCCCAGAGATACTCCCAGCGCTCCATCCGCCAGAGCTGTTTCCAGATACCGGTGCACCTGTCTGAGCTCTCCCGCCGTCAGGCTTCCACAGCGGTAACCGGCACTGGCCGCCCGGATCGTCCCGTTTCCGATCAGCATACCCACGTTAAGCGGAAGCTTCTGTTCCTTCACCGCGTTTATGTACGCCCGATACGAGTGAAGCGGAACACCCGCCGGCATAGTACCCACGATCGGGGACAGGAAGCCTAAGATCTCCTGGCGCCGCTCCTTGGGACAGGGAATCACGCTCAGCCCGCAGTTGCCGTTCACGATCGTCGTCAGCCCCTGGCGAAGCTCCAGCTCACCAAACCCCTCCCGGAAGACAGCCGCATCCGCGTGTCTGTGGATATCGATGAACCCCGGCGTCACATACTTCCCCTTAACATCGATGACCCGTTCTGCGCGGATCTCCTTTAAGGAATCCCCGTTTTCCGGTATAACGGCAGTAATCTTTCCGTTCAGAATCCCGACACTCCCCGTAAAAGGACGCTGCCCGCTGCCATCAACGATAACCCCATTTTTAATCAACAAGTCGAACATCTCACACCTCCACCCACCGGATCAGCCCTTCGCATTCTGCCTTTTCCGGTAAATATAATTGCTAAATGACCGTATACCCTCCACGGACTTCTTCAAGCGAATGCCCTTTCAGCCCAAATTGGGGAACCTTTTTCCTCAAATCAGTTACTAACCTTTTGACAATCTCCCGTTCGTCATCCTTCCCGATCCCGGCCATAACTTCCATCATTTCCATGATTTCACGAATACTGCCTCCCGCCATAGCTAGGTTCACACAGTGATAGGTGAGCGACTCCGCCATCTCCTCAGGCATATCCAGATTTATACAAAAGCACTCCTCCATCTCCTGATAATATTCCTGCTCCGGTAAATACTCATCCCAATACATATCCTGAATTTCTTCCAGTGTAAAATTCCGATAATCCAGATTCGGGTATTTAGCTCTCTGCGTCAGTATATCCCCGCACTTCTCTTCCGGAATGAGTGAGACAAAGAACTGATCGCTTTTTTCAAACATATACAGCTCTTCCCATAGAATAAAACGATCCTTGATGAAATTTGCCCATTGGTCCACAGGCATCTTCTCACCGGCAGCTCTGAATATGGCTAATAAGTGCTCTATTTCCACCATTCCGTACAACGAGCAGGCGCCCGAAGTGATTTCTTCCCAGTTGTTTAACTTTACGATCAGTTTCTGATTGGCAGTTCCATAGAATGTTTTATGGAAAGCCTCCCGGACATGAACTGGTACCATCACACGAATGCTGTGAGTCACCGCATCATAAGAGAGATCTATCAGACCGCTTAAAACCAGCCTTTCCAGTTCCAGCTCCTTCCCGAATACCTCTATCATCTGCCCTGTCTCAAGGTCCATAATTTCTTCAAACAAATGCACAGTCTCCTCATTGTACAGTCCTATCCATGTCATAGGCGTCTGCGTAAGCGTCTGTACAACACTGGCCGCCAGCCGCGTTTTGTTCCAGCCGGATTTCACCTCCGCATCCAACAGACTGCAAAGCTTCATCATGCTGTTTTTGTTATAATCCGTAAGAACCTGTTCCCACGTTCTGGCGGTGCGGCCTTTGATAATAAAAAACTCGGGCAGTTCCGACAGCATCTGTTCCATAATCTCCGGTTCCGGATACTCCCCCTCATCCGGTGTCCACTCCTCAGATTCTATCATCTTTATAAACGATTCTTTGATATTTTCACTGCCACTGTGCAGAAGAAAGACTTTCTCTTCCATTGACATGTTTTTTTTAAGATCGTGTTTTTCCTCTTCTCTATTTAATTTCTTCGTAGCGTCCAGTACTTCCCGGTATGTCTTATCCTGTCCTTTGTCACCTTTCTTCATCCAAATTCCTCCATCATTCGTGTTACGCTATATCATCACTGGTTTATCCCATACTTTACCATGATAATATCATAAATCAGCATACAAGTGTATACTTATTACAGAGTATTTCCTCCAATTCTTCCTCTGTATGGCAGCATCCGTTCTTAATCCAGTATGTCTGTACATTCCAATCTCTTATAATATTTTCCTTAATTTCCCCTGCAGCATGACAAATACGTCCTCCAGCTGTTCCAGATTTGCCGTATGCCCTTCCATCGCCTCCTGAACCAGCGGCATCATACCCTGGTAGAGGATATGTACAAATTCATCTTCATTGATCACGTTTCCCTTCGCCGTCGTCTGCGGCAGCCGCTCCTGTGATTTTTCAAATTCTGTCATCGCCCGGGGAAGCCAGGGGTAAAGGGACACCATATCATAATTCCGATATACGGAAATATTCGGAGACTGTCCACCCAGTATCGTATGAGGGATCGCAATATCGGAGCCGGAGGCCCACCGGATGAACTTAAACGCCGCCTCCGCTTTCCGGCTGTTCTTAGAGATTCCAAGGCTCCATCCGGACAGAACCGAACTTCCTGGAATCCGGGTGTATCCGAAATTATCCACCACCTTTGACTGCAGCCGGTCCACCAGCCCTGTGGCATAGTTATAAAAGGTATAAAACATGGCTGTGTTTCCATTAATAAAGTCCACCGCTGCATCTGCCGGCTTTTTTGACAGCAGCCCATCGCTGGTATACTGGATCGACTCCAGCAGGCTTCGGACCGCTTTGCGGTTCTGCAGTGTATTTAACTGCAGGGCCTGCTGACGGTTGAACAGGCTTCCGCCGTAGTCCCAGATCCGGGGCATCAGATCGCACAGGAATAGATCCGGGTTCGAGACCGCCATGGAGTGGCCGAATTCCACCGGGGAATCCGGGTTATATTTTCTGGTAAAATATTTGGCCAGCGCGTTGAACTGGAACCAGTTCTTCGGCACTTTCAGCGGTATCATATATTTTCGTTCCAGATCATCCGCGATCTCTTCATTGGAAAAGATGTCCTTCCGGTAAAACAGCAGCTGGGTACAGGCCATATAGGGCAACGCATAGTGCCTCCCATTGTATACACTGTAATGGCTGGACGCGTTGGGCAGATAATTGCTGGTGTTCAGCGGATAGGCTTCCATCAGTTCGTCCAGACACAGCAGATATCCTTTATCCGCATAGTAGGCCAGCCAGGGGACATCAAATAAGATGACATCGATCTGAGAGCTGCCGCTTTCACAGTAGTTACAGATATATTCGAAGGAATCCTTCGGCAGCACCCGCTTGATTTTTACCTTGATATTTTCTTTCGCGTAAAAATCAGTCAGCAGACGGGACAGTCCGCTGACGGAGGTTTCATCATCCAGCAGCAATACACAGATTTCTTCCGCTGCCTGGGTCGGCCTCTGGGCTTTAATTTCCAATGACGGTTCCAGATGCGCGATATTGTAATCATCCTGAAACACTACCTGCTGCTTTTCGAAAACGATGGGGGAGCGGATATTGCAAAGCAGCAGCTTTCCTGCCTCCTCCCCGATCTGGTAAGCGCCCCGGGAAGTCTTTACGATGGCATTGTCATGATGGAACACATCGTCCATGGAATCACCGGTGGATATGATCTGCACCTGCTCTTCCTCATCCAGATGATAGATCTTCAGCGCATACTTTAAGCCTTCCGCCAGCCTATAGGAGGTGGTCAGGATCACCTGCGGGATCTGTCCCCCCCGTTCCAGCAGCTGTATCCCCGCCCGGAATCCGCACTCCCGGATCGCGGTGGTAAATATGATATTCTCAGCCTCTGCTTCCTTTCCCGCATTTTCGAAAGCAGTCTCGTAACCGATACGTGCCATAATATTTTCCCGGTAGCTGTCGGGTCCGCAGACCAGGGCGATCCTGGTATAATTCTTCGCCAGCAGCTCTCCTGTAATTCTTCGGAACAGTTCTTTATTATCTACGGTTACAAAATTACAGTCAAAATTCTCCGGCCTTCGGTCGATCAATACATATGGGATTCCTGACTTTTCCAGTTTCTCGAAGATCTCTCTGTTCTGGGGCTGGCAGGTATACAGGATCATCCCCGCCACGTTGCGCCCGATCAGGTTTAAGATCGCTTTGGTCTCCAGCCTTGGGTCAGAGTCCGTAAGTTCCAGTACAAAGGTCTGGTCGTACTGGGACAGATATCCTTTGATGCTGCTGAGAAGCCGCTCCAGATAAGGCTCCGAAATCGTTGGGAAGACAATACCGATATCCTGGTTCCGCTTCATTTTCAACTCTCTTCCCGAATTCTGAACCACATAGTTCAGGTCGTCGATGGCCTGCTGGATCGTCCGCGCGGTCTTCGCGCTGATGTTCTTCTTATTATTAAGATAATTTGATACGGAAGCAATCGAAACACCTGCCTGTTTCGCTACATCTTTAATGGTAATCATTGCTGCTTCCTCCTGTTCTTTTATCATTTGGTAATTTATTGTAATTTGGGGCTTTCTAATATGAGAGAATTTGTTTTTGGATATCTGTTTTTGAATACTTGTTTGCTTCTGTTTGGGAAGATCCGGTTACGGATATCTGTTTGGAGATATCTGTACGTGAAATCCGTACTATAAAGCTTTTACTATGTTTATTATATTTTACATGCTTTACGAATGCAAGAAAATTCTTTTTCATTAAACGTTTTACTAAAACGAAATAAAATTTCGTTGAATGGACGATTCTTGTATGCTAGAATAAAGGCATCAAAACAATATAAACAAATTTAGTGAAACACCCTTCGGGTATACCTATATGCCCGAAAAACAAGGCAATATTAATGAAAGGAGGAACCGGCAGATGGAATATCAAAAACATTTTTTCAGCGGAGGAACCCCCCGAACGATTACGATCGCTCTTCCCTCCGATGATCTGACGGTAAAATATCCGGCAGTGCTGTTATGCCACGGACATTCCCGTCACAAAAATGACGGGTTGGACGCTTTATCCCAGGTTCTGACCGGTGCCGGTTTCGTCACTGCCCGCTTTGACTTCAGAGGCTGCTGCGACGGTTACGACCAAAGGTACATATTGAACTGCGCCACCGACTGGCCTGAGGATCTTATCAATGCGATATCTTATATCGGCACGCTGCCATTTATCGATAAGAACCGGATCGGAGCCGCAGGCATCAGCATGGGAGCCGCTACCAGCGTGTATGTCAGCGGTATGGACGACCGGATTAAAAGCACGGTGTCCATGGGCGGCATCGGCGATTGTTTCACCTGGATGCGCAGCGTATGGGACAAATCGGGCGGACGTTTTGATGATTTTCTGGCCCGTCTGGACCGTGACCGCGAGCTGACAGCTGTGACCGGCCATTCCCAGGTGATCCACTCCCTGGACATGTACAACGGAACAGAGGAGGATAAGCAGAACCTGCTGATCGAGGGCTTCCTGAACAGCGATGTCAATACCTATGTGACTCTGGCTTCCCTGCGCAACATGCTGTATTACAGACCGCTGGAAAAATGCGCAAATATCCGAAACCCTATTTTCTTTGCCCACGGAGGCGAGGATCTGGTCGTACCGATCGAACAGTCCCGCCGCATGTACGAAGCCGTGGCTTCCGGGAAGAAAAAATTCAAAGAATATCCTGGAGTCGAGCACAACATACCGATGGATCCGAACCGGATGCTCGTCTTTGAAGATATTAAACAATGGTTTACAGAAACTCTTTAACAAAAATGTATAATGAACAAGGGAGGAAATCAAAAATGAAAAGAAAACTTTTATCCATTTTATTAGCCGTTACGTTAGTTGCAGGTATGATGACCGGCTGCGGCGCCAAAGAAGAAGCGCCCGCTGCTGCACCGTCAGCCGAACCGGCTGAAACCGCCGCACCGGAAGCCACCCCGGATGCAGCTCCTACGGAAAGTCCCGCGGCGAACGCCGCTCAGACCGGCACCGCCGGTGCAAGCGGATTAAAAATCGGTGTATGCTACTGTATGTTAAGCGCACCTGCTGTAAAAGTATTCGCACAGGGCATCCAGGAAAAGGCAAAAGAGCTGGGCGTGGAGCTGATCGAGCTGGACGGCGGATTCGATGCTTCCAAGCAGACTGATCAGATCAACTCCCTGGTATCTCAGAAGGTTGACGGTATCGTCTTAAACCCGGTTGACGGAACCTCCATTATCCCCGCGGTAAAAGCTGCCAAGGAAGCCGGAATCCCGGTCGTCATGGGCGCTATGGATATCGATGAATCCGGAAGAGAATATGTAGTCTCCTTTGTAGGAGCCGATGATAAAGACGTAGGCGCCGCGGCCGGCAAGAAGATGCTGGAAACGCTGGGCGAGAAAGGCGGAAAAGTAGCCATCGTGGAAGGTACCGCCGGAACCTCCGCCGCTACCCTGCGTACGGAAGGATTTGAGGAAGCCATCAAGGGCAGCAGCATCGAAGTGGTAACCAAATTATCCGCTGATTTTGATAAAGCAAAAGCAATGTCCATCACTGAAGACATTTTAACAAAATATCCGGATCTGTCCGGAATCTGGGTACATGACGATACTATGTGCGTCGGCGTTGCACAGGCCATGAAGTCCATGGGATACACCGGAGAAGACTTAAAAGTTGTCAGCTACAATGGAAGCAAGAACGGCGCAGACATGGTGAAAAGCGGTGAGATCGTGGCAACCAGCGTACAGCCCCTGGTGGATGAAGGCCGTACCTCTATAGAAGTTCTGGTTAAAGCCATAAGCGGTGAAACCGTTGAAACCTGGTACAAGGATAAGATTGACATGCTGGATGCGAGCAATGTAGACAGCTATGATCCTGCTTTACTCTGGTAGGATGGCAGGCCAGCTGAGGATGGGGCTTGAAAGCTTGCCCCATCCTCAGCTTTTCATTCGATCGAAAAGAGCGTGCCGGCTGCGGTGCGGATAGATTGTAGAAACGGAGAATGCGTATGAGTACAGACGAATACATTCTGAAATTAGACCATATTGAGAAAAGCTTTCCCGGTGTGAAGGCGCTCAAGGACATCAGCCTTCATGTCAAACGGGGCGAGGTCCGCGGGCTAGTAGGGGAAAACGGCGCCGGGAAGTCGACGATGATGAAGGTATTGACCGGGATCATCCCTATGGATTCCGGGCAGATTACGATAGACGGGCAGGCCGTTACCATCACTTCCCCCTTACACGCGCAGTCATTGGGACTGAGTATTATTTTCCAGGAATTCAATCTGGTCAATTCCTTAAGCATCGCGGAGAATATCTATGTGGGACGTCTGCCGAAGAAAGGGATACGGGGAATCCAATGGAAAAAAGTCCATGAGGATGCAAAAGCGCTTCTTAAGCGGGTCGGCCTGGATGTGGATCCCTCCGCTCGGGTGGGCTCCCTAAGTGTGGCCGGCAAACAGATGGTGGAGATCGCCAAAGCCCTGTCCCAGAATTCTAAAATCATTATCATGGACGAGCCCTCCGCCACCTTAACAGACAAAGAGCTGGAACATCTCTTCGGCATCATCGATGATCTGAAAAAGCAGGGGGTCACCGTGATCTATATCTCCCACCGGCTGGATGAGATCTTCCGGCTGTGCGACAGCGTAACCGTCATCCGGGACGGAGAGGTGATCGATACGAATCCCATCGAATCCCTGACCAAAGAGACGATCATTTCAAAAATGGTGGGACGGAGCATGGATCAGGAATACCCTGTCCGGGCAGGCACCTGCGGTGATGAGGTGATACTGGAGGTCCGGGATCTGTGCCGGAAAGGAGTATTTGAGCATATTAGTTTTTCTTTACATAAAGGGGAGCGGCTGGGTATCGCCGGCCTGGTCGGTGCCGGACGCACCGAGATCGTCCGCGCCATCTTCGGAGCGGACAAACTGACCGGCGGGGAAATTATTCTGCACGGAAAGCCGGTCACCATCCACTCGCCGAAGGAAGCCATCTCCCACAAGATCGCGCTGGTCACAGAGGACCGCAAGACCCAGGGCCTGGTGCTGGAGAGCTCCATCAGTGAAAACACCACACTGGCCGCCCTGAAGAAAATCTGCCGCGCCGGATTTGTCAACCGCAGGGAAGAGAACTCCGTCGCCGCGCAGTATGTAGATACCTTAAAAACCAAAACCCCCGGCACCAAAGCGCTGGTGTTGAACTTAAGCGGCGGAAACCAGCAGAAGGTCGTTCTGGCCAAATGGCTGTATACCGACGCAGAAGTGCTGATTCTGGATGAGCCCACCCGAGGGATCGACGTGGGTGCCAAGTACGAAATTTACCAGCTCATCAACCAACTGGCGGACAGCGGGAAGGCCATCATTATCATTTCTTCCGAAATGCCCGAGGTCATCAGCATGAGCGACCGGCTTCTGGTCATCCACGACGGAAAATGCAAAGGGGAATTGACCGGGGATCAGAAAACCGGTGAAAATATTATGAAATACGCGATACTGGAGGAGGGCGCCTGATGAAGACGAATGTAAAGAAAATAATATACCGTTACTCCAGCTTGATTTTACTGTTTTTCTTTATCCTGATCGCGTCCATCTTCGCGGAAAACTTTTTTACGGTGCGGAACCTGACAAATGTAGTGCGGCAGAGCTGTGTACTTGGACTTCTGACTGTGGGTATGTCCTTCGTGCTGATCTGCGGGCATATGGATCTGTCCATCGGAAGCATTATGACTTTTACCGGGCTGATCGCCATTTCCTTCGGGACCCGGATGCCGGCCGGCGCTGCGATTGTGTGCGCTTTGCTGGTGGGTATCCTATGCGGAGCCGTGAACGGACTCATCATCACACTGACTCACGCCAATTCCGGCGAATCGCTGATGATTACCTTTGGTACCCAGCTGTTGTTCTCAGCGGTCAGTCTTCTCTACACGGGCGGTTTCTCTCTGTCCGGGAGCGAATCGGATTTTTATAACGCCCTTGGAACCGGCAGCATCGGCAAATGGCTTCCGGTTCCGGTATTAATCTATATCGTCTTCGCAGTGTTACTCTGGGTGCTGGAAAGCAAGACTTCCTTCGGCCGGCAGATGCATATGATCGGTTTTAACCCCGTGTGCAGCCATCTGTCCGGTGTGCGCACCGGTCTGGTGAAAATGGTCTGCTACTGTATTTCCGGCTTCTGCGCGGCGGCGGGAGCCATTATCCTGACTTCCAGGACCCTGGGTGCTACGCCTACGGCTGGTGTCGGCTACGAGATGGACGCCATCGTGGCAGCCGTTCTGGGCGGTATCAGCCTCTCCGGCGGCCTCGGGAGCATCGCTAAAGCTTTCGTAGGCGTCATCACCCTAAGCGTGCTGAGCAACGCTATGAATCTCTTCGGCTTCCAGTCCTTCGACCAGAGCATCGTCAAGGGCTGTGTTCTGATCGCGGCCATCGCCTTTGATGTATGGAACCGCAAGCAAACTGTCTGAGAGAGGGAAGGTGATACTATGACGAAAGTAAAAAAAATAATTGCGGAGCAAAAAACACTGGTCTTTTTACTGCTGTTGGTCATTCTGATGGGTATCATATCTCCTTTCTTCCTGACTGGAGATAACATCGTAAACGTACTGGTACAATCCTCCATCTACGGGATTATGGCCTGCGGTATGACTTTTGCGATCATCGGCGGAGATTTCGACTTATCGGTGGGTTCCACCATGGCCCTGTCCGGTCTGGTAGCCATCCTATGTGAGCCTTATGTGGGGCAGGTACCTGCTATGCTGCTGGCGTTACTTACCGCCGTGGCAGTCGGACTGGTGAACGGGTTTCTGGTCGCCAAATGCGGGATCAGTTCCTTTATTGTCACCATTGGGACCTCCTATATTTTTAAGGGGATTGCGCTTAAGATATCAAGCGGAGATCCAATCGCCAGCTCGAATCCCTGGTTTGGGCGGCTGGGAAATGATAAGATCCTGGGGATTCCGTATCTTGTGATCATTATGGTTCTTCTGGTTCTGATTACGCACTATGTGCTGACGGCCACCAGGTTCGGACGGAATATCTATACCATCGGCGGTAACATGGAGGTCGCGCACAACAGCGGGATCCGCACTGCCTTTTATAAGACTTCGATCTTCGTGTTAAGCGCATTTACAGCCGGGACCGCCGGGATATTGAACGCGTCGAAGTTAAATACCGCCTCCGCTGTGCAGGGTGACAACGCCGCCCTCTCCGTGATTACCGGTGTGGTAATCGGAGGTACCAGCCTGATCGGAGGAGTCGGTAGTATCGGGAAAAGTATGATCGGGATTCTGATCTTCTCTGTGATTACCAATGCGCTGGATTTGATGGGCGTATTTTCTTATTATCAGACAGGGATTCGGGGACTTATGCTGATTGTTATTATCGGCATGGAAGCTTATGCCCGATACCGGGAATCCTAGAATTGGTTTGGGACATGTCCGTTTCAGTTTGGGACATGTCCATTCCAGTTTGGGACATGTCCAGATCCAAATGGACATGTCCCAAACTATCTATTTCAATTCCGTCCGCCGGAGGCATACTCTCCGGCGCATATATCCATCACATCCCGGACTGGCTGAATCAGCGCCCGCTCATACTGGCACTTCCACTGCTGGCTGCGGTCAATTCCATTCTCCGAAATTCCATCAATAGTCTCCCCGCTCTTAATCGGAGCATTATTCTCAAAGATGTAGATCGCAGTATTATATGCATGATTCACCACCCGATTCGGGTCCAGTCCATGGTAATGATACTGAACATCCGGAAGTCCGATCGCATACAGGCCCAGTGTATCCACCACACAATCCTCAGATCCGTCTATCGTAAAGAACCTGGCATTCACTCCGAAATAGATGAACCGCAGTCCATCCTCATAGGGATTCTCAAGCAGCTGCTCTCTGGTGAGCAGTTTCCCGCTGGCTGGGAACCATACCGCCTCGCACTCCGGCAGAAGCCTCAGCACCAGGTCCAGCCATCCCGCCAGCATATCACAGCGCTCCGTATAAGGCAGTCCCGCCGCCAGAAAATCAGCGAGGATCAACTCATATCTGCATTTATCCAGAATCTGTCCGGACTGGGGGCAGTCCCAGAACTGGCTTCTCTGAAACGCGTCTATGCGCTCCTGGTCAAATGGCTGATAATCCATCATCATAACCTGTGCCGGAATCTTCTCCTCATCCTTATACTCCACAAGATACCGGAACAGTGCAAAGGAAGTCAGCTTATGATCCGCGTCCGTTACCAGATCCGTCCTGCCGTACCTCTTCTCCAGCTCCTCTTGCAGCGTCTCCGCCATAAGGCGTTCCCCTTCCTCACGAAACAGCAGATGCATGTAGTATACATGGGAAAAGTCTGCTTCCTCCATCGTATTTTGCCGGAATGTTTCTTTTGCCATATCTTAACTCTCCTATCTGGCCGCCGGCTGACTTCAGCTAAGCTTAGCCTCCCACTCTTTCTCTTTAAATCCAACCAGTACAAAGTCGGAACCGACAATCAACGGCCGTTTCACTACCATCCCGTCAGACGCAAGGACTTCAATCATCTCATCCTCGCTCATATCCGGCAGCTTATCCTTTAGCCCCAGCTCTTTATAGACCATACCGCTGGTATTGAAAAATCTCCGGACCGGCAGCCCGCTTCTTGCGACCCAATCCTTTAATTCCGAAGCAGTAGGCCTTTCGTCCTTAATATGACGGTCATCGAAAGAAACTTCGTGAGCCTGCAGCCACTTTTTTGCCCTCTGGCAAGTAGAACATTTCGGATACTCAATAAATAATACATTCATATGATTCCCTCCAGTACCGCAGATTTAGCGGCATAAATTCTATAGAAGTATGGGGAGCCGGGCGGCAAGTCTCGCGGGGCCAAATCACTTGAGACCAGGCCTTAGAACGGGTTACGCAGAGGGCGGGAGAACCTCTCAGGGCCCGGAACACTGTCCGAGCCGCCCTTTGACGAGTTTGTTCCGAGCCCTGCCAATAAGAGGTTCTCCCGCCTTCGGAGTTACCCGTTCTTAGGCCTGGTCGATGTGATTTGGCCCCGCGAGACTTGCCGCCCGGCTCCCCATACCACGCCCCTCCGCTCCCGGCCCTTTAAAAATCAGCCGTGAATAATAACGATTAGTCAAAATAATTTTACACCTTTCCCCGCTATTCATTGACTCCTCTTTCTTCTCATGATATCATTAGATCGAATCTAACACAATTCAACTATAAAGCAATAAATACCACATAAAAAATCACATTTATTGAAATTTACATAAACACTCTCCAATTAAATAAATTGGATAATTACGGAAGCTATTTGAAAGGAACCTATATGGACAGCCAGCGGCCAAATTTGCCCACCAATACAACTGAATTTATAGGAACAGCCGTACTGGATACCATCGGCCTGCTCATTCCAAATATCGATCCCGCGCTGCAGGCCCATACCGGTTATAATCCCCGGTACCGTTCTCTGGGGGTCTTCAGCTCCCGCACCGGCGCCGCAGGCCAGATTATGGCCATCGATGAAGCGGTAAAAGCCACAAACAGCGAAATACTGACCATCGAACTTCCCCGTGATACCAAAGGCTGGGGCGGCCATGGAAACTATATCGTTCTGGGTTCTGAAAGTGTCTCCGACGTGCGCCGGGCCATCGAGATCGGCCTGGAACTGACCAACGTAAACGCCGGTGAACTGTACATCAGTCAGGCTGGTCATCTGGAATTTGCCTATTCCGCAAGAGCAGGCAGCGCACTGGCACGGGCTTTCGATGTCCCTTACGGACAGCCGTTCGGTTTCATCTGCGGATCTCCCGCAGCTATCGGACTGGTGATTGCCGATACCGCTATGAAAGCCTCCCATATCGAGATCGTAAAGTATATGACGCCTAATATCGGGACCAGCCATTCCAATGAGGTTATCATCGCTGTGACCGGAGGCGCTTCTGCTGTAAAAGAGGCCGTAATAACAGCCCGCGAAACCGGATTGCAGCTGTTGAATTCCATGGGCAGTATCGCCAAGTCTCCCACTGGCATTCCGTACCTGTAAGCGTTTTCTGTAAACCTCATTTGGAAACATCACTTGTCACCCAGCGGATATAATGTCTCCCGACATTATAACATAAAAAGCTGATTCTGTCCGGGTTTACGTAAAATAGCAGCGTTCGAAGTGCCAAATTTCTCTGACTATTCACGCATCGCACGTAAGTGCCCAAAATACGGGCACTAAGTGCTCATAGCCATAAAGATTCTCGCCAGCGAAACTAACCGTCCCGAGGTGATTACCTATGAAATCAGAATCCCGCGCCAAGGCAACACTGATCACCGCCATGCTTCTGTTCGGAAGTATCGGATTATTTGTAAAAGGAATCCCCCTGTCTTCCGCACAGATTGCATTTATCAGAGGATTCATCGGCTGTTTGATTTTGCTCGCCTTTGGCTGTCTGGGAAAACAGAAGATGAACTGGTCTCATATACGCTCCAACCTGCCGGTGCTGTTCGCTTCCGGTGCCGCGATCGCGCTGAACTGGATTTTTCTCTTTCAGGCTTATCATTATACAACTGTACAGACCGCGACGGTCTGTTATTATTTTGCACCTGTGATCGTAACACTGGTTTCGCCCTTTTTGTTAAAGGAACGATTGACACCGCTGAAAATATTCTGCATTGCAGCAGCAGCTGTCGGCATGTTTCTGGTGGCCGGCGCCGGCGGCAAAGGCCCCTCCCAGCCGGCCGGTATCGTCTGCGGCCTTCTGGCCGCCTTATTTTACGCTTCTGTTGTAGTGTTGAACAAGTTCCAGCGCAACCTGACCGGAACGGAGAGTACTTTTGTACAGCTGGCGGTTGCGGCACTTTGTCTGCTCCCCTATGTTCTGGCTACCGGAGGTGTTGGGCTTGGTGCTTTGAGCGCGCTTCCTTTATTTCTGCTGCTATTCATCGGGGTCGTTCACACCGGGATCGGATATCTGCTCTATTTTTCGGCACTGCATCAGCTCAAAGGGCAGACTGCTGCGGCCATGAGCTATATAGACCCGGTATCCGCGCTTTTGATGGCCGGAATCTTTTTGGGAGAACGCATGACTGGGATTCAATTGCTTGGGGCCTGCCTGGTTCTTGGCGCCGCCTTTGCCAGTGAATACAAAAAATAGGGGACATGTCCATTTTAGATTGGACATGTCCCAAATCGAAATGGACATGTCCCCTTTTATGCCCTCTTCGCGTCTATTCTTTTATCCCGCCGGCCGTCAGGCCGCTCTTCAGCTTATCCTGCATAAAGATATAGAAGATAATAGTCGGAATCGCAATCACGATAATCGAGGCAAATAATGGCCCGATATCACTCTTGTTCAGCGCCAGATTAAAGAACCCGGGCGCCATAGTCAGCGTGTAGTGAGACTGCACACTGTTGAACATCAGCGGTATGGTATAGTCATTCCAGGTCAGCATAAACACCACCACCAGTACATTGACCACCGCCGGTGACACCATCGGCAGTAACACATAGAAAAATGTGGTAAACGTATTGCTCCCGTCAATGGTTGCTGCCTCGCTAAATGAATCCGGAATGGTGTCGAAGAAATTTTTCAGGATCATCAGAGCCAGCGGCAGATTGATCGCCACCATCGGAATAATCATGGCAAAATAAGTGTCTTTCAGGTTCAGAAACCGCTCAATCGTAGAAATCGGCAGCAGAATTGATATCACCGGTATTGAGTAAAAGGACAGGATCAGTATGAACAGGAAATTCCTCCCCCGGAACTTTAATTTCGAAAACGCATAGGCCGCCAATGAGGAAAACGCCAGGATAATCGCCAGCGATCCGCCCACTACCAGGATACTGTTCAAAAACATCCGGGGCAGAAAATACTGTCCCTTTATCTTGAAAGTAAATACGGTCTGATAATTCACAAGCCCGTTGCCTTTCAGCGATAGGAAAAAGGAATTGACCAGCGGAACGATCCAGATCACTGCCAGCAGGATCAGACACAATAGTATCAGCCAGTCTCCCGCTTTATACTTCTTAACTTTATGAAATAGTTTCATTCTCGTTCTCCTTCGCCCCTATTTATCCCTGTTGAACAGCTTCACCTGGAGTGCAGATATGACGAATGCGATCACCAGAATCACCACCGCCAGCGCACTGGCCAGCCCGTTGTTGGCCTCCAGGCTGAACCGTTTGTACAGATAGGTCATGGGGAATTCGGTGGCTCCCGCCGGGCCTCCCTGCGTCATGATATAAACCAGGTCGAAGAATTTCAGTGTTCCGATGGTCCCCATCAGCACCATGGTCAGATGAGCCGGCTTCAGCAGGGGAAATGTAATATAGCGGAATCTCTGCCAGTAACCCGCCCCATCTATGGTGGCGCTTTCATACACATCGTGGGAAATATTTGCCAGGCCTGCACGGTAATAGATGATCCCCATGCCGGTCCATTGGTAGACATTTGCCGCCAGGATGCAGTAGAGCGCCAGCCGCATGTCACTGAGCCAGATATGCTGCAGGGATTTTAAGCCGACCGCTCCCAGAAACGAGTTCAGGAATCCGAAGTTCGGCTCGTAGATCTGGTTAAAGGTATAAGCAATAATTACAGAAGACAGTACCGACGGTACGAAGAAGATCACTTCGAAAAGCCTGCTGCCAATCAGCCCTCTCTCCAGAAATATAGTCATGACCAGACTGATTCCCACCTGAAAAACAATCGTCAGCGCCATAAAGATGACGGTATTCTTAATCGCCGTCCGAAAATTCGGGTCCGCAAACAGGGTTTTATAGTTTCCGATCCCATTCCAGGTCATATTCGATAAATCAATCCCTTTAAAATCCGTAAAGCTGACTGCGATGTTATATAAGACCGGGATCAGCAGAAATACCGTTACGGTCAGAAAACATGGTAGTATATATAAATAAGGTGTGACTTTTTTCATAATCTGCCTCCTGCTTCAGAAAAGGCGCACGCTTCTATTTTGAAGATTCATAAGCCTGCTGCATCTGCGCAGTTGCGTCTTTTGCATCCATCATTCCCTGTACAAAAGCCTGGACGACCTCGCCGGTCTTATTATCAACCGCGGCATTACCGGTCGATCTGGGCCCGGCCAGCTGATCGGAAAGCGTGGCGCTGATGACGCCGATGGTATCTTTTGCTTCCTGGGACGGAAGATTCGTGGTATCCAGCGTAACGCCCGCCGCGCAGGGAATCCCATACAATTCTTCCAGCCATATCTGCGCCGCATCCCCGGCTGCCCACTCGGCAACCAGCTTCATCGCCGCTTCTTTGTCTTTGGAGTTCTTATTGATCGCCCAGCCGTGGTCGATGGAGCCTACCACATAGGGATTGTCATTGATCGGAGTGGGCATGGCGAATACGCCGATCTCGTCCTTGGCTATCTTGGAATCCGCAAGCTGCGTTCCCGCCAGATAGGCTCCCGCCTGCCATGCGCCGGTCAGAATCATGGGGGATTTTCTTTCTTTAAATAAACTGTCCGCGTCTGTAGTGGGATCAATGCCGAAGGAGTTCTTAGGGATAACCCCGTCGTCAATCATCTTCTGAAGATCCTCGAACCCTTTCAGGAAAGCCTCATCCTCAAAGCTGGCCTCGCCGGCCGCGGCTTTCGAAACGATTCCGGGATTCTGGTTGTTTACCAGCCACAGATAGAGATAGGCTACATTCAGCGCTTCTTTTCCGCCGAAGATCATAGGGATCGTGTCATTCTCCACTGCTTTTGCGTAGTCCGCGAACGCCTGATAGCCGTTGGGAACGCTCTGCCCCAGCTCGCCTAACAGGGTTTTATTATAGAATACATACCACTGTCCGCCAAAATCAACCGGGAATATTTTCAAGTCCCCATCCACATAGGTGTTTTCCAGCATCTTCTCATTGAAGAGCGTTTTCCAGTCATCCCCGATCACCTGTGCGGCCAGCCCGTCCAGCGGTTCCATATAATCTTTGTATTTTTCATAGTTATCCAGGTTCATGGCAAATACGTCCGGCCCTTCCCCGTTAGCCAGGTCCAGCGTCAGCTTGTCCCAGTAAGCCCCCCAATCCATAATCTGAACATCTACGTCAATGTCCGCATTCTCTTCCTGGAACGCCGCGGTCATCGGCTCTATCACGTTATTGTAAGGGATCCATCCCCAGAAGCTTAAGGAAGCTGCGGACGTGCCGGCTCCCGAATCACCGGCCGTATCCTTCTCCTGCTGCGCTCCCGCAGTTTGGGAAGGCTCTGCCGTATTGGCACCCTGTTCTTTCTCAGATCCGCATCCCGATAATATAGTACCTACCATCGCCGCAGCCAGCAGCAATGAACATAATTTCCTCCAATTTCTAGTCATCAACAACTTCTCCTTTCGTTGGCAAAAGATGTACAGGCGCAGCCGGAGGATGCTCCGCCTCCAGCATACTTTTCCTTCCAATCACCTGTGTGATGTCCCGCTTACTAACGGACATACCGAGTCTCTCTCAATAATCTCCGAAGGAAAAATCACTTTCTTGCCTTTCATCAGATTTTTGCCCATGATGTTTTCCGACAGCATCCGGACCGCCATACGGCCCAATTCTTCTTTCGGATAATTTACGGTTGTCAGTCTGGGATTTACGTAGTTGGTGGTCTCAATATTATCAAACCCGATGACGGAGATATCCTGGGGAATCCGAAGTCCCCGCTCCTGAATCGCCCGCATGACGCCCAGCGCCATCTTATCCCCTGCGGCTTCCACCGCCTGTATCGGTTGACCGCTGTCCAATAGTTCTTTCATTTTGTTATAAGCGGTTTCGATGTCCCAATGGCCATTGCGTACCAGCTCCTTATTGATCGGGACATGGTAATCCATCAGGGCCTTCAGATACCCCTGGAAACGCTCGTCCTTATGATCAAAGATGGGGCCGCCTTCTTCAATTGATCTTTTATAGGTCTCCCCGCCGATATAGGCAATATTGGTCCGGCCCATCTCGATTAGTTTACGGGTCAGTTCGTAAAAGGGCTGCTCGTATTCAACGGTTACACAGTCCAATGTTTCCTCTAGGGGGGCATCGAAGATGGAGATAATATTTGAAAAATGTGCCACCAGCTGTCTTAATAGATCTTTGGGCATATTGCCAATGAGGATCAGCCCGTCTACCTCAGACTCCATGACTGTTTTCATGATCAATGAATTTTCCAGATCCGTAGCGCTGTAGGCGAAATTGATGGAGCATTTATTGTCAATAGCTTCCCTCTCAATTCCATGGATAATGGTAGCAAAACAGGAATCCTCGAACTTTTCCTTCGTAACGGTCAGAATATATCCGATCTTTTTCATTGTGGATTTTTTCTTTAATGATGTTTCCCGTTTTTTTGCTTTGTCATAGCCCAGTTCCCGGGCGCAGTTCCAGATAATCTCTTCCGTCTCCTTCGATACGGAGAAATTTTCATCTTTATTAATTACTCTGGATACTGTCGTCAGAGAATATCCCGTTCTTTCCGCAATATCTTTTAACCTCATCGTTTACTCATCCTCACCTGTTTTTTACTAAATTTACTAAAATTAATTATAATTCTTATTTTTTTATCAGTCAACTATTTTTTAATTTTTTCACAATTTATACGAATATCCCTGGTTGATTTTGTGCAAATCAGAGACATTTATTTCATTTTTCGAAAAACATTGACGTTTTTTACTAATTATGCTATGTTTGTGACATGAATTTTCTTATCTATTTTACTTTATTTTTTACTAAATTTTACTAAATTTACTGTTATCCATTATTATTTTATTACTATCGTATCTTCCGAACCTAATGTTTATCATTGTTTCTATTACAACATACCAACGGGATAATAACCATTTTATCCCTGCCAAGGAGATCTTTATGCTGCAAAACAAATTTTTACCCACATATGAACCCTACGGGAAATATCTCCCGACCTGGGACTCATTGAACGAACACCCCCTGCCGAAATGGTTCATGGATGCGAAATTCGGTATTTTCATCCATTGGGGCCCATATTCTGTGCCTGCCTGGGCTCCCAAAAAGACCACTACCGGGGAATACTACAACGATCAGGTTGGCAATCATCCCTACGCGGAAATATACGGCTATGGAATGATGTATAAAGATTCCGCTGTTTGGAAGCATCATAAAGCCACTTATGGCGCCAGCTTCCAATACGACGATTTTTTCCCGCAGTTCCGGGCAGAAAACTGGGATCCCGGACTTTGGGCAGAGACCTTCCGCAAAGTAGGGGCAAAATACGTTGTACTGGTAACCAAACACAGCGACTGTTACAGTATGTTTGACACCAAGCTAACGGATAGATGCTGCACAAAAGTCGGGCCTATGAGAGACATCACAGGGGAACTGACCGCCGAGCTGCGAAAACAAGGGTTAAAAGCCGGCCTCTACTATTCCACCACCTTTGACTGGTACTACCGGAATTTCCCACATGTGATCTACAAGGAATTTACCCACGGGCAAATAAAAGAACTGGTTGATCAGTACCATCCCGACATTCTCTGGTCGGATGATTACTGGAAACCGATTGAAAAGAGCTGCAGCGACACCTGGGGCAGCAAAGAACTTATCAGCTATTTCTATAATCATTCCGAACATCCGGAGGAAGTACTGGTCAATGACCGATGGGGCTGTGAGACGGACGGACGGCAGATCGGGGACTTCTCAACTCCGGAATACACCGCTCTGCCCGGCATCCAGGATTTCTACTGGGAAACCAACCGCGGAATCGGCCGCTCCTTTGGTTACAACCAGGAAGAAGGCGAGGAGGATTACGCCTCCGCCGAAGAATTGATATTCATGCTGGCAGATATTGTCAGTAAAAATGGGAATTTTCTCCTTAATGTAGGCCCCAGAGCGGACGGGACATTTCATCCCCTACAGTTGAAAAGGCTGGAAGACATCGGTTCCTGGCTCCAAATCAATGGGGAAGCGATCTATCAGACCAGACCATGGATCGATGCCGCCGGTCTGACCGCCGCCAGCGGACGCGTTCGTTTTACGCAAAAAGGCAGTGCCGTATATGCGGTCGTATTCGATACAAAAACTCCGGACTTCACTATCCGTAACCTGTTTGTGCCCGCCGGTACAAAGGTAGAGCTTCTCGGTTCAGACGTCCCCGCGGCATGGGAGCAGCAGGGGACCGACACTGTTTTCCACCTGCCGGCCCCTCAGTCCGCAGTATCTTTTGTGTTAAAATTCGAAACCGAACCGCTTCGCTTAATGAGAAAACCCGTCCATCAGGTTCCAGAAAGCCAATCCGGTGAAATATTCCGCAGGATGGGCTATTACAGCGTTAACCTATAAGGCAAAAGGGGACATGTCCATTTCAATCTGGGACATGTCCATTTTAGATTGGACATGTCCCAAACCGAAATGGACATGTCCCCTTTTGTGGATTATCCAGCCAGCTCCCGCACTGCCGCGATGGCATGATCGATTTCTTCTGCGGTATTCGCGTTTGAAAAGCTGAACCGAACAGCGCCCTGATCCACTGTTCCCAACGCTTCATGCATCAGCGGCGCGCAATGTGCGCCCGGCCGTGTGGCGATCCCGTATTCTTCCGATAATGCGTCGCTTATTTCAGCGGAATCATAATCCCGGACATTCAGTGCCACGATCGCTGCCCGTTCATCACATTCAAAATTTCCATACACCTTCACGCCTGGAATATCTTTTACACCTTCATAAAACCTCATCATCAGCCGGTGTTCCCCCGTCCGGATCTGCTCAGTTCCGGTCTTATTCAGATAATCAAACGCCGCCGACAGTCCAGCGATTCCATGGAAATTCAGCGTTCCTGCTTCTAACGCGGTGGGCATATCTTTCGGATGCCTCTTCTCATATGTCTGAATTCCGCTTCCGCCCGTCTTCAGCGGCTCTATTACGACATTCTCGCGGACACAGATCCCACCGGTTCCCTGAGGACCCAAAAGGCTCTTATGTCCGGTAAAACACAGGATATCAATTCCCATTTGCTGCATATGAATTGGAAATACGCCAGCCGTCTGAGCAGCATCTACTGCGAACAGAATTCCTTCCCTCTTACAAAAAGCACCGATATCTGCGATATCCACCAGATTCCCGGTCAGATTGGAAGCATGAGTGCAGATTACCATACGCGCTTTCCCGGCTGCCATCTCCTTTAATTGTTCCTTGTTAAGCTGCCCGTTTTGATCTGCGCCCGCAATCAGAAGCTCTACTCCCCTTGCCTCCATTTCATAGAGCGGCCGAAGTACGGAATTATGCTCAAGAACCGTTGTTACTACCCTGTCTCCGGGTTTGAGAATCCCTTTGACCGCTATATTTAATGCTTCCGTCGCATTGCTGGTAAATGCCACCTGCGATGGCTTTCCCAGGCCAAAGAAGTCCGCAGCCTTTTCTCTGGTCTCATATATAATTCTGGACGCATCCAGAGATGCCCCGTGCGTACCCCTCCCGGCATTACCCGAATGCCTCATCGCCTCACCAACCGCACGAATGACCGTTTCCGGCTTCCACAGGCTGGTTGCAGCATTATCCAGATAAATCAATTTCAAACATCCTTTCTGCCAATCTTTCATCAGAACTGCCGCTCATCCGCCTTTTCTCAGTACTTTGGCTATGGCCTAATGGTCTTTTTCGCCCACGCCATCTTCTCTACAATCGAATACATATTCGTAACACTTCCGACGGCCAGTTTTTCCGTAAGGCCATAATAATTCAGGCATGTTCCGCAGGTCATAATCTCTGCTCCCTGACTTTCCATATACTTCAGATCCTCCAGAGAATCCGAATCTTCTGTTGTCAGCCTTGCCCCGCCGTTATAAAACAGGATCGCATCCGGCAGCGGCTCAAGCTGTGAAACCGCAAACAGAAATCCTTTTATCAAAAGCCTGCCCAGTTCTTCCTCTCCGTCTCCCATCTGATCCGAGGCTACCACCACGACCGTTCCGCCCTGATCCGTATCGGCCTGGCAGGCTTCAGCTCTATCACTTACATCGGTTTCCCCGTTCACATTGACTTCCTGTTCCACGGTAATCGTCAGTTTGAATTCCTGCCCGGATAATTTCTCCGCCTCGCAGGCTGCTCCGGAATAACCGGCCATTTTTTCCACGTTCTTCACAGCTATTTCATTGTCCACCAGAATTTCGATCACACCAGGTCCGTTTAGCTCTTGAATCGCTTTTTTTGCCTTAATGACAGGAATCGGACACCTGTCGCCTCTTGCATCTACCTGTATCATTCTTTTATCCACCTCCTGTTTTATCTGTTCTCTATCATATCACAAACATGGATTTTAGGATAGATTTCCTATTTAGAATAAGTTGTTCCGCTCGCGAATTCTCCGCCTGCAGCGGTCCGCATAAGGGAGTACTTTCCTACTGCATAAAAACAGCACAGATACACGGGTTTTTTGTATCTGTGCTTGTTTTTGTTTCAAATACCCTATTGGCAGCAAAAATTCATTCTTTATCCTAGAATGTCTCCGGCAGCGTAGCCTGGACCAAGCCATCGTTATCCAGCTTAGAAAGTTCTTTCACTTTTTCCACAGACAGCCCGGCGGCTTTTGCAAACCGTTCGCCATATTCCGTATCCGCCAGATAGCAGTGAACCGCATGGCGGTATTTGATATTCTCCGTAACGGGAGCAATATCCGCAGCCGTGTTTTGAATCAGGATTTCCTTCTTATCTTCTGTCAGCACACGCCATAAATCTCCTCCGGCACGGAAGCAGTCATCTGTAGGATCGTCTTTCGGGTCGTAGGCATACATCGCACCTTCCAGATTCAGCGGCGGCTCCATGACCTCCGGCTGGGCCGTCCATGCTCCATAGCTGTTCGGCGAGTATGCCGGTGCTCCGCCGTAGTTGCCGTCCATACGCATAGCGCCGTCGCGGTGGTACTCATGAACCTCCACTTTTGCGCGGTTTACCGGAATATGATTGTGATTCACACCCAGCCGGTAACGCTGAGCATCTCCGTATGCGAACAGCCTGCCCTGCAGGAAACGGTCCGGAGAGAATCCTATCCCCGGCACCACATGGGCAGGGGCGAAAGCAGCCTGTTCCACTTCAGCAAAATAATTCTCCGGATTGCGGTTCAGAACCAGTTCGCCCACCTCAATCAGCGGGTACTCTGCATGTCTCCAGATCTTCGTGATGTCAAATGGATTCTCATAATGTTTTTTGGCCTGTTCTTCTGTCATGATCTGAACATACATCGTCCACTTAGGATAATCTCCCCGCTCTATGGCTTCGTACAGGTCCGCGCCATGATACTCACGGTCGGCAGCGTTAATCCTGGCTGCCTCTTCATTGGACAGATTTTTGATCCCCTGCTGTGTCTTAAAGTGGAATTTGCACCAGACCCTCTCATTCTTCTCATTATAGAAGGAGAAGGTATGCTCACCGAAGAAATGCATATTGCGAAAAGAGGCAGGGATACCCCGGTCACTCATAACCACAGTCACCTGATGGAAACACTCCGGAAGCAGCGTCCAGAAATCCCAGTTGTTCTGAGCGGAGCGGCGGCCGGTGCGTGGATCACGCTTCACAGCACGGTTTAAATCAGAAAAATTATGTACATCGCGCAGGAAAAAGGTCGGGGTGTTATTGCCAACCAGATCCCAGTTACCTTCCTCTGTATAAAACTTTACGGCTACGCCGCGGATGTCGCGTTCACAGTCGGCCGCGCCCCGTTCCCCCGCAACCGTGGAGAAACGGACGAACACTTCCGTCTTAGCGCCGGGCTGCAGTACTTTCGCCTTTGTATAACGGGAAATATCATGGGTAACCTTGAACTCCCCGTGGGCGCCCCACCCTTTTGCGTGCATACGGCGTTCCGGGATGACCTCCCGGTTAAAGTGCGCCATTTTTTCCATAAGCCAGACGTCCTGCATCATAACCGGTCCGCGCGGACCGGCGGTAAGGGCATTCTCATTCTCCGCTACCGGTGCGCCAACTTCGTTTGTTAACTTCTTTAAATCCGTATAATCGCTCATATTGTATACCTCTCTTTTGTTGTTGCAAACCATCAGGAACATACCGGGCTGCTTTCCAGCGCGGTCAATAACGATATCAATTACTATTATTATCATATTCCTTTTTAAAAATATTGTCAACCAAATTATTCCAAAATAAAAACTACAGCATATTCTATAGCAACCCCTAATAAAAAGGATTCTCTATGCAAAATTATCAGCAGCAACCATCCCCAAGTCAGTCTTTTATACATCAGATTACCGGCAATCACCCACAGGCCCTCGCCTGGGTTCGTGGCGGCAGCGCATATCCGGGCATCAGCGGTCTTGTAAAATTTTATGATACGCCTTACGCTGGGATTGTAGTGGAGGCGGAGGTATTCGGGCTGCCAAATATCACCGAACCCGGCTCCTCTGATTTTTACGCCATGCACATCCATGAATATGGGGACTGCACCGATCACTTCGCCCATGCCGGCGGGCACTACAACCCCAAAAACGCTCTCCATCCCCAGCATGCCGGTGATCTGCCGCCGCTGCTTAGCAGCCAGGGATACGCCTGGTCCGCATTTTACGACAAACGGTTTCAAGTGGATGATATCATCGGCCGCTCCGTCATCATCCATGCCAACCGGGATGACTTCACCTCCCAGCCTTCCGGTGATTCCGGGCAAATGATTGCCTGCGGCGCAATCTATCCCGAATAATACGGGTACAAAGAGCAGACAACTGACAGTATCAGGGTTTACACGCCTTCGATACTGCCAGTTGTGCGATTGCGCTTCCATGGCGCAACATCTGTTCCCGGCAAAAAGCCTTCGATCATTCAGCTTTCCAGTGTTTTATACATGTGTAATACACAATTGAGGGAAAATTAAGCCAAAAATGGAAAAGCAGGGACTTAACTTCACAATCTATCTTTAATTATTTCACAATTCATTTAAAATTTCATAATATCAGATACATATCTTCCCGTTATACTTTAACCATAGTCAACAAGACAACAACTTCTTTTTCATAAATGACCTCCTTTTTCATATAAAGCCGATGGAATAATCCATCGGCTTTCTCCTTGTTTCCTTCCGTTTTTCAGCTTAAAGCACTTGGCGGTAGTAAGTGCTGCTATTTTTCATTTTGTTTCCTGAATATTTATGCTATAATGTCGGGAGAATAGCAGCGACGGGCTTTTTGCCCAGCGTGTACATACGTCAAATGAAACATGCATAACCCGTTCAGGATAGGAAGAAAGGAATTTATAAAATTATGTGGATAGCAGACGGCTGGAAAGATTATGAGGTGCTGGACACCTCGAATGGTGAAAAACTGGAGCGCTGGGACAAGTACCTGCTGATCCGTCCCGATCCCCAGGTCATCTGGGATACCCCGCGTACACAGAAAGGCTGGAAATCCCCCAACGGACATTATCACCGCAGCAGCAAAGGCGGCGGCGAATGGGAATTTTTCCAGCTTCCTGAACAATGGACCATCTCATACCAGTCCCTGACCTTTAATCTGAAACCATTCAGTTTCAAGCACACCGGGCTGTTTCCCGAACAGGCCGCCAACTGGGACTGGTTTGGCAGGAAGATCCGGGAGGCTGGGCGTCCAGTGAAGGTGCTGAACCTGTTTGCCTACACCGGCGGCGCCACTTTGGCAGCGGCAGCGGCAGGCGCTTCGGTAACCCACGTGGACGCTTCCAAGGGGATGGTCGCCTGGGCCAAAGAAAATGCCCGTTCCTCAGGACTTCAAGACGCTCCTATCCGCTGGCTGGTGGATGACTGTGTTAAATTCGCGGAGCGGGAGATCCGCCGCGGAAATCAGTATGACGCCATCATCATGGACCCTCCTTCATACGGCCGCGGGCCAAAAGGAGAGATCTGGAAGATCGAAGATTCCATCTACCCGTTTATCAAACTCTGCGCGAACCTTTTATCGGAGCAGCCTTTGTTTTTCCTGGTCAATTCTTACACCACCGGGCTGGCCCCCTCCGTACTGACTTATATGCTCTCCACAGTATTAAAAGCGCAGAACGGACATGTCGTCTCGGACGAACTGGGTCTGCCGGTTACCTCTAATCAGCTCTATCTCCCCTGCGGAGCCTCCGGACGTTGGGAGTCCGATTAAGCTTCAGACTGTTCATAACCGTTCAGGCACAAATGCAAAGCCGGCAGCACGGAATCTTCATCATCCGTTACTGCCGGCTTTTTCAGCACCTCCGGTGCCAGCACTACTTACAGCTCAATTTCAATATGATCTTCTTCCGGATAATCCACCACATAGCAGTCGTTATAATATACTCTCTCCGGCAGAACAATCAGTACATGGCTCTTATCGTTATGTAACGCCATAGGAGCCAGATGCCATACGGCTGCGTTCAATCTTACTACCGTACCCTTGGGCACCAGGAAAGCTTCCGTCAGTTCCGAAACCGGCTCTTTCGACGGAGCCGCCACATGGATCACAACATCATCGTCCAGTGGAAGCAGTACTTCTCCGGTATAATTGTGATATTCTGCGGAATCAACGATATATTTTTCCGGTTTGTCCACCACCAGAGAAGAAAACGCCACCGGCATCCTTCCTGAAGTATGGTACAGAACATGATCATGGTAGAAACTACCCAGATTTTTTCCGGTGGGTTCAACCAGATTATAAAACTCACCGTAAGGAGCAAATCCTTCCACTGTCAATTCCTTTGCCTTAATTTTTCTCATCAGAAATATCCTCCTTCATTATTTAGTATAGGCTGTACACCCATGGCCATTATAGCATAAAACTTTACGGATGTATCCAGTATTATCCAGATTCCTAATTCTTTTCTGCATTGGGGGTTATTCCTCCCTGCAGTCAAGACCGGCCTGCGCATCCGTAGATCTCCCTGTTCTCAATGCGGCCGGAAATGTGAAGGACACATCCTGCCCTGACTCCTTCAGCAGATTCAATACAGCCTGAGCCGCCCTCCTGCCCAGTTCCTCCTGGGGATGAACGATGGTGGTCAGGGTGATATCCATGGATGCATATTCTGAATTATCAAATCCCGTAACCGCCATATCTTCGGGAACTCGGATTCCCTTATCCCTCAAAAGCTGTATCAGACGGAACGCAATTCTGTCATCATGGCACATCACCGCGGTACAGCCGTTTATCCTCTCCAGCATCCATTCCATTTTATGGCCGGTAAACATCGTTTGTATATCTTCCGACGAATACCAGAAAATCCATTCATTTTCTATTTCCAGCTGATGCTCCAGCATGAACTTCATGTATCCTTCATATCGGGCCACTCCGGTACTTTCATCCAGCTTGCAGACCGCCGCGATCTTCCGGTGCCCTTTCTCATATAAATGTTCTGCCAATGTCCAGAATCCACCCGCGTCGTCCAGCATAATACTGCCAGCCCGACAACCTGCTGATTCCAAAATCCCATCTGCCCTGCGATGAAGGAATACCAGCGGGTGTTCCCGGGCAAACTCACAGTACAACTCCCGGTTGATCAGCGGGAGTCCCGATTTTACCGGCTCCGCAATGAGACCGCTGACCCGGTCACCGATCATCCTCCTGATGGCTTCCCGTTCCAGATCGTATTGCTGGGAAAGGATGCACAGCCTCATCGCATATCCGTTTTCGTACAGGCAGTCGTTGATTCCTTTCAGAACCTGCGGGAAAATATAATCATTGACGCTGTTCATCAGAACTCCGACGCTCTTAATGCTGCTTTTTTCTTCTTTTCGAAGCGCACCATTTCTCGGGCATACATAGGTTCCACTGCCTTGTATTTTATACACAAGGCCTTCCTCCTCCAATATCTTCATCGCCTGTCTGACCGTCTGCCGGCTCACATCAAATCTGTCGCATAATTCTTCTTCTCCCGGAATCCTTTTTTCTTCTTCGAAAAATCCGCTCTCCACCTGAGCACGGATCCAGCCGGCGACCCTCTGATATTTAAACTCTGGCATTTTAACCTCCATGGGTGCGTTCCCCCGCATCATCATCTGAAAATTATTATACAACAATACATACAACTTTACAATAAAAACAATACAATTTTGTGTATTTCTTATTAACCGCTCATTTTAAATACAATTTATCCGTAATATCATTGACTATTGTACTGTTATATGTTATATTATAGTTGAAAATAAATTTAATTTTAAATACATCTTCAAGTACCTTTTCGTAACGATCCATTACCTGACGGGGTGAGGCAATTGAACACTAGCACCTGGTTTCAAATGATACAATACATATACATCAATGATCGAACCACAGAGATAAGTCATATGACTGAATCTGAGATAAAAGAATTATATTATAAATTAAAGAAAAACAAGGAAGAACCTGAGTGTTAAATGACGGGAATGCCGTAACCGCGCACAATGCAGTTACGGTACTCCCGGTTTTTTTTGGCTTTCAACATTCTTTTTTCTCTGACATGGCCTTTGTGTATTTCATCATCAAATATACAACCACGGCCGCAATCAGCAGTTCCGTAACAGGCATGGCAAACCACAGGGCACCGGCTCCCAGAAACAGGGGCAGAAACCAGATCAGCAGCCCGCTGATCAGCACTCCCCGGAATACCGACACGAAGAATGAGGCCCGTGGTCTCATCAGAGATTGAAAATAATAGGTGGAAAATATATTCAACGGCAGCAGCAAAAATGAGATTCCATAAGCCCGGAGGATCGCCGGTCCCACCGCCAGCACTTCATCCGTGGGAGTCATAAAGATTCGGATAAATCCGTTCGGGAAAATAAGGATCAGCGCAGTCCAGGCCAGGCCGAAAAAGGCAGTAGTCAGCAGTGCATATCGAAGGGTCTGCCGGATCCGGTCCCATTGCCGGGCTCCGTAATTGATTGAAAATATTGGCTGGGAAGCCTGGCCCACACTGTACGCACAGCACTGTACGATCGTACTGATGTTGACGATGACGCCATAGACCGCCAAGGCATTGGTTCCCGAATATTTCATAATCTGCCTGTTAAACAGCATCGTCAGGACGCCCATAGCGATGTCTATAAAAAAGGTGGCGAATCCTGTGATCCCGATCTTTTTCAGCTTTACCGTCAGTCCTTTCAGCCTGACCAGCCTCAGCGTATTTTTACCGGTCAAAAAATGGGTAAGCATTATAAGAAAAGTAATGAGCGCCCCTATGGCTGTAGCCAGGCCCGCTCCCATGATGCCCATATCTAACCGGAATACACAGATATAATCTCCAGCAACGTTAAAGATCCCGCCTGCCAGAACAGCGGCAGTCGCAAGGCCTGGGTTACCGTCATTCCGCAAAAATGCCGCCAGCATCTGGTTAAACAAAAAGAGGGGTACCGCAAATTTCACCGGTCCCAGGTATTCCCTGGCAAGCGGCAGCAGCGTCTCCTCGGCCCCGAAGAGTTTCAGCATCGGTTGGTCAAAAAACGCTACGGCACACCAGCTGATCAGCGCCAGCACAATGGTACCGATCAGTGCGGCGGTAAAATATTCATGTTCCGTCCCGTCCTGCCTTTTTCCCCTGGCCGTACTGAATAAAACAGACCCGCCGATTCCCGTCAGAAGCCCCAGACTGTATATAATATTCCAGACCGGAGCCACCACGGCCAGTGCAGCGGTTCCGGCAGGCCCCTGATATTGTCCCACCATTGCCATATCCACCAGCCCGTAGATGGAAGAAATTAACGCGCTTCCAAATGCCGCCGTCAGGTATTTAAAATAAATCTTCCTCACTTTTCCATGTAAAAGATCCATGATGTCCTCCTTTAATTAAAATCAAAAAAAGCCGGATAAAGAACAGGCATTTCAACCTGTCACCTTATCCGGCCTCACATTTCTCCTGAATGATCCGCCCTCCGAGTGAGCGTAGTCATTATAGCATATCAATTTCAAACAATCAAGAAGAGAAAACTTCTTTTTCTTTCCCCCTGAAATGAAAAAGTAAATTCCACTCTCTTTTCTTGCGGTAGCATTTACTTCTGTACAGTTGATATTTACTCTTTCATATCAGTATGATATCTTTGTAGTTCCTTCTGGCAGCAGTAGAAGGAGATTTCTAT
>NZ_JAHQCX010000015.1 GCF_019042245.1 Diplocloster modestus
CAAGGCCTGGACGTTTGGAGAAGTTGTCGCGTTCAAGATCCATGCGGTTGATTTCAGAAAAAAGAATATCTTTGGTATGGGAAGAAAAAGTCATAACTGAAAAACCTCCTTGTACTAAGTAGAAAAAACAATCCTCTAAGTACAAGGGCCGTTTTCACTGATCAATCAGTGAAAACGGCCGCACATTTAGGTTATGATGTCAAGTGCTATTTTGAAAAATGATACAAAATTTTAAAATTTTAGTTAGACCCTCATAGATTGAATACCCTATGAGCTTAACTAACTGACATTGATTCACGGCTGATTTTTAAAGGGCCGGGAGCGGGGGGCGAGACTTGCCGCCCGGCTCATCCCACTGTACTACACAGAAACCAGGATCAGATTAATAGCAGTAGGAAAACGCGTCCTTGATCAACTTCATCTCTTTCCCACAGATACAAACCACATCAAACCGGCATGGCAGATCCTCCGGCACTTTTCTGACCATCCGGTAATAATCTGCGGTCCTGCAGATGCGGTATATCTTCCGCCGATCGACGGCCTCCTCCGGTAATCCCCTGCTCTCGTCCAACCGGTATTTTACCTCTATAAATACCAAATAACTTCCGTCCCGGCCGATGATATCGATCTCTCCCGCCCGGCATCGGAAATTCCGGCAGAGAATTCGATAGCCGGCACTTTTCAGATATGCTTCCGCCTGATCTTCATAATCATTACCCTTGTGCCGAAGATTCATCGTGGAATCCCCCTCCTTATCATTTACACGTTCTTTTTCTATTGGCTTCCTTCAAACCTGCTCCGGCAATAGTTCCAGAAAAGCCGCCAGGTTCCCGCGCTTTCCATTTGTAGCCCGGTGTGAGAACAGCCAATCCTTCTGGCAGCAGGTACAGATTCCCGCCGTGAACAGATGCCCTTTACGGATTCCCGCTTCACTTAAGATTATCTGGTTTGCCCTCCACAGATCCAACTGATATTTCCCATCCTCTTTTTGTTCTGCAAGCTCCGGCATCTGTACCTCCGTGAATTCTTCCCGAAAAGCATCCGCCACGTCTTTACTCACCTCATAGCATTCCTGTCCGATCGAAGGGCCGATCGCGGCCAGGATGTCCGACGGATCGCTCCCGAAATGTTCCCGCATCATACGAACTGCCTTATCTCCGATTTTTCCAACCGTTCCCCGCCATCCGGAATGTACCAGGGCGATCACACGTTTTACAGGATCTGTGAAAAAAAGAGGGACACAGTCTGCATAAAAGGTAGTCAGTACCAGATTCGGTGTATTCGTGATCAGTCCGTCCACATCCGTATAAGGGATAGGCCTGGAATAACCGATGCCCCTGTCTTCCTCTGTTACTAACCGGATATTGGTCGTATGGGTCTGTTTTGAAAATACAAGATCCTCCACCGAAAAACCAATGGAGGAGGCGATCCGGCGGTAATTCTCCCGCACTGCCTCCGGATCATCCCCGCGCTCAAAACTCAAATTCAGCGAAGCGCAGCTTCCCTGGCTGACACCTCCAAGCTTCGTGGAGAATCCATGCCGGATGATCCCTGTTTTTGCAAGAGCCGGGAACATCAGATAGGGGGCCGGTCCTTCCGTACACAACTCCATACTGTCACATTGCTTTATCCTGTCTGTATCGCCTGTTCCCTGGTCTGCCATAAAATATTTTGTCATAGGGTTCCACTCCTTCCCTTATATCGAAACTCATCGCCCTTGCATTTTACTGTATGATCTTTATTTATCCTATCTTCTTTCTCTAAATCTTTTATTTTACCTTTTTGCTTAAAAGTAATTATACTATAATTCCGATCCTGAATCCACAGTACGTCTATTTTAGTTTTTTAAAATAAAAAACTGTTACCTCTGCGGGTTTGTCTGTATTCTTTCAACAGAAAACCGCCAGGGTAACAGTTATTTTAACGTAATTCATTGCACCATGTATTTATAGCAAGTACAAAAGATTTATCAACCTTCGATCATTCTCAAAAATTCTTGCGCCTTCTCTTCCACTTTGGACAAATCGCTGTCCGAGGGCTTGAACACGCAGGTAACGGCTTCCTCAAATACTTTATATTTCAAAACGCTCAGAAGCTGCGTCAGCTGCTTGGACGCTTCTCCGCTCCATCCATAGGAGCCGAACACCAGCACCGGTTTATTGATATTGTTTACCACATCACTGCTGGAGATCAGATCTATAATGGGTTTGAGCGCCTGCTTGTTGATCGTGGGGGAACCGAAAAGAACCGCACTAGCCTCATTCATCACAGCCGCCAGCTCTGCCTGCGGATGCTCGATGGCATTATAAAGTTCGGTTTTGATCCCTGCGGCCTCAAATATTTCTGCAAATTTCCTGGCCATGATTTCGGTATAACCATAAGCAGTTACATAGAAGATGGCTATCTTCTTCTCAACCGGCTGTTCCGTAGACCAGGTACGGTACAGCTCCATGGTTTCTTTTAATTTTTCCTGAAGGACCGGGCCGTGACTGGTGCAGGCTGTCTCGATCTCAAGTCCTTTTAATTTATCCATTCCCGCGATTACAAACTTCTTGAACGGGGAGAAAATGCAGGTATAATAATTCAGCCGCTCGCTGGCATAAGCCGCAGGATACTTGATATACCGGTCTAATACCGAGGGTTCGCAGAAATGAGAACCAAAGACATCACAGCTGAACAGAACCTTATCCGCCTTCAGATACGTAAACATCGAATCCGGCCAATGCAGCATAGGAGCCACGATGAAATCCAGTACGACACCGCCGCCCAGATCCAGCTGCTCTCCTGTCACCTGCTTGATCGCCCGGCTCTTGAACTCCATGTTGGTGATATTCGCCAGATTACGGATCGCCGCGGTTGTTCCGATGACTTCCACCTGGGGATTCGCCGCCACGATCTTGCATAGGCTGCCGGAGTGATCAGGTTCTGTATGATTTAAAATGACATAGTCTATGGCGGCCACATCAATATAATTTTCGATGTTATGGAAAAACTCTTCTGAGAATGCATCATGTACGGTTTCAATCAGGGCACACTTTTCCCCCTGCACGAGATAGCTGTTGTAACTGGTACCATAGTTGGTAGTCATGATAATGTCAAATACACGCATAGAAGGATTCTGCACACCAACATAAGAAACATGTTCCGTAATTTTCATTGTTTACCTCCAGTGGCGCATTTACTGCGCCTTAATTTCAGGGATGGACGAACTGTTTTTGTTCGGCCTTACCTTTCCTTTTGATTTTAATAAAAAAGAGCAGGCGGGGAAGTTTAAACTTATTCCCCGCCCCTTATATACTATTCTGCCAATTTTACCAGATGAGCATACTTCTCTTTTGCAGATTTTTCTGCTTTTGCGAAAAGATCTTTTGCTCTTTCCGGATTCTGGCGCATCAGTGCGCTGTAACGTACTTCGCTCTGAATGAATTCCTGATAGTCAGCCTTCGGCTCTTTGCTATCTAACTGGAACGGATTCTTGCCTTCTTCTGTACGTCTCGGATCGAAGCGGAAGTTATGCCAGTAACCTGATTCCACCGCTCTCTTCTCTTCTGCCTGTGCGTTCTTTAAGCCGCCCTTGACACCGTGATTGATACAAGGTGCGTAAGCGATAATCAGGGAAGGTCCGTTGTAGCTTTCCGCTTCTACGAATGCCTTGATACACTGATTCATATCAGAACCCATGGCGATCTGTGCTACATATACATAGCCGTAGCTCATAGCGATAGCTGCCAGGTCTTTCTTCTTCACATCTTTACCGCCTGCTGCGAACTGAGCGGTTGCGCCGGTAGGTGTGGATTTGGAGGACTGTCCGCCGGTATTGGAGTAAACTTCGGTATCGAATACCAGTACATTTACATCCTGTCCGCAAGCCAGTACATGATCCAATCCACCGAAACCGATGTCATATGCCCAGCCGTCTCCGCCGAGAATCCACTGGGATTTCTTGGAGAGATACTGTTTTCCTTTCAGGATCTCTTTGGCAGCGTCACAGCCGCAGGCTTCCAGCGCACCAACCAGATCAGTGGTAGCTTTGCCGTTGGCAGCACCGCTGTTGTAGGTTTCAACATAGTTTGCAACTGCTTCTTTCACATCTGCCTTGTCCGTACTCTCAGCCAGAGCTTCCAATTTACCTCTTAAGCGGTCACGTAAGGTCTTTTGGCCTAAGAACATACCATAACCGAACTCCGCATTATCCTCAAACAGGGAATTCGCCCATGCGGGTCCGTGTCCTTCTTTGTTAACCGTGTAAGGCGTGGAAGGTTCGGAACCACCCCAGATAGAGGAACAACCGGTCGCATTGGAGATATACATTCTGTCTCCGAACAGCTGGGTAGCCAGTTTTGCGTAAGGTGTCTCACCACAGCCGGCACAGGCTCCGGAGAACTCAAGCAGCGGCTGTTTGAACTGGCTTCCTTTTACGGTGTGCTCTTTGAACTTCGCTGCGACTGCAGGCTTGGCATCCAGTTCCCTTGCGTAATCGTAAACTTCCTGCTCTTTGAGCTGGCTGTCTAAGGGTTTCATCACTAATGCTTTTTCGCCCTTCTTGCCAGGACATACATTCGCGCAGGCACCGCATCCGGTACAATCCAGTACGGTAACGGTCATAGCAAACTTCATATCTGCCACGCCGGTCATCGCAAGGGTCTTGGTTCCTTCCGGTGCATTCGCAGCTTCTTCTTCGGTCATGGCTACCGGACGGATTACTGCGTGCGGGCAGACATAAGAACAGAAGTTACATTGGATACAATTTTCCGGATTCCATTCCGGAACATCTACCGCGATACCGCGTTTTTCGTAAGCAGCGGTTCCCTGAGGGAAGGTACCATCAGCCATATCTACGAACGCGGATACAGGGAGATTGTTTCCTTCCTGCGCATTTACCGGGATCTGGATATTGTTTACAAAATCAACAACATCTTTTAAGCCCTTGGTAGCCTTCATGCCCAGATATTCGTCTTCACAGTCTTTCCACTCCGGCTTCACCGGAACTTCCACTACGTCCATAATACCTCTGTCGATGGCGTCATGGTTCATCTTGACGATGGCCTCACCTTTTCTTCCATAGGTAGCGGTAGCGGCATCTTTCATATATTTTACAGCGTCATCAACCGGGATAATATTCGCCAGTTTGAAGAATGCTGCCTGAAGTACGGTATTGATTCTTCCGCCAAGGCCGATCTCTTTACCAATCTTGATACCATCAATGGTATACATTTTGATATTGTGCTCTGCCATATAGCGTTTTGCCTGTCCGGGCAGATGCTGCTCGATCTCTTCCGGAGTCCAGCTGCAGTTTAACAGGAAGCTTCCGCCGTCCTTTAATTCCTGAACCATGTTATATTTTCTAACATAGGAAGGATTGTGGCATGCTACAAAGTCTGCCTGATGGATCAAGTAGGTGGACTTAATCGGTTTCTTACCAAAACGCAGGTGGGACATGGTTACGCCGCCGGATTTCTTCGAGTCATAGTCAAAGTATGCCTGGGCATACATATCCGTATGGTCGCCGATGATCTTGATGGAGTTCTTGTTCGCTCCAACCGTACCATCTGCTCCCAAACCCCAGAACTTACAGTTAACGGTTCCTTCCGGAGTGGTAACCGGGTTCTCGGTACGCTCTAAGGACAGATGTGTAACATCATCGTTGATACCAACGGTAAATTTGTCTTTGTCTTTGTTGTTAAATACAGCGATGATATCGCCAGGGGTCGTATCTTTGGAACCAAGTCCGTAACGGCCGCCTACAACCTTAACACCGTCAAACTTTGTGCCTTTTAATGCGGCTACAACATCCAGGTACAGAGGCTCGCCCAGTGCTCCGGGCTCTTTGGTTCTGTCTAATACGCTGATGAATTTAACAGTCTCAGGAAGAGCATCGATAAAATGGCTTACGCTGAAAGGTCTGTACAGACGTACTTTTAACACACCAACTTTTTCACCCTTGCTTACCATGTAGTCGATCGTCTCTTCAATGGTATCATTGACAGATCCCATAGAAATAATAACATGCTCTGCATCGGCAGCGCCGTGGTAGTTGAACAGTTTGTAGTCCGTTCCGATCTTCTCGTTTACCTTGTCCATGTATTTCTCTACGATAGCAGGCATCTTGTCATAATATTCATTGCAGGCTTCTCTTGCCTGGAAGAAGATGTCAGGGTTCTGAGCGGAACCACGCAGTACCGGATGTTCCGGATTCAGCGCGCGTGCACGGTATGCGTCAACCGCATCCATGTCTACCATTTCCTTCAGATCTTCGTAATCCCACATCTCGATCTTCTGGATCTCATGAGAAGTTCTGAAACCGTCGAAGAAATGGATGAAAGGAACCCGTCCCTCGATCGATGCCAAATGCGCGACCGCACCCAGGTCCATAACTTCCTGAACGGAACTTGCGCAAAGCATCGCGAAACCGGTCTGGCGGCATGCGTAAACGTCAGAATGGTCACCGAAAATGGATAACGCATGGCTTGCCAATGCTCTGGCGGATACATGGAAGACGCAGGGCAGTAATTCACCGGCGATCTTGTACATGTTCGGGATCATTAAAAGCAAACCTTGAGAAGCTGTATATGTAGTCGTCAATGCACCTGCCTGAAGAGATCCGTGTACGGCACCTGCAGCGCCTCCTTCAGACTGCATCTCTGCAACTTTTACTTCTTGTCCGAAGATGTTCTTTCTTCCCTGTACTGCCCACTCATCCGTATGTTCTGCCATGGGCGAGGACGGGGTGATAGGGTAGATGGCTGCAACGTCGGTAAACGCATAAGAGACATGTGCTGCGGCAGTGTTGCCATCCATGGTTTTCATTTTTCTTCCCATTGTTGTAAATCCTCCTTATGGTTTTTCTTTCTATTGTACATATAATTTGTCTCCGTTCCTATTTTAAATCAGAAGTACCGCAATGTAAAGGGTAAACGGGGGGATTCGCATTGTTTTTTTTGTTGTACAATTTTTGCGGGGGACAGGGATGCACTTCATTATGTGGATGATATGAATAACTTTTCCTTCTATAAAAAAAGGGACTTCGTATTTTCAAATCCCGGCGAAGGAAATCCTGTATTTTGAAGCCGCTTACAGAAAATAAAGACAGATGGATACGCTGGAACATGGTTTTAACGAAAAAAATATCCATAATGCCATTCAAAAATATAATGGCATTATGGAAAACCAGAGCATCAGTTTCCGCATTCAATGCTGATTTCGTTGAACAGCTTCAGGATTTCGTCGACCTGGGTGCGGCTTTTTGAAGAACCGCTTTTATCCAGCACGCATTCCCCCTGATGCATCATCAGCAGCCGGTTCCCGTAGTCCACGGCAAACCTTAAGTTGTGGGTGACCATGATGGTGGTCAGATTCTTTTCTTTGACGATCTTGTCGGTCAGTTCCATGATCGTATCAGCGGTCTTAGGATCCAGTGCAGCCGTGTGTTCGTCGAGGATCAGGAATTCGATGGGTGTCATGGTGGACATCAGAAGGGCCATGGCCTGACGCTGTCCGCCGGAGAGGGAACCCACTTTTACGTCCAATTTGTCTTCCAGGCCCAGATTCAGCAGGCTTAACTGATCCCGGTAGTAATCTTTGCGTTTTTTGTCCGTGCCTTTTCCCAGGAGATATAACTTACCCTTGTTATCGGCCAGGGACATGTTCTCCAGGATGGTCATGGTCGGACAGGTCCCCATGGCGGGATTCTGATAGACACGGCCGATGTGGCTCATACGCTTGTATTCTTTTTCTCTGGTGATATCACGGCCGTTCATGAGGATCTGACCGCGCTCTACCCGGATACTTCCGCAGATGATGTTGAGCAGGGAGGTTTTTCCGGAACCATTGCTGCCCACCACGGATACGAATTCGCCGTCCCGGACCGTGAGATCAAAATTGTCAAACAGGCACATTTCATTGATCGTGCCGGGATTGTAATATTTATGAATCTGTTTTAATTCAATCATTGGTCTTCACCTTCTTTTTAAGCTGCATGCTGATCACCAGAATGATCAGGAAGAGGACGGCGGTAATCAGTTTCATATAGGTTGGCGGAAATTTCGCCAGCGCGGTGGCCACACAAGCTTTATACAGGATGGAACCGATCAGGACAGTGGTGGTGGATCCAAGGAAAGTCAGTCCGCGCAGCAGGCTGATCCCTATGATTACACTGGCCAGACCGATGACGATCGTTCCGGTTCCCATGGAAATGTCAAAATATCGCTGCTGCTGTGCCATAACGCTTCCCCCCAGGGCTACGAGGCCGTTGGCAATCGCCAGACCGACGATTTTAACCAGGCCCTTATCTTTGGCCAGGGAGGTGACCAGTACATCATTGTCCCCGGCTGCCCGCAGGAGGAAACCGGACTTCGTCTTCAGGTAGGCATCCAGCAAAAACTTACAGATTAAGGCCAGGACCAGGACAATAATCAGTGTTTTAAAGTTTGCCATTTTTCCGGTAAAGATGTTGTTTATAAAAGTATTATCAAAGATCGTTTCCCGGCTGAACAAGGGCACATTGGCTTTGCCGGCGACTACCATATTAATGGTATATAAGGCGGTCATCATGATAATTCCGGACAGCAGGTCGCGAACCTTTAATTTTACATGAATCAATCCGGTACAGATACCGGCCAGGACTCCTGCCGCAAAGGAAATCAGCAGGGTCAGATAAGGATTCACGCCATGGGTGATCAACAGGGCACTCATCGCCGCTCCCAGCGGGAAGCTGCCGTCAACCGTCAGATCCGGAAAATCCAGAATTTTATATGTGATATATACGCCAAGAGCCATAATTCCAAAGATCAGCCCCTGTTCCAAAACACCTAAGATGATGCCCATATCCTTTCCCTCCATGAAAGAAACTTATAAGAGAGCATCCGCTCCCTTATAAGTGTGACTGTGACCCAATTGTCCAGCTCTTTATTTTCTCTCTAAACTGATACCTGCTTTACTTACGCTTTTTTTGTGGCAATCGTCCGCCGTATTGATTACACTTGTTTACAGAAATTATTCCGCCGCCACGATTTCCGTAAAGGTTTCAGAAGCCCGGGTCTTTACGTCATCCGGAAGGGAGATACCCAGATCATCCGCCACCTTGGTATTCAGATACAGTTCACTTCCGGTGATGGTCTCCATTTTGATCTCACTGGCTTTCTTTTCACCTTTTAATACCTGGGCTGCCATCTTGCCGGTTTTAATTCCAAGCTGGTAATAGTCAATGCCTTCTGAAGCCAGGCAGCCTATTTTCACCTGCTCGACTTCACTGCCGAATACCGGGATTTTCCGGGTATTGGCTTTATCCAGAATCGTGGGCAGGGCGCTTACCACCGTATTATCCGTCAGGTTGTTCAGGCAGTCCACCTTGGATAACAGATTATCCGCAGCCAGCGGCGCGTCCGCCGTAGTGTTAATCCCTGAGGTTACCAGCTCGAACCCGTACTGTCCTACCGCTGCTTCATATTCCGCAATGGTGGATTCACTGTTTACTTCACTGGTCGTGTACATGATACCGATCTTTTTTGCATCGGGAAGCAGTTCCCGTATCATCTTAAGCTGCGCGTCTACAGGAAGCTTATCGCTGGTTCCGGTCACTTCTCCTACCGGCATTCCATCTTCTTTGGCAAGCTCGGCTCCAACCGGGTCATTGACTGCGGTATAGATGACCGGAATCCCGGAATTCATCGCTGCGTTGTAAGCACTCTGGGCAGCCGGCGTAGCAATGGCACAGATCAGGTCCACTTTATTGGAGACGAAGCCCTGGGGAATCTGATTCACAATACCCATATCTGCTTCCGCGTTTTGATATTCCACTGTCAGGTTTTCCCCCTCGATGAAGCCTTCCTCGGCCAGGCCGGTGAGAAAACCTTCCCGGCAGTTATCCAGGGATCCATGCTGTGCAAATTGGGAAATTCCGATCGTAAATTCTCCTTCCGCTAATCCGCTGGCCGGCTTATTTTCTTCGGAAGCTGCATTGTCCCCGGGTTCTTCCGGTTCCTTTGCTGCCTGGGGATCATCTGTCTGGGGTGCCGGCTGTTCGGTAGCCACCGGATCCTTCCCCGCGGAAGATTCTTTTTGTTCACTGCTGCAGCCCGCTAATAAGGCTGCTGCCATTGTCATACCTAGAATAACTGCTAAGATTTTCTTTTTCATAATAACTTCCTCCTCTTATACCTGTTGTGCATTTTTACATGTTCCGTGCCTGGAGCGTCCGCGAGGCGAAACACGCAGCGGTAACTTCCTTTCCGCCGCAACGCGATCCCGGCAGAGTATTTTTTATTTCATAGTCGCATTTTCCCATGAATGAAAAAGAGTTTCGCTTGCGAAACTCTCCGCCTGCGGCGGGCCGCGCAAGCGGCATCTTCCTTTCCGCCGCAGTGCGATCCCCGCAGAGCGTTTTTTATTTCATAGGAGCACTTTCCTATGAAATAAAAAAACCGCCCCAAGCAAATGCTTGAGACGGTAATTAACTGATTAATTATCGCGGTACCACTCAAATTGACTGTACAGCCCACTTTGTTCATGTACTTCTAATACATGCCGGAGTGGATAACGGGCCCGGTTCCCGTCAGAGCCTACTCTTAACACCTGCTAATTTCGGTCTGCCCTCGAAAGTCCATTCAGTCTGATACGCCATACCGCAATCCCACCGCCTGCGGCTCTCTGTAATCTTGTTATTAGACCTACTACTCTTTCTCAACGGTTTCAATTATTTATCTTGTTTCATAGATTAATACAAATATATGCAAATGTCAAGACTTTGTTCCTTATTTCTTTTCTACGACTGCACAGCCAGGGATTTTTCAAACAGCTCCCGCATCTGTTCTAGCGTAACCGGATATGGAAAGTTGGCAAGTTTCGCCGTATTGGCCATCATACCGTTCGCATAAGACGTGATCTGATCTCCGGTCACTTTGATGATTCCTAAAATTTGCTGCATGTACTCCCGGAATGGATCAGCCCCATCAAAATTCAGATATTCCAGAACCTGGCGCACCTCAGCCGGCTCTTTCGTCCCATACAGCTCCAGAAATGCTGGGAGGAAGATTCCAACGGCTTTTCCGTGGGGTACGCCCATGTGGTAGGTCAGATAATAGCTCATCCCATGCGGGAATGAGGTGCCGGTATGGCTGATGGACATTCCGCCAAGGGTGGATGTGCGCATGAGTTTTTCATACTGTCCGCCGCTTAGTTCCCCGGTTGACAGCGCTTCCTTTATTTCACCCCAGAGTTTTAACCCCCGGGCACTGAAGAGCCGGCTGTATTCCGTTGTATTTTTATTCAGATGGCTTTCGATTAAGTGCGCCAGCGTATCCACAGCCGTATGGATCAGCAGCTCCCTGCCTGCGAAAGTCAGGTACTTGGCATCAGCCAGCGAAAGGGCCGGGAATACATGGTGGCTCATGCTCTTCTTCGTCTGCAGTTCATGCAAGGTCAATATCGCATAAGGCGTCACCTCGGAACCGGTGCCTGCCGTCGTGGGTACGGCTGCCACCGGCAATGCCTCTAATTCTTTCTTCTCATAGAGTACAGATGGCTCTTCTTCCGGATGGTTCATCAGCAATGCGATCGCTTTTGCCGCGTCCATAGGGGAACCGCCTCCGATTCCGATCACAAAGTCCGCTTTCTGTTCACGGCCAAAGGAAGCCGCGCGGGCGACGGTCTCCACCGACGGATTCTCTTCGATCTCATCGAACAGGCTGTAGCTTACGCCCTGGTCTTCCAGACTCTTTACCACATCATCATAAGCACCGTTTATCCTGGCAGAATGCCGGCCGGTGACCAGAAGCGCGCGGCTGCCTAACGCTGCTAATTCCTTCCGGTGCTGATAGACACAGTCCTTTTCCAGATAGAGCTTAGTTGGCATGTAGAATTTCATATTTTTTACCTCCTCTATTTTTTATAGCTATGAGCACTTAGCGGCTGTTCTTTAGCCGCTTACGTGCGATGCATGAAAAATAGTCAGCGAGGTTTTTTCGAGCGCTACTATTTTTTATTGCAGGACTTATTTTTAATCTTATTGTTACATAGCCTGTTTTATACGGCTTATTGCCGTATGGCTTTTATTTATGTATCATGCCGCTCTCCGCAATGGATTTGACCGCTTCTCTTAACTCATCCGGCGGCAGCACCAGGGCCAGCCTTACATATCCCTCTCCCAGTGAGCCGAAGCTGCTGCCCGGCGTACAGAGCACACCTGTCTTTTCCATTAGTTCCATAACAAAATCATTGGCATTCGTATAGCCGGCAGGCAGCGGAGCCCATACAAACATGGAACCCCGGCTGTCGGGAACCTCCCAGCCGATGTTCCGCAGCCCGCTGCACAGAGCGTCCCTGCGCGCTTCATACTCTCTGCACTGCTCTTTCACCGCATCCTGGGGACCGTTCAAAGCGGCGATGGCCGCATACTGGACCGGATAAAAGATGCCATAGTCAAACTGGGAACGAATCTTCTTAAATGCCTGCACAACCGCGGCATTTCCCACCACAAATGAAATACGGGCCCCCGTCAGGTTATAGGATTTCGACAGGGAGTAGAATTCCACTCCTACGTCCTTTGCTCCCGGAAAGGAGAGAAAAGATCTGCCCTCATTTTGATCATAAATAATGTCGGAATATGCATTATCATGCAGGATCACCACCTGATATTTTCTGGCAAATGCGATCAGTTCTTCGTAGAATTCCTCCGGCGCCACCGCACAGATCGGGTTTGCCGGGTAGGAAACGATCATGAACCGGGCGGCCCGGGCCGTCTCATCCGGAATCGCATCCAGATCCGGCAGAAAATCATGCTTGGCGCTTAATGGATATTCAACCGTTTTACACCCTGCCAGGGACGGGCCTATTTTAAAGATCGGATAGCCGGGATTCGGTACCAGCACCACATCCCCCGGATTACACAGAGCCAGGCCGATATGGGTGATTCCCTCTTGGGAGCCATAGACGGACATGATCTCGCCGGTTTCAATCTCCACACCGAATCTTCTTTTATAATGGGCTTGTACTGCTTCCAGAAGTTCCGGCAGATCGGTCAACGAATATTTATAGCTGTCGGGCTTTAACGCGGCTTCGGCCACGGCCCGCATTACATGGGGCGCCGGCTGGAAATCTGGTGTCCCCACGGACAGATTATATACTTTTTTACCTGCCTGCATCAGCTTTTCTTTTTCCACATTTAAAATACTGAATATCCCTTCACCAAAATCAGTCAGTCGGGATGCGAACTGTATATTCATTTCTTATATCCTCCTGCGTATTTCCGATTGGCAGCATCCTTAGCAGCGCTAAGGCTGAAGGGACACCGGATATAGTATACTCCTAAATTTTAGCAGAAACAATACTGAAATCCATGTCGCTTCCATTTGCTTATCTCCTCCACTGGTGTATCGGGCTGCTCCTTACGTTTCATCCAAGTCAGTAGGGGACATGTCCATTCCGGTTTGGGACATGTCCAATCTAGAATGGACATGTCCCAAACCGGAATGGACATGTCCCCTTTTGTTATATTTGTTCTATGGCACGGATCATGGTGAATTTGATATAATCTGTGTTAAAATAGGTCTTGCTCAAAAATACCGGCGTATTGTTGTTGTCATAGTAGATAGAATCCAAAATAAGCAGCGAATCACACTGCAGCAGGTCTTCCCCCATGGTATAGGCCATCACTTCATTGCCCCCTGCAGTTGTGATTTCTGTCGAATCCCTCACGCAGCGGATGCCGGCGTATTCCTGTATTAACTCAAAGGGGAACGCCTCCAGAACTTCATCGCTTAGCGTGTCCCAATCGTACAAAGTCTGGGGAAAATAGTTGATGCACAGCAGGCAAGGTTTCTCATCCGCATAATAGACCTTATTCAAGGCCAGAATCTGATCATCTTCCTTTAGGCCCAGATCCGAGCGCTGAAGCGGGGAGGCCTCCTGTACAACCCTGGAGAGTACCTTCACACCTGGCTCAAATCCACTTTTCCGGATCAGCTGGTAGTAGTCATGTCCGGTATAGAGATCCAGCTTCATCTGGTTCAAGTTGGGATTGATGAAGGTGCCTTTGCCATGGATCCTCATGATCGTCCCCTTGCCTTCCAGATCCGTCAGAGCCCTGCGGATGGTGGTCCTGCTCACAGAGAGGATTCTGGCCAGCTCCACTTCGGATGGCAGCTTGGTCTGGCCTGCGTTTAACATCTGCCCGATATATCTGCTTAAGGATTCTCTAGCGATATCGCTTAAAGTTTTCTTCGTTAATGGGGCTAAAGGTGACTGTTGCATAAGTATCTGATACCTCCGGCTTACTTCCTTTCTGGTATTCTACCACTTTTTTGACATTGCCACAAGTACGCCCTCCCGCCCCACAACCATTCATTAGTCAAAAAGTAAAAATGCCATCCTAGTAACAATTGACACTCATTTCTACTCATGCTATACTCAAGGTATGATTATAGTACCTATTTTAATACCTTTACTTTTATGAGGAGGCGATGAAATGTCTGGCTATGGAATTCTATTGGTAGTGTTAAGCATCATTGTAGGGGTTGCGATCGCACTGCTATCCACCAAGTACAGCAAAATGAAAATGAAAAAAGACGAGCACTTCTTCACTGCGGGCCGCAATGTATCCACCGCGCTTATGGTGGCCACCTTTGTCGCATATGCAGTCGGCACCGGTCTTCTTTTCTCTCCCGCGGAAGCCGCCTACACCACCGGTTTTACCGCAATGATCGGCTACGCGTTAGCGATCTCACTGGCATACATAATTTTTATACCGGTCTCCAAGCGCATCCGGGAACGGATTCCGGAGGGCCATACCATCGGCGAGTATACCAAAGTACGGTATGGCAATTTCATGTATGTAGTAACCCTCATCACCACAACGGTATATATGTTTATCCTGTTTGTATCGAATCTGACCGGCGCCGCCCTGGCTTTTAAATATGTGGGCGGTGTGCCCATGCTGATCAGCGTGCTGGTGGTAGGCGTACCGACCATTTACTTTGCCACCCGCGGCGGGGTCAGCGCGGCGATATTTTCCAACGGCCTCCAGTCCATCCTGATCACCCCGTTCCTGATCCTGCCGGCCATCTTCGCGCTGATCCATTTTGGCGGAGCCGCGCCGGTCTTTGACACGATTATGCAGAAGCAGCCGGAATTCCTCGAGATCTTCTCCCCCTCCGGCGTACAGTTTGCTATCATGATCATCATCGCCGTCTGTGCGGCGGAACTGTTAAATCAAACCTTATGGCAGCGGATCTATTCCGCTAAAAGTCATAAAGTGATCCGCAATTCACTGTTAGCAGCAGCCATTATGGTGTTTCCCATGACGATCATCGCAGCGTTCTTTGGTCTGGCCGCAGTGGCTATGCAGATCGATGTTCCCCACACCTCCGTCGTAGGCGCGTTAGTCATCAACGCCAGCGTACCGCAATGGGTGTGCACCCTGTTCGTGCTTGTCATCATGCTGGGCGCTTCCTCGACAGGCGGAGATGCCCTGAGCGGTTTCTCTTCCATTTTCTCTCTGGATATTGTAAAATCGATCCGTCCGAACATGGATCCGAAAAAATCAGTGCTCACCGCCAGAATCGGTGCGGTTATCCTGGGAATCCTGGGGATGACAATTGCCTACTTCGCGCCTTCGATTCTCTTCCTGCTGCTGATGGCAGACCTGCTGGCTTCTGCGGCGGTCGTGCCCGTAATCGTCGGCCTGTATTCTCCCCGGATCTCCGGCGCCATCGCAGCAGTCGCCACGATACTGGGTATCCTCGCAGGCCTGCCCATGTTCATCATGGGAAACAGCCTGGTCAGCTTCTTCTCCGCTCTGGCTGTCTCCACCGTTACAGTCCTGATCGGCCATTTTGCGGGCAAAAAGAATTTCGATTATGAGCTTCTGAAAACCAAGATCACCAATATGAAGGAATAAGGAGGAAAACCTTATGCACTATTCCAGTATTTTTTTTGATATTATCATCTATCTGTCACTCGTTTCCCTTTTTGCAGTGTTTGTATTTCAGATCTGGGCATTTATGAAAGACCTGAAAAACAAAGACATTTAAATATTATCAAAAAACCATGTTATCAGAAATAAAACGTCATCAGAAATAACGTCATCAGTTAAGATATCAATTCTGAACAAAAAGGAGGAAAACAGCATGTCTAAAATGGATGCAAAACAAGCGCGCATTATGATCTGGGAAGAATTAAGAAAGGTCGCACGTCCGGACTCCCGTTTCAGCTGGAACTTCGCTGAATTTATCACCGATTACGAGGGCAGCGACAAATGCGCCGATCTGCTCTGTCAGCAGGATTTCTACAAAAACGCAAAAGTAATCTTCATTACTCCGGACAATAATCTGGAATGCTTCCGTGAGCGGGCCATCCGTGACAAAAAGATCATTCTCATGACCAACTACGGCATTACCAGGGGTGTCTTTCTGATCCGTCCTGAATGGATTCCCGAAGGAAAGGAAGACTTCGCCTCCACCCTGGACGGCGTGCAAAGATACTGGAAGCACATGACCCTGAAAAAAATCAAAGAAGAAATCGGCAAAATAGACCTGATGGTTACCGGCGCATCCGCCATCACTCCCAGCGGCATCCGATTCGGCAAAGGGCACGGCTATTTCGATCTGGAATGGGCGATGTTCTACACCATCGGAGTCGTAGACATCCATACCCCGGTCACCGTAGTGGGCCATGACTGCCAGGTAGTGGACGTAGACGTGGAGGTTCAGCCCTACGACACCGCCATCGACTACATCATCACCCCCACCCGTGTCCTCAAAACCAGGAGTGAATTCCCGAAACCCACACGCGGCGTTATCTGGAGTATGCTGGCCCCCCACATGCTGGAACAGATCCCCCCGCTTCAGGAGATATGGTGTGATAACTTCTGTAAATAACCGACTAAATCCAACCGCCATTACGGGTGTCCAAAATGCAGTAAAAGAAGCATCAAAAAAGCAAGTTGATATCTAATACATCAGCCGAACAAAAACCATTTACAATCATATGACACAAACATATGAAACAGTCATACTGTCAAGTTCATAGGAAAAAGGACCTGCAAATAACATTCCCGTACCCCCCATTTCCCCCTGTATAATACGATGGGCTGTACAATACCAGGTCCTTTTTCCTATTTCTGTTATTACTTCATAACTACTTCACTACCAGGCCCTGCCTTTTTTCCTAGTTCCTACATTACTAAGCCCTGTCTTTTTTCCTGCTTTCTACAATATATTATGGTTAATGTTCATTATCTTTATGGTTAATATTCATTCTCCACAAGGCTCCAACACGAAACAACACAATTCAAGCAGAAAGCAACACATATTTATGAAAAAGTGTTGTATTTTATTGGAAATCCCTTTATAATATGAAATTAGAAGGTTGAACCAGAAGACTGTTCACCCATACCTAAAAATTTTCCAGGAGGAAATCATGGCTGAAAATACAAATTACGAAGGCCAGGCCATCGGAATCTTTGAACTGGACAATCAGTGTGCCTGTTATGTAGCACTAGATGCCGCTTCCAAGGCCGCTAATGTCAGAATACAAAGCGTAGAGAGAAATCGTTTAAAATGGGGAGCCTGTGTGAAAATGAGAGGCAGCATATCGGATGTCCATGCCGCTATGGAAGCCGCTTTAAGAATAGCACAACCCATTTCCAAGATCGTGCACCATTCCATTATCGCCGCTCCTGCCGCGGATACGGAAATTTCTATGGCCATGACGATTAACAAATAAAGGAAAAGAAAGGGTATCGCGATGAAATACGGAGCATTTGGATTAGTAGAAGTTCTGGGAAACGCAAGCGCCGTCCGGGTGGTAGATCAGATGTTAAAAACATCCGATGTGGAATTCAGGACCTGGAATACCCGCTGCGGCGGTCATACACTCATATTCATGAGCGGTGAAGTAGCTGCGGTAACCGCCGCGGTAGAAAGTGTGCGGACCAATCCTCCCTGTGAGGTATTGAACACTGCCGTCATTTCCAATCCTTCCGCAGAAACTGAACGGCTGGTGGCGGAAAACGAATCGAAACAAAAACTCAAAAAATAAAAGCCATATAAAATTTTAGAACTGTTGCGAAATTCAAAAATCGTTGCAAAAAAACGGGTGTTTTTGGCATTATCCTTAGCGGTAATGCCATTCTTTATACGCAAAGCAAATGTAAACCATAGAAGGAGGACGACGATACTATGAGAAAAAACTTTGGAGCGAAACCCTACACCTATCCACAGGTCGTATTTATCATTACCACTTATGGAGAAGATGGGACCCCGGATGCCATGAATGCCGCATGGGGCGGAATCAGTGGTGATACACAGATCACCATGTGCCTGAGCGCCGGCCATAAAACTGTGAAAAACATCATTGCCCGCGGGGCCTTTACGGTCAGCATGGCGGACGCAGCTCACGTGACAGCCTGTGATTACGTAGGACTCGAGTCTGGAAATAAAGTATCGGATAAGTTTGAAAAAGCTGGTTTCCATGCGGTAAAGTCGGAGTTCGTGGATGCTCCGCTTATCGAAGAGCTGCCGATGGCTGTGGAGTGCAAGCTGGTAAGCTATGACGAGGCTTCCTGCCGCATGGTTGGCGAGATTATTAACGTCAGTGCGGATGAAAGCATTTTAAATGAAAAGGGCATCATAGATCCTGCTAAGTTTGATCCGATTGTTTTTGATCCGGTGAACAATGCATACCTGAAAATAGGCGAAAAAGTGGGCAGCGCGTTTAAGGATGGAATGGTATTGAAAACCAGATGATGGAAGGGGCCGTTTACACGGCCCGCCGCAGGCGTCGAATTGCGCAATCGGGTCCCGATTACGTAGATATTATTATAGCACTTATAGGCTATAATCACGGATTATACATCTCTACGGCTATATCCGGCCGTTCCAGCAGTCCCTGCGCTTCCAGTATATAGTTGTCTGACCAGTCATTTCCTTCGGTCATAAAACTGGCCGGTTCACAGTAGGGCGGATGCCGCTGCCTCTGATGAAGCGGCCCGAATGTATTCTTCCGATTTAATATCACTTCCACTTCTGATAACCCATCCGTTTCTGCGGTGTACGGTGCCCATGGTATCAAAACCGCAGTATCTCCCACTGCTTTCAGACAACTTCCCTTCCAATCAGGAATACAAATTCTTACCCGCTTCCCCGCCGGTATGGGATCCGGCAGCAAATAAGACACCCCGCCTGAATAGAAAGGGAACCCCTGGCTGGTCAAATCACCGATTATGATCTTCTCTGGCATCTTATCCAGCACCGGTTTGCATCCTTCCGCCAGGTATACTCCAAAGTTTCCCAGCAGATATACTGCTTCCAAACCACTGCCCTTATGATAATCATATTCTATCATCAAGCTGTTCTGTCCGGCCTTCAGATCCCTTTTGGGAAGCTGAATCCTGAAAAAGCAGGGGTCAGTCCATTCCCGGCTGCGGCTCCATTCCACCGTTTTTCCATTTAAGCACAGCCGACTGACATGTTCCAGCTCTTCCAACACCAGCTCCACGTTCCCTGGTACTTCCCTTGTCTCCCATTCATAGAACAATCTTACCCTGCCGAGCGGTTCATCCTTTTGATTCTGCCTGACTTCAAACCACGGCTGGAGCATCTCCGGCCCTCTCACTGGAATTCCGAAATAATTTCTCAGCTTCTGATCAGTCCGCAATACATCTTCAGGCCCGGTCCGATATACCACTTTGCCATTTTCGATCACTTCCGCCTGAACCCGGTCTAAAACACAGATATTTTGTTCTGACAAGCGGTAATCATACTGGTCGGGCATCGGGAGCCGAACGGTATCCGTATTTTTCCGGAGTGCTGTTTTTGAAGTGATATGGTTTTCTTCCATTTGCGTGATCAGAAATAATTTCATCTCACATGGTGCAAAATCTGTCACTATACTTTCTGTCTGTCCGTCTCTTTGAGCCTCAAATATCTCTGTATGTCCATCGGCTGCATCCCAGTATTCAACCACAGCACTGCATTCCATTGCGTTCCACTGGATTCTGACGTTCTGAAAGCTCTGCTCTCTGCTGGTATTCAAGACCAATACTGCCCTCTCCCAGGAATTTTGGGCACGGGAACGATCGGAACTCTGGAAATTCTGCCGGGAATTCTGGGTAGTCCGGGCACTCCGGGGACTCCTGAAACTCCGAACCAGAATCTCACTTACAGCCATGTCCTCCGCGCTTATCTTTACTTCACCTCCACCGGCGCCGGCGGCCGCGATCCGCTGCATATCCCAGGGAATCCGTTCACTATAAGCAGCCAGCCGCACACAACGTCCGCTTTTTACGGCATCCACATAGTCCGGAACATTCCCTGCGAAGATTACCTGGCCGCCGTTTTGCTGAAATTCCTCCAGCAAAACAAGCGTGGAGGATCGGATCGTATCCATTCCCGCAACCAGAATCTTCCGATACCGGCATGCTCCCAAGATCAGCTCCTGCTGTTCCACACGTCCGTGAGCCGCCAACAATCCCTCATCTCCATAATCGAACTCGATACCATGGCCGGCCAGACCATAGAATAATTCCTGGAATTCCATCTCCAGCCTGTTGATATCAGGGTCTGCGGCCACCATTCCATCAAATGCTCCCGCATAAATTCTGGCCCACACACTCTCGATCGGATAGACAACCAGCAGGCTGCATTCCGGTTCCAATTCATCCAGGAACACATGGATCCGAGAAAAATAGTCTTCCACCGCCCGGTATTCCCGGTACCAGGATGCCTGGAAGAAAATACTGGCCGGATAATCCCGTTTGGCCTCCCCTTTCATCGTATACCAGCACAGATGAGGGCAGCGGAAATTAATTCCAAAAAAAGCCTGCCAGTTTCCCATAGCCTTATACCCCTCCAGGCTGACATTCCAGCCGCTGCATCCGTATAATTCGGACAGCACCTGCGGTTTACCCATCTGTCTGGCGGCGGAAACCGCCTGCTTTACGATCCACCAGCAGCGGTTATCCTCAAAAAGTACATCTACCCCGGGTATATCCATATATTCATAGAATCTCATAAGGGAGCCCTGCATCATGGTCTGGGCCGTCAGAGAGTCCTCATGGAGCACATGGCCGGTAAACAGCATCTGATGTTCCCCGCACCATTTCTGTATGGGTTCTGCGTAATTCTCCAGAAAAAGCTGCTGGCACAGCTCCATATAATCCCATTTTACCTTTGACAGTTTCTGCCCCTCTTTCAACAAAAATAATTCCGGCAGAAACTCAGTCAGGGAATAGCCAAAACGTGTTTTAAATTCTGGAAAAAGTGCAGGCGTGTAGGGCAGTGCGTGTTTACTGCCTCCGGAGAATTCGGAAAATACGGCTCCTCGATGGGGTTCGTCGGTAAAGATTCCCTGTATTCCGCGCCCGATCCTGCCGCCGCAGTGCACTGCATATGCCTCATGGGTCAGCTGTATAAAATGTTCAACTGCCTCCCTGTTCATCGTATCCAGATAAGTATATCCATTATATACTTCCCGGCACTGTGCCGGTATGACAGTAAACTTAAGAACGGTTTCCCCAGCCCTAGGAAGTTCCCCTTCCCTCAGTCTCCTGGCCTTCTGATAACAGCAGCCGCTGAGAATGCATGCAAATACAGCGATTGGATTCTCCTTCCAGAGTTCCGCTGTAAACTGTTCCGCCCCGATGGCCGTCATTTTCAAAAAAGAAGCGCGGTATGCTTCCTCTATCGTGGCCAGACCGCCGGCCGTTCCGGATGGCCACCGGTCCTCATCATAGAGCCAGGCCTGCATTCCTTTTCCTTCCCCGTAATCCGCGCATTCATTTGTCAGGGCAAACCATTCCTCACCCAGATATTCCGTTTCCAATCCCACTCTGGAATGCATGAAAAAGCCGCCGAATCCCATTTCCTCCAGAATGTCAATCTGCCGGAACAGTTCTTCCCGCTGAAGTTTCCCATTCCAGGCCCAGAAGGGTTTACCCCGGTAAGAAACTCCGGGATTTTGAAATTCTTCCCTCTTTCCTTCCCGCATGTGACTTTCCTCACAGACAGACATGTGAGAACATCTTTTTAGTTCAGAATTCATCTCATATCTCCTCTGGAATTAATTCAATGCGGTGACGGCCGCTGTAAAGCCTGATTGTCTTATGTACATCCGCCATTTCCGCATCCTGCCTGTCTTGCATGTCGCTGTCCGGTATATCATTGTCCGGTATATCACTGTCCGCATTATATTCATCGATTTTATTTCCATCGGTTTTATTGTTAGTTATTCTATTTCCATCCACTATAATCTCTGCAATCTTAAACCCTGGTTCAGGAATCTTTAAGTTCACACAAGTATTCCAGGGCACTTCCGTCAGAATGACCACGCGGTCTTCCATCCGTTCCCACCGGCAGGACAGAGTTCCATTCATAAAGGTATGGGAAGCTTCGGCAAAAGTAAGTTCCCCGATCATAGCAGGCTCCAATTCGTACACCCGCTTCCGGGGATCATCACCCGGGCGGATGCCTCCCAGTCCTTTCAGGAACCAGGTGCTGAATGCGCCCAGCATCGGATGACTGTGAGAATTCATATGACCGCCCGCCATATTTTCCCAGCGCTCCCATATGGTAGTGGCGCCTTCCTCCAGCATATATCCGATGCTGGGATAGGTTTTCTGTATGGTTACCTGATATGCCACCTCATCCAGCTTCTCCTGGTTCAGCAGGTCATAGAGATACTTGGTCATCTGGTTTCCTGTCGACACATGATAACCGCGTTTCACGATCAAATCATCCAGCAGATGACCCAACACCTTTTCTCTGCAGCAGTCCGGTGTGATCCCCAGCAGCAGAGGGAACAGATTGGCTCCCTGGGAGTTTTGGTCATAATATCCTTCTTCCTCGTGCAGAAACGCCCGGTTCACCGCTTCTTTTACCGATTCCGCCTGCCCGGCACAATAATTCCCATACTCCGAATCACCAAGTACTTGAGATGCCTTTCGCATAATTTCACAGTCGTAATACAGGTAAGACGTGGTCACCAGCTGCGGCGCGATATTCTTCGGCACGGCGTTCTCACCCCAGCCCAGCTGTGCCTCGGTCATCGGAGGCGCCCACTCGCCCATATATTTTTCGTCCAACAGGCCGTTGGCCCTACGTTTGCCTAGTTTGAACTCCAGATATCTTTTCATACCGGGATAATGTCTGCGAAGGATCTGCTCATCCCCGTAGAACAGATAGAGATACCAAGGCAAAAGCAGATACACGCTGGACACATGGGATGCGGGACTGTCCCCAAAATAATATGGTATCGTATCGGGTATACATCCATTTTCCTCCTGGGCATCCGCGATATCCCAAAGCCATTTCTCATAAAATAAGATGGTGTCAAAATTATAGAGCCCCTCTTCAAAACGCACGGTCATATCGTTCATCCAGCCCAGTCTCTCATTTCGCTGGGGACAATCTGTGGGGATACTGTGCATATTATTTTCTTCTGTTCTGATCACCGCGTCATAGATCCGGTTGAGCATATCATCTGAGCAGCAGAACGCGCCGTTTTTCCGGACATCCGAACAGACGTTTACCGCCTGGACCGAATCTATCAGGACTTCACGATCCATCTCCAGCTGCAGGTATCGGAATCCATGATAGGTGAAACGCGGATGATAGGTTTCCGGCCCGCTGCTTCCTATGATATAGGTATCTGTCGCCAGAGCCCCCCGCAGATTTTTCTGATTCACTGTACCGTCCGGCTTAAGCGTTTCCGCAAACCGCAGCACTACTTTCTGCCCGGGCTTTCCCTTGACTTTTATTTCCGCCCAGCCGGACAGGTTGACACCGAAGTCGACGATCATATGATAATGGTTCGGATCGTCCAGGAGACGGATATACTTCGGTTCCTGCCGCCCAATTTCCCGGATCGGAGGCATCAGCTGGCAGCAAAGGCGTCCTCCCGGAGACGGAACCGGAACCGCGAAGCTCCATTCGCCGTCCTTTTCCTGATAACCGTTCTCTCTCCATCCATTCTTCCTGAGCCTGGCGTCATAAAATTCTCCGTTATAGATATTGTTCTGGCGGATCGGCCCATCGCTGACCCGGAAATCCTGTTCGTTAGACGCCAGGACACACCGCCCGTCGATCCACAGATCGCACAACAGCTTCGGTGTATCAAGCCAGTCCGGCAGCCGGCCGATCAGATCTTTAAAGCTCTCATGGGCATTGCCAAGCCACCCTTCCCCCAGCACCACCGCCAGCACATTTTCCCCTGGTACCAGCAAAGCGGAGATATCAACCGCGCGATAGAGTACCGTCTTCCGGTAATCCGTCCAGCCAGGGTCCAGCATGCTGTCTGTAATTTTCGTTCCATTTATGTATGCTTCAAAGTATCCCAGTCCACTGATATAAAGCCTGCCCTGCTCAAACGGCTCCCCGATCTGGAAACTGCTCCTGAACATAGGAGCCCTGCCGTTCACCGGCGCCGGCTCTCCGATCCAGATTCCCTTCCAGTCCTCTTTCGTGAGTTGCCCCATCTCGAACCGGCTCGTTCCGTTCATCCGGTATCCGGTTCCGTCAGCCTGTTTCAGTCCCACGGTTACTTCCCATATATATTGTCCACGGCTCTTTAATGGCTGTCCGTTATATTCGATCGCAGCACACCGTCCGGAAATGTGTTCTTTACTGTCCCAGACCTCCTCTTTCTTAGTTCCGGATATCAGGGAAACCCGGATCCGGTAAGATGTCTGACAGGTGTAGCGCAGCTCGCCCTCCATCCTCCAGGAAAATCTGGGTCTTGGGTTCATGATCCCCACAGGCGTTTCCAAGTATTCGCAGGTCATCCTAAGCCTGCTGTTCGAATTCTGCATATGCCTTTCTTGTCTCCTTTCTGTCTTCGTGCGGGTTTTGTTATTTTGCCTATCCCTTAACCGCCCCGACCATCATGCCCTGCACATAATACTTGAGGCAGCTGGAAGTGGCCACCAGCAGCGGTACCGTACCGATCAGGAATGCCGCCGCGATCAGGCCCATGTCCGTCGCGCCTTTCCCCGCCGCGTTATTGAATACGATCTGGCAGAAGGTCTTCATCTCATCTCCGCCGGTTATGGCAACCGTGGGCCAGATATAATCGTTATACATGGCGACTACCGCCGTGATTCCCACGGTAATCAGGATAGGCTTCGAAAGCGGAACCGCGATTTTCGCAAAGGCATAGATCTCGCTGGCGCCGTCGATTCTGGCCGCCTCAAACATATCACCCGGCAGGCTCCGGTAAAAAGCTTCCGCCAGGATAATACCAAATATCTGCTGCCCGGACACATATGGGATAATCAGTGCCCAGAAAGTATTTAACAGGTGCATCCCATTTACAATGTTATAGCTGGGGATGATTAAAAGTGTATAGGGAATCATCATAACAGCCAGCACCAGGGTATATAAAAGCTTTCTTCCTTTGAATTCCATGCGGCCAAACGTATAGCCCGACAGCGCCACCACGATCAGAATCAGGATCAGGGAAATCAGGCATACAAACATGGAATTGAAAATCGGCCGTATCACAAAGTGAAAAGCTTTCTGAAAATTAATCCAGTATATCTTCTCCGGTAATCCCAGGAAATCATTCACAATCATTACATTCGGCTTCAGTGACATATTGATCATCATGAGAACCGGAAAAAAAGTAGCGGCCAGCAGAAGAATCAGAAATAATCTGCTTAAAAGATATCCAACGCCTATTTTTCTGTGACTGCGCATACTATTCCTCCTCTCCCAACAGTTTTCTGGACGCCAGGGTCAGAAGGATGATCACGATAAATAATACCACCCCCAGAGCCGATGCGTATCCAAACTTCCCATCCCCAAAAGCGATCTTATACATCTGCAGGGCCGGTATCATGGTAGAATAACCGGGGCCTCCCCCAGTCGTGGCGGCAATCAGTCCAAATCCGGACAAGCTGCCGATCAGGGACAGGGTTACCACTACTTTGATATAAGATTTGATATTGGGTAAATGTATATAGCGCACGACTTCCATCGAAGTGGCTCCGTCCACGATAGCCGCCTCATATAATTCATCTCCGATCGCGTTCAGCCCCGTATGCATAATCAGAAAATACATACTGGAGATAAACGGAAATCCGATCAGAATGATACAGATCAAAGCCGTTGATTTCTCGTTCAGCCAGTTATGTGTCAGTCCGCCCATTCCGAGCGCCCGTAAAATAGAATTGAAGCCAAAATTCGGATTATATAAATATTTCCATATCAGAATCGTTACAATCTGTGGAATCAGCATAGGGATGACAAAAGCGGTTTTGAAGAAGCCAGCCACTTTCTTATGTTTGATAAAGAACAGGATTTCCGATGCTAAAAGCGGGAAAAAGACACTGTTAAATACGGCCATAACTGTTATAATCGCCTGATTTTTAAAGGAAGTCAGAAACATTTCATCTTTGAATGCCGCGATATAATTCGTAAAACCCACCATCTGAGAAGACACTCCGAAGGTGGAGTCTGTGAATGACGTGTATACCGCATTCCCGATGGCATAATAAGAGAATACTGCCATCAAAATCAAGGTAGGCGTCAGAAACAGATACGGCAGCAATTTTGCATGTATTGATTTTTTCACAACCATCCTCCTCGTCTTTTTAGATCAGGGGTACCGCGTCTTTGAGCCAGCACCCCTGATTCCTTAAGTGGTTATTCTTTCGGTGTATCATCGGTAGCGGGATCAAGGTCATAACCGCCCGCTGTCTTCGCATCCTGGTTATAATTCGAATAGATGGGATCAAGCTCTTTTAACAGACCATCCACTTCCAGCTCCTTATTGGTATAGCGGATAACAGCATCATTGAATTTTGGTATGTCAGCCTGATTGGACCGCTCCAGCCCGGTAATTGAATTCCACTCTTTTGAAGGAGCTACCGGCTCGAATCCTGCCAGAATTCCTTCCAGTTCTTCACTTAAGGTTACCCCTTTGATGACACAGGGACCCTGCACGTAATTGCCGTTGGTCAGCGTCTCCTCATAGCAGAGCTGTGCTCCCTCCGGCGAATACCAGAATTTATAGAAATCCTTTACTCTGGCCATATGGTCGCTGTCCTCTTTATCGATGATACTCATGATGTTTCCGAAATCCCAGTAGCTCCTCAGATCCTTCTGGAAACCTTCCGGCGGATTCGCAAAGGAATTGATCTGGAATGTTGCCCAGTCAAACGCCATATCCCCTGACAGCTGGTTGATATCGCTTAAGATCAGTCCCGCATTAAAACTGGCCTGATATAGCATCGGGGAAATCTGGGATTCAAAGTCGGCGATACACTGGGTACTCTCCGCTGCGATCCAGTTTTTCGGGAAATACTGGCCCAGCTTCTGGAACTCGGTCCACATTGCCTTATTTTCCGGCGTATCCACTCCATTTTCAATTCCGTATTTCAGCATCCGCTCAGGGCTTAACACACAGAACTGATCGCAATTCGGCTGGGCTTCATCGAATTTAAAATCTTTATTGGAAGCCATCGTATTTTCATCCCAGAGCGCGTCTTCCGGCTGAATCAAAAATTCCTCTTCTTTTGCGCGGTAGATAGCATCAGCCAATGTATTCCCCAGCCGGAAGCTCTCATATCCCGCCGACAGCGGTACGTCGTATCCGGCGTCTTTTAACTTTTGGCATACTTCCACTACTTCCTCATAAGTTTCCGGTACCTGGATATTATTCGCTTCAAAGATGTTTTTGTTATAGAAGAAAGCAAATCCGATCTTATCAAACGGCAGATAAGGCCGGTACTTGCCGCCGCTGTTGCTCAATACGCGGGTAAGGTCGTCCTCCTCAAACACATCTCTGACCTTGGCATTTCCATTATAGGGATTCTCTTCATCCAGCATTTCGGTCATATCATACAGATATCCTTTGTCCACGGCCAGATCCATGCTATTATTCGTCAAAGCCATACCGACAAAATTACCGTGCACGATATCCGGAGCATTCTCCTTTTTGTCATCGCTCAAAGAGGTTACCATCTTCGTCAGATAAGCGTCGTTATCGGAAATCACATCCACAACCACCTTGGTCTCCGGATGAAGCTTCATGTATTCTTCCGCCAGTTTTTTTTCACCCGCTGTGTAGAAGTTATTTATGACAGATAATATAATCGTATCTTCTTTGCTGGTATCCCAGGCCGCTTCTGTTCCGTCGGCTGGAGCCGGTGCTGCTGCCTGGGCTGCGGCATCCGGCTGCGCGGTCTGGCCGCCTGCCTTCTGTCCGCTGTCCGAATCAGAATTACCGCATCCGCTTAATATCATTGAAAAAGTCATTACAGTTGTCAGTAACAGGGAAATTGCTTGATTTCTCCTTTTCATGATTGCTCTCCTTTTCTATGTATCCACGATTTATGTCTCCAAGTATTCGTGAAAACGTTTTAATAAATTTAAAAACCAGTTTAAAGAATTCCTTTAAAGATTAATCAGTTTTGTATTCTTGTTTTATCCATTTTCATATGATATAATACTTGTGCTGTTTTCCACGGATTATCGTTCCACCGAGGCCGTATTGGGAAACAGTTATTTTTTGTCTCTTTGGAAAGCCACCTCCCTTATCTTTTCATTTTCCTTTTTATTTACCTTTTTATCTACTTTTGCAATAACCTGCCTCCTCCTTTTTTCTTCTTTTCTAATATATCATCTGCAGCATTTTGCAGTTGATTTCCGTATGGTCAGCTCCAGCGTATTCCGATAATAGCTGATGGTGTCCTCCATCATGTCCGCATACAGAAGTTCGAAGGCTTTGCGCCCCAATCTGTTCTGATCCACTGCCATAGTGGTAAGCGAAGGTTCCCAGTACTTTCCGAAGGAAATCCCGTCAATCCCCATTACCGATACGTCTTCCGGAATCAGAAACCCGCTTTCCCGGAACGCTTTCATAGCTCCTAACGCCATCAGATCATTACCGCAGATAACCGCTGTAAACTTATGTCCCAGGCTCATCAGCCGGTTCGCGGCGTCGTAGCCTTCCGTCATGCTGGTCGCATAGGGATATTTTCCGTCGATCAGCAGGGAATCCCGGCAGGACAGTTCCAGTTTGTTTACCATGTTCTTATAACTGATACATCTTAAATCGTAAGGCAGATTCCTTCCCAGACCACTCAGATAAGCAATATCCCGGTGCCCCATTCCATACAGGTATTCCATCGCTTCCTTCATCGCAAAGATATAATCGTTCTCAATCGAAGCGATTCTGCGGTAATCCACCTCCACATTGCCGCTGGTCACGATCTTAATTCCACGTTCAACCAGATCATACAGCTTATTTACTTTGAACTTATAGGGAAGCGCCGTAACAAAAACCCCATCCAGCCTGCGTGTGATAAAATTGTCAAAATAGTCATCCAGCTTATTAAAACCTGTGCAGATATTTACAAAATAATTTTTTTCATTGGCCGCGCTTTCGAATCCCCTGGCAATCTCTCCGAAAAAGGGATTTGAAATATCCTCCAGCACGATTCCCACCTGCATGGTACGATTGGTCGACATACTTCTGGCTATCATATCCGGGCGGTAATCCAGCGCTTTCACAGCTTCCATCACTTTATGTACTGTTTCCTCTTTCACTTTACCTGACTGATTCAGTACGTTCGATACTGTCGCGGTCGATACGCCTGCCAGCTTTGCCACATCCGTTCTGGTCGCTTTCATTTTTTCATCTCCTGTTTTACCCGGGTAAATTTTATAATAAAAAAAATTTCCGTTTGTTTTTGTTAATTTAGTATTTTTTATAAGTCTAATATTAACATTTATCGTGTAATTTGTCAATATCTTTCTGTCAATTAATTTACCCGGGTAACCAAAATGTATTGCTGATTACCGACAAAAAAATAAAACTGTATCATTCGTAACATAAATCAAGCGCAGCGGCTACTTACGCCAGAATGTGGAGCATTCCGCTTTGTCCAGCTTATTATAGGTTATCATTTGTTTAAGCAATGGAAAATCCACAGGTTTGTTCCATGGGATACGTACCAGCTGCTGGCTGTGCTCATATCCTGCTTTTACTATCTCATCTGAAAAATGCTCAATTCCAGCCCTTTCCGGTGAAACTGCCATATGCTGCTTTGACACGCTGAAACCGATGATAAAGGTTCCATGCTCGGTAAACATGGGCTGGTTCCACGCTACATTAGGTGTCAATTCCGGGAATTTATCCATCACCCATTTTAAAACTTCCGCTACTCTCGCCTGCTGTGTCAAATCCTCTATCTTCTCCAAATACTCTTCAAAAATATGGATTCCGCTCAAATTTTTTTCCTCTGCTTTCTCAAAAGTTCATTTTCCATTTAATATTGTTTGATTTTTGCCGGATTAGATTCAACATTGCTCTAAATGCATAACATTTCCAATAAATTGTTACCCACAAGAATTATTATATGGATAAGTATGGACGACTCCCGGCCATATCATACGTCTCTTCCCCAGATCTGGACAGAACCGCATTTTATATGGCCGGGAGCCGTGTTTACCGAATCAATTAAATACAGATTCTTCCTCCCATTTCAACACCGTACCATCTGTGGTATCGATTTCGAATTCATATTCCATATCACTGTAAATAATTTTCCCCTCATAGACGAGCCTGCCGTCCTCCTCATCCAGCTTCATCCGGATATCAGAATCGGAAGCTCCCGGCACTTTCTGAAGCGCAATCTGCCTTGCATCACTCTCACTGATCTGGGTAGCAGAAGCGCCGGCGCCGCTAAGAGCAGCCTTCCCTGCCTCCTCTTCACTGATTAAACCGTCCGGCATATCTGCTCCGGCAAAATCCTTGTTCTCAATATCATAATCGATACTTAAAATAGTTCCCGTTGCGGCATCAATATCATAATCATATTCTTTATTCCCGGAATAAAACTCTACCTCATATTCGCGCTTTCCGTCATCGGTGTCCAGTTTGACCTTCATATATGAGATATCCGCATCGCTGACTAAAGCGTGGGCAAGGGCTATCTGCTTCGCCTTTTCCTCACCGATGAATACGGATGCCTCCGCGCCGCTTGAGGGCTGCCCTTCCTGTGACTGGATCGCCACACTGTCCCCTTTCGCCGGCTGGGCGCTGTTGTTCATTTCATTCTGGATTACATCTACGGATGCTGCGCTTTTCTCAGACTGTACCGTCTCATCGGAAGCGGCGATCTGCTGTGTAACAGGCGGAACTTCTTCCCTGGAACCGCACCCGGTCAGCAGAATTGCAGATAAACTAAGTATTGGAAACAGTGTATAGACTGCTTTCTTTTTCATATTTGTGGACTCCTTTCAATACATGAAATATTTTTTAATATGTCTTACTTATTTAAAGTATAAGTATCATATATTAAAAGAACATTAAAATGGTAAATAAATATTATTTCTTTTCTTTCATCATTCTTAACCAATCACAAGGTGTTCACTCATTCACAATCCACCGGAAGAGTGAAAGTAAAGATACTCCCCTCATGCAATACGCTTTTCACCGCGGCTTCACCACCGTGGGCCTGGACGATCCATTTTACCATAGGCAGTCCCAGCCCGGCGCCCTTCCCGTCTTCGGCACTGCGGGAAGTATCGACCTGATAAAAACGGTTCCAAATCTTATCCAGCTGATCCTGCGGAATGCCGATCCCGTCATCCTCGACAGCTCCCCGAATCTGTCCCTCTTCTTCTGATAAAGTGATCAGTATTTGACCGTTATCTTTCCCATATGTGATACTGTTAGAGATCAGGTTCATCCACAGGCGCATCATCATCGTCTGGTCAGCCACCATCATAATCCCGGGCTGAATCCTGGTCTTGACTGTGATGTTCCTGGATGCCGCCTGAGTCCTCAGCTCTTCTGCCGTCATCTGTGTCAGTTCGCTGAGATTTAAAACCTCCTTATGTGCCTTCTGTCTTCCACTATCCGCCCTTGCCAGAGTCAAAAGCTGCGAAATCAGTGCGGACATTTTCTTTGCCTGTTTTCGTATAACCTGCAGACTAGATTTCATCTCCTCCGGTTCCTCCTGTACACTAAGTGCGTATTCACTCTGCGTGAGTATCACCGAAACCGGAGTGCGCAGCTCATGGGAAACATCCGAGGTAAACTGCTTCTCATTTTCAAAAGATTCCTGCAGCCGGTCCATCATACTGTCAAACGTATGTGCCAGCCGGTGGACCTCATCACCTCCGTCACCCAGACTGATCCTCTGCGACAGATCCTTACCGCCGCTGATTCTCTGTGCCGTACCGGTGATGTCTGACAGCGGCGCCAATGCCCGCCTGATAATCAGGTAGCCTCCCGCCGCGATACACAGCACCAGAAACGGAAGCAGTACCAGAGCCAGCCGAACCACCGTGCTCAAGGCGCTGTCTGTCTGTTCCTGAGAGGTAATCCCGCGAATCCACACATTGCCATAACCCTCTATAGGACTGCAGTAATCATAATAATACCAGTGGGCCTGGCTGGATTCCGCCTGTCTGAGTTCATCCATAACCAGCACAGAATCCCCCCGGAACTGGGAAGGAGTCCGCCCATACAGGAATCTCCCTTCAGAATCATAGACAGAAAGGTAGATCCCCTGCCCCAAATAATCCAGCAGATCATGATCGATCTCCAACCTGCCCTCCTCATAATTAATCTCCTGAAAACTCTCTGTGACAGCACCCTTCAGGCGCTGTTTTGCATCCGAAAGAACCCGGTTTCCACTGATAAAAAACAAAAACCACAGCACCAGGATCACCAGAAGCGTCATAAAGATCGTATACCAGACCGTTATTTTAGATTTTATCGATATATTCTTCATAGGCACATATTCTTTCCCGAGGCAGGCATACTCATCCCCGCCGTTTCACCGGAATCATACTTTCAGCACATAGCCGGCACCACGCACCGTGTGAATCAGTTTTGGCTCAAAATCATCATCAATTTTTTTCCGCAGATAACGAATGTATACATCCACCACATTGGAGCCCCCTTCGTAGTCATAATTCCAGATATGCTGTTCGATCCTGTCCCTGCTCAAGACGATACCCTGATTATGAACCAGATATTCCAGAATAGAAAATTCCCTGGATGACAGAGGTATCTCCTGCTGATCCCGGAACACCGTACGCGCGTCACAATCCACCGTAAGATTCGCCACCCGGTAACAGTGATCCGTACGTCCGCCCTCCCTGCGCAGCATAACCCTTATCCTGGCCAGCAATTCGTCAAAAGCAAAGGGTTTCACCAGATAATCATCCGCCCCCGCATCCAGACCGTTCACCCGATCCTCAACACGATCCAGAGCGGTCAGCATCAGGACCGGAATCCTGCTTCCAGATGCCCGCAGCTTTTTCAAGACCTCCAGCCCGCTGACCTTCGGCATCATAATATCCAGGATACAAGCGTCATATTCCGCCCCCCTAAGACAATCCAGGGCCTCCTCCCCATCATGGCAGGAATCCACCGTATAGTGGTTTTTAATCAAAATTTTAGTTATCACATCATTCAGATGCTTTTCATCCTCCGCTACCAGCAAACGCATGAATCCGCACTCCCTCCAGCCTCTCTGCAGCCCCATCGCCTTCTTCTATTCCCGGGCCTCCAAAGTAAATACTAAATTTAAGTTTAATTATATAATACTATAATATAACAAAAACATGAAAGAAACATTAAAATCAAAAACTGCCCTGACAAAAAATCATCGGGCAGTTAAATAATACCTGTCTAAATATATAAACAATGCCACACCTAACTCCCCCAGCACCCTCATTCAAAGCTCCGGCGTATAAAAACATGGAACCCGGCCAGCTATAAAACAGGGAGGAGAGGGAAGGTACGCGGCCATGCGGAGCCGGACGTCCAATCCCGTGGGGCCGAATCGCTTGAGACCGGACCTTAGAACAGGTTACGCAGATGCAGGGAGAACCTCGCAGGGCCTGGAACACTGTCCGAGCCGTTTTCTGGCGAGTTTGTTCCAGGCCCTGCCAATAAGAGGTTCTCCCTGCATCGGAGTTACCTGTTCTTAGGTCCGGCCGATGCGATTCAGCCCCACGGGATTGGACGTCCGGCTCCGCATGGCCGCGTACCTTCCCTCTCCTCCCGGCCCCTTAATCCCGGACCGCCTCCCCGATAGCCTCACAAAAAGTCGGATGCGGATAAATCACATTTCCCATGTTCTCAAGGGTCAGCCCCATCTCAATCGCCTGCACAAACTGGCTGATCATATCCGTAGCCCGCGCGCACATCAGCTGTGCTCCCAGAATTCTTCCACTGTCCGGGTCCGCCAGCACTTTCATAAACCCTCGCTCCTGCAGCGAAAGCACTGTTTTTCCATTTGCAGACATAGGATACTTGCAGACCTTCACCGGAATTCCCTGCTCCTTTGCCTCGTCCGCAGTCAGCCCCGCGCAGGCGATCTCCGGATCTGTATATACACATCCAGGCACGGTTCCCAGGCAGATGGTTTCAGGTTCGCTGAACATAGACGCCACCGCGGTCAGCGCCTCGGCCGTGGCCGCATGGGCCAGCTGTACACCTCCAGCCACATCACCGGCCGCATAAATATCCGGTATGCTGGTTTCAAAATGCTGATTCACCAGGATACAGCCCCGCTCCATCTCCGGTGACATTTCATCCTCAAACAGCCCTTCCGTATTCGCCCGGCGGCCTGTAGCGATGAGCACGGCATCCGCCGGCACCTCGATCTCCTTATCCTTTTCCACATAAGTACACGTAAGGCCCTCCGGTGTTTTCACGATTTCTTTTACCGTAACGCCTGTATAAATATCTGCGCCCCGTTTTTTCATAATCATCTTCAGGTTTTGAGATATTTCCCGGTCCATCCCCGGGAGAATTCTCTCCATGCTCTCCAGAACCGTCACCTGACATCCCATCGCCTGGTATGCGGTGGCAAATTCCATACCGATTACACCCCCGCCAATAATCACAAGCCTGCCAAAGAGGTCACCTTTCATTTCCAGAAGCTCATCGCTGTTCAAGACTCCCTTAAGGCCGGAACCGGGAATCGGCGGGCTGGCCGGCCGGGACCCTGTAGCGATCAGAATTTTACTACCGGCCAGTTCCTGTACCTCCCCGTCCATACCCGTGATTCTTACCGTTTTTTGTGACGTAATCGATGCGCTCCCCTCATACAGGGTGACCTTATTCTTTTGAAATAATTTCAATATACCATCCCGCAATGTCCGGACTACCTCTTCTTTTCGCTCCCTTAATTTCTGATAATGGATAGCCGGTCCTGCGCCTGTCAGCCCGATCCGCTCTCCCTGTTTAAGCTCCTGATAGAGCAATGCCGTATGCAGAATCGTCTTAGTCGGTATACAGCCCCGGTTCAGACAAGTGCCGCCCACTCCGCCGGAATCTACCACTGCGACTTTTTTTCCCATGCCGGCAGCTTTCAGCGCCGCGGGATAACCCGCCGGCCCGGCGCCAATCACGATAAGATCATATTGTTCCGTCATTCTTGCCTCCCTGTCCATTTATCTGTTCATTTATCTGTTCAGCCATGTTTTTGCAGTCACTTTCAGACTTTATCCCTTCGTTTCCCAGCCTTGCTTTCCTTATCCCCGTACTTTCCTGTCATTCATCCATTTTCCTGGCCAGCATTCCCGCTATTCAAACAGCTCGGGCAGCATCCCGGTGATATCCTGTCTCATCGTCTCCTGCATGGGATCCATGGCAGATACCTTTTGTACCGCAGCCTTCAGTGACTCCGGTTCATATAACACTCCATCCAATCCTGCCGCCAGTTTCGGGATATATTCCGTATCCAGGGCATCCGAATATATCCGGGCGTGATGTACTTTCCCATCGTTTACCGCCAGATGCAGCTGTACCTCCCCCCAGGCGAATCGATGAGATATCTCATGCTGGAAAGGATGCCTTTGACCATAATTCCATTCCCAGGATGAAAATTTGTTCTCCAGCGCTTCCAGTTTCTCGACGCGGATACGGGAGGGGTCCATCGGCCGGACGGGCCCTTCATATACCTTGGCAAAAGCCATCTCCAATTTTTCTTTCATACCCGCCACCGTAACCTGAGGGTTCAGATCGGCCAGATTCACCACTCTCGAACGGACAGAGTCCACACTTTTCGCTTTCAGCTTCTGTGAAGATACGTTCAGATATCTGGCCAGCTGCTGCTGATCCACCCGGATCAGCAGCGTACCGTGGTGGCACCCCACATCGGCCGCCTGGTAAAATGCATTGCCAGAAAACTTTCTGCCCTCCGCTTCCAGATCATTTCTGCCGGACTTTTCCGCACGGATCTCACACATGCGCACAGCCTCCAGGATCACGGCCAGCTGACGGTCCACATCATAATACGGCTGCCTTGCTATAAACGTAAAATTCAGGTTTCCCAGATCATGAAATACCGCACCGCCGCCGGACAAGCGTCTGGCCAAAAAACCTCCATCCTCAGAAAGGCTCTTGGTCCGGCACTCTTTCCATGCATTCTGGTTTCTTCCGATGACTACGGTCCTCCGGTTCTGCCAGAGATAAAGGATACACTCATGCTCTTCCACCAGGTCCATCAGATAGTTTTCCAGCGCCAGATTCCGGTAGGGATTCGTCCCATTATGAACCAGTATCGTCCGTTTATTCATCATAGCTGTATTTCAGATGGGGTTTCCTGGCTGCCTGCACTTCGTCCAGCCTGCCCACAGGCGTCACATGGGGCGCCGCTTTGACCACTTCAGGATTCGTTCTGGCCTGCTCATATATTTCTTCAAATGCCCGGATGATCTCATCCAGATTCTCCTTTGATTCCGTCTCCGTAGGTTCCACCATCAGAGCTTCCGCAACGATCAGCGGAAAGTACATGGTCGGGGGATGGATTCCATAATCCAACAATGCTTTCGCAATATCCATGGCCGACACACCGATCTGTTCATGCTCCTGCTCCAGGCTCATGACGAACTCGTGCATACAGGTCCGATGATACGGCATCTTGTATTTATCCGCCAGTTTTTCCATCAGATAATTGGCGTTTAGAACCGCATTCTGACTGGCTTCCAACAGGCCGTCTTTTCCGAGCATCAGCGCGTAGGTCAAAGCCTTCACGACTACCAGGAAATTCCCATAGAAGGCCTTTACCATACCGATGGAATCCGGCTGCCTGGTGAAGGTATAGGGTCCGTCTCCCTCCACCTGCACCGACGGCAAAAACCGGGACAGGAAATCCTTACATCCTACCGGCCCGCTGCCCGGGCCTCCCCCGCCGTGAGGAGTCGAGAATGTCTTGTGCAGATTCAGGTGGATCACGTCAAAGCCCATATCCCCCGGACGCGTAACGCCCATAATGGCATTTAAGTTTGCCCCGTCATAATAGACCAGCCCGCCGGCATCGTGGACGATCCGGGTGATTTCCAGAATATTTTTATCAAACAGGCCTACCGTGTTGGGATTCGTCAGCATCAAGCCTGCCGTATCCTCTCCTACCGCCTCCCGAAGCTTTTGAAGATTTACGCATCCATCCGGATCGGAAGGGATATTGACTACGGCATAGCCAGCCATCACCGCGCTGGCCGGATTCGTACCATGAGCCGAATCTGGAACAATGATCTTCGTACGCTTCTCATCATTCCTGCTGTCATGGTAAGCCTTGATCAGCAGCAGGCCTGTGAATTCCCCATGCGCACCGGCCGCCGGCTGGAAGGTCATCCGGTCCATGCCCGTGATCTCGCAGAACACCTGTTCCGCTGTTTTTAACACCTCCAGGCATCCCTGGACGGTATGCTCCGGCTGAAGCGGATGCACTCCGGTAAATCCGTTGAGAGCCGCCGTCCTCTCATTGATTTTCGGGTTATATTTCATCGTGCAGGAACCCAGAGGATAAAAGCCGTCATTGACTCCGTGGGTCCGCTTCGCCAGCTCGGTATAATGCCGGCTGATGTCATTTTCGGAAACCTCGGGAAGCCGCAGTTCCTTTTCCCTCCCATATTCCTGAAAGTCCCAGACCGGCACTTCGCATTCCGGAAGCACCGAACAGCCTCTCCCTCTCACACTGCGTTCAAAGATCAGTTTCATCTGCTGCACACCTCCTTTACGATTCCTGCCAGGCGGTCAATCTCTCCTTTGGTATTTAATTCCGTGGCACACCACAGAAGTTCCCGGCCGCTTAAGGGCAGCCCTCCCAGAATTCCTTCCTCTTCCAACCGCGTCAGAAGCACCCCGGTATCCACCGGGCACCCGGTTACAAATTCATGAAAGAATGGCCGGCTGTATTTTGCCGCACATCCCGCTTCCTGAAGCTTCTCTGCCAGATAATGGGCCATAGAAGCGCTGTTTACGGCCGCCCGTCTCATTCCTTCCGGCCCCATAGCCGCCATATAGACAGAAGCCTTCATCGCGCACAGGGCCTCGTTGGAACAAATATTGCTGCTGGCCTTCTCCCTGCGGATATGCTGTTCTCTGGCCTGAAGAGTCAATACGAAGCCTCTCTTCCCCTGGGTATCCACGGTCTGGCCGACGATCCGGCCGGGCAGTTTCCGCAGCATATCCTGTTTGGCAGCCATAAATCCCAGATATGGGCCGCCGAATCCCATCGGCATTCCAAGAGGCTGCCCCTCGCCGACTGCCACATCCGCATGATACTCCCCCGGTGTTTTTAACACAGCCAGGGAGATGGGATTGCAGCCGACCACATATTTGGCATTCCCCTCGTGGACCAGACTGCCGATTTCCTCCACCTCTTCCAGGATGCCGTAATAATTGGGCTGCTGTATGTAGACACAGGCTGTCTGCGCATCCAGCATTTCTTTCAGCGCCCGCGTATCGGTTGCACCATCTTTTTCCGGTATGATCTGAACCTCTATATTTCTGCCGTAACAATAAGTCTGTATCGTCTCCAGCACCTGAGGATTTACAGCAGCCGAAACCAGGATCCCGGTTCTTTTCCGGTCCAGACACATCAAAACCCCCTCCGCCGCCGCAGTAGCTCCGTCATAAACGGAGGCATTGGAGGCATCCATACCGGTCAACTCACAGATCATCGTCTGATATTCGAATATCGACTGTAAATTCCCCTGGCTGATCTCGGCCTGGTACGGCGTGTAGGCGGTGACAAAGTCTTCTTTCTCCGTTACACTGTTTACAATGGCCGGAATGTAATGGTGATAGGCACCCGCTCCCCGGAAAACATGAGGAAATACGGTGTTTTTCGCCGCCATCCCCTCAAGCTTCTGCAAAACTTCCAGCTCAGACATGCCAGCGGGAATCTTTAAATCCCCGTGAATCTGCATCTGCTCCGGCACATCACGGTACAACTCGTCGAAACTGTCATAGCCGATCGCATGCAGCATCTCAAGCTGCTCCTCTTTTGTATTTGTTACATAACGCCCCATAACGATCCTCCTTCATTTAATCGGTAACGCCATCCGCTATGCGCCTACAGTTCTTCCAGATAGGCCGCATATTCAGCCGCATCCATCAATGTCTCCTGATCGGAGATGTTTTCCACTTTGACAAACCAGGCGTCGTAGGGCTGTTCATTAATGGATTCGGGACTGTCCAGCAGCTCTTCATGAATGGCAGCTACGATTCCGCTGACTGGTGAATATACGTCGGAAACAGCCTTTACGGATTCCACATCGGCAAAGCTTTCCCCGGCAGTTACTTCATCCCCTTCTTCCGGCAGGTTCACGAATACCAGATCCCCCAATTCCTTCTGCGCATAATCCGTCAGTCCGATCGTTGCGGTGGTTTCGTCCTCAAAAAGCAGCCACTCATGGGATTTCGAATACTTTAACTCCTTTGGAATATTCATGTGTATTTCCTCCTATTTATAATTAATTTTAAATTATTATTTGAACATTTATGCCTGCGCAATTATTTCTTTTTTCTTTTATAAAACGGGATAGGGATCACTTCTGCCCCGATCATCCTGTTCCTGACTTCCACCTCTACTTTTGTGCCGATGTCAGTATATTCCACCGGCAGCAGCGCCATAGCCACCGGATATCCAAGATATGGACAGTGGGTTCCGGAAGTGGTTAAACCTATCTCTTTTCCATCCGCATACACCGTTTCCTGTTCTCTTATGATCCCTCTGCCGGTCACTTTCAGGCCAACCCGCTTTCTAACCGGTTCTCCCCTGTCCAGCAGCGCTTTTTTACCAATAAAATCTTCCTTATTCATCTTCACCGCGAATCCCAGCCCGGTCTCCAACGGTGTAATCTCATCATCCATCTCATGTCCGTACAGCGGCATCGCAGCCTCCAGGCGCAGCGTGTCCCTGGCTCCCAACCCGCAGGGAATAAGTCCCTCGTCCCGCCCGGCATCAAGCAGAAGATCCCATATCCCTCCGGCATCTCCTGTGCCCATATACAGCTCATAACCGTCTTCCCCCGTGTAACCGGTTTTCGATATGATACAGGATATGTCATCTACTCTTCCATCCATGACCGCGCTGTAATATTTCTTCGGAAGTTTCTCCTCCGGCACCAGCTTCGTCAGGATCTCATGGGCTCTGGGGCCCTGCAGAGCGATCTGGGCTACCTGATCGGACAGATCCTCAAAGTTAGCGTCCGGAAATTGATGTTCTTTCATCCAGGAGAAATCCTTCTCCCGGTTTGAAGCATTTACCACAATAAAATAATAATTTTCCTTGATTTTGTAGACAATCAGATCGTCAATCACCCCTCCGTTCTCATTGCACATCGGACTGTATCTCGCCTGGCCGTCATACATATTACTGAAATCATTGGTCAGCAGCATGTTTAAGTTTGGAAGCGCTTCCCTGCCCGTTAAGAGCACCTCACCCATATGGGATACGTCAAAAAGGCCGCATGCCTTACGCACCGCCATGTGCTCCGCGATCACCCCCTGCTCATACTGCACCGGCAGCAGATAACCTGCAAACGGCACTATTTTCCCGTGGTTTTCCACGTGTTTGTCGTACAATGGTGTCTTTTTTTCCATGTACTCACTCCCTCCTGATAGATTGAAATACCTTATTATGGATAAGCGGCATCTTCCTTTCCGCCGCAGTGCGATTACCGCGACCGGACTTACACCTGCACGTGTGCTCCAGCTTTGCTGGACACACTGAAATAAAAAAAGACATACGAAAAAAGCTTTCGTATGCCTCTGTCTGTTTACCTGAAAGATTACTCCGCACTGGAGCATGCCTCTTCGGTGATCCTGCTTTTCCAGAGTCTCGTCCGGGTATGGTCCTTTTGCCTGAGAGTTTATGCAATTCCCCTTCGGCGCTGTTTTACACAGTCTCTCCCATATCCATCATCCGACTTATCCATATTATAGGTATATTTTAACATATATAAATGGATGGAGCAACCGCTTTGTGGAAAAGGATTTTGTTGTATGATTTTTCCAATTACCGCATATAATAACTGCGTAAATTCCAAAGAAACCCAAAAAGAAGGAGGGCCCTATGAACCAACAACATTATCCTTTCACCCTGCCGCCGCTTCCGTATACTTATGATGCCTTGGAACCGGCTATCGATATGGAGACGCTGCATTTTCATCATGACAAGCATTTCAAAACCTATGTGGATAACTTAAACAAGGCTCTGGAAAATCATCCGGAATATCATGACTGGACACTTCCCATGCTGCTGTCCCGTCTCGATGAACTCCCGGAGGATCTGCAGAAGCCTGTCCGGAATAACGGCGGAGGTGTTCACAATCACGCACTCTATTTTGATTCGATGAAGCCAGGTAAGAATGAACCCTCCGGTGCTATCCGTTCCGCGCTCGAATCCCAGTACGGCTCCGTGGATCACTGGAAAAGCGAGATGAAAACCGCCGCGCTCGGACAGTTTGGTTCCGGTTATGCATGGCTGGTAAAAGACGCAGACCAGCAACTGAAGGTCATCAATCTTCCGAATCAGGACAGCCCGCTTACCTATGGCTACTGTCCGCTGCTCCTGGTAGATGTCTGGGAACACGCTTATTATCTGAAATACCAGAACCTTCGGGCAGACTATGTAGATGCATGGTTCGGACTGATTAACTGGGATGTGGTGAACAGACGTTTTTCTGAATAAGCTCACAATTGATCAGTAGAAATTAAGAAAAGGCAAGAGGATGACTGACATTTAGGGGTCACATCAGTGATCCTCTTGCCTTTTTTAATCTGTTTATAAGCATTTATGACCCGCATTTCAGGTACCGGCTGATACGCCGATGCGTTCCCCCATCTTCACTATGGTTTCCCCACCGATACGGGTATTCTCGATCAAATCCTGATCCAGTCGGACACGACCAGCAGGAAGAAGAACCACGATGGTGGAACCGCCGAACTCAAACCGGCCTTTCTCCTGTCCCTTATTCACAAAAGTTTTCCGGGGCTGATTGTTCGTGATCCGGCCGACCAGCAACGCCCCCACCTCCATGGTTAAAAGGGTGCCGAAATCCTTCGTCTTTAACAGACAGTACTCCCTGGTATTTTCCTTATAGATTGGATAACAGTCATTGGCAATGGGATTCACCGTGTGAAACACCCCCGGCACCTTCCGGTCTGCTGATTTTAATCCATCCGCCATATAGCAGTACCGGTGGTAATCATCCACTGTCAGGCGGAACACACAGGCAAAACCGCCTTCGTAACGTTTCGCCAGGCTCCCTGATCGAAGCAGACCGTTTAGCGTATACCATGTATTCTTGATCTGAAAACTCCGGTCATCCCGAATGGGCCAAACACTGAGTTTTCCGTCGCAGGGACTGACCAGTACCTGTTCCCCCTCTGCGATGGGTCTGGCCGTCATCTGTAATCTTCTGGTAAAGAAATCATTAAATGATTGAAATTTTTTCTTTTCACACTGGCTCAAATCGATCCGGTTCCACCGGACGAACGGTTTCACCAGCAGTGCGGATACCCGGGAATTTAACAGCCGTCCCCCTGCTTTGGATAGAGAGGGACGAATCAGAGGCTTTAACAGCAGCCGGCCTGCTGCGTGGGTATAGAGAGCTTTTAGCAGCCGGTCCTGACCAGATGACTTCTCTGTCAGTCTGCCCTCTCTGTCAAAATATTTCAATGGACTCCTCCTTTGAGTATGGCCCCGTTCAGCAGTCCGCCCCGGAACCGGATCGGATATCTGGTAAAGATCAACATGACCAGCAGCGCTGCGGCAACCACAAGCACCAGAATCGCAAGAGTTGAATTCTTCGGCTTCTTCACTTTAAAATCCACTATAAACAGGATACCAACTAAAAGCAGGATGACATGTAACAGGACCCGGAACACGAAATCGGGTACAAAAAACTGAACCATGAACACCATCGGCAAGGCCACCGCCATGGAAGTGATCGGAAGCCCCCTGTAAAACTTTTCTCCGTCCTCCGATACCAGCGCATTCTTGGATTCCATCACATTAAAATAACCCAGCCGGATGACCGATGCCGTACAATACAGCACGATTACCGCTATTCCCAGTATTCCCCGCACACCCAGCAGATAACAGATCAACGCCGGAAATGCGCCGAAACAGACCATGTCGCACAGGGAATCGATCTGGATTCCAAATGCCTTCGCATCTTCGGACCGGTTCTTCATGGCTCTGGCGATCTTACCGTCGAACATATCACAGAACCCCGACAGCGCCAGGCAGAAAATGGCAGTTTTAAACCTTCCATGAATCGCCTGTGTCATCCCAAATACGGAAGATGCCAGACTTATATAAGTTAAGATAACTGAGTGATTATAAAATCCTATCATATGCTTTTTCCTTTACTTTGTTGTTCAAACAGTACCCGTTCGGGTTTTGGTTTACCGATTACAAAATGTGCCACGACCGTCATGGCAGCGCTAAACAGCAGCTGGCTGTAGTAGGCCAGCCCTCTGCTTAGGATCATGCCCGGCAGCAGCAACGCCGTGCCGAACACCGCAGGGAATATCATCAGAAACAGCTTTTCGCTGATCCCCATCCCTCCCGGCAGCGGTAGCATATCCACTGCTATAGAGATGGCCGCCTGCAGCATCATCACATCATAGATACTGGTCCCACTGAGTCCGAAAGCCCGGTAGACCAGATAGGTGACAAAAAACAGGGCAAAGCGCTGGACAAAAGTAATCAGTGTGACATTGACAATCACTTTCTTGTTCTTTTTAAAATATGCTGCCGTTGCCGTATACTGCTCCATGGAATTCGTGAGCCTTTCGGCCCGCTCCGGTTTGTCCTTCAGAATGTGCATTCTGACCAGCAGCTTCAGGCAGGCCTGCATGATATTCTTCGCCAGCACCGGATGGAACACCAGCACCAGCATAATAGCGCAGCAGAACACATTCAGGGCAACCCCCAGATAAAATACAGGGAGAATGCCGGTCAGATACCGGTTCACGAATCCACGCTGGAATATCACCAAAAAGAGCCCGGTAAAAACAAGGATCGATTTATACGTGATGGTGACCACCATCAGTACCAGCGTAGAGACGGATATTGGAATTTCATTTTTCTTCATATAATAGATCTGCGCCGGCTGGCCGCCGCTGGCCGACGGCGTGATACAACTGAAGAAAAATCCCACGCAGGAATAAAGGAAACAGGTTCGCTTTCTCGTCCGGATGGAAAGTGTCCCCAGCATATAATGGATAATGATCGATTCTCCCCAGATAAAGAAGATTACAAATATCATCCCGAACAGCAGATACCAAAGTTTTACCTTCGTCAATGCGTGTAAAACCGCATGCAGATCTTCACCTTTAAACACTCCATATATAGTAAGTCCGAATACCGCTGCTAAAAACAGCAGATTCAGTATATTTTTCTTTTTTCCCTTCACCGTAAACTCTCTTTTCCACTGTCCGGAGCTTTTTTGCCAAACAACAGTCCGGTAATCCGATCCATCCATTTTTCCACAGACCGGTAAAACTGCGTGTGGTGTGTCAGATAATAAGCCGCTTCCGCTATGACCATTCCACCAATCACGTCAATGATATAGTGCTGCTTCGTCACCTGGGTGGAGACAAAGACCAGTATGGCGAACACACAGGAGAATATCCGGTATGCCCGGGGAATGGACTTCTGACCCCGGATGCCGATAAAACAGAACCAGCTGACCAGACAGTGAATCGACGGAAACAGATTCGTAGCTTGGTCGATCTGATAGATCATTCGCAGCAGCTCTGTCCACATACCGCTTCCTTCCAATACCGGTCTTACATTCGTAGTGGGTATCAGGAGGTAAAAAACACCACAGATCAACCGCGATATCATATCCGCCGTCACAAACCGCATACAGTGCTCTTTGCTGATTCTCGCAATCATTATGTAATTCACAATCCAAAACAGATAACAGACTAAATATATACTTACAAACCATGGCACGACCGGAACCATCCGGTCAAACGATGTTGTAAAATCATAATGCTTCCAATCGGAAGCTAAACTCGCCAATCCAAAATAAACCAGACAATTTACAATGACACAACTGATCAGAGGTATAATCGCGTATGCCGGTACCAGCTGTTTGGAACACCCCGTTGTTTTCCTTTCCATATTACAGCTCCTAACTTGTAAGACCATCACATATTATAGCAAATTTCGCGGTTGTCTTATAGGTTATTGGGTAATCTTAATATTTCTTAATATTTCCAGTGATCCTACATTGGCTATTCTGGAATGTTGAAATGAGAGGGGACTGGCACCTTTCGGCAGTAACGTCATAGCTTCGGGCAGCTGCGTGGAGAAAGGGGCCTGTCCCCGGATGTTGACTGGAATAGTTCCTCTTCCGGGGAAGCAGGCTCTTTCTCCGGATAGGCCGGCATACGGGCATAGGGGGACAGGCTCTTTCTTCGGATAGGCCGGCATACGGGGACAGGCCCCTTTCTCCACGCAGCTGCCCGAAGCTATGACGTTACTGCCGAAAGATGCCAGTCTCCTCCCATTTGACTGTTTTATTGCGAAAAAAAGGATGTATGTCAATTACTGACTTACATCCTTTTTTTCAAGTACGTATAACCTTCTATATTATATAATTACAAACTGATTCAGCTTCTGGCAATGTTATACAGGCAGATTCCCAGTATCACCACCATCAGGCAGATGAACAGCCGGCTTACATGCTGGTCTTTCAGCCGCCGGTTAATCCTTCTTCCCAGAGCGGCTCCCAAGATGCCGCAGATCCCCATTCCTGCCAGGAGTAATACAGGAACCGGCGGTATGGTTCCGGTGCTCAGGGTAAGAAGCAGGCTTGAGATCTGGGAGAGACAGATGATATAGATCGAGTTCTGCGCAGCCGTCTTGGGCCCCATGGAGAAAAAATAGTATAGAACGACCAAATTCACCGGACCGCCTCCGATGCCCAGAAAAGAGGAAAGAAAACCCAATCCCAGTCCAATCAAAATACAGCTTACACGATTTTTTATCTGTAATGTCCTGATATGTTTCTGCCTGAGCGTATAGATAAGCGCTGCCAGAGTAATAAAAAACAGGAGGATGGACTGGCCCGCGGTCAGCAGGCTTGTGGAATTCACCGCTGACCTTAGATACTGAAATAAGGCTTTTCCCGCAATGCCGCCTGTGACAGCGCCGATCCCCAGGTAGGAGCTGACCGAAAAATCGATAGCCGTGTCCTTTGAGATCCTGGCTTTCACAACGGAGTAGGCAGACATGGTCAAAACAGTGCAGCCTGACAGGAAACTGATCGCAGAGACCTCCAGTGTACCAAAAGCATCCAGAACCGGTTTTATGATAATACCTCCGCCGATTCCACAGATGGAACCGGCGACTGAAGCAAAAAAACTGACGAAAAGATATAATATCTCCATCATTCACCTATTCTTTTATAACCGTCCGCATATGGCCGTCACCATCCACGTCTTCAAACCAGGCATACAGGGAATGCCTCATCACTTCCGCCTGCTGCGGATCCTTTAAAACGAGATTGTCCGCTTCTTTCCGGTCCGCCGACAGATCGTAAAGTTCTTCCTGTATGACCTCCGGCAGCACTCGGTCCGGTATCGGCCGGTCGATGACGGCCTGATATTTCTCCGGATGGTACTTGATATCCTCGTCAATGTCATATTCCCACTGAGGCAGTTCCAGATAGGATGCGACCGGCGGATGGATGAATTTCAGATCACCTCTGCGGACCGCACTGTTACAGTATTTCTCCGGCCGGTAACGGTTCCACTGCCAGTAGACAGACCGCTCCGGCAGGGAATCCCCGTAAAAAGCACTGTCTGCGTTGATCCCATCCAGCTTTAGATCCTTCGGATAATGCAGTCCGCACATGTGCATCAGGGTGGGCAGCCAGTCAATTCCATGAATCACTTCCGCAGAGCGGCTTTTCTCTGCTATTTTCCCCTTATAGACCACCACTGCCGGTACCTTGATTCCGCCTTCGTACACCCGCATTTTACTTCCCCGCAGTCCGCAGTTATAGCGCATCAGCGCAGAGTTCCCTGACTCATCTCCCAGATCCGGACCATTGTCACTGGTGAAAATAAGAATCGTGTCCTGATACAGCCCTTCTTCCTCCAACACATGGAGCACTTTTTGGATACCCGCATCCATGCATTCGATCATCCCGTAGATCGCAGCCACTTCTTCCGTAAATTTTCCCATGGAACGGTATTTTTCTACATAGGTCTCCGGCGCCATCAGCGGATAGTGCGGGCAGTTGTAGGCCAGATGCAGGAAAAACGGCCGTTCTTTGTGTTCTCTGATGTAATTCACCGCCTGTTCGCTGAACAAGTCCGTCAGATACTGTCCTTCACAGGCAACCGGCTGCCGGTTACATTCTATATGGTATTGATAATAATCACTCCATCCTCCCCGGAAACCGAAGAAATAGTCAAAGCCCCGGTTATTCGGATGATAGGCCGGATCGATGGCGCCCAGATGCCATTTACCGATCAGTCCGGTGTCGTAACCATTGGCCCGGAATACATCGGCCATGGTGGTCTCATCTGTATTCAGACGGTCCAGCCCTCTGGCTTCCAGCGTGTCCACCACGCCGGTTCGGTGGGGATACCTGCCGGTCATGATGCCGGCCCGGGCCGGGGCACACACCGGGGAAGCGCTGTAGCATTCCTCCAGTGTGCAGCCTTCTTCCACCAGACGGTCCAGAGCGGGTGTATGCACGTCCGGGTTAAACGCGCCAAAGTCTCCATAGCCCATATCATCCGCCAATATATAGATCACATTTGGTTTTTTCATTCGAAACTCCATTCCGCTACCACTATTTTTATATCCTAGTTGTGATATAGATGCTTAATTCAAAGGATTGATAATTTTCTGGATTTCCTCGGAGTCCAGGTTGTCTTTCGTCACCAGCGCTACGCCGGTGTCGATCAGCGGTTCCACTTCTTTCCCGTTCAGTGCGTCCACTGCCTTTGCGACTGCGTCATAGCCCATCTTGTAGGGGATCTGTGTGACGATGCTGGATGTGATACCGTCCTTGATCTGGGCACAGGTCTGTTCTGTGGCGTCGAAACCGATATGTGTGATTTCTCCCACTTTACCTCTCTCGGACAGAACCGTAGCCGCCGCGATGGTTCCGGTCTCGTTGTTGGTATAGATTCCCTTGATATCCGGGTTGGACGTGATCCAGTCATTGATGATAGAAATCGCTTTGTTCATGTCATTATCCATGTACTGGGTCTGGATCAGCTCCATATCCGGATAATTCTTTTCGATGTAAGCTACGGCGCCGTCACTTCTGTCTCTGTTATTCTTTACTCCTTCGGCGCTTCCCAGCACAGCATATTTTCCGGATCCACCCAGAGCCTCGCCCAAAGTCTTGCCTGCCAGTTCCCCGGCTGCGTAGTTATCGGTTGCCACATGGCAGATCGGTACATCGCTGTTGATTGTGGAATTGAATGTAATAATCTTGATTCCCTTGCTGTCCGCTTCCTCGCAGATCGGGACCAGCGCTTCGGAGTCCAGGGTAGACAGGGCGATGGCATTGGCGCCCTTCATGATCGCGCTTTCCACCAGCTGTATCTGCTGTTCATATTCGGTCTCGGTGTCACATCCGTCCACCACCACTTTGACTCCCAGATCCTTACCGGCCTGTTCCGCGCCCAGCTGGACGGTTTTCCAGAAATCCCCGGTGAAACTCTTCATAATCACTGACACATAGTAATCTCCATTGCTCTCACCGGGTGCCTGCGTTTCCTGACCTGCCCCGGTCCCACCGGCAGGTTCCGCTGATTCCTTCTGCCCTTGTGTCTGCGCCTGGGTGCCCGCCGCGGGCGCCTCTTCTTTTGCTCCGCATCCGGCCAGTAAACTGACTGCCAACATTCCACCCAATGCCACACTCCATAATTTTTTTCCCATACTGTAATGTCCTCCTTGAATTTAATTTTTAGCTTCCATTTCGGAAGTTTTTTCATTATGAGCCGCTCTTCGCGTTTCTTAATTTATCCATGTAAACCGCTCCTATTACTACCAGGCCGGTAATTACTGTCTGCCAGTTCTGTGATACGGACATCAGATTTAACCCATTCAGCAGGATGCCCATAACCAGCGCTCCCAGGATCGTTCCGCTGACCGTTCCGTGACCGCCGGTCATGGATGCTCCCCCTATGACTGACGCGGCGATCGCGTTGCATTCATAACCGGCCGCTATGGTCGGCTGTCCTGAATTCACCCTGGCCGCCAGCACGATCCCCGCGATGGCCGCCATAACTCCGCTGTAAGAATAGGCAAACATCCGGATCTTAGCCGTGTTGATCCCTGACAGCTTGGCCGCGTCCTCATTGCTGCCGACGGCGTAGATATGGCGTCCAATCACCGTTTTCTTTAAGATAAAGGCTGATATGATCCCAAGCAGCACCAGATAGATGGCCGGAAACTGAATCACCCCAAAGAGCTTTCCCTGTGCAATCTTTTTAAAAAAATCCGAGTTGGTAACATACACCGGGGACGCATCCGTAACTACCAGCGCCAGTCCCCGCAGTACCATCTGCATCCCCAGCGTAGCCACGAAAGGCGGAAGGCCCATTTTGGATACACAGAATCCATTGACTACTCCGATTACCGCGCCCAAAAGGATACACAGCAGAATCGCAACTGGAAGCGGGATACCGGCTGAGATCATCATGGCACAGACCACGCCGGCCACAGCGATCGTTGAACCGATGGAAAGATCCACCGCCTGCGATATGATTACGAATACCATTCCATAAGCGGTTATGCCCGTAACCGCGGTCTGGGTGATAATCAGCAGAAAATTATCAGTCGACAGGAAATAAGGGCTTTTAAAAGCGAAAAAGATACATAGTAAAATCAATGCCAGCAATACGGTCAGCCGCTGAAGCTGTTCATTATCCAGCGAACGGAATTTTTCTTTGATGGTTGTCATCACACTACCTCCCTTTTACGTGTATGCGTATTGGATGCCATATGCAGGATCGTCTCCTGGTCGGCTTCGTCCCTTGTCACTTCTCCTGTGATCCTTCCCTCGCACATGACGACGATCCGGTCGCTCATCCCCAGGATTTCAGGCATATCCGAGGAAATCATGATCACGCCGACGCCGCTTTCCGCAATCTTATTGATCAGCGAATAGATCTCATACCTGGCTCCCACATCGATTCCCCGGGTTGGTTCATCAAATATGATCAGGTCCGCCTGCCTGCACAGCCATCTGGCGATCAGCACCTTCTGCTGGTTGCCGCCGGACAGGAACTTGGCGATCTGCCGATCGGACGGGGTTTTGATCCGAAGTTCCCGGATCTGATCCGCCACGACCTTTCTGGCCTTCTTTTCATGAATAACGTTATAGCTGGCATAGTAGGGAAGGCTGCCGATGGTGATATTCATCCCCACCTCCATATCCAGGAAAATACCGTCCTTCTTCCGGTCCTCCGTCAGATAGAGCATCCCTCTTTTAATCGCGTCATAGGGTCTTTTGATATGCAGCTGCCGGCCATTTAAATAAAACTCTCCGGACTCCACAGGGTCGGCTCCAAAGATCGCTCTGGCAAGCTCCGTTCTGCCTGCTCCCATCAGTCCTGCCAGACCTACCACTTCCCCTCTTCGCACACAGATCCCCGCATCCTTTAACACTTTTCCGCGGCTGACATGTCTGGCCTCAAATACCACCTCTCCTGGTTTTGCCGTCCTCTTGGGATACTGCTCGGTGATACTGCGGCCTACCATCAGGGTCACCACCCCGTCGATGTCCGTGTCCTTCCAGAGCATGGAATCCACATAGGTACCGTCCCGCAGAACCGTGACCCGGTCCACGATCCGTTCGAACTCCTCCAGCCGGTGGGATATGTAGACGATTCCTTTTCCCTCGTTTCTCAGAGAACGGATGATATCGAACAGTGTGTTCACTTCATTTTCCGCCAGCGCGGAGGTGGGTTCATCCAGAACCAGGATATCGGAATCCACCGCCAGAGCTTTGGCGATCTCAACCATCTGCTTTTGCGCCACACTTAAGTTCCCGACGATTTCCGTAGTCCTTATGTCGATCGAAAGTTTCTGCATCAGCTCTTTTGCCCTCTGATGCATCCTTTTGTCATCCACCATACAGCCCGCCGCTTTTGTCGGTTCCCGGGTAATAAAAATATTCTCCGCCACATTCAAATCCGGCAGCAGATTCAGTTCCTGGTGAATGATACTGATTCCCTGTTCCTGTGCGTCCCTGGGATTCCTGGCCTGGAATTCTTTTCCTTTAAAATGTACCGTACCGCTTTCGGCTCTATAGATACCGGTCAGCACCTTCATCAGCGTGGACTTTCCGGCGCCGTTCTCACCGATCAGGGCATGTACTTCGCCGCGTCTCACGGTAAAATCCACACCGCTTAAGGCTTTCACTCCCGGAAACTCTTTACAGATATTCTTCATTTCCAGTAAGATTTCTCCCATTCTGACACCCCCTTAATTTTGTTTTGTGATCCTTTCGATAGATAAAGTTTAACATTTCCGCCCCGGCCGCCTCAATTGGGTGAATTTATGAATAGGTGTGTGATTTTATTTTTTTGTCGAATCTATGCAGTAATAGAAACCGGCCGACATATTTTTGTGTAATAATCATTATATAACAGATAATCAATCCAAAGTTTTGATAAAATTTTCCATAAAAAGATATCCTGTTCCTTGTCAAACAGTGCATGCTAGAATCTCTCAATTCAAAAAAGCCGGAAATCCCGATTCAGAATTTCCGGCTTTGTTTCAGACTCCAAAACCTGCCGCTATCATACACGTATCTAATTACATTAAGATATTTTTCCATCAAAATAACAATGCAAAACAGCATTCATAAACGCATCAATCTCCTGCTGCTTTTTTGCCATCTCATTATTCCATTCCCCTTTGGCATTATTAAAGGCTTCCAGTTGGACAATCAGATTGAGATCCCCGCCGGTAAATTCCAGAACCATATTCCACCACCGGTCTGCCAGCTCCTGGCTTAGAGCACTGTCTGCCGCCTCCCCGCGCCGTTTCAGTATAAGTGCCTCCTCCACCATCTCTTTATAAGCCTCATAAATTTTCAGACCGGCGTCAGCATCCTCCCCAAACCGGTCCCGTATATGATGCCTCAGCGGTTCGTCCATGTGTTTCCAGACCCAGTACCCCTGATTCCCGGTCTTCAGAAACCCTATAATTTCCGCGTATTTGGTAAAATCCACCTCCTGGTCAGCCAGGACCTCCTCCTCCAGTTTACTGACCGCCTGCAATGCCTCCTGCAAAGCTTCGATTTCCTCCCGGATCGCCAGCTTTTGATGTTCCAGAGCCATAGCCACGTCCTGAGGGGTATCCAGTGTAAGCAGTCTGTTCCTGATCTCCTCCAAAGAAAATCCCAGATACTTAAACGATAAGATCTGGTGGAGCTTAACAATATCCTTTGTAGAGTACAGCCTGCGCCCGCCCTCACTTTTCGCTGAAGGCTTCAGCAATCCCTCCTGATCGTAATACTGCAACGTCCGCACGGTAGTCCCCATTAAACGCGCCAATTCCCCCACCGTAAGAAATTCTTTATCCACGATTATGTTCCTCCATGATTCTTATTCAAGCCGTAAGAGCCTGCCCCCCAGCAGACGCATCAAATCAAATCATTATAATAAACCATTCTGGTACAGATCTTTTCCATTTCCACTGCATTGGTCGAAAGAATCAGCACACTTTTCCCCTGCTTCTGCAGATCATAAATATAATGAAGCAGCGGATGGCTCTGGGTCAGCTCATCGGTTAAATTAGACAGCTGCATAACCAGCAGCTCCCACCGGTACTGGGAATATCTTTTGATCATCAACTCCAGTATCTCCGAACGGTGCAGCTGTTTCAGCGGCTTTTTGCCCGGCTCTGTGTCTCCGTCTCCGAGGAACTTCCCGGTAAAATACTTTTCCAGCGACTTATTCAGGACTCCGGGAATACGGCACAGCTTATCGAAGGCCAGGATTTCCACATTATCCCGGGCGGAGAGATCCCGAAATGCGGTTCGTTCCACCGTGTCATAAAAGAGGCCGATCCCCTGTTTCAGCAAGTCTTCCAGGCTGCCGGTCATAAGCAGCTGTCCGTCCATTTCAAGTCTCCCCATTTTTTTCTTCATAAATATACCGTCGATAATACCGTCACTAACTTTTTCACCGGCTACCACCCCAAGGATTTCACCATTCCCCAGCTGTATCGTATCTGGACCGAAAGCCGCGACCGCAGGCAAGGTAATGTTGATATGGCCCGTCTGCAGGGAGGTTTTCTTCTGCAGGGGGATCAGATGCTTATAAATATTCTGGTGATACTGCCGCAGCATCGCCTCGTTGTGGATTTTATACGGCCCGTCATCCCGGTAAAACGTTCTGGCCATGCTGTTTTCGTGCATATAGTAATTTAGATCCGTTTGATCGAACAGGGGCGTATGCACACTGGAAAAATAAATCACCGCGCCGCCCTGCCGGCGGAATTTTTCAGTACAGTCCACAAGCTCCTGCTGTTTCTTTTCATCCGTAATCTCGTTTATGTGATCGATCGCGAGCAGTTTCACATGGTAAACTTCGATGGCTTTCGCCAGCTCCAGAAGATAACGCTCATATTTTGTCAGCTTGTCCACGGGAAGGTCCAAAGAGACATCCAGATGGTATTTCATCAGGATCTCTGCCGCTTCCTTCCTGCATCGGGCGTTGGATAAGATCAGCTGCCTTCCGGTCTTTTGTTTTAAAAAAAGCAGATTGTCCATCACGCTCATATTGCGGATACAGTTGCTTGCGTCGACCAGAAACGTGTAAGGATCGTTTCCGCTGGTACGGACCGCTTCCTTTAAGCTGTCATTCATCTCGATTTTCCCCTCATCCGGTGCTGTCTGAAATAGCAAAAGCTCCGTCAGCCTTCTGCGGGCCTTTGTACTGGCGCAAAGGATACCCACCTGATCGCCTTCGCAGATTACACAGTTGATATGCCGCATGACCCGGCCGGCCGAGAAAGTCTTTCCCACATCCCGGAAACGGCATAATTCAGCTTTCATGATACCTGTTCCCCTTTTTCTTTGATCGGAGGAAGCAATATTTTCACTTCCGTCCCCAGCTGCTCCAGGCTGTTGATTTCCAATCCATATTCCTCGCCATAATACAGTTTAATCCGTTTATTTACATTGATCAGCGCAATACCGCCCTTCTTCGGCCTTTCTCCTGTTATGTCCGCTGCTGGATCGCTGAATTTGTCAAGCAGCTGTTCCAGATCCGCCTGATTCATCCCTATTCCATTATCCTGGATCAGTATTTCCAGATAACGGTTGGTAAAGGTGGACCGAATATGGATAATTCCCATACCGGTCTTCGGCTCCAACCCGTGGTTAATGGAGTTTTCAACGATCGGCTGTATGATCAGCTTTGGTATCTTATATTCCATCAGCGCAGCATTGTTATAATCGCAGTCATTGATCAGATAGAACCTGTTTTCAAACCGGTATTGGATAATTTTGAAATAATTATCCAGATTATCCAGTTCTTCCTCCAGTGTGATGATGTTATTTTTCATATTAATGCTGTACCGGAAAAATTTGGCCAGCGCCTCCACCATATCGGCGGTGTCGCCAAGCCCCTCCTCCACAATATCGCCCCGGATCGCATCCAGCGCGTTGTAAAGGAAATGCGGATTAATCTGGCTTTGCAGCATATTCAGCTCCGCTTCCTTTTTTAACAGCTTCTTTTCATATTCCCGCTTTGCCAGCTCTTTTTCCCTGGAAGCTGCCTCCAAAAGTTCCGGAAATATGGTCATATCACGGTTTAACATTTCTTCCTCCAGCGTCTGAGCACTGAAGATCTGATGCAGCCGTTCCTGTGTCTTTCTGTTTTTCTTCCGGCAAATGATCAGTTCATAAAGGGTACCTGCTAACCCTATGAGATCCAACAAAAGAATGAGATAAAGACCACCCTTCACACCGCTGCCGTCTAAGCGTTTCAGTGGAAAGAGCAGCCACAGGCCAATCAGAAGGGACAAGAACAAAAGGACTCCGGTGCCTGCTAACCAGGTCAGAAATGAGCCATTCCTGTTTTTTAAATTCATGGGTATTCCTCCTACGCATTCATCCGGCGGTATTCCTGGGGTTTGATTCCCACCCGTTTGGCAAACAGCCTGCTGAAATGGCGCGCGTCAGAATAACCGCAAAGTTCAGCGATCTCCGAAATATTTTTTGTCGAATCTTTCAGCAGCCGTTTTGCATGATCAATCCGGACCTGTATCAGATAGTCTGTGATAGTGACTCCCGTCTCCTGCTTGAACAGCCCGCTGAAATAGTGATAGCTCAGATCCACCTGCGCGCATACCTCTTCCAGGGATACCGGCTCTTTATAATGTTGTTCAATATACTCGATGGCGATGGTGATCGGCTGCTTGTGCCTGCTGTTCATGGTCTCAAGATAGCCTGCCATGATCTGCGTAATGTATTCACAGACAGCCCGCTTCAACTGTTCAAGGCTGTTCAGCGCGAGGAAATATTCATTCTGAGCCGATATTTCCTCCTGTAATATTTTAATCCCGTCTTTCTTAACCTCTTCCCGGAACTGATTTAAAAGTTCCATCAGCAGAATTTCCAGCTGCCACGGGCTCTCCTTCAACTGAGGTGCCCATTCTTCAAAACTCTGTTCCAGAAATTCCCTCATCAGTCCGGTCTGGTAGTTGTGGATCATCTCATCAAACTTGTGAATCCACTGTTTCGTCAGCACGGGAGCCGCTTCCTTTAGCTGAATCCGCTCAGCTGAGACCGGTTTTGAGGTCCCGAACACCGGCTTCATCCTGGTACAGGCAAAGGCGTCCCGGACACTTTTGCTGATCCCCGAATGGCTTTCATAAAATCTGCCGACTCCCAGTATGGATTCTATTTCCGGATAGACTAACAGGGCGGACGCCCAATCCGAATGGAGCTTTAAAAACGCTTTGTTCATTTCTTCTTTTTTGCCTGCCGGGATATTATAGATACATTCGATGACATTTTTTTCTTCGATCATGGCCCAGTCATAGCACAGATCGGAAAGCAGCCGTTCGGCCATATTATATACTTTATAAGAGACCGCTGGGCTCTCCTGCGCTTCCAGCAGCCTCCGGTTCGCATGGTCCGGACAGAATATCCGGATGAGGAACGCTCCATACAGCCCCTCCCGGAACCGGAACCCATTTTGCCGGTTAAACTGCTCCAGATCTGTCTCACAGCCCCCGATCTGGTGCAGGCAGTTAAACAGGAACTGGTTCCTGGCCAGTTTCGTAAACTCTTCCTCCAGTTTCTGCTGCTTTTTACCGATATCACTTCGTTCTATCCGCTGTGACTCTTTGATTTTCAGAATTCTCGCCAGACTGCTGTTCAGATCGGAAGCGTTGATCGGTTTAATCAGGAAATCGATCACACCGCTTTTCAACGCGTCATAGGCGTAGTCAAAAACCTTGTACCCGCTGATGATAATAACGGATATCTTCTCCTGTATCTCCTGCACTTTCCTGGCGAGAACCAGACCGTCCACACCGGGCATCTTGATATCCGTAATCAGGATATCCGGATGCAGCTCCCTGACTTTTTTCAGCGCTTCCTCGCCGTCGTACGCTTCTCCCGCGTATTCCAATCCCAGGTTTTCCCAATCCACAAGGTTTTTTACCAGTTTCACTACCCGCTTTTCATCGTCCGCGATTAATACCTTGTACTTCTCTTCCATTGGATAAAGCCTCTCTTCCTTCTTCTGCCCTTCCTCATAGAATTTCCATAAAGGGAAGCTCTATGCACATGTCTTATCATTCAAATGGATATTTCATCCCCAGTTTCGCCCGGATCGCATCCATCAGCTCCATGATCCTCAAGGTCTCCTGAAGCGGCATGAGAGGCGATTCCAGTAGCCCTTCCCGAAGGCAGCGGCAAGTCTCTTGGATCTCGTATTCATATCCGCGGATTCCGGCTTCCTTTTCGTAAACAGCCGTTATTTCCTTTTGTTTGTTATAAACCGTCATCTTTTTCCAGTGATTGAATTCATCAATGAGGATCAGCCCCTGCTGTCCGCTGATCAGCCCCTGGGTCATAAGCATGGACTCCATGGAACAATGCAGTACCGCCATACTTCCGTTCTTATAACGCAGGGTAATGCTGTCCTGGAGATCCACTCCTTTCTCCGACATTTTGGCAACAACGTCAAAGCCTTCCACCTGGTCCCCCAGCACCATCGATGCAAACGTAAGAGCGTATACCCCCATATCCAGCAGTGCGCCTCCGGCCAGCTTAGGTTCGTCCAACCGGGCCCAGCCGCGCAGATTATTGCCAAGGGAAGCTTCCACCGACTCCACCTGCCCGATCGCGCCGCCGGCCAGCAGTTCCCGCAAGGTTTGAAGCTGCGGGAAATACCTGGTCCATATCGCTTCCATCAGAAGTACGCCCTGCGCTTTGGCCATTTCGATAATTTCCCTTGCCTGGCCTGCGTTGGCGGTAAATGCCTTCTCACACAGGATATTTTTCCCGTGGGCCAGACACAGCTTCATATGCTCATAGTGATGGGAATGGGGCGTAGCGATGTAGATCAGATCCAGGCCGTCATCTGCCGCCAGCTCTTCGTAACTGCCATATGCTTTCTCAAATCCATACTTCGCGGCAAACTCTTTCGCCCGATCATAATCCCTTGCCGCCACCGCTGTGACCGCCGCCTCATCCATGCGCCCGATCACAGCCGTCAGAGTATTTGCGATACCGCCTGCCCCTAAAATTCCTATCCTGATTTTTTCCATAGAAAATCTCCTTCTCCTATTATAGATTTTAGTGTCGCCCTCTTTTTTGCTATGTGCGTTGCTATTCTTTATACATCATATGACAGCCCTTAAGCCGTCCGCAAGTCTTTTTTTCATAAAAGCGGTTGAATCGACAGAAAGAATTCTATATAATGGAAATGTTGAGTAAAGAAATGAACATTCGAGGAGAGAGATTGATGAGAACAGGTTTTGACAATGAGAAATATGTAAAATTACAGTCCGAGCATATCAGAGAGCGGATTTCGTCTGCGGGAAATAAACTGTACCTGGAATTCGGCGGAAAGCTTTTTGACGACTTTCATGCTTCGAGAGTGCTGCCCGGCTTCAAACCTGACAGTAAGATTAAGATGTTGATGCAGATGAAAGATCAGGCAGAGATCCTCATCGTCATCAACGCTTCCGATATTGAGAAGAACAAAGTCCGCGGAGATCTTGGAATCACCTACGATTCCGATGTACTCCGTCTGATCGATGCCTTTCACAGCATCGGATTGTATGTGGGAAGTGTCGTAATCGCCCAGTTCGCGGGCCAGAGCGCCGCGGAAACCTTCCAGAAACGGCTGGAGTCCCAGGGGATCAAAGTATATCTGCACTATCCGATTCCCGGTTATCCCACCAATATCCCGCTGATCGTAAGCGATGAGGGTTATGGGAAAAACCAATATATCGAAACCACAAAACCCCTGGTCGTGGTGACCGCTCCGGGTCCTGGCAGCGGTAAGATGGCCGTCTGCCTGTCCCAGCTCTACCATGAGTATAAAAGAGGCATCAAAGCCGGTTATTCCAAGTTCGAGACCTTCCCGATCTGGAACCTGCCGCTCAAGCATCCGGTCAATCTGGCCTACGAGGCCGCCACTGCCGACCTGAACGATGTGAATATGATTGACCCGTTCCATCTGGAGGCCTACGGTAAAACCACCGTCAATTATAACCGGGACGTGGAGATCTTTCCGGTTCTGAACGCGATTCTGACCAGGATCCTGGGTGAGAGCCCCTACAAATCCCCCACCGACATGGGTGTCAACATGGTGGGCAACTGTATTACTGACGACGACGCGGTTCAGGACGCCGCCCGCCAGGAGATCATCCGCCGCTATTACACAGCCCTCTACGAAAAACAGCAGGGGCTGGTAGACGATGAACAGATCTACCGCTTTGAGCTGCTGATGAATCAGGCCAACACCAGCATCGAAGACCGCCGGGTGGTAAACGCTGCTTTAACCCGCTCCGAGGAGACGGACCAATTGCCCGCCGCCGCTATTGAGCTGACGGACGGCAGAATTATCACCGGCAAGACCACTTCTTTGCTGGGAGCTTCTTCCGCCGTCTTGTTAAATGCCCTCAAGGCCCTGGCCGGAATCGATCACGATGAGCACCTGATCTCCCCCACCATCCTGGAGCCGATCCAGCACTTAAAAGTCGACCACCTGGGCAACCGGAATCCCAGGCTTCACACAGACGAGACCCTGATCGCGCTCTCCATCAGCGCCGCCACGAATCCTCACGCGGAGCAGGCCATGGCCGAGCTTGAAAATCTCCGGGGCTGCGAGGTCCATTCTTCGGTCATCCTGGCTCAGGTCGATGTGAACACCTTTAAGAAGCTGGGTGTGAACCTGACTTTTGAGCCTCGGTATCAGACGAATACTTTGTATCATAAGTAACCGGGGCCGGAAGGCGGGGGAGGCGCTCCAAAGGCAGCGGAACCCAAACCGCTTGAGGGCAGATCTTAGAATGGGTTACGTAGAAGGAGGAAGAACCTGGCAGGACCCGGGGGCGTGTCTGAGCCGAATGGCGAGTTTGCCCCCGGGTTCTGCTAATAAGAGGTTCTTCCTCCTTCGTAGTTACCCATTCTTAGATCTGTCCGAAGCGGTTTGGGTTCCGCTGCCTTTGGAGCGCCCCCTCCGGAATCCGCCCTTCGGTCCGCCAGACTCCCGGTCCCAGTCCCCCAGGCCCCGGCTCCCCAGGCTTAGTCCTCCTTAACAGCGACAGCCTCGATCTCCACCAGGCCTCCCTTGGGAAGGGCCGCTACCTGTACGCAGGAACGGGCGGGGGTGTCTCCTTCAAAATAGTTCGCGTAGATTGCGTTGACTGCGGCGAAATCACCTATGTTATCCAGGAATACTACGGTTTTAACAACGTTTTTTAAGGAAAGACCGGATGCTTCCAATACTGCTTTCAGGTTTTCCAGGGCCTGGGTAGTCTGCGCTTCCACTCCTTCTTTTAGTTCTCCGGATACGGGGTCAAGGCCCAGTTGTCCTGAGGTGAATAATACATCGCCTGCCATTACGGCATGGGAATAAGGTCCTACTGCTGCGGGTGCTTTCTGTGCGGTGATTACCGATTTTTTCATAATTCAATCTTCCTCTCTTTTTAGCTGAGTTATCTAGCATATATTATGGGGACATGCCCGTTTCAGACATGCCCTCCATCCTACTTTTTCGGCTTTCGATAGAACGTGTCGTCTAAGGGGAGCTTGGTTCGAAACGTCCCATCTAACCGATAGTAAGCATTCTGACAGGCCGGTGCGGTGGGGACACTGCATATTTCACCAATCCCCTTGGCACCGTAGGCCATTTCGGCAGGATTGCCGGAATTGACGAAGATCACTTCCACCGGCGGTACATCGGTGGCCCGAAGCAGTCCGAGCCGGCCGTATTTGAGGATGGGATACCCGCCTTCCACCGGGAAATCTTCGGTCAGGCCATATCCTAATCCCATGACTACTCCGCCTTCGATCTGGCCTTGTGCCGACTGCGGATTGATCACGGTTCCTGCGTCGTGTGCGGCAACTACTTTTTCCATCTTCCCCTCTTCATTCAGGATTACCACCTGGGTCGCGTATCCATAGGCCACATGGCTGACCGGGTTGGGTTTCTCAGATCCCATCGGATCGGTTTTGCCCAGGTATTCTCCCGTGAAGAGCCTGCCTTCTAAGGCTTCCAGGGAACCGGCTGTCTCAAGCGCTTCTTTTAATTTGAGCGCAGCCCTTCTGGCTGCCTCTCCCATAAAGAGTGTCTGCCTGGACGCGGTGCTGGTACCGGAATCCGGGGTTCTTGCGGTATTGCCCCGCTCATATACGGTCAGGGAAGGTTTGATTCCCAAGGTCTGGCAGACGATGTGGGTCGCGGTAGTTCCGATCCCCTGGCCCATACAGGCGGCCGAGGTCAGGATATGCACATGGCCGTCCCGGATCTCCAGGTTGCATCTGCCGGTATCGGGAATGCCTACGCCCACGCCGCTGTTTTTCATACAGCTGGCGATTCCGGCGTAAGGGCTGGATTCGTAGATTTCTTTTACCGCTTCCAGAGTCTCCAAAAGGGCAGTGTCGGGAGTGGCGATCTGGCCGTTGGGCAGTACCTGCCCGGGACGGATCGCATTCCGGTAACGGATCTCCCAGGGGGTGATCCCGGCCAGCTCCGCCAGCTCATTGATGTTGCATTCGGTGGCAAAACAGCTCTGGGTCACGCCAAAGCCCCGATAGGCTCCGGCCGGTATATTATTCGTATAGACACCGTAGCCTGTGATGTCCACATCGTGATAGTTATAGGGTCCGGCCGCATGGGTACAGGCCCTCTGCAGGACCGGTCCGCCCAGGGACGCGTAGGCGCCTGTGTCTGAATAGATGACGGCCTTCATTCCGGTCAGATATCCGTTTTCATCGCAGGCCGTGGTGAATTCCATCTCCATAGCGTGGCGCTTCACGTGGCAGCGGATGCTCTCTTCTCTGCTGAATTTTACTTTTACCGGACGTCCGGTAAGCCAGGCCGCCAACGCGGCGTGGTGCTGGACACTCATGTCTTCTTTTCCGCCAAATCCGCCGCCCACCAGCTTTGTCTCACTGATTACTTTTTCCACGGGCAGATTCAATATATGGGCGATCTCATGCTGCTCATCATAGATGGACTGGGAGGCTGTGTACAGATGCAGCTCTTCCCCCTGCCGGAAGGCGATCGCACACTCCGGCTCCATGAACGCGTGGTCGGTAAACGGTACCTGATATACGTGGGAAACGACGTATTTGGACCCGGCGATCGCCGCATCCGCGTCTCCTCGTTTCAGCACTTCCTTTGTCAGCAGGTTTCCGCTCTCGTGGATCTTCGGCGCATCTTCTTTGAGCGCGTCTCTTGGCGAGGTTACCGGAGGCAGCTCCGTATCATCCACCTCGATCAGATCCAGGATTTCATCCAGCGTTTCCTTATGCTCCGATACCACCAGTGCCAGCGCATCCCCGATATAGCGGGTAATATCGCCCTCCGCGATCATGACGTCCCAGTCTTTTTTCAGATGGCCGTGTTTATTATTCGGCACATCTTTTGCTGTGTAGACCGCGACACAATCCGGGTGTGCCTCCGCCTTTGACAGGTCAATTTTATTGATTCTGGCTCTCGGGTATCTGCTTCTTAACGCTTTGGCGTATACCATATCCGGCAGTACGATGTCATCCACAAACTGGCCCGTGCCCAATACTTTTTCTCTGGCATCCACGCGGGGAAACCGCTCGCTGACCAGCAGATGGTCCGGTTCCTTCTGCGGTATCTCACGGTTTTCCCGGAAATATTCCGCAGCCATAAGGATCGCGTCCTCGATCTTCTGGTAGCCGGTACACCGGCAGATATTCCCGCGGATTGCTTTTTTGACATCTTCCCGGCTGGGCGTGAGCGTCTCATCCAGCAGCACCTTCGCGGATATTACCATGCCCGGTATGCAGAAACCGCACTGCACCGCTCCGGCCTCCGCGAAACAATAGGCATAGACCTCTTTTTCCCGGCTGCTTAAGCCCTCCACCGTGGTAATGCATTTTCCGTCCATTTTCGAGAGCTTCTGCACACAGGCCTTGACCTTCCTGCCATCCGCGATAATGGTACAGGCGCCGCATGCCCCCTCACCGCAGCCCTCCTTTACGGAGGTCAGCCGAAGTTCATCACGCAGATAGTCGATCAGGCGGATATCTTTATCACTTTGACATTCCTTTCCATTTACAATAAATCGAAACATTTTCATGCTCCTTTCCTTAGATCTGCCTTGTATTTTAAGGCATCCAGGTATACCCGAAGGGTGTTTCCTTAGATCTGCCTTGTACTTCAAGGCATCCAGGTATACCCGAAGGGTGTTTCATTAGATCTGCCTTGCCTTTCGCAATATGGCTTCCAGCACACCGCCCCCGATGGCCCTGGCCTTATCTGAAATGGTAAAGCAATACTCTCTCTCGCATCTGGCGTCGATGTCGCCGCATTTCATCCCTTCTGTGACCAGGACACCCGCCTGCAGCATGCCCCGCACCATACCGGACATCTGTGCCCGGATAGGAACGCCGCCGCTGCTGGCGACCACCTGCCCTTCCTTTACGGTATCCCCGATCGAAACCACAGGCTTAAATGGCCCGCCAGACTCCGCCCGGATCAGCCGCTCGGACGTATAGCCGGCTACTTCACCGGGTATTCCCGTATTTGGTATTGCACTTCCCCGTTCGATCACCCTTCCAAGATAGTGACCCCTTTTTGTCTCCACTACCAGATGGCAGTCCTCCCCTGCCGTAAACCCTGGCCCGACTCCGATCACCAGCGCCGCGTCGTCTATCCGGGTTCCCAGGTTCTTTTTTGCCAGTATGGCATCCACCACCACGTCCGGCTGCCAGGTCTCTTTGATCTCCGCTTCCGGATCTGCCAGCACAGCGATGTCTCCCTCTTTCACGATCTGCCGCACCTCTTCGCTCCCTGCTGCAAAGACGGCCAAGAGCCCCTCAACTCTTGCCTCGCCTTCATATACCGCGCGGGAAAATGCCACGGTGCGCCGTACCGTAGTCGGCACGGCGATCTCCGTCATACAGATATCAAAACCGCAGCGCTTCAGCCTCCATGCAATTCCGGTTGCCAGATCCCCGGCTCCCTTAATCAAGATCTTCATATCGCGTCATTCCTTCAAGTTCTATTCATAAACAAACCATACTCAGCATGCTCTTTCAATGATTCAGCTCCGGCGAAACTACAGGAATAAACTACAGTAACAGGTAAGTGTAATCACAGATCACTGCCTGCATGAGCTGGATCAGCTGTCCCGGCAGTCCATTTTCGCCGTTCAATTCGATCTCGGATTCCCTGCCGGTAAAACGGACCTTTACCCTCTGTCTTTTCTGATCCAGCACCACAAATCCTTCATTTTCACTGTCTGCGAAATCCGCTGCATTCGCGAACAGGGTAAATTTCTCTTTGTACGGCGCGCTGTCGTATGGACAGAAGCTGGCGCAATTCCCGCATTCATTACACATATCATCTACATGGATAATCTGTGCCATCCGCATTCCCGGCACCTTCACCGAGATATTCGCCCTGTTGGGACATACGTCTGCACAGTTCTCGCATACGGCTCCGCATTCCAGACAGCGGTAATTCTCACCTGCCGCCTCATGGGCTTCTTTGAGCACACCCTTCTTTTCCGCGATCGCTTCTTCCAGTCCTGTCTCCTCACGGTCCGCTCCTACCGGATCTCCCAGAATCACAGCCGCGGCCAGGGATGCATCCCGGATCGCCTCCACCACCGTCGCCGGTCCATTCACGCCGTCACCGGCCACATAGACGCCTTCGACGCTGGTTTCCAGGGTCTGCTCATTGACCTTCGCCCGTCCCCTGTCATCGGTCAGAATCCCGTTCACCTGATACCATGCGCCGTTCACCTGTTCCCCGGTAGCGGCGATGAGTGTATCGGCTGGTATCGTAACCGTCTCTCCTGTCTCTACCGGCCTTCTTCGGCCAGAGGCGTCGGCATCCCCAAGCTTCATCTTATTACAGACCAGGACGTTATCTTCCAAAGACACAGGGGATAACAGTTCCGCAAATTCCACACCATCCTCGACAGCCAGTTCCAGTTCTTCCGCATCTGCCGGCATATAGCGCTTAGTCCTGCGGTAGACCAGGGAGACTTTCTTCACTCCATCCGCCCGTTTGGCTGCTCTTGCCGCGTCCATGGCCGTATTGCCGCCGCCGATGACCACGACTTCACTTCCCAGATTCAGATGGCCGTCCGCTTTCTTGAATTCTTCCAGGAAAGCCAGCGCATTTACCGCTTCCCCCTTCTCAAGGTTTAACAGCCCGGGTTTGGAAGCGCCCACAGCCAGTATGATTTTCCCATATCCCATTTCTTTCAGGGATGATATCGTCTTTATTTCCTGATTCAGCTTAACCTCAACACCCATCTTTTCCATCAGCGCCACATCTTTATCGATAGAGGCGGAAGGGATTCGGAATTCCGGAATCACATACCGGACTACTCCGCCAAGGGCGTCCCTCTTTTCAAACAGCGTCACTTTCCGGCCTGCTCTGGCCAGGAAATAAGCTGCCGCGATACCAGCCGGCCCGCCGCCGACTACGGCAATCGCTTCCGTCTGATCCTTCGGAGGCTCCTGAAGTTCTGCGATCAGCCCATCATATCCGCCTTCTGCCGCTTTTAACTTCATATCGCGGATACGGACCGGTTCCTCATAGAAGTTTCTGGTACATTTACTCATACAGTTATGGGCACAGATCGTGCCTGTAATAAATGGAAGCGGATTCTTATCGGTAATCACTTCCATGGCCTCTTTATATTTTCCTTCCCCGGTCAGCTTCATATAGGCGGTGATATCCTGATGAATCGGGCATCCCTCTTTGCAGGGCGCAACGAAGCAGTCAATCAGCGGAACTTTTCTCTTCATCTTACGGGAAGCCAACGGTTTGACCGCCTTCTTATGATGCCGGTCCTGTCTGGATGCTTCCGCCAGATCCTCCAGTTCCCTTTCGTCCACTCCGGTGTACGGATGATATCCGCCTTCCGCCAGAAGCTCTGCGATCTGCACCATTCTTTGATAACCGCCGGGTTTTAGCACGGTCGTTGCCACAGTGATGGGCCAGATGCCGGTATCGAATATCTGACGGATATTATATTTATCCGCGCCGCCGGAATAAGAGATCCGCAGTTTTCCGCCGAATTCTTTTGATAATCTGGCCGCCAGCGCGATAGACAGCGGATATAGAGAACGGCCGGACATATACATCTCCTCTCCCGGAAGCTCGGAAGCTTTGATATCTACCGGGAAGGTGTTGGTTAATTTCACACCGAAAGCCAGCCCCTTCTCATCGGCCAGATCCTGCAGACGGTGCAGCATCGGTACTGCGTCTTCATACTGCAGATCGTCTTTAAAGTGGAAATCACCAAAGGCTACATAGTCGTATCCCATGTCGTCCATGGTCTTTCTGGCAAACTCATATCCTAAGAGAGTCGGATTGCATTTGATAAAGGTATTCAGTTTCTTCTCTTTAATCAGGTAGGTGGCGATCCGCTCGATCTCCGCCGGAGGACAGCCGTGCAGCGTGGACAGCGTGATGGAATTACATACATGCGGGGAAATTTCCTCCACATCTTCCCTGGTAATATGCTCGAACCGCCCCAGATTGGCCAGAAGCCATTCCCGGCATTCCCGGAAAACCGGCGTTTCGGAAGCGTCTTTTAAGCCTTCAATAAAGCGGTCTATCTTCTCAGACTTGATGCCCTCCAGATCATAGCCCACACTCATATTAAACTGGAAACCGTCAGGGGATCCCAGGCCGAATTCCTTTGACAGTACCTTTATGGCCATCCACGCCTTTACATATTCATCAAAGGCCTGAGGAACATACAGCTCTGTTGACCATTCCACATTATAGCACTCATCATCCGCTTTAATACAGGGCTTGGAAACCGGCAGATCTTCGCCGTCCAGGATCTGTACGGTTTTCAGTTCAAAAAAACGGCTGCCTGCGCAGTAAGCGGCCACCAGATTCTGGCACAGCTGGGTATGGGGACCTGCGGCCGGTCCGAAGGGTGTCTCCAGCGCCCGCCCGAAGATCATCAGACTCTGCCCGGCGTCAGCCGTATATGGTTTTCGGATACCGAACACGGTTCCTTTTGTTTTCTTTTCTTCTAAAATCCAATTCATAAACCCGGCAAACGGGATAGGTGTCATACGATCGCTCATTCTTTTTTCCTCCTGATCTTTATGGTTTAACCGTTAATGGAATGCCATAATTTCTCTGCCTCTGCCCGGCAGTCCGCCATCGCTTTTTCTTCGTCCACGCCGGTCAATACCCTGTCTTTCATCAGAACTTTACCATTACACACCGTTGTCGTCACATCATGTCCGCTCATTCCGAAAAGGATATGTCCGTTACAGTTTTCGCCATTCATGGGGGTCAGCGGATCGTAGGCGGCCACGATCACATCGGCGGCGGCCCCTGCCTTCAGGACACCCAGAGTCTTTTTAAAATACCGGTTGGCGATCCTGGCGTTATTTTGGAACAGCATCTCAGGCACCTCCGCCCATGCTGCATTCGGGCTACACAGATGATGCTTGTGCAGAACATTCGCTGCTTTATATGATTCTAACATATCATGGGTATAGCCGTCCGTGCCAAGTCCTGTCAGAATTCCATGCCGGAAGATCTCCATGGTAGGAGGACATCCGCAGGCGTTCCCCATGTTGGATTCAGGATTATGTACGACCATGGTATCCGTATGTTTTAACACATCCATCTCGTGTTCATTTACATAAATACAGTGAGCAGTAATGGTCTTGGGTCCCAATATATTCAGATCCATCAGACGGTCAATGATCCGCTTTCCGTATTTCTTCAGGGAATCATAGAGATCTTCGATACCCTCAGCTACGTGAATGTGATATCCTGCCTCCGAGGGCTTATTCACCGCGCAGTATTCCAGCGTATCATCGGAAAGAGTAAAGGAAGCATGCAGCCCCATCATACCTGCCGACATATCGTCTTCTTCCGCCAATGCCGCCCTTATAAAAGCGGCGTTTTCCTGCACGCCTTCCCGCATCTTCTCCGTGCCGTCCCGGTCGGACACCTCATAACACAGGCAGGTGCGCACTCCCAGTTCCCTGGCCGCGTCCTGTATGGTAAACAGGCTGTCTTTGATGGAACCATAGCTGGCATGATGGTCAAACACGGTGGTGACTCCGTTCTTAATACAATCAATATAGGTAGCCATAGCGCTCTGCTTTACCTGTTCCAAAGTCAGATGGCGGTCGATGGTCCACCACATACCGTCCAGAATATCCAGGAAGCCGTCCGGGTTATATCCGTTGATGGAAAGTCCTCTGGCCATGGCGCTGTAAATATGCTCATGCGTGTTGATCAATGCCGGCATGATAACACCGCCTTTGGCGTCTATGTATTCCGCATCCGGATATTCCATTTTCAACTCCTGCGTTGTTCCTACTTTTTGAATCACCTTGCCGTCTATCAGTACAGCGCCGTTATCAAAAAAAGTATTCTTCTCATCCCTGGTAATCAGCCTGCCATTTCCTATTAACAGCATAATCCTATTCTCCTTTCAATTACAAATCTCTTCCAGAACTTCAAGCTTCCAGAACCACACCTACGATAATCCCTAGGTTTTTGCACAATCTTTGATTTCCCCAACCCAAAATCATTTATGCAATATCCACAGAATCCATTTCTATAATGATAGTTTACTACTGAAAACTATATAATGCAAGACAAAAATCAAAAAATTTTGAGGTTACCTAAAAATTTTTGTAAAAAACTATTGAATTTCTGAAATTATATGCTATGATGGATTTATAAGAAACAAAACTGCTGTGATTTTACACCCCAAAATCTTCGGCAGCCACTCTTTGCGCAGGGAGGATTCTTACATGAAATTTCAACTAGAGTTTCTGAAACAGGTAGCACGCGGAATAACCAAACAGTTCGGACAGAACTGTGAAGTCGTTATACATGATCTGACCACCGGTGACCTGGAGCATTCCATTGCTTTTATCGAAAATGGCCATGTCTCTAACCGCGCTTTAGGCGACGGACCCTCTCATGTGGTTCTGGAAACCTTGCGAAAAGGCGCCGATGAACTAAAAGATCATCTGGGATATCTGACCAGGACAACCGACGGCAGAATTTTAAAATCCAGCACGATCTACATAAGAAACGACCAGGACCAGATCCGCTATATTTTTTCCATCAATTATGATATTACCGCCCTTCTGACGGTAGAAAATGCTCTAAAATCGCTGACTGCCACCGAAACAACGGCCAAAGAGCCTGAAAAAATCACCCAAAATGTCAACGACCTGTTGGACGATCTGATCGAACAGTCCGTTGTCCTCGTCGGGAAGCCGGTAGCGATGATGAACAAGGACGATAAGGTCCGCGCCATCCAATTTCTGAATGAGGCCGGTGCTTTCCTTATTACAAAGTCAGGTGACAAAGTCTCCAATTACTTCGGTATCTCCAAATACACGCTCTACAGCTATCTGGACGCCGGGAAAGAAAATGACAACGCCTGATCCTTAAGTTACGAACACATTGTATATGGAAGGAGTTAATAAAATGAACGACATTTTATGGGTTGAAAACACGATGCCACAGACCGACGACAAGAACCTGGAGATCATGGCACTGGAAAATGTCCGCAAAGCCCGGGCTTTCCATGAGAGTTTTCCCCAGTACACCAGAACCCCTCTGGCCAAGCTGGAACGCATGGCGACCTATCTTGGGATCAAGGAATTATATGTGAAGGACGAATCCTACCGGTTCGGTCTGAACGCTTTCAAAGTATTGGGCGGTTCCTTCGCCATGGCCCGTTACATAGCAAAACAGATTGGCAGGGATGTATCGGAACTTCCCTACCGGGTACTGACTTCCGACGCATTGAGAGAGGAATTCGGTCAGGCCACTTTCTTCACTGCGACGGACGGCAATCACGGCCGCGGCGTTGCGTGGTCGGCAAATATCCTGAAGCAGAAAGCTGTGGTATTTATGCCGAAGGGCACGACCAAGACCCGTTTTGATAATATTGAACGTGAAAATGCGACGGTGACCATCGAAAACGCCAACTACGACGAGTGTGTCCGGATGGCCGCCGAAGCTGCGGAAAATACAAAAAATGGTGTCGTCGTTCAGGATACCGCTTGGGACGGCTATGAAGAGATCCCCTCCTGGATTATGCAGGGTTACGGAACCATGGCTGACGAAGCCAACGGGCAGATGCAAGCCTATGGCTGTGAATGTCCCACCCATGTATTCGTCCAGGCCGGCGTAGGCTCCTTAGCAGGCGCCGTACAGGGATATTTCGCCAACCGTTATCCGGAGAATCCTCCCATGGTGATCGTAGTTGAGGCACAGGCCGCTGACTGTCTGTATCGAAGCGCCGCCTCTCATGACGGCTCGGTCCATATCGTGGATGGGGACATGGAAACCATTATGGCTGGTCTGGCCTGCGGGGAGCCCAACACCATCTCCTGGGATATATTGAGAAATCATGTAAAAGTATTCACCTCCTGCCCCGACTGGGTGGCAGAACGTGGAATGAAGATGCTGGCCGCGCCTTTCCGCGGGGATCCGCAGGTGATCTCGGGAGAATCCGGCGCCGTCCCCTTCGGACTGCTGGCCTGCATCATGAAGATGAAACGCTACAGGGATCTGCGGGATGTATTAAATTTAGATGAAAATTCCAGGGTACTGCTCTTCTCCACTGAGGGTGATACCGATCCGAACCGCTTTAAAGATATCATCTGGGATATGTGATCTATTCTTAACTTTTAGATATTACTTTTTCAAATGTTACTCTATCAATTGAAAATGAAAATCAAGGAGGCAGCAAAATGGATTTCAACAAAATCAAAGAACTGGCACAGAGTTATGAAAAGGACATGACAAAATTCTTACGTGACCTGGTAAAAATTCCCGGCGAAAGCTGCGGGGAAAAAGGCCACATTGACCGCATCGCTGAGGAAATGCGCAAGGTAGGATTCGATAAAGTAGAAATTGACCCCATGGGCAACGTACTGGGGTATATGGGCAGCGGCGAGACTTTAATCGGCTATGACGCTCACATCGACACGGTTGGTATCGGCAACATCAACAACTGGGAATTCGATCCTTACGAGGGCTTCGAAACCGATACGGAAATCGGCGGCCGCGGAACCTCCGATCAGCTGGGCGGTATCGTCTCCAGCGTGTACGGCGCTAAGATCATGAAGGAACTGGGGCTCTTAAGCGACAAATATACCGTACTGGTAACTGGAACTGTTCAGGAAGAGGACTGCGACGGTCTGTGCTGGCAGTATATCATCAATGAGGACAAAGTAAAACCGGAATTCGTCGTAATCACCGAGCCCACCGACGGCAATATCTACCGCGGCCAGCGCGGACGTATGGAAATCCGTGTGGATGTCAAAGGCATCTCCTGCCACGGTTCCGCTCCGGAACGGGGAGAAAACGCGATCTACAAGATGGCTGACATCCTTCAGGAAGTACGCGAGTTAAATAACAAACTGCACTATGATCCTTTCCTCGGAAAAGGAACCCTTGCTGTATCCGAGATTTTCTTCACTTCCCCTTCCCGCTGTGCGGTAGCCGACAGCTGTGCGATCTCCATCGACCGCCGTCTGACTGACGGAGAGACCTATGAGATGGCATTGGATGAAATCCGCGCTCTGCCCACCGTCAGGAAGTATGAAGCCGTCGTCAGCATGTACAAATATGAAAGACCCAGCTACACTGATCTGGTATATCCGACCGACTGCTATTTCCCTACCTGGGTAATCCCGGAAGATCACGCCGCGACACAGGCCATGGTAGAGTCTTATCAGGGAATGTTCGGAGAGCCCAAGGTTGACAAATGGACCTTCTCCACCAACGGAGTTTCCATTATGGGACGCTACGGAATCCCCTGCATCGGATTCGGACCTGGCAAAGAAGCGCAGGCACATGCTCCCAACGAAAAGACCTGGAAAGCGGACCTGGTGAAATGCGCCGCAGTATATGCCGCGCTACCCACCTTATACTGCAAATAATTCTGTCCAACGAGACTGTGTGAACAGTTTCCATAAAATCATGGAGCCCTATGGCTGATTCCCCCAACAGTCAGCCATAGCTACTCATAAATATCTAAAGGAGATAAAAAAATGAAAACATTACAGGATTACATCGATAAGCTAAACCAATTGAATTTCAAAGAAATGTATAACAACGACTTTTTCCTGACCTGGGAAAAAACCGATGATGAACTGGAAGCGGTATGGACCGTAGCCGACGCACTGCGTTTCATGAGGGAAAACAATATTTCCACAAAAGTATTTGAAAGCGGTCTTGGTATTTCCCTGTTCCGCGACAATTCCACCAGAACCCGTTTCTCCTTTGCATCCGCCTGCAACCTGTTAGGCCTTGAAGTACAGGATCTGGACGAGGGCAAGTCCCAGATCGCCCACGGTGAAACCGTCCGGGAAACTGCCAATATGATTTCCTTCATGGCCGATGTCATCGGAATCCGTGATGACATGTACATCGGAAAAGGAAATGCCTATATGCACGAAGTATCCGACTCGGTAAAACAGGGCAATATCGACGGAATCCTGGAGCAGCGCCCTACTCTTGTTAACCTGCAGTGTGATATCGACCATCCGACCCAGTGTATGGCAGATATGCTGCACATCATCCACGAGTTCGGCGGTGTGGAGAACTTAAAAGGCAAGAAGCTGGCCATGACCTGGGCTTACTCTCCTTCCTACGGCAAGCCGCTCTCCGTTCCTCAGGGTGTCATCGGCCTGATGACCCGTATGGGTATGGAAGTGGTGCTGGCGCATCCGGAAGGCTACGAAGTAATGCCTGAGGTAGAAGAAGTTGCCAAGAAAAACGCGGCAGCATCCGGTGGTAGCTACCGCAGAACTAACGATATGAAGGAAGCCTTCAAAGACGCTGATATCGTATATCCGAAGAGCTGGGCTCCGTTCGCCGCTATGGAAGAAAGAACCAAACTGTACGGCGAGGGTGACACCGAGGGTATCAATAAATTGGAAAAAGAGCTGCTGGCACAGAACGCAGAGTACAAAGACTGGGCATGTACGGAAGAAATGATGTCTTTAACCAAAGACGGCAAAGCCCTCTATCTGCACTGCCTGCCCGCCGACATCTCCGGTTTAAGCTGTGAAAGCGGCGAAGTGGACGCCTCCGTATTCGACCGTTACCGCAATCCCTTATACAAGGAAGCCAGCTACAAGCCCTATGTCATCGCAGCTATGATCCTGCTCAGCAAATTCGAAGATCCGGCCGCTCTGATGAAAAAACTGGAAGAGCGTGACATTCCTCGTATCTTTAGATAAAACTGTCTGGGAGTATTGATGGGACTGGGGGCCGAGGACCGGGAAGAGAGGGAAACGGCGGAGCCCTGGAACCGGGCGGCTCCGCCGTTTCCCTCTCTTCCCTGCTTTACATAAGGCCGGTTTGCAGGTTCTGACAGATTAGTGTTATGTTATTGCAGAACTTATTGTGTTTTTCATTGTTGTCATGTGAATTGTAATTAAAATTTCGGTATTCAATATAATAAATTGGAGGCCGGTTTGACATCCCGGCCTCTCTTCTATACCTATATGTGCTGAAATACGCACGAGTGGAGGAAATTATGAGTAAAAAAAGAATTGTCATAGCCTTGGGCGGCAATGCCCTGGGAGATACCCTGCCGGAACAGATGGCCGCTGTAAAAATCACCTCCAAAGCCATCGCCGATCTCATAGAAGAAGGGCATGAAGTCGTCGTATCCCACGGAAACGGCCCACAGGTAGGAATGATTAACAATGCCATGGCCGCGCTGAGCCGTGAAAATCCGAAACAGCCCAACACTCCCCTCTCTGTCTGTGTAGCCATGAGCCAGGCTTACATCGGCTATGATCTGCAGAACGCTTTGCGGGAAGAACTTCGCAGCCGGGGCCATTATGATATTCCGGTTGTCACCATGGTGACCCAGGTCCGGGTAGATCCGGATGATCCGGCTTTTGAGAATCCCTCCAAGCCGATCGGGCACTTTATGACCAAAGAGCAAGCCGATATCTCGGCCGAAAAATATGGATACATCATGAAGGAAGATGCCGGACGCGGCTACCGCCGTGTAGTTGCCTCTCCAAGGCCCGTGGAGATCGTAGAATCAGACGCGATCCGCACTTTGGTGGAGAGCGGTAATATCGTCATCGCCGGCGGTGGCGGCGGGATTCCGGTAACCCTGCAGGGGAATCATCTAAAAGGCGCCAGCGCGGTCATCGATAAAGACTTCGCCAGCTGCCTGATGGCCCAGGAACTGGATGCCGACTATCTGATCATCTTAACCGCTGTGGAGAAAGTGGCCATCAATTTCGGCAAACCGGATGTAAAATGGTTGTCCGAAATAACCGTTGACGAGGCGAAGAAATATATGGAGGAGGGACACTTCGCTCCCGGCTCCATGCTTCCGAAGGTGCAGGCTGCTGTGCAGTTTGCCTCCTCGAAACCCGGACGTACCGCGCTGATCACCCTGCTGGAAAAGGCAAAGGATGGGATCGAAGGTAAGACCGGGACGATTATCCGTCAGTAATACTTCCATTACTTTCCGGGGAAGGCTTGCGTTACCCTTTCAGCGGCCTTCCCTGGAAAATGCGTATTGGCGATATATACGCCGGCAATAATCAAAAATGCCCCTATCATCTGCAATCCTGAAAAACCTTCTTTCAAAATCAGTATTCCCGCAACAATTGAAACTACCGTTGCTGCCCCGATAAATGAAGAGGTGCGATTGACACCTATCCTGGAAATAGCCACATTCGAAAGGAAAAAAGCGAGGACGGAGCAGCCAACACCCTGGTACAGGATCGCAATTAGAAAACTCATACTGGTGAATGGCAATCGTATTACATCATTCAGGTTTCCGTTCAAAGACGCTTCCAAAACGGCAAGAACTCCAAATACAATCGCCCCGGCTGCAAGCATTACAAATGTTATTTCGCCTCCGGTATATTCTGGTGCTTTTTCAACAAACACACTATACAATGCGTAGGAAATAACAGCGACCGTAAGCATTGCATATCCAACAAACGAAAAACTCGCTGCTGCGCCCACTGCAAACACAGTTACAAGAACGCCGGCTAATGTCACTAGAATTCCTATCACTTGCTTTTTTCGAGGTTTTTTGTGTAATATGAAGGTAGATGCCAGTAGAGAAATTACGGGTATACATGCCAAAAAGGCTCCGCTTTCCGATGCAGTCGTGCTGCGAATCCCGATTGTTTCGCCGATAAAATAAATGCAAGGGCTAAATAAAGCTACTGTTATCAGCGGCTTTAATTTTTTACCTTTTAGATGTATTTTTATAATACCGCCGAACGCACACAATCCCATCACAATTATGGCAACCAAAAATCTCCATCCTAACAAACTCAGGGTACTGGCGTCATTGGCTGCCTGTTTGGTGAATATATAACTTAACCCAAAAAGTGTCTCACACCCCAATGCACAAAGGCATCCGATTAAAACATCCTTATGCTCTCTTTTATTCACTGTCTATACTCCAAATCCCGATATATTGTGTCGTTTCAGCAAAAACATTGTACAGATAGAACTGTTTTCAAACGTCAGAGCAGATTACGCACAAAAGAGGACGAAACCTGGCGGGACACCCGGCACGGTCAAGCCGCCTTCGGCGTATTGCCACGGATCCTGCTGATCAGAGGTTTCGTCCTCTTAGAAGTTACCTGGTTTTTCTAAATGCTACATTTTCTATATCCCATGTTTTCTATATGCTACTGCGGCCCGCCGCTTTTTGCGAAAGCCTCCAGCAGTAAATCCATCTGCGGAGGTATGTGAATCGGTTCTCCTGCCGCTTTGACCGCATTATTTACATCCTTTAAGCCGTTACCCGTTACAATGCTGACCACGGACGATCCTTTCGGAATCAGACCCAGTTCCACTGCTTTTTTGACACCGGCGGTTCCGGTCACACCGGCAGGTTCACCAAAGACCCCGCAGGTTCGTCCCAGCAGCCGCATGGCAGCCAGTATTTCATCGTCGGACACTTCTACGGTGACACCGTTTGACTCCAAAATGGCGTTAACCGCCTTATCCGGGTTGCGGGGTACACCGACGGCGATACTATCTGCGATGGTGTTTTCTTCCATAGGCTCAAGCGGCATATTGGTTCTGGCCGCGCGGTTAATCGGATAGCAGCCCGATGCCTGTACGCTGATCAGCTTCGGTAAACGGTCGATAAATCCAGCCTCATGCAGATCCTTTAACCCCTTCCAGACTCCGGCGATGGAACAGCCGTCGCCTACGGAGATCGCTACGTAGTCAGGCATCTGAAAGTTCAGCTGCTCCGCGATTTCCAGCGCTACCGTCTTCTTTCCCTCCATCAGATAGGGATTGATCGCCGCATTCCGGTTATACCAGCCCCAGCGGTCGATGGCTTCCGCCGACAGCCGGAATGTGTCCTCATAGGTTCCCTGCACGCTGATCACCGTGGCTCCGAATATCATAAGCTGGGACACTTTTCCCTTCGGCGCCCTCTCAGGCACAAAGATAAAGGTCTTATAACCGGCGGCTGCCGCATTTCCGGCCAGGGATGAGGCCGCATTTCCGGTGGAGGAGCAGGCGATGGTATCGGCCCCTGCTTCGTAAGCCTTGGCCACAGCCATGGCTGAGGCGCGATCCTTCATGCTCGCCGTGGGATTGATTCCGTCATCCTTGATATACAGGGTTTTGATGCCGATCTTCTCCGCCAGACGGTCCGCTTTGTAGAGAGGGGACCAGCCCACCCGAAGCTTTGGATAATTTCCTTCTTCTCCTACCGGGAGGAACTCCCGGTAGCGCCACATGGAATAATCTTTCCGCTCTGTCAGCTGCTCTTTCGTCAAATGCCCTTTTATATGGTTATAATCATATTTGATATCCAAAATACCGCCGCATTTGTGACAGGTCGTCACGTTAGGGACAGCTTCATGCTCCGCGCCGCATCGGACACAGACGGCTGAAATAACATGTCTCATTCTCTTTGCACCCTTCCCTTCTACAGATTCTTAAGCAGTCCGGTGTTCTCATTGAATTCCTGAATCAGTTCATCGATCTGGGCGGCCTGTTTATGTACGGCGCCCCAGGTATTTTCATAGTCATACCACAGCGCGTTCAGTTCTTCCACCGTTCTGCCCTGCTGCTCTACCCAGGTGTAATATTTCAGATTATGAATCCGCTTCCTGCCCACGTAGGTCAGTTCTTCCAGGTTATCCGTCTTAATGGACTGCAAATGAGTATGATAATCGATCGCCGCCTTCCTCGTGCTATATTCGCCATCCTCTTCCCGCAACTCATCGATTCTGGAACCATACATAGCGGCGGAATCCGTCAGAACTGTGGCCACCACATCATTCTCCGTCAATTCGTAATATTTGGCCATCTTGATTGCGCACAGAACGTTGGCAATTCCTGAGATTCCCATGAAAGCAAGTTCATCCACCAGGTTCGGATCAACTCCCGCTTCTTTTATCAGATATTCGCGTCCTTCCGGTTCATTGAACAGGCGCAGCAATTTCTGGCTGTCTTCGTCATCGATAGCAATGACCATATCCGTATTCTTTACATTGTGAATCCACGGCACGTGCTTGTCACCGATCCCTTCGATCCGGTGGCCCCCGAATCCGTTGTTTAACAGGGTCGGACATTGCAGCGCCTCTCCCACGCCCAGCTTAAGTCCAGGGAATTTTTCTTTCAGATAATCGCCGGTTCCTGTGGTTCCCGCGGAACCGGAAGTAAAGCAGGCGCCGGCCAGATGACTATTCTCATCGGCTATGCTAAGATAAGCCTCTTCAACCGCGTTACCGGTCACCGCGTAATGCCACAGATGGTTGCCCATCTCCTCAAACTGGTTGAAGATCATGACATCATCTCTGGTGTTGCGAAGCTCCCAGGTTTTGTCAAAGATCTCTTTTACATTGCTCTCGCAGCCGGGTGTGGCAATGATCTCCGTAGCCACCGTCTTAAGCCAGTCGAACCGTTCCCGGCTCATCTGCGCCGGCAGGATCGCGATAGAGTCACAGGACAAAAGCTTGGAATTGAACGCGCCGCCCCGGCAATAGTTGCCGGTGGACGGCCATACCGCTTTCTGCCGGCTGGCATCAAACTGTCCGGTCACCAGCCTGGGCGCCAGACATCCGAAGGAGGCTCCTACTTTATGGCAGCCGGTCGGGAAGAATTTTCCGATCATACACAGGATCTTCGCATCCACACCGGTAAGTTCCTTGGGAAGCACGATAAAATTCGGGCTGCCGAACAGGCCGCCGCTCTCTTTCGGCTCATTTTTCCATGTAATCCGAAACAGGTTCAAGGGATTGATATCCCACAGACCTACACTTTTTAACTGTTCTTGAATCGCTTCGGGTACCTTATTAGGATTTCTCATCTGCTCAAAAGTGGGAATGATGATATTTTTTTCCTTTGCCCGCTCAATATTTCTAGCCAATGCCTCTTGTTTCCTGGTTAAATCAATCACTATATTCATCCTCCTGAAATATGTAGTTTTAGGCGTACCCCAACTGTAACCTATGTGTAATATTATAGCATCTGGAGGTGTTTTATTCAATGAATCTGATGGATTATCAAGAGTATTTGTGGATTGGGCTTCATTGGCCCCGTCCGGTTCAAGTTTTGATTCTGCCTGGAATTTAATCCGGAACCTTCAGCGGAATGAATAGTAATGAAGCAGACATTCTTTTACTGTTTTGTATCGGGCACGGCTGACAGGAACACTGCGGCCATCGGTAAATTCGGCGGACAGGGCCGTTAGTTTTCTTAGTTTTGCCATGTTTAGTGCATAGCTTTGATGGCATCTTACAAAATAAGACGGAAAACGTTCCATGATGTCGTCTAATTTTATGTAGCATTTCCACTGGCGGTTCTGGCCGTGGAGGTAGATTACATGTTTATCGCTTTCCAGATAGGAGATGTCTGCCAGGGGGATTTTCTGTATTCCGTTTCTGCTCTTTAGGATCAGGGTGTCTTTTTCTTCCTGGTGGCATCGGACAAGAGCGGTGTTTAGGGCTGCTTTCAGATCATCCAACGGAATTGGTTTGGGAAGGCAGTAGATAGGGTCGGTATCAAATATTTCCTCCGGCACATCCGGATCGGAACTCATCCAGATGAATTTGATCTCGGGACATTTTTGACGGATGGCTTTTGATTCATTTATGGAAGCGCTGGTATCTTTGGAGATATCAGACAGGATCAGGTCGGGGTAAGTTCTGCCCGCACTGATCTCTGCGGTCAGGGAGTCCAGAGATTCATAGATATCGTTTTTCATTTCCTGTCTGTAAGATGCGGATACCACTTTGGCGATTTCTTTTTGAATGCATTTGTTCCCATCACAAACGGCCAGTCTTATCATGCGGATTCCTCCTTGGTATGTTCTCAGACTATTATAACGTAGCTGGCCGCCGGCAACAAGACAGCCTGCATTTTTGCGCATTATTTCAGCATAAAATGAAAATTATTTTTTGATGACACTGTGATGCCGATACCTAAAAATAATTTTCGTGAAAAGGCGGGCGATAAGCGCTTCGCTTATCGCCCGCCTTTTCACGCGCCTGGTTTCCCTGCGCTGCGGTTAAGAATCCTCCTGCGGTTTTTCCTTTGGAATAATACAGTTCAGCAGAACTGCCACAATCGTCGCTACCACAACCGCTGATTTTCCAAAAATGGTTGTCACCCAGCCCGGAAACATAGCCAAGGCTTCCGGTACCAGGGTAATCCCCATTCCCAATGCGACGGCCAGGCCCACAATCGCCGTATTCCGGTAATTCAGCGGCTCCTGGCTGATCAGCTTAATCCCTGTCATGGTGATGGAGGCAAACACAGATACCGTGGCGCCGCCCAGCACGCACTGAGGAATCGTTGTGAGAATCGATGCAAACTTGGGTACAGAGCCAGCCAGGAAGATAATGACTGCGGCCAGACCCAGTACACACCGGTTTACCACTTTCGTGGTAGCTACGATCCCCACATTCTGGCTGAAAGTTGCAGTAGGCAATCCCCCAAAGAATGCGCCAATCACACTGGCCACGCCGTTACCGATGATACCGCCGGACAGCTCCCGATCCGTCGGCTCCCGGTCCAGTCCACCCGCTGTGGTCGCGGACAGATCCCCGATGGCCTGCACCGAATTAACGATGTACAGGATGGATATGGATATTATGGTCGAAACTTCGAACTTGATCCCAAAGTGCATGGGCTTTGCAATATAAAACCAGTCGGCCTGGGAGATCGCCGTAAAATCCACCATTCCGAGGCAGACCGCCAGCACATAGCCGACAATAATGCCAATCAGAATCGAAGACAGTTTGAAGAATCCCTTTCCGAAATGGTTCAGCCCTACCACCAGAATCAGCGTGACAATCGCCACAAACCAGTTTTTCGCGCTGCCATAATCCGCGCTGCCCTGTCCTCCGGCCATATAGTTAATCGCCGTGGGATACAAAGACAGCCCAATCGTGAATACCACCGTTCCTGCCACTAACGGAGGAAACAACGGCCTGAGCCATTTGATAAAAATGCCTACGACGACTGCCACGATACCGCCCACCAACTGAGCGCCAAAAATCGTAGCCACATCGAAGTCGCCTGCAATTGCCTGAAGCGATGCCAGGTAGGCAAAACTGACACCCATGATAACCGGTAATCCGGATCCGATATACTTTCCGATCGGAAACAGTTGGATTAACGTCGCAACCGCTGCGACCAACAGCGCTGCCTGCACAAGCACCACTTTGTCGGACGGAGTCATCGTACCCTTATCGATAGCCACCCCAGCCACGATAATCGCCGGTGTCACGCACCCCACAATCATAGCCACTACATGCTGCAACGCTAACGGCAGTGCCTGCCGCATAGCCGGAATCCCCTGGATCTCAAAAACTGAGGCTCCGGTCTTTAATTTGAGATGGTTGTTCATAAATCATGATCCTCCTGTTTTCATCTTCATCCAATGGAATGAATCACCCAAAACATTCTATCGGATCATTTGATTTATCATCACCCTATCCCATTATACCCTGAACCCCTTTCTATTTCAAGAATACCAGACGATTATTTATGGTTCCTTAACCTGGGGCATTTAGTCCACCGCGCGTTTTGGCGGGGCTGGTCGTTTACTCTTTCAGTGCTTTTTTCGTCAGCTTTTTCACTTGCTTTTTACACTTACCGCAGGCGCTGCCTGCTTTGGTGGCCTTTTTGACTTCCTTATAGCTGGAGGCTCCCTGTTCTACCGCTTTTAGAATGTCACCTTTAGTTAGTTTGCGGCAGGGACAGATTACCTTTTCTTTGTTCATTACAGTACCAGTGAGGGAGCGGTGTATACGCGGGCGCTTAGTTCGTTGTCCAGCATATACAGACCTTTGGCGTCTCCTGCAAAAAGCTCGTACTTTTTGATCAGGTCTTCCGCGTTGGTCTCTTCTTCTCCCTGCTCCTTTACAAACCAGTCCAGGAACTGCATGGTACGGAAGTCTTTTGCCTGGTAGGCTTCATTATAGATCTCGTGGATCAGGCTGGTGACATATTGTTCGTGCTCCAGGCCATATTTTAAGGGGGCCAGGAAATTTGAGTATTCTTTGTGAGGGCTGCCGATTTCTGTGAATGTAACCTGATGGCCATTGTTTAACAAATATTTCCGGAACAGCATCGCGTGGTCCCGTTCTTCCTGGGCCTGGATCTCGTACCAGTTGGCAAATCCTTTGAGTCCCTCATTTTCATAGTAATTGGCGAAATCCAAATAGAAATAAGCGGAGTAGAACTCTTTGTTAATCTGTGTGTTTAGTAATTGTGCTACTTTTTCTGCAAGCATTCTGCATTTCTCCTTTCGTTATTAAAGCTACTTTAGGCGTTTGCGAAACGCCACAAGCCGCATAAATACGGCATTGTTACTTCTATAAAACAAAACATCTCCTCAACGGATTGTGGTAAAATAGAGTTGTTCAGAAATCATTTAACCATCCGCCGTAAAGGAGATGTACCTACATAATACCATATAGACAACTCACTTTGGCAGAAGTTTTTGATAATTACCAAATTAAATTTGATAATGACAAATATCAATTTCTTTCTCTACTTGATCAGACCAGTGATCTCGATGAAATTGTTTCTGTTTCTTTTGTACTCATTTTTACGCTTCTACTGGAAGGCCCCGCAAACATCAGCTCTATCCTTTGTTAAAGGCTCTCTTTCTGAAGTTCTCTCAGGAATTACGTGATTTTTGTGGCTTTGATCTGGTTCCTGACTCCTCAAAATTCACTCGTTTCAAACAGGCACATCCGAAAATCTTTTCGAAGAGGCGCTGGGATTGCGTTTCAGAATCCGGTTCTTCCTGGTAAATAATTTCTGTTCTAGAATCTCATGCTCCGTAATACGGCATACGATTCTCTCTGATTCTCTAATTCCACTGGGGGTCAGCCCTGAGGTAGCGGCTGAAGATGCCTGCCGGATCGAACATGTGATCAGTGCGGAAACTTCTTTCCATGAAATTTCCCTTCACATTCTATGAACATCGGCTCAAATTTGCTTTTCTCCAGAATTTATCATTGTTTTCAATATTTTAATCCACTCTGCTTCTCCTATGCCCTCGCTTAGCGACAATGAATATGAAAACTCAGCGTCTGTCCAGATTGCCATGGTATAGGTTTCACCGTTGCCCTTTAACGTGGCATTGATGTCATTCACCGATATTTCGCCTGTCAATTCATAAGAATTGTAGTCACCACTTACATCATCAGACCCAATACCTTTACGAAAAACTGCTGTTTGATCATCATTTATATAGATAATTTCAGCCAACTCCGCCCAATAAGCAGTATAAACAATATTCTTGGCTTCAAACGGCAGATTTCCCGGTTCGACCACTTCAAAGCCTACAGTTTCCGACAGTTCTTCGACAGAAGACACTTCGACAATATTGTTATTTTCACTAACAGGTGGCTCGTTAGTGATGTTCCGTAGATTAGGCAGGATCAATGTTCCGACAAGCATGACAGCAAGGCAAGCCGCAAGCATGGCGAAGCGTTTTATATTCGGAAAACGAATAATCTTCGCTTGCTTCTTTTCTGCAAAATCAATGTTTTCGATATTGCCCAAAATCCGACTTTGCATTTCAGGCGTAACTTCGATATGTTCCATTACTTCATCATACTTTCTATTCAAAGTCATACGCCTCCTTTAACACCGTTTTCAACTTCTCTCTGCCACGGGACAGATTGGAGCGGACAGTTGTTTCTTTCATCCCAAGTATTTTAGCAATCTGCGCTGTTGGATAGCCCTCGTAATAAAAAAGATGCACTACCTCACGGTAGTTGTCCGGCAAAGTTTTTACTGCCTCCCAGACAAATGAAAGGTCGTCCCGATTTTCGGCTACTAATTCCTCCATTAGTTCATCTGTCTGTCGGATAGCATTGTACTTGATACGGTTTTTGCTCAGGTTGGCAGCAACATGAAGAAGCCATGCCTTTTCATGTTCTTTTGCATTCAGCGCAGGAGACGTTCTAAGAAATTGGACAAGCGTATCCTGTAATACTTCTTCTGCATCATCTGTATTGTGAAGATAGGAGTAGGCCAGACGCAAAACGGCATTGCCATACTCGCTGAGCATTCGTTCTGCCTGGTGATTGATCCTTTCACGGCTGCTCTCTCTTGGCAAATCAGTTTCACTGCAGGCGTTTCCAAACAGTGTTACCGCAATAAAAGAAAATAGTTTTTTTAGTATGTCTATGAAAGACGGCAAGTATCTTTCTGCTACCAGGCAATATTCCACATCATCCCTCCTGTTCATGCTTCAAAGGACAGAACCTATGAGCCTGTCCTTTGAGTCATATGAAACCTTATTTTACGCCGTCCACAAGTGCCATCATATCAACCTGAGAAAGGGCATTCCCAACGCTGATAGAATAAGTATACTCGCCGTCTGTCCACACGGCAAGAGAAAACTGTCCGTCTGCACCTTTGAGGGTCACGCCATCCACAGTTTCGGTCTGTGCATACTCATTATAATCTCCGCTGATGTCCTCGTTACCAAGTGCCTTACGAATCAGCATATCAGAACCATCCTCGCCATAGAAAGCCTGAATCATCTCGTTTTCAATCGCTTCCAGTTTGTCAGCGGTTTTAGGCAGGATCAGATCAAAGCCAGCCATTTCTTCGGCAGCATCCATTGTGTCGCAAGGCTGAAAGGGGTTGGCCGGCTGTACTGCACCGGGCTTGCTGTTATCGGCTGCGGGATTGTTATTGCTACCGCAGGCGACAAGAGAAAGTGCTAAAGTGGTGCCCAAGATAAGGGAAAAAATTGTTTTAAGTTTCATGTTTAAGTCCTCCTGATTATTATATAATTTTGAGTGGTGTTTTTGCCTCTCTGCTCTATATACAACTGGGAGGAACGAAATGTTGCAATGGTTTCTAAAAATTAGTTCAGATCCATCTATAGCCAAAAGTCGAAATCCTTTATAGGTTGAGCAAGGATTACAACGAGAATTGAATTCATGAAGTAAAAATTCCAAAGTTTCTGGAAGTAATTTATTTCCAGGCTGAACAAATGCAGAAACTGAGGAAATATCTTGTGCACATTGAAAACCCACTGTTTGCCAACTGAATTTAAAATATTACAAAAAAACACAGGGTACAGCTTTAACTCATACTCTGCGTTTTTTCTGCTATGCGTTTTTTCTGCTATGCCTCTAACGCCTTGGCTTAATGGCATTGGTTCATACAATTTTGCTGTTTACCAGTCGCTTTAACTCCTGAGTCAAAACTGAAACGTCGATGGGCTTCGCAATATATCCATTCATACCCACTGCGAAAGCCTGCTGTCTATCCTCCTCAAAAGCGTTGGCCGTCATGGCAAGGATAGGTACATCGGCCGCATCGGGCCGATCCAGCCTGCGAATAGCCTGCGTGGCTGCCAGTCCGTCCATAACCGGCATGCGGATATCCATCAGTACCGCCTGGAAATGATTCGCCGGCGCCGCGGCGAAAAGATCCACCGCCTGCTGCCCATCCTCGGCGGTAACGACTTCCATGCCGTAGATTTCCAAAATCGACTTGGCAATCTCCATATTCAGCGCATTGTCCTCAACCAGCAAAATTCTGTGTCCGGCCAACGGATTCGCCTGCACGATCTGTTTAGGGGATTGACTGCCAAAACGCAGCGCGGAGAAAGTGTCGCAGATCGTGGAGAAAAACAGGGGTTTGGAAATAAAGCTGTTGGCCCCGGCCGCCCTGGCCTCATCCTCGATGCTTCTCCAATCGTAAGCGGAGATGACAATAATTGTGGTTTCCGGACCCACAATCGTCCTAATCCGGCGCGTGGTTTCAATACCGTCCATATCCGGCATCTTCCAGTCGATCATGGCGATGTCATAGTGCCTGCCCTGGGCAGCCACGGCACGGACTTCCTCCACTGCTTTCCGGCCGGAATCCACCCATACGGTATGGGCGCCGATCTGATCCAAAATCGCAGCGCTTTGTTCTCCCACCAGTTTATCGTCATCTACCACCAGCACCTCGATCCCCCGCATCAAAGAGGCGTTCTTCCGCCGCCGTTCCACCTCCTGATCGTCCTCCACACGGCCCAGCGGAATGGAAACGGTAAATGTAGAACCTTTGCCTTTGACGCTGCTGATCTCTACGGTGCCGCCCATGAACTGAACCAGATTGTGCACAATGGAAAGGCCGAGACCGCTGCCCACCTTGTTGCGGGCAAGACTGGAATCCTCCTGCTCAAAGGGCTGGAAGATCCGCTCCAAAAATTCCCTGGACATTCCAATGCCGGTGTCCGAAACGATGAAAGTCAGGTAGGAATAGCCATTTGTCCGGCTGCTTTCCTTTATATGAAGGGAGACCCTGCCGTCTCGGCGGGTAAACTTGAGAGCATTGGACAGCAGATTCATCAGGACTTGATTCAGCCGCAGAGCATCGCCCTTATAGATTCGCTCCAGCGGTTCCTCATGGGTCAGTTCAAATGAGATCCCATGTTCTTCAAACTGCGGATACAGGATGGAACTTAGATCTTGCATCAGCTCTGAAAAGTCAAAGGGCTTTTTCTCGATTGCCATCTTTCCGGTTTCTATCTTGCTCATATCCAGCACATCGTTGATGAGGCTCAAGAGATACCGGGAGGAGGCGTCGATCTTTTGGAAGCAGTCCTGGATCCGCTGGGGATCGCCAGCCTTGAGTTGGCCGATGGTGCTCATACCAATGATGGCGTTCATGGGAGTTCGGATATCGTGGCTCATGCGGGACAGAAAATCGCTCTTTGCGTGGTTTGCCGCGTTGGCCGCCGCCAGCGCATCCCGAAGCAGCTGTTCCTGCCGGGACTGTTCCGCCCGCTGATCGTCCAGCACCTTGACCAGCATGATGCATAATTCATCGCTGCCAAAAGGGTTTTCCACGGAGATCAAGCAGAGGGATATCCAATGCTCTAAACCATTCACGTCTTTTGCCTGTATCTCGGTATAGAGTTCTTTCTCACCACCGGCAAAGCGGTGCAGGACGGTTTGCCGGTCAAATGTCGCAGTGTAGTTCTGCCGGAATGAGGGAGAGAGATGCTCATTTGTTTCCCGGACCAGTTTGGAATAACTTCCGCCCGCCGGCAGTGTACTTTCCCTTCCATTTTCTACAATACACTGATAGGTGTCCTGGGTCAGATTCACACTGACAATCAGCGGATAGGCGGTCTGGATAGCTGTCTGGAGCAAACGGTTCTCCAAAAGCTGTGCCTGCTCCCGTTCCTGCTGAAGCAGATGGATGTTGGTCACATCGGTAAATACTGCCTGAATGACATCCTGACCGTTGGCGTTTAAGAGCCGCTCCATCACCACATTGATCCACACCTGGGTTCCATCCTGCCGGACGCTTTGTCGGGTATAGGTGGTTGGGCTGCCGTTTAGGACGAGGCTGTCCGCCACACCGCGGATATGCGCGCGCTCCTGCTCCAGAACGAGCTGGAACGGATCGGGCACCGCGGCGCGGTAAGCCGCCTCGCTCTCATATCCGTAAAATTCCCAGACCATCCGGTTCACGCTCACGATGGCATAAGGGGACTCTGGTTCAAACTGCAGGATTCCGCAGGGGACCGTATTGTACAGCTGGGTTAAAAAGTGTGCCTGCTGCGCCGCCTCCTGGTTGGATTCCATGATCTGTTGTTCCCGAGCCTTTTTTTCCGAGATGTCGGAGATAAAGCAGTAGATCAGCTCTGTTCCCTGATCGGAGATGACCCGTTTGCCGAAATCCGCCACCCACAGCGTCCCGCCGTCTTTTTTCCGCACCCGGTATTCCGTGCTGTAGGTGTCTTTCCTTTGCAGAGCAGCTTTTGTCTGCGCCAGCATTGCATCGTAATCTTCCGGAACCACGAAACCACGGACAGTGCCGCCGCAGGCCCGATACAGCTCGTTGGTGCCGGCATAATCCAACAGGTCACACAAACCGTCGCTGACCCACTCAATGGTAAAATCGTCATCCGCCTGGCAGGTGAGCATCCCGCCGGGCAGCTGAGTGAGCATCAGCTCGATTTGCCGCTCTCTCTCGGACAGAATGCCCTTCAGCCGCTCATAACCGTCGCGGGCCTCCTGGATGGGGAACAGATCTCCCTCCCCAAATTCTTCCTGCATGGACATGGAGTTGTGGATATAGGTTGTTTCCAGCCCATGGGACGTTTCTCGAAAGATGAAAGTGCAGCGCTGGTGATAGCGCACATACATCTGCTGTCCCGGCCTGCTGGTGATCCAGCCAATCCCCTGGCACAGATAGATGCCGCCCCCCATATCCATGGTGTCGTAATGCTCCTCCGTCAGGTCGTAAGCGATCATCTCGCCGGCATTTCGGAAGGCGGCGGCCACGGCCTCGCGCCCGCGCGCACGCATTTCTTTCCCACCGCCCAACCATAAAACGTCGGGCGCGAGGGTAGAGATCAGGCATTCAACGTCGGAATCGCAGAAATAGCTGGTCAGTATCTTGCGGGCCAGGACTTCCGCCTCTTGGCATATTTGCTCTTTAGAATTCACTTTTGCTTCCTCCTAAATGGGACGCAGACTCAGTGCGGAAGAATCCGGACCTGTATAGCCAGCCTCTCATGTTTTAAATATTATTTTTATGAACAGCAACGTGAAGCTCATGATACAGCGCCTCAACATCCACCGGTTTTGAAATGAAGCTTGTCATCCCCGCAGCCGTTGCCGCCTCCACATCTTCCTTAAAGGTATTGGCCGTCATGGCGATGATGGGAATGGTTTTGGCGTCCGGCCGATCCAGCGCCCGGATGGCCTCGGTGGCCTCGAGACCATTCATCTCCGGCATCTGGATATCCATTAAAATCGCCTGGAAAGCGCCCGGGCCCTTGTCTTGAAACAGCTCCACCGCGAGCCTGCCGTTTTCCACCCGCTGTACTAGGGCGCCCTGGCACTGCAGCAGTTCTATGGCAATCTCAGCGTTCAGATTGTTATCTTCCGCCAGCAGGATATTGACGCCTGCAAGCGTCCATTCTCCGGTTGGCACTTCAACTGTCGGTACTTCCAGAGTCCCTTTCTCCAGCGTGATTGTAAAACAGAAGGTGCTGCCTTTGCCCAGCTCGCTTTCCAGGAGCAGGTCGCCGCCCATCAAACGCACGATGCTCCGGCTGATGGCCAGTCCCAACCCGGTCCCCTGGCTCTTTGAGGTACTGGTCCCCACCTGTTCAAAGCTGCGGAAGATACGCTGCTGATTCTCAGAGGATACTCCCACGCCGGTGTCGATCACCTTGACGGTCAATGTCCGCTCTGTATCTGTATCGGAATCCCCCTCGACACAAAGGCGCACCGTGCCGCCCTCCGGGGTGAACTTAAACGCGTTGGACAAAAGGTTTAAGATCACCTGCCGCAGCCGGATATTGTCCCCCAGGTAGACCTCGCCGCGCAGGTCGCTCTCCACATGAAAGTGTATCTTCCGGCGTTCCGCATCGGTGGTCAGCATGCTCTCGATGTCGCACAGCAACGCATCCACAGAAAACGCGGCATGCTCCAAATCCATCTTGCCGCTCTCAATGCGGCTCATATCCAGGATATCGTTGATGAGGCTCAGCAGGTAGTGGGAAGAGGATTTTATTTTATTCAGATTGTTCCGGGATTTGTCGGACAGCTCCGGCCCCCGCTCGGTCAGATCCGCCAAACCTACAATCGCATTCATAGGAGTGCGGATCTCATGGCTCATACGGGAGAGAAACTCACTCTTGGCACGGCTGTCCGCCTCCGCTTTCTCTAATCCCAACCGCATCTTGGCGGCCCGCAGCCGGAAGTGAAGATAAAGGCTCGCCGAGAGCAAAATCAACAGCAAAAACAGAGCTACTACCCCAATCGCCAGCTGGGGATTGGCGACAACGATGCTGGACAGCGTGATATGTGTGTCCCCAATGGAAACCATATTCAAGCTGCTGATCGCTTCTTTTTCGGATTCCGACAAATTGTTGACGGCCTTATTCAAGATAGAGAACAGCGGCGAGTCCACCGGCTTGGAAACCGCAAAACTGACCTCCGTGTTGTTGTTTGGCAGGCTTACCTGAACCACGTTGGTGAGATTTCCCGTTCGAATGATGTTTTCTATATGGGCGCCTATCCCATAGAAAAAATCAATTTTCCCGCTGTTGACGTCGCTTAATCCCTCTTCGACGCTGTCGTAATATATGATCTCTTCCGCAACAACAGACTTTGATTTGCTCCGGCCGGTCATCACGCCGCATACCCGGCCCTCCGAGGGATAGGTGACATTTTTGTTTCGGACCAAAATCGGGGAAAGGCCGGCATAAGCTGTCGTTCTGGCTAAATCGTGATCAGACGCGCTCTCCTCGGTGCCTAGGAAAAAGCCCAGCATATCGGCTTTTCCCTCTTGTACCATAGTGATTGCGTCCATATAGGAGTCGCAGAGAAGATAGGTGAATTGCAGGCCGGAATAGTCGGTCACTTTCTTCAATACGTCCGGCACAAAGCCCTCATGATAATCGTCGATGTCCACGCAATACAGGGGATGCCAATTATCCGGGACCGCAACGGTAACAGTGTCTTTCTCCGCGATGTAAGATAATTCCCGCTCTGTCAAAACCGCATATCCGGTCATGTTGTCTGCGAAGTTCTTCGCCTGCTCTTTTTCCGAGAATTCCGGGTCTGCGGCATAGATCTGCTCCAGCGCCATATTTAACCCATCCAATATCTCCTGGTTATCCGGCTGGGTGACAATGTAATGGGCCTGGCCGCCGAAGGACGCAGCTGCGTATAAGGTATCCGGCATGTCTGTACCATAGCCCAGCAGCAGTTCCACCTCTCCGCTCTCTAATCGGTTATATAGATTCCCATTTTCAAGATCACCACGGCTGTAATAGTGGATCTCACAGTCCAGAGCCTGAATAGCCAGCCATTCCTTGAGACGTTGGATATTCTCGGTGGACCGGTCATACACGCCGATGGTCTTGCCGTTCAGCGTCCCTGTGTCATAACTGCGGATGGATGCGTCATCCTTCCTGGCCATCAGCTTTGCCTCTGTGTAGCCGCAGTTATAGTCCGGGTATCCAAATATTTCTTCCAGGCTTTCGTTGTAAAAGGTTCCGCCCATCAGATCAAATTTTCCATCCTGGAAGTCTCCCACCGCATTGCTCGTGGAGACATATTCGTATTTCCAGCCGGTGTATTTGGAAATCTCATTGAGATAATCCACCACCACACCGACGGGCGAACCATCCGCTGAAAGAGAGGTGTAACCCTCCGCGTTGGGGAAGGCTACCCGCAGAACAGTCTCCTCTGACTCCGCCGCGGCCGCGCAGGGGGAGAAAAGAGACAGGGCCAAAAGTGTCGGCAGAAACACCGCGGCAAGGCGGTGGACACCTCTATGTATTTTATCTTTCATATAGTCACCTCAGTTGGCGCTCCTCGAGCCTCAGCTTTTATAACAGCGCGTTTTTTAGAGTTGTTTTCAGCACATCCAGATCAATGGGCTTGGCCACATGGGCATTCATTCCCGCGTTCAGCGCCGCCTGCACATCCTCGGCAAAGGCATTGGCCGTCATGGCGATGATGGGGATCGTGCCGGCATCCTCCCGGGTCAGCGCCCGGATGGCTTTTGCCGCCTCGTAGCCGGTCATCACCGGCATCTGAATGTCCATCAAAATCGCGTCATAAGTCCCCGCCGGGGACGCGGTGAACGCCTGTACCGCCTGGGCGCCGTCCGTCTTCACCAGCGCGGTGCAGCCAAACATCTCCAGAAGGCTTGTGAGAATCTCCGCGTTGATCTCGTTATCCTCCGCAATCAAAAACCGCCGCCCGGCTAAAGTACTGTCATCGTCGGGGCCAGAAAGTGCCTGCGCCTTTGTCTGGGATATCTCTTCCGGTTCATGGCAGAGTTCAAATTCCAACTCCACGCGAAATACGGATCCCTTGCCCTCGCTGCTGCTCGCTGAAATAACGCCGCCCATCCGGTCTACCAATCCCTTGGTAATGCTCAGACCAAGGCCGGTTCCCTCAATTCGCCCCACATTCTCACCACGGGTGAAAGGTTCAAAAACATGGGATAATACATTCTCAGACATTCCAATCCCTGTGTCCCGAATGGAGAAACGGTAACGAACGAGGTCCGCTGCTGCCACCGGGCATTCCTCTGTTAAAAAGTCCACACTGCCGCCCTCGGGGGTGAATTTGACCGCGTTGCCCAGTATGTTGATGAGTATCTGATTGATCCGCAGGGGGTCGCCATAAAAATACGCATGAGAAATGGAATCAGCCCTGGCCTGGAACTGCTGTTTCTTTTCTTCCGCCTGGGGGCGGATCATCGTGGAGACCTGCTCCACCAGCTCCCGCAGGAAAATCCGTTCCCGCTTCAGCTCCACATCCGTCCGCTCGATCTTGCTCATCTCCAAAATATCGTTGATGAGATTCAGCAGGTGTCGGGAGGAGACCGAAATTTTCCCCAGGCAGTCTTCCACATAGACCCGGTCATCCATATGGGCATTTGCGAGTGTCGTCATCCCCATGATGGCGTTCATGGGGGTGCGGATATCGTGGCTCATGGAAGAAAGGAACGCGGTTTTTGCCTGGTTTGCCTGTTTCGCCAGGTCAAGGGCGTGTTCCAGCTCCTCCTTGGTTTTCCGCTCAGTCATCAGCATTTCGGTTACATCCGCGCGCACAATACACACAGTCTGATGATTCCGGTCGCCCCACAGAATATTGAGCTTTTTGTATCGAAGCCCTCCCTCGTCATTATAGGGACGCACAAAATCATAACCCAGGGGGCTCTTTTGCAGCTGATCCAATATGGTGTTTAATTTGAATTGATGGCGGATCTCTTCCTGCTCTTGCGGTGATTTTCCATAGCGGTTCATCGCCAACGCGATTTGCGTGTCATAGTCCTCCATAATATACGGCGACAGATCCTCCAGCACCGTCTGACGGGTATGCATGACCATCCGGCCTGTGGCCACATCAACAAAGCTGGCCAGCTCAAACGTATAGGCCAGCATATTCAGCAGGCTCTGCTGCTCCCGTACCGACTCCGTCACATCCGTCCGGGCCAGGCACACCCGTCCCAGCCGCGGGTCGATGGAAAAAACAGTCATCCGCTTTACCCGAATATTCTTATCTTCATCCACAACGGAATAGTCGAAGGTGTAGGTCCCGCTTTTTGCCAATCGTTCGGCCATATAAGCGGCGCCCAGATATTTCTTGTAATTCTCCCGGTCTTTCGGAACGACCCAGTTCTCCAGCATATAATCCATCCATCCGGAGTGGGAGCCGCCGCCAGGGAGGGGGACACAGCAGGCGCTGGCGTCACTGGTGAAGATCTCGTATCGGTCACGGGTTAAATCAACGATTACAATGTGGTCGTAGCCCGTGTTGGAGAGCCGGTGAAGAACCCGGTCGGAGACCATCTGTTCCGTAATATCCGTTACGGTCAAAATGCCGGTGATATCACCGGTGTCGGGCTCCTTCACCAGATTGACCTTACACTGCGCATACCGTCCCGTTTCCTCGCCGGGAATCTGGATAAAACAGAAGCAGACCTGCTCGGTGTCCTCGCGGCGGTAAGCCGCCAGAAGCGGCTCGTTGAGGTAGGTATCCAGAAATTTCTGCCGGTCTTCCGGCTCAGTGATAAGGTCGGCCAGCGCGGTAAAGAACCCTTCCCGGTTTGGGCCGAATGACTTCGTGGCCTGTGAGGCGGTATAGTCATTGATTTCCAGGATCAGATCTTGGGTAACGTTGCAGTGACCCACAATCAGCGCGTTGGGGCCGGGCGTCCGGTAATGCTGCAGCAGCATTTCTTTATATTGCTCGCGTATCCGCCTTTGTTTCTCATGTTCCTCCGTGATATCCTGCAAAAACATATACAGCCGCCGGTCTCCATCCTTGCCGGGCATGATGGAAAGCGTGTTTTTGATCCAGAGATAGGTTCCTTCCCCATTCTTCAGCCGATAGGATAGCTCTCCGCGGGTACTCTGCTGAGAGAACAACGCCTCAAGCTGCTGGACCAGGTATGGCCGGTCTTTCGGATGGACTGGTGCCATAGTGTCCTCTCTATAAATTTCCCATGCCCTTTCCGGTGTGACGCCGATCATGGCTGAAAAGCCCGCCGACAAATACTCCGCCGCGAGATCTTCACCCGTTTTGCCCCGCACCACAACGACCCCGCCGGGCAGAGTTTCCACCAGCGTCTGAAAGTACTGTTCCAGACGCTCTTTTTCCCGCTGAATTTCAATCTCCTCGGTAATATCCCGCAGATATTGGATATAGGCGGGGATCCCGTTCCAGACGGTCTTCCGGTAGTGCAGGCGGTAAGTTCGGTCATTCCAGTGCGAGACGATTTGGAAATTCTCACCGGGATTGCCTTTTAGAAAATTGCAAAAAGAGCAGGGGGATGTCTGGCCCTGCAGGGCCTCGTAGCACTTTTTCCCAATGCAGTTATCCGCGCTTTGGAACAGCTTCTTTGTTTCATAAAAATAGAGCAGCTCATAATTTTCTTGATTGATAATATAGATGGAATCCGCCAATTCCTCGGCAAGCTCCTGGTACATGCGGGATTCCGAGGACAAACCGGTAATGGAGGCGTAAAACCGCGTGGACGCAGTGAGAGGCCCGATTCTGCGGCCGTTGAAATGGACCCATACCAGACTGCCGTTTTTATGCCGTGTCCGATAGGAGATATCCAGGATGTTCCCGGTACGAAGGGCCTCCTCCGCCGCCCGGGCCACCCGGTCAAGATCGCCTGGGTATATGGCGCTGTATGCGTCTCCGGCGATCATTGCGTCAAATTCCGCCGGGGTGTAGCCCGAGAGGGCGGAAACCCCATCCGAATAAAAGACGGGAATAAATTTTCCATCCACTACCCGGTAGCTGGCGACGCCGCCGGGGATGGAACCCAACAGATGACTCATCTCCCACTGGACCTCTTTCAGCTCGGAGATATCATGGAAAACGCAATGGATCAGCGGCGCCCCATCCGCTTCTCCGATTTGTCTGGCCTGGATTCGCACCCACACAATATGGCCGTCACGATGCCGCTTGCGGAATTCGAATTTCGCAACCGTATGGCTCCGGACGGCCTCCTGTAATTTTTCTATGACGACGGGAGTATCCTCTGGGTAGGTCATTTCAGCGGCGTCGCGTTTGCACAGCTCGCGGTATTCTTCCACCGTGTAGCCGGTCAGCTTGGGGATGCCGTCAGAGAAATAGACGGTTTCAAAGATATCCGTCATTTTATAGATGGCCACGCCGCCGGGTATCGCGTTGATAATATCCTGCATTTTCTCATTGGCGGCCGCCAATTCCGACTCTACCTGTCTTTCTTCCGTAACGTCCGTGTAGATGATATATAAAAACACCGAACCGTCCGCCTGGATTTGGCGGGAACCCTCCAAATGGATCCAACGGCGGCTTTGGAGCCGGTCGTTGAAGACCCGCAGGGTATAGACCAGTTCTTCGCCGCTTTTCAGCGATTCCATGGTCTTTTCTAAAAGGGCAGACTGGTCCTCCTCAATTATATTGATGAAGAGCTGTCCAGCTTCGCTCTGGGCAATATGTTCCTCCCCATATCCCATCACCCGGTAAAAAGCCGGGTTGCGGAATACAGAGCAGAGTTGTCCGTTATTAAGTTGATAAATTGCCAGCCCACTGGGAAGCTGATTGAGTGTGGCCTGCAGCTCAGCGGAGAGGTGATCAGTCTGCATCATATCGATTTCCTTTCTATGCGGGAACATCTAGCAAGGCATTACCTTTGCCCCTTGCTTGCTTTCTCCTCCATGAGAGATTGCCAGTCGTCTGTGAAGGTCTGCAGTTCCATACTGTCGTTTTTCAAATGTGCTTCCATCAGCGACTGGCAGCCGTCCGCAAAGGCTGCCAGGTTATTATTTTTCAAATAATGTTCCAACTGCCCAATGCCTCTGTCGTGCATCGTCAAAAATTCTTCTGACTTCAGCAGCGGCAGCACCATGATACAGCCCCAAATAATGAATTCCTTTAACCTTGAATAGCATTCCCGCACAATCATAGAAGGACAGTTTTCACAAATAAAATTTAATATCACGCCAAAACAGAGAAAACCCCGTTTTTGCGCACGAATCTCAAATAACTCCTGCATCAATTTTTCCCGCCGCGCCGCCGGAACACTTTCCAATGTAAACAGCATCACGCCCCGGATCGTCAGCCCCATCAGATGCAGGCTTTCCCGGTGCAGCCGCAGGTCCTCCCGCACGTCGGACGGAGGCAGGTCTGCTGCGGCGGAGTCCATAAGGACTTTTGTTCCGCTTCCGTGGTAGGATCTGGTCACGCCAAGAGAATTCAGCAGTTCTACCGTGCGCCGCGCCGTGGTCAGAGAAATATCATATTGTTCCGCCATTTCGGTCAGGGAAGGGAGGAAGGAACCGACCGGATACCGTCCCCAGAATATCTCACTGATCATTTGGGCTGCTAAGGTATAACGCAGCTGCGGGCGCTGGCGATACACATTCCATTTGAAAGGGATCTGCTCCACACCCTCCAGATGATACTTCCGGCGCGCTTTGGAAATAAACTCAAATATTTCGTTTTTTACGTCAGAATAAGCGCCGTCCTCAAGCTGAATCGTCCTGCTTGCCGTTCCCTGGCGTGGGATTCTGCTTTTCGTTGTTGGGGAGTAAAAGAGGTGTACATACCGTGTGCATTCCCAGTAGAGGTTTGTTAAAAGTTCATTTTTCAAAGGAAAAACGTAGTCGATGCAAAACTGCACGACAGGCGGCAGGTCATCAAAAAGCTTTCCGGCGGTTTCGCGGTTGGCGACCACACGATACGGGTTCTCTGTGTTTTCTAACGCTGTTTCCCAGATTGGAATAAACAGCAGTCTTGCCGCTTGGAAGAAGTCCCGGATACCGTCCTTACGCGGCACAAAATAATCCGCTTTGTTTTTTTCAAAATCCGCCGAAGTCCCCCTGTAGGTGACAACGGACGCTTTGCGCTCTTCCGATTGAATATATCCTTTTTCTCTCAAACGCCTGAACGCTCCGCGCACCGTGTTCTCCCCCAATTGGGATATACTGCTGAGTTGAGCGATGGACGGCAGACGCTCCCCATATTTGCAGTATCCAAACAGGATTTTTGATTCGTAATAATCAAAAATGAGATCGCAAAGCCCGATATCTTTTTCCATTTCACTTTACCTCATAAAACACTGTTGTTATTCGGCCCACATGGTTGACCGGAGCTTCTCGCAATCCCCGTCCGTTTTGTCATCAGATCTGACGAATGCTGTTTATCGTTTCCACAAAGGCTTCCGCCTTTTGATATTCCGCTTGAACCGCTGTGTAGAGCTGTGCATAGTCGCTGCGTTCTTCTCTCTCGCGCAGTGGCTCCACAATGGTGTGGACCGCCTCAAGCAGTGGGGTCAGGCCCAGGTTCCCCGCGACGCCTTTCAGCGTGTGCGCGGCCTCAAAAGCGTTGTCCAGATCCCCGCTGTCGATGGCGGCACCGAGTTTTTCCAGACTTTTATCGTTTGGCAGCATCCCCAGCACGCGCAGATATAAAACCATGTTGCCGGCGAAGCGCCTCAGCGTGGCATCATAATCCACGCCATACGCTGCAAAGATTTCCTTAAAATTATCCATAAACTGATCCCTTTCTGTCGGCGGCTTTTGCGGCCCCGCAGGTTCGCCGGTTTTACAATATGACGCATTGGCCGTCATGGGTTGTCTTTGCATAATAGAGGGCAGTGTCCACCTGCTCGACGATATCCTCCAGGGAACACTCCGCGTTCCACATCACAATCCCGGCGGAGGCAGTGGCCGGCATCTTCTCAATGATGGGAGTTTCCCGGAACGCGTTACAAATCTCCTGGCATTTCTTCAGTGCGATTTCCGGGGACTGCATTCGTTTCATCACCACAATGAACTCGTCGCCGCCCAGCCGGGCCACAATGTCTGTGTCTCGGATATTTTTCCGGATTGCTTTGCTGAACTCGACAATCAGCCGGTCGCCTTCTCCGTGGCCGCAGATATCGTTTATTTTCTTGAGGTTGTCCAGGTCGAAAAAGCACACGGCCATTGGAGCGTCCGCTTTGTGAAGAGTTTCCGCCGCAGCCTGCCAGCCTCGACGGTTCAGCGCGCCGGTCATATGATCCCGGAATGCTTCTTCCCGTAATATTTCTTCCCGCATCCGGGAGGTGTTCAGCCGGATGGCATGTGCGACCCGCTTTGTGAGGCTTTCCGGCCAGTGGGGCTTGGCTGCGTAATCCAGCGCTCCAGACTTCAGCGCTTTTCTCTCAAGGTCTCTGTCTGCCGGTCCCGTAATGATGACGGGGATCTTCCACAGATCTCTATTCTGCCGGATCAGCTCCAGCACCGTGAAGGCGCCGTCTTTTGAAAGGCTCTGACTGAGCAGCACAAGGGCGATCCGGTCGTTGTACGCAGCGACAAGGCTCAGTGCTGCATTGACGTCTGTCGCGGCCATGACGTGAAACAACGCTGAAAAGTTTTCCCGCACCTGCTCTATGTACTGCTCGTCCTCATCCGCAATAAGGAGTACCTGCTTGCGATATTCGGGACGGTCCTCGTCATGTGAAAGGGTGATTCCGCCCAGCTTACCACGCAGCTTTTCTTTCTCCAGAAACTGTTCGAACTCCTCTGCCGGCATGGGCCGGGCAAAATAATATCCCTGCACATAGTCGCAGTCCACTTCCAGCAGCCGGTCCAGCTGTTCCCGCGTTTCAACGCCCTCGGCTACCACGCTGAGATGCATCCGCCGGGCCAGATCCGTTACAAACTGTAATATCCCATGCTCAAGCGGCTTCGCCGTTTCACTCTGTATGAATTTCATATCCAGTTTTAAAACATCGATGGGCATCTGGTTGAGCATATTGAGGGAGGAATACCCGCTTCCGAAATCGTCCATCTCAATAATGAACCCAAGCTCCCGCAGACGGTTGACCACCTCGATCAGCTGTATTGAATTCTCTGTGTACGCACTTTCCGTGATCTCCAGATGAAGCTGTTCCGGCGTCAGCCCATATTTTTGAACAATACTGATTAAGAGGTCCGCAATATCCACACTGTAGATATCCGCCCGGGACACATTGACAGATACAGGAAAGTCGGAGTATCCTCTTTTTTCCCAAGCCTTCAGTTTCCTGCATACCTCTTCCCAAACGAACTGATCCAGCTTGGTGATGAACCCATTTTTCTCAAACAGCGGGATAAACTCCGCGGGGGACAGCATTCCCCACTTAGGGTGCGTCCACCGCACCAACGCCTCTGCGCCGGCCAGTTGGTCGTCCCGGATTCGGTACTTGGGCTGAAAATAAATTTGGAACTGTCTGTCATGGAGTGCGGATTCCATACTATCGATGATAGCCTGCTGGCGCAGCAATTTATCCCGGAGACTGTTGTTGTAGAACGCAAAATAACAGCCATATTTTCCTTTGATACTCTGTACCGCCAGCATGGCTCGGTCACACATCTGTTCCACGGGCAGGTCCCGTTCCTCAATGGCGTAAATGCCCCATTTGATATCGACGCTTTTGTTGTTGGACAGGAGACCGATTTTTTTGCTGAGATCAAGGAATACCTGATCGCTGTAAGTCCTCCCACGCTCTACCAGGCAGACAAACCGGTCTGAATTCAGCCGCCCGCATATGCCGTTCGCGCCGGCATATGTGCGGCAGCAGCCAGCAATTTCCCGCAGCAGATCATCCCCGGCCTTATTGCCCAGCACATCATTGATGAGCTTGAAATTTTCAACATCAGAACAGATGATATCAAAGTTCTGTTTCGGATACCGCATCAGCAGTTCTTTGGTGCGCTGGCAGAAGAAAGTTTTACTGTAAAGGCCTGTCAGACGGTCATACTGAAACTGATTGATCATGGCCGCTGTTTCCCGAAAGCGAATGGTGCTGGAAATGCGTTTCAAAAGGATTTCAGCTTTGTAAGGTTTTGTGACGAAATCCTCGGCGCCGTGAGTCAGCGCGGCCACCTCATCGGTGTCACTGTCGCTCTGGGTGGTCACGATGACTGGAATTGTAGATAGATCCGAATCCTTTTTCACGATGGAAAGAAAGGTGTATCCATCCATAACAGGCATAGTGATGTCAAGCAGAATTAAAGAGATATCATCCTTTTTTTCTTTTAGGATGTCCAACGCTTCCTGTCCGTTTTCCGCTTCCAGGATTTGATATTCAGAGGCTAACAGCCCACAAAGAGTCACACGGTTGATTTCGTTATCCTCCACAACCAATATACATTTCCGCTCGAGCATACGAAAATCTCCCCTTTTTCACGATTCAGGTATGGAAAAAAGGCAGATGAACCGACCTTTCTTTCATAAATTTTTACTATTTGTAGCAAGCAACTCTGTTCATGTTAGACGCAGTTTGTTTCGATAATATTATAGCATAATTTGGAGAAAATACAATAAATAAAGTGTAAAATGTTGTAAGCGAGGTCTGAGTTCTTAATCTTTTCACAGGACAGCAAAACATCTTTTATCATTTTCTCCGGCTAAGGCTAAGTCATGTGAAAATCATGGCACTACCCTTGTCCATGTGTGTATATATGACCTCATTGTACCAATTCCCATGGCATAAATCAACAGAATATTACTTTCCTCTCGCCATTCACCCAAAAAAGTGTATAATTGATAGTGATTCAACATGAAGAAACCGGTGTGATTTTCTAAAAACAGAGGTGAGACGATTTTGGAACGTGGAAAGTACAACTTGATTTACGAATATTATAAATGTCACATTCTATTTGGGCACCTCCGGAAGGGCGATTTTCTGCCCACCATAGAACAGATCGGCGGTACATTCCAAGTAGCGCCTCAAACTGTACGGAATGCTTTGAAAAAATTGCAGCAGGATCACTTGATCGATGTTTCTCCCGGCCGCCATACCTCGGTGGTGTATGAAACCACCCCCGAAGAGACGCTCCAAGTTACGCAGCAATATTATCTGGCCCGCAAAGAGGCCATCGGCACCGTTTATCAAGTGACCGAGCTGCTTTTAACACCTGTGTTCCGCGCGGGAGCTCAAAAGCTCACTGACCATGAGCTGCGGGAGATTTTGCGGATATGCAGGCAAAAAGATGCGGGCATCGTATCCATCTCTATGTTCTGCTGTAACAGGATGCTGGATGCTGTCCAAAATCAGTTGATAAAATCCCTTTTTGCGGATATGGTGTCTTTTTTTCAGTTTCCCTATATTACGTCCTTTGATGAGGGGACCAGTGAAGAATATCAGGAATACCACAGAAACCTAATATCAAGCTGTGATGCTCTTGATCGAAACGGCGCTTTCCAGGCGTTCATGGGGTTACAGTCAGTGACCCAAAAGGTTTTACAGGGATTTATTGACGGCACTTCCCGAACCGTGGCAGTGCCAAATCAAATTCCCTTTCACTGGCAGACCTATCGTGACAGGCCGCAGCACTGTCATACCCTGGCCGCGAGAATCATTTACGGTCTTATAAAAGGAAAATACGCAGAGGGGGAAATGCTTCCATCCTATGAAAACATGTCGCTGGAGTTCTCTGTTTCAGTAAGCACTGCGAGGCGTACGATTGGGCTGCTGCGTGATATGGGCTTAATCCATTCTATAAACGGCGTGGGAAATCAAGTGCTGTTTACCGCCCCAAACTGGAAGAAATTGCGGCGGCCGTCTATACAAAAAAATATATTGATGGCAAGAGAGAGCATTGAACTCCTTTTGTTCACTGCTGAGGAAATAGTCAGCAAGGATCTGCTAAGACTCGATAAGAAACAAACTCATGAGCTGAAAAATATCCTGACAGACAGCAAAGGTCTTTGTGGACTGGAAGCCATTGTTTTAGTAACAGAATATATACTGATCCTTCATCCGTTTACGTCTTTCTTTGAAACCTACGGCAAATTGCTTGAATTTTTGCTTTTTACCTATCCGTTCCTGTCGGATCAACAGCAGACAAAGGGCGTCAGTCAATCCGCGCCGATTGAGAAGCTGACTCGAGCAATTGACGCAGAGGACACAGATCTGTTTGCCCAAGGGTATATTGAGCTGCTGCACGAGGTGGGAGCGAAGATAGGCAACACCGTAAATTTTCTCCAAAACGGAGTTGAGCAATATGCTTCGGGATGTGAGTCGCGTGAATCGAATAAGCTCAAAATACTGAGCAACGGGAAAAAATCTGGCGCAGCGGAGAATAAAGGAACACCTTAGTGCATCAATGCTGCGCACACTCCTCGTGATCTCATGAGGGATGTTCTGTTGGTGTCTCTTTCCGTAAAACTGCTCCTGTGGATGAACGGGGAGTTTTGACCAAATTCCCCCATGCCTTTATTGCCCGACAATATCCCAATCAAGCACCAGACGCCCCTCGGTAAAGGGCCTGATCTCACCGCTTTCTTGAATAGCGGAGGTCATCAACTCTTGGTTGCTGCCCAGCTCTTCATAGGTTCTTATGGTATTTAGAGAAGTCAGGTTATACCGGCTGAGAAAACTCTCCGCAGACAGATCATACAAAAAATCGCAGTCCTCTGCCTCCACCTTGCAGACCTGGATATCGGGCAGTTCTCCTTGCTGGTCCTGCAGAGCCATGTACGCAAACGGGTCCGGCCCCGCCAGCGTCTCCACGAAGACTACATCTACTTCCGGGAATTTGGCCTCCAGTACCGCTTCCAGGGGGGCCTCATCAAAGGAATCGTATTTTCCAATGGTAACGATCCGCTTTTCTGTATCTACCGGCACATAGGAGAAAATATCGTTTTCAGCAGTGAATGGGCTGGCGGCCGCGGTTGGTCCGCTGCCGGAGCAGCCGGCCAGAAACAGGGCCAGCGTGGTCAGCAGAGCAGTAAGTTTCACAAATTTATTATTCATGGTTCCTCTCCTATCTGATGTGCTTTTTTAGAGCTTTCGTCAATTCCGTCATATCGATGGGCTTGGCCAAATGTCCCTGCATCCCCGCATCCAGCGATTTCCTGGCGTCCTCGTCAAAGGCATTGGCCGACAGAGCCAGGATGGGGATGCTCTTGGCATCGGGATGACTGGAGGCCCTGATGCGCCGCGTGGCGTCATAGCCGTTCATTACGGGCATTTGAATGTCCATGAATATCAAACTGTAACAGCCGGCCTCGGATCGCTCAAAGGCTTCTACGGCCGCTTTTCCGTTCTCGGCGGAGTCCACCAAAAGGCCCATCTGCTCCAGAAGATTGACGCCGATCTCCCGGTTAAGCAGGTTGTCCTCCACGAACAAAATGCGCCGCCCTTTGAGCCTGGAGGTCAAATTGGCTCCATTGCTTTCTTTCTCTGCCTGCGCCATAACAGAGTGGGGCAGGGGGAGCCGCAGCGTGAACGTGCTGCCCTTGCCCAACTGACTCTCTACGGAAATGTCTCCGCCCATAAGTTCCACCAAATTTTTGACAATAGCCAATCCCAGGCCGCTCCCAGTGTGGAAACCGGTCATGGAAGAATTCTCCTGCTCAAAGGGCTGGAACAGCCGGTCACGAAAATCCTCGCTCATGCCGACGCCGCTATCCTTCACCCACAGCGTCACCAAAGAGCGTCCATTGTCCATCGGCTCCGATAAATAGCCCAGCCGGATCGAGCCGCCCTCCGGTGTGAATTTCATGGCGTTGGATACCAAATTCATCACATAATGCAATAAGAACAGTTTCAACTTTATCTACTAAGGAAATGGAAAGTTACCGTACACAGGCTGACTGGTAAAGAAAGAACCGATGGTGTAGACTGATAATAGTCGATGGCACCATCGGTTCTTTATGCAAACTGTTCTGAGAGTTTCTTAAAAACATTCGTTTCTGTATTTTTTCGTTTCTCAAATAGCATGCTCATGCACCTGCAATGTAGACTCGTGATCATGTACCATAATTCCCTGATATGTTTCAGCGGGTGTTCCTTCTACGCCAGTATGTCCTTTCTTAGCGCTTGCTTCTGTGCTATCTGCTGCAGGCCGAAGAACCTGAAGTTAATTTCAACTTCCTTCTGCCGTTTTAAGCCGTTTTTCAAATGTGGAAATATCAATGGCACCGCTCTGCTGAATTCTATCTTCCTCTCCGTATAAGCCTCCGGCTCCCCTCCGTTTATGTTATATCCCAGCCAGAGATTTTATATAGATTTCCCGTATTTTTTCTCTGTCCGCAGGCATAGGATGGGTTGCAATACTTCCAACAGATACCTTCAGACAATTTTCGGTCATCCAGTCCACATCGGATTCATCAAAGCCCAGATCGGCCAGTGTTATATCCAGCCCCAGCTTCTTCTGAAAATTCTTTAAGGCCGATACCAATGTATGCTCATCCTCTCCCCCGAGGATCCGGGCAATTATCCCATATTTTTTCGGCGCGTAGGGGATGCTTTCCTCCAAGACCACCGGAGTAAGGGCTGCCAATCCTTTGCCATGGGAAATGTTTTTCAGTCCGCTGGCCGGATGTTCCATGCCATGGGGCAGCCCTACGCCGGCACAGTTGATGACCATTCCTCCAAGAGTACTTGCCCATGTGATCGCCTCCCAGTGTTCCGGAGCATTATCTCCCCCATAGATCGGAAGCAGGTGTTCAGCAATTAAACGCATACCTTCCCGTGCGTACATCTCTGTGATTGGCTGACCGATTACAGAGATGTAGCCTTCCATATTATGGCACAACGCGTCATATCCAACCGAGGCCAGAAGCTCCTTTGGCATAGTCATCATACATTCCGGATCGATGATAGATGTCTTGGGAATAATGGCATTGCAGCGCAGCGATTTTTTATCGCCGTTGGAGGGATTTGTCAGTACTGCGAAGCCATTTCCTTCGCTGCCGGTTCCACAGGTCGTAGGGATAGCGATCAAGGGCAGCGCCTGTGTGCCGGAACGCAGCCCAAAAATATAATCCATGATATCCCCGTCGTTTTTGACGATAAAGGCGACTGCCTTTGCACAGTCAATAATACTGCCGCCGCCCACAGCAACAACTACATCACACCCGTTTTCCTCAGCCTTTTTCGCTCCGGCATAGGCGATGGTGGTGGTCGGATTTGGGGTTACTTTATCAAATACAAGGCTTTCCACCCCGGATAACCTCAGCTGCTCCTGTACGCGATCCAGCAGCCCGGATTTTCGGGCGCTGTTTCCTCCGGTTACAAGCAATGCTTTTTTCCCCCAAGAGGAAACTACAGCTCCCGCTTCAGCTGTCCGCCCGTTTCCAAACAGTAGGTTCACGGGAAGATTAAAATCAAACTTCATCCTTCATCTCCTCCAGGCAGGTGCACAGTGACTGTTCCATAATCCGCAGGCCACATTCCAGCTGTTCATCCGTGATGACCAGCGGCGCAAGGAAGCGGATAACATTTCCATATGTTCCCGCGCTTTCCAACATCAGCCCATTTCTGACACATTCCGCAATCAGAGCGTTTGTAAGCTCCGGCGCCGGCTCTTTGGTCCCTTTGTCCTTAACCAGTTCCAGGCCCAACATTCCGCCAAGGCCGCGGATATCTCCAATACAGAAATACTTTTCACGCCACTGCATGTAACGCTCCGTTATCCTTTTTCCGATTTCCAGTGAACGCTCTGCCAGCTGATCCCGCTCCATAATTTCAATCGTTTTCAGCGCCGCGGCACACGCTAAAGCATTTCCACAATAGGTCCCTCCGATGGTTCCCTTAGCTGGAGCCTCCATAATCTCCTCCCTGGCAACAATCGCGGAAAGCGGAATACCGGCCGCAATGGATTTTGCGGTGGCAATAATATCCGGCGCCGCGTTGATCTCCTGCCAATACATCGAGGCGAACATACGTCCCGTACGGCAAAAACCGGACTGCACTTCATCCGCAATAAGCAGGATACCGTAAGTATCGCAGATTTCTCGGACGGTCCGGATCCACTCAAAGGGCGCCGGGATAAAACCGCCCTCGCCCTGTACCGGCTCGACAACAATAGCGGCAATGGTGTCCGCAGGCGCGCACTGTTCAAAAACCGCGGCGATGGAATCGAGATAATACTGGCAGGCTTTTTCTTTAGGCATCCCTTCCGGATTCCGGTAATAATACGGAAATTGGGCGCGGTACACCCCATCTGGAAACGGTCCCATGCCGGTGGCATAAGCTTTCTTTGAAGTCATAGACATCGTCAGCAGGGTGCGCCCGTGAAACGCGCCGGAAAAAACAAGGATATTATTTCTTTTTGTAAATGCCTTGGCAATTTTTACTGCGTTTTCCACAGCTTCAGCTCCGCTGTTGGCGAAAAATGCTTTTTTCTTCCGGCCTCTGACCGGAGCGATAGACGTAAGTTTTTCCGCCAGAGCCACATACCCTTCATGCGTAACAATATTAAACATCCCGTGAAAATATCTGTCTGCCTGCTCTTTGACGGCAGATATAACTTCCGGCTGGGAATATCCAATATTCAGGACGCCTACTCCGCCAATCCAGTCCAGGAATTTATTCCCATCGACATCTTCGATAATTGCTCCCTGGCCCCGGGCCGGCACCACCGGATACATACATCCTATGGCACTGGGAGTGCTTTCTTTCCGGCGCTTTATCACCTCTGACGCTTTCGGCCCCGGCAATGTTTCCGTAATGATTTCCGGCATATCTGTTCTTAACATAATAACTAATTTCCTCCCATTTGTTTACTGCTTTTAAATATCTGTGTTACTTTGACGCTTGCATAGCCAAACAGCATTCCGATAAAATTGGCTCCGGCAATCCAGATCAGCGCGTTAATCAGCGGCGGCATGCCATCAATTGACATATATTCTCCGGCGCCGTATCCGACAAAGATGCAAGAGTAGGCGTTAAAGGACACCAGGGACGGATTGCACGCCGGTATTTTCAATGTCAGCATCAATACAAATACCGTAATGATAACTGCCGCAATCGTTGCTGCCATAGAAGGCATGAATGCTCCGAAGGCGTCGATCAGCACAAAGGCGAGAACAGCCAGTACCGCTCCCGTAAGGATTGGAACAATACTTTTAGCAATAAGATCTGCGCTGGCGCCCAGGGTAAAGTACCAGGCCCAGCCAATAAAAAGTGCCCATACCGGTACTGACAAATACATAAACAAGCAGGATATCCCCGCTAGGATTGCCACAGAAAAGTCTAGTGATGTAAGTTTTTTCATCATCGTGCCCCTCCAGTCTTTTTTTATGATTACGCGAAGTAACCGTCCAGATTCACAACTTCAATTTGTTCCCTTTCAAACGCTTCACGCACAGCTTGCGCTACCTCACTGGCATTTGGCGCGTCTCCGTGAATGCATACCGTACAGCCCTCCACGGGGATCTGCTTTCCCTGTATGGTGTCAATTTTCTGCTCTTTTGCCACGGTGACCGCTCTCTGGGCTACTTCCTGCGGCGAACGGGCTTTTTTTACACGTTCCATTACCCAGTTGCCATTTTCGTCATATCCCAAGTCGATCAATACCTCCGGAGCGGTTTTCAGTCCCCGCGCTTTCGCCCGTTTTAACGCTTCGCATCCGGTATGGAGCATAATATAGAGCTCAGGGTTATAGCTTTCAATGGTGTCCAGAAACGTATCGATATATTTTTCCTGTTCGCCTACCATGCGGTACAAAATCCCATGCGGTTTTACGTGCTGCATTTTTAATCCATACTGTTTCAAAAAAGCGTCCATTGCTCCCAGCTGATAAATGATATCCGTCCGAAGCTCTTCCGGAGAAAGATCCATCTGCCGCCTTCCGAAACCCTGACGGTCCGGAAGCCCGATATGAGCCCCCACCGCCACCTGATACTGTTTTGCCCAGCGAATCGTCTGCTCTAAGACGAGGGGGTCCCCCGCATGAAAACCAGTGGCTATGTTCGCGCTTGTCACGTATGGCATCAAGCTTTCATCATTTCCAAGGCTATACCGGCCGAAGCTTTCCCCCATATCCACATTAAAATCAATTTTCTTCACGCTCTTCACGCTCCTTTATTCGGCATCGAGAATAATCATCGGTGTTCCCACATCCATCTCATCCCATTCGTCTACTAAAATTTCCTTGACGGTGCCTGCTTTTTCTGTCTGGCAGCTCATCTCGGTTTTCATGCAGTTAATGACCGCCAGCTCCTGTCCGGCTTCTACTGTATCTCCGACCTCACAAACAACTCTCGCTACTAACCCAGGCATATGCGCTTTCAGTGTGTATTCCATAATTTCTATCTCCTTTTTCTGTTTTTATATGGTTTTGATTCTCTCCTGCGGATTTCCAAACCACCCGCTTATTTCTCCCCTTTGCCGCAGCTAGGCAAACAAGTCTTTTGCTTCAAACAGCTTCTCCCTTTCCTCTCTTGCGGCAAGGGCTTCCTCCATTGTTGTCAGCTTAAAATGAACTTTGTCGCGGGCCGGGATACCCTGGCCGATTTTCCAAAGATCAGTGTTGATCACATTGGCAACACAGACAAATCCCCCCAGCGTAGGGCCGTCAGCGACCAACAGGGACGGGGTATTTCCGGTACAGTTAATCGCTCCCCGCATATTATAGCCGTGGTCTACAATATTGGATGGATGGGAGCCGCCTTTTCCGCCGTCCTTTCTCGCCCAAAACATATCTCCCGGAATCTCTTCCAGACGATACGCGGCCCGGTTCGCGTTATGAGAAATTTTGAAGCTGTGGCTAAACAGATAATCCATGCCTGTTTCTGTCACATAATCCGGAACGGAGTTTGGCCCGGGAATTGTGCGAAGCTCCCAATCGTTTTCATATACCGGGATATACTTCGGATTCAATTTTTTCCCCGCCAATCCGGCAAGATCCTTTTTATAAACCTTAAGGGTATCGCCTTTTGCCAGTTTTCTCCCCTCATAACCGCCATAACTGCCGAACAGACAGGTAGAACGGCTGCCCAAATAAGGAGGAACGTCGATGCCCCCGGCCAGGGTCAGATAAGAACGAAATCCCTTTGCCCCAAAGTGAGAAAGCTTTAAATGGTCGCCTGCCTTTACAGCGACTGCCTCCCACATGGGCATCGCCTCTCCATTAAGGGTCGGGGACATATCCGCTCCGCACAACGCCGCTATCCCATCTTCGGAAAATTCAAACTCACAATATCCGCCCGCTATTTCCAGCCCGGCATCTGTTCGCTCATTTCCCACAAGCTTATTCCCCAGCTGTAACGCCAGATTGTCCATTGCTCCGGCAGCCGCCATTCCAAGACCCATGTAACCCAAACGCCCGGGCCAATCTTCCACGAGAATTTCAATTCCGCCATTGATCACTTTAATCATAACCGTTACCTCCTTATAATGTCGGCGCCGTCTTTGCGCCAATTTCCTGCTTCCTTGCGAATTCTTCCGCTCCGCGGATCACCTCAGGTTTTGCCAGGAAATCCAGGTAATCTTTAACCGACAGCTGACTTTCTTTAATGTCGTAAACATAATCTGTCTTGTCATGGACGTGGGTATAAATATCCAAAATTTCTTTTTCGCTTGTCTCCACAAAGCGGATCCTGTCGCCGGAAGGACGATATAAAAACGGGCCGTTCTTAAACTGTGGATGCTTCATGGAAAACTGGAAGGTGGGAATTGTCCGGCCAAAAAGCTGGTAGCCTCCTCCGGTGGCTGTCGTATAGGTAAAGAGGCAGGCGCCCCCGATGCCAACCGCGCCCTCCGGGGTCCAGATGCGCGGCGGGTTATATTTAGGAACAATCATCTTGCACCGGGGATCCATCGGCCAAAAAAAGCCGCCGCCGGGCCAGAAGCCGCATCCGCTGTTATACCAGTCGGTTGTCAGCAGCATTTTTTTGATATCAGCCACTGTACAGCCGTTGCACTGCGCCATGTATTCCAGATTATATCCGTCGGCACAGTTGGGGGCCTCCGGGCGAACCTGCTTTAAATACATTTCCACCGCTTTTTTTGTTTCACTGTCTTCAAAAGCAATCGGCAGAGTAATGATCCTGGAGTCAATGACCATGGTGTTTATTCCGCTGATTGTTTCCTCTATCTCTTTGATTTTATCAATCATCTGCCGCGGAGAGATTTTCAGCGGATCAAAATGAATCATATTGGCCCTCAGGCTCGGAAGAGTTTCGATCAAGCCGTAAATGTTCGCGGCTTTTATCTTGGCGTCCACCGCTAAGATCCTGAAAGAGTCCAAAAGCTCCACTCTTTGTTCCTGCCCGTACTCAACCTGGATAAATCCATCGCCGGCCTCGCGAAACAGAATTTCTATCCGGTCGCCCTTTGCCGGAAGCGTGTCAAGAATCACATCGTACTTGCTCATAAACATGTCCTCCTATAGTTTGATTTGCGATAAAAATAAAAGAGATATATAACTTTCGTGATATACCCCTTTGCATATCCATTTACATGGCCAAATGAAATTTTCTTCTTATCATGGCGACTAATATTTCCGCCGTTTCGTCCACACTGCCATACAGGCTGGAATCAATCAAAATATCTTTATACAGAATATTCTCGCTGTAGGTTTTCGCATAGTGCAGCGTGTAGGATTCCCTCGCCTCATCCACGTCGCGTATCATTTTTTCGGCCTCCTCCGAAGTCATTTTAAGGATCTTCACACAGTTTTCCCTGCGCGCTTCGTATGGAGCGTAAATATAAATACTAAAATGGTTGGTATGATTTCTTAAAATATAATCTGAACAGCGCCCGATAAAGATGCAGGATTCTTTATCAGCCAGTTCCTCAATCAACTGCTTTTGTACCTCAAAAATACGATCCTGCTCTTCCTCCGAGTGTATGCCCAGCGGATAAGCCATTTCCCCAAAGTCAGACTCATACAGCTCCGCGCCCTCATCCACGCTTGACACCGGAAGATTCATTTTCTTGGCGAGAGCATCTACAATATCCCGGTCATAAAAATTAATGTTTAGCAATTCCGCCATTTTCTTTGCAATCGGCCGGCCAAGAGAACCAAACTGCCGGGAAATCGTAATACAATAGTTTTCCAGTCCGATATTGACTTTTTCAATATCAAGAAACGACGTATTGAAGTTCCCGCTGACAAAACTACGATTTCTCATAATTGCCAGATCGGTTACTATGTTCGTGGAGACACCCTCGATGGCAAATTTTTTCAGAGCCTTAATCATGTTGGCAATGCAGGCGTCCCGATCCTCTCCATAAGCGATTAGTTTGCAGAGCATTGGATCATAAAACGGTGAAATCCGATAAGATTCTTTCAAGGCGTGCTCGATGCGAATATTTCCCTGATTCTCCGGCGGGAATACCAACTTTTTGATCACACCCGGCGCCGGCTTGAAGGTTTTGGGGTCTTCCGCGTAAATTCGGCACTCGATGGCATGGCCTTTGAGCTGAATATCTTCCTGTTCATAATTTAGTCTTTCGCCGTTAGCCACACGAATCTGCTGTTCAACCAAATCCATTCCCGTCACATATTCAGAAACAGGATGTTCTACCTGAAGTCTCGCGTTGATTTCCATAAAGTAATAGGTGCCCTGTTCACTTCTCAAATATTCGATGGTGCCGGCACCGGAATATTTTATTGCCTTAATTATTTTTTTCGTATAAGAATAGAGTTTATTCCTATCTTCTCCCGATACTATAGGGGATGGCGACTCCTCTATAATCTTTTGAAAGCGTCTTTGGATAGAACATTCTCTTTCTCCAAAACACACCACATTACCATAATCGTCCGCCATAAACTGAACTTCTATGTGCCGTGACTGAGACACCATTTTTTCGATGTAAATATCACCGCTGGCAAAAGCCATCTGCCCGATACGCTGCATACTTTCAAAAATGGCTCTTGTTTCCTGTTTTGACTCAAAATGATCGATTTTTTCGATGCCTTTTCCTCCGCCTCCCCGATCTAGCTTAAGTAAAATTGGCAGCCCTACACGCTCTGCAGTTTCATAAATTTCTTTTATACCGGAAATTGGCCTGACTGTTCCAGGCGTAACTGGAACCCCAAGACGATCGGCAACTGTTCTACAATATACTTTGGACTCAATGCTTGATAAAATTTCAGGGTCAGGACCAATCCACTTAGCCCCCGTCTCCGACACAGCTTTGGCGAAATCCGCCGACTCAGACAAAAAACCGTATCCGGGATGTACCGCGTCAGCGCCGGATGCTCTGAGGGCCCCTATCAAAGCATCGATATTCAGATAACTCTTGACCGGCGCCGAAGAACCAATCGGATAGCTTTCGTCCGCCTTTTTAATATAATCAGCATCTTTATCCGATTCTGAGTATACAACGACGGTTTTTATGCCCATTTTTCGGCAGGTGCGCATAACGCGATTAACAATTTCACCACGATTCGCAATCAGAATTTTCTTAATCATAGCCTGGCTCCTTCCATCATAATGAAAAAGAAAAGGCAAAGAAATCTTGTTCAGACCTCTTTGCCTTTTCTTTTGATGAACGAATTATTGCACAACGCCCTCCGGAATACAATAGGGGCGGTAAACATTTTTTTTCGTTTGGGTTGTGCATCGTGCACAATCCGATTATAGATTATACAAGTTTTATACTGATTTCCTGATGGGACAGAAAACCGCAGCGTCCATCCGCATACCGCACATATAAGCGATATTGTTTATCCAGATCTAAGACTTCCGCCTCTTCAGGCAAATCTTTAAGTATTTGCTCCGTTGGCAGGGAATCACTTTTTTTCTTGATTTTTTCCGGTACCGGCAAAATCCATATTCTTTTTCCGATAACAAAACAGCGCTTTTTATATTCGGCAAAAAATGTATCTTCTGGTAACTGCCTGTAATAAGCAAAAAACTTCTTTAATAGCCCGACCACCAAATCATTTTTCAAATTTTCCTGCCATTCATCCGGCCCATAGAGGGCGCCGGCAATTTTCTCCACCGGCTTGGGAAAACCCTGCCGCGGTTCATAAACATTGATCCCTATTCCCACAATCACCCCGCTGACCTGGCCATTTTCATAAACACCGATGATTTCCGTAAGTATCCCGCTGGTTTTTTTCCCATGAAGCCATATATCGTTAGGCCATTTGATCTGAATGGCCTCTCCCTTGAGGCGCTCAATCGCCCGTGCCTGCGCCACAGCAGCCATAATCGTCAGCCTCATACTCTGCAGCGCATCAGCCTTTGGATGCAAAAGAATACTCATATAAATGCCCGTGGATTCAGGTGAATAAAAGCTTCTTCCTTTTGTTCCTCTGCCGTAGCTTTGCTTCCCCGCGATCAGCAGAAAATCCTCCTTCAATCCCTGGCGTGCCATACGCTTTAGCGCTTCATTTGTAGAGTCAATCTCCTCTACTACCCGAACCGCTATTGGTATGTCATATTTCTGTAATTCTTCGCGGATATAATGCTCCGATATCGTGTCCCTGTTCCTCATCATCTCACCATGTTTTTCTATTTGCTTGAGTTTTCCTGTTCAATTTATTATAATACAAGAAAATTAATTTTTATCAAGGAGTTTTTTATGGCTATTCTATTATCCGCCTTATATGAAAATTATAAAGATCAGTATCAGCTGCGTCTTGTGGCCGGCGTCTCCGCTCTATCCATTTCCGTTTCATGGGTATATGTTTTGGAAGATTTAAACAATATCCCTTTCCTGAGGGGAAATGAACTGCTTATTTCTACAGGATTGGCTATCCGAAATCACAGCGACTGGCTGTGGCAGCTGATAAAGGCTCTGGAGGGTAAGGCTTTTGCCGGGCTGATATTAAACGTCGGAAGCTATATAAAAAACGCTGATTTGACTCCTGATATCTTGGCTTATTGCGATGAACATCAAATTCCTCTGCTGACAATGCCGTGGAAAATACACATATCAGACATTATGCAGGATATGTGCACACTGATTTTCATGAGTAATTATCAGAAAAACCAGCTCACGACGGCTTTCCAGTCACTGATGTTTCCGTTGCCTGTCCCCCAGGATACGCTGTCTGTGCTTGCGAAAAATGGGTTTATGGAAAAAGATATTTATACAGTACTGCATATTCAAAATTTGATCTCAGCCGCATATATGGAGCGGCTCCTTACCGAGGAAAATATTTCCTACCATTTATTTGTAGATAAAAATCGCCTTGTTCTTGTTCTGCATAATTGTTCCGCCGGCCAATTGCAGGCGTTTATCCGGACGCTTTCTGAAAATACTTTATCTTCCGCTCATGCGTCTTTAATGATCGGCGTTGGGGAAACCGTGTCTTCCGTTTTTAACATCCGTTTCAGCTATGAAAGCGCCTTGACCGCTCTAAAGATTGCCCAAAAGCGGCGGCAGCCAGTTGTTTATTTCGATAGGCTCGGCCTGGAAAGGCTGCTGCTTTCTATACCGGATAAACAGATATTGCTTCACTTTTATGAAGATCACCTCAAAAATATAGAAAAGTACGACCAGAAAAATCATACAGAGCTTCTCCACACACTGGAAACCTACCTCAGTTCCGGGAAAAACATTTCAGATACCGCAAGCGCCCTTTATACCCACCGCAACACGATCCATCACCGGTTACGCAAAATTTCCGAACTGCTGGATACAGACCTAAATGATCCGGAAATAAGCCTGATGCTTAGTCTTGCCTTCCGGATACGTCCGTATATTTTACGTCAAACTGAAAACTAGATCTACGCCACCCTGTGGGATAACATCGCCATCTGACCGGGGCAGTTTACCACCGACTCTTCCATTCTCCAGGAGCCCGCCGGAATTGCGTGCATCCACTTATGACTGCCAATATCGCTATCGTCAGGATCTCTTCCAGCTTATGCTTTTTTGCATTCCCTTTCTTTCCCATCCTTATTGCTTTTGGCGGCTGTCTCTGGTACAATAGTCAGCAGAAATGGAGTGACAAGCTTATGGGAATGAGAATTCCGATAGAGACCTCCGCCAGGCATGCGCATATCAGCCAGGAGGATTTTGAAATATTGTTTGGAAAGGGAAAGGGCCTGACTTTTGTCAAGGAGTTAAGCCAGCCGGGACAGTATGTGGCGAAGGAACGGATCACGATCACAGGCCCCCGCGGGACTTTCCGGAATGTGGCGATATTGGGGCCATTTCGAAACGAGACACAGATAGAACTGTCTGTTACGGATACCCGGAAGTTCGGAGTGCCTGTGGTTATCCGGCAGTCGGGGGATCTGGCGGATACTCCGGGATGTACGATTCAGGCCGGACGGCGTTCTATTGAGCTGGATCACGGGGTGATTGTGGCAAAACGCCATATTCATATGACTCCGACGGAAGCATTAAAGATGCATGTTTCCGATAATGAAGAGGTGTTTGTTATAACCCAGAGTTATGAACGGGCGCTGATCTTTGCGGATGTGGTGGTTCGTGTCAATCCGAATTTCAGGCTTGCCATGCATGTGGATACCGATGAGTCTAACGCCTTTGCCGGCGATATCTCTCCCTATGGGGTTCTTTTGAAAATGTTTGACGGTGATGTATATAATCTGGCTTCCTGGGCAGAAGAATTACAGGATGGCATCAAGCGCTGATGCCATCCTGCTTTATTTAAGATTTTATGAAACTTTGATATTTTGATGGATTCTTCTAATTATTATCCAAAACTTTGATATTTCCGCTGGTAGATTCCAGGGTAATAACCAGATCTGAGGTACCGTTGCGCGTGCCCGATGCTTTGTTTCCTTTTTTATTATATTGCAGCTGGTCATCAAAAAAGGTTTTGATATCTCCGCTTGTGGTGGCAGCATCCAAAGTAAAGGCTGTATCTTGGGGCATCTGGAGCTTAACATTCCCGCTTGTGGACTCAGCATCAATGTTTGTAGTAATTTCGTCAAACTGGAGCGAGACATTCCCGGAAGCTGTTTCAAATTCGCCTCCTCCGACTGCTCCCATGACCTTGATATCGCCGCTGGCACAGCCTAATTCTAAGATACCCTGGGCATTTTCCAATTTAATATTTCCGGATGCCGTATCGGCTTCGGTGTCTCCTGTGCCGCCCAGGACGGTAATATTTCCGCTGGCGGTGGACAAATCTCTGCTGCCTTCCGCCAGATTCAAACTGATATTACCGCTTGCGGTTCCCGCATGAATGGATGAAGCATGTATTTCATTCATACGGATGTCCCCGCTGGCCGTGTCTGCCAAGAACACGGACAGACTCAGCACTTCATCCGATTTTATATTGCCGCTGGCGGTGGATACCTTTACGCTGCCCGCGTAGGATTTTGGCAGATAGATTTCCTCCCGGCAATTTTTTGTTCCGAAATTAAACAGGGAAAAATATTTCTTCTTCCCCTCGATCACCACTTTTCCGTCTTTTTCATATCCCGTGGAAAAATCCTGTTCTTTGGGTTTGAAACTCATATATTCTTTGAGCACCAGTTCCTGCGTATCTCCGATATAAAACACCACATCCTCCGAGAGATATTTTATGGTTATTTCCTCTGCCTGGCTCACATCAAAAGTCAGTGTATTCTCCAGGTTCATACTGCCTCCCAGATTCCCATAACTCATGCCGCCGTTGCCGATTATATAAAACATGATGCCCAGCGCCGCCACAAAAAGTACGGCAAAGCAGACGACCAGGCCTTTCATCATTTTCTTCATTATTTCCTCCATGCGTGATTTCTCGCACAAACTGGTTTCCCTTACAGGTATACCCGCATGCCGTTAGCTTCACGGCTTAAATATGGGAACATCCTACAGCTACTATAATCAATCCTTCCATTCCCTCAGACGGAACATCAGTATAATCACAGCCTGGGCGCACAGGGCTGCCAGGAAAATAATCCAGGTGGCATACCAGGCAAAAGTCAGGAAGCTTATGAAAAAGTAGAGTACCAGGGTCAGTGTCCAAAGCACGGCGCTGGCCGCGTTCCGGACCGATTTGTTCCGCTTTGAATTGAACTGCCATTCTTTAAAATCTTCCACTATGGTGTCTTCCCTCTTTTGATAAGGGCCGTAAAGGCTGCTGCTGTAGACCAGCATACAGGTGGGAACGATATCGATAATGATCATCAGCATAAAACCAATCAGCGATAAATCCGCATTGATAGGTATCATAGAATCAATTACCGTAAACAGAAGCAGGACCACAAAGGATAGTATGTATAATCCAGTAGCTGCGGTCTTAATCACCGCCATCTTTTTTCTCAATTCATTCCTAGTCTCCATATCCATTCCTACCTCCTCATTCAGCGAATCAAACAGCTCATCCACATTTCCAATCGAACTCACTACCATATCATAGGCGTCTTCCGCGGAAGTCCCTGCGTGGATCAGATCTTCATAGCGATCCTGCGAGTTTGACAACAGTTCCTCTTTTAATTCCAGGGCTTTCCTGGTTCTTGGCGCTTTTTTGAAAACTTCGTCCAGATAGTTTTTCAAATTCTCGTTCATGTTGATATCCTCCATTTATTGCAGCAATTTGTCAATCATTGCTTTGGCACTCTCCCAGTCCCGCTTCTGCTCCTCGTAGGCCTTCCGGCCCTTATCCGTGATCGAATAGTACCTTCGCCTGGCTCCTGTCCCTTCGTTACCCCAGTAGGAAACGATGTATTCCGCCTGCTCCAGTCTGCGGAACGCAGAATAAAGGGTGGCTTCTTTTAGTTCATAAGTATGATTCGTCGTTTCCATAATATCCTTGTTGATCTGGTATCCATAACTGTCCTGCTTGATCAGATGTGCCAAAATAATGGTTTCTGTGTGTCCACGGATTATATCCGATGTTATCGACATAGGCTGACCTCCTTTATCTGAGATACATTATATCTCTACATACCTCGTCTGTCAATGTATATTATTTCATAAAGTATATTATCTATGTGAGGTATCACTGCAGACACGATATCCTGTCTGGATTCCATCAGTATTGTGATTTTATCTGTATTGTGTTTTTATCTGTCCACCAATACTGTCTTGTCCTCCGGTATCATTGTCTTAACAGCGTCTTTATCCGCCACACACTTTCCCGTATGGAATCTTAACCTGCCTGGCTTTAAAATATAATCATATCCGAAAAAGAGCACTTTCCTCGTATGAAATAAAAAGCAATCACCATTAAACAAAGAAAGAACCGAACAGACTACAAACAGCACTGAACAAGGAGGATCCCTATGCATCAAACCCTTTTCAAAGGATCAGGCGTTGCACTGGTCACACCCATGAATACTGATCATACAGTCCATTATGAATTACTGGAACAACTCATTGAAAATCAGATCAGCCGGCACACAGATGCCATTATCATCACAGGTACCACCGGGGAAGCTTCCACACTCTCCATCAAGGAGCAGACAGAAGTCATCCGATGTACCGTCTCCTGTGCCGCCCACCGTGTTCCAGTCATTGCAGGTGCAGGCTCCAACTGTACCGCTCACGCCATCGAATTGTCCCTGCTGGCCCAAAAAGCCGGTGCCGACGCCCTGCTCCAGGTGACCCCATACTATAACAAATGTTCCCAGGCCGGTCTTGTCAGCCATTTTCACGCCATTGCCGCCACTACGGATCTGCCCATCCTTCTTTACAATATTCCTTCCAGAACCGGAGTCAATATCCTTCCTCAGACCTACCAGCAGCTCTGCGAAGCAGAGAATATCGTAGGCGTAAAAGAAGCCAGCGGAAACTTCTCCCAGATTGCCAAAATCGCTTCCATCTGCGGCAGCCGGCTGGATATCTATTCCGGCAATGACGATCAAATCACCTCCGCACTCGCACTGGGCGCCAAAGGAGTCATATCCGTGCTGGCTAACATCCTGCCCCAGGAGACACACGATATGTGCGAAAGCTTCTTCCAGGGCCATCCCGAAATCAGCGATGAACTCCAATTAAAATACCTGGAACTGATCGAAGCTTTATTTTACGATGTAAACCCCATTCCGGTAAAACAAGCCATGCGGTACATGGGCATTCCCGTCGGTCCCTGCCGCCTCCCTCTGTGTGAAATGGAACCCGTCATGGCTGAAAAGCTCTTAAAGGTGATGAAAAAATACCAGCTCACAGACCCGAAAGCCGAAACCGATTTTCACGGAAAAGCAAGTATCCTTCATGAAAACGGCCGCTCTTCCACACATTTTGTAAGGAGGCATTTCCAATATGCAAATTCATAAATACGGCTATTCCGGCAACCCGGAAGTTTTGATTCTTCATAAAAATACAGAACATGATTGGGATTGTGATAAAAATATGTTACAATGTATTCTGAAATATCACGTGACGATTGCCGCATTGGACAGCGGCGACGAACTACCGCTTCTGATCCGTTATCTGAAGCAATATGACAGCCGCCCCCTATATGCAATATGTGTATTCCACGATGAATGGGAAACGCTTTCCCGTTTATTTCGACGCCACAAGCTCAGCTATGAAAAACTGGTATACGAGAGCTCGTCCTGCGAACCGGGGACGCTGGTTCAGAAAACGTTAACAGCCATGTAATTCCAACGACATATCGTGATATTCCATCCATGAATGAACTGGGCAGAAAGGAGGTCATCGGGTTGAAAATCGTATTCGCAATTATCCATTCGGACGACAGTGTAAATGTCACCGAGGAACTGACCCTGAATCACTTCAGCGTCACCAAGCTGGCCACCACAGGCGGCTTTATGCGCAAGGGAAACACAACTCTTATGATCGGAACCGAAGAAGAGCGGGTAGAGGAGGCTATCACCATCATTAAAACCGAATGCGGAAAACGCAAACAGGTCATGTACAACATACCGTACACGGAAAATGCTCCTCCCGGAAACTGTACGGTCATCCCCGTCACGATAGACGTGGGCGGCGCGGTCATCTTCGTGGTGGACGTGGATCGGTATGAGAAGGTTTAGGGATTGAATTAGGACCCCGCCGGCTAATGTGTATCTGGCCTGAACCATAGCAGGGGCTGGCGGAGGGGCAGCGGGAGGTGCAGGGGCATGATTCTGCCGGGATGGCTGCGGTTGTTCGCAGGCCCCACGGCGGCTGTGCCCGGTTCCCGGTGGAAAATTGGACGGGCGCCCGGCATTGGGCGGCCGTGCAGCTGTTTAATAAAAACGGGGCAGTGGGGTCAGGATGCGGGGCGGTGTTCCACACCGACACGCAAGGGGCTCTGAGCCGAGAACATATCAAATGTTCTCAGCGAATGGCCCCGGTTCCTGACCCCGCTGTCCCGTTTTTATTTAGCAGCTGCCGGCGCAAGCCCACAGCCGAGCGCCCGTCCAATTTTCCGCCGGCAACCGGGTACAGCCGCCGTGGGGCCTGCGAACAACCGCAGCCATCCCGGCAGAATCATGCCCCTGCACCTCCCGCTGCCCCTCCGCCGGCCCCGGACCATCCATCACCCCCGGCCCCCAACCAGAACTCATCAACAACCTCACCGGTCCACGAAGCGGTACCCGACCCCCACTTCGGTCATGATATAACGGGGATGGTTGGTGTCTTTTTCGATTTTGCGGCGGATGTTGGCCATAAAGACACGCAGGGACTGGTGTTCCCCGAATTCACTGTAGCCCCAGATTTCGTTCTGGATATAGGTGTGGGTCAGAACTTTGCCGGCATTTTTGACTAGGAGGACCAGGATCTTGTATTCGATGGGGGTGAGGTGGATCTCCTCCTCGTCTATGAATACCTGACGCTTTTCGAAGTCGATCTTCAAGGCATCCAGGGTAAAGATTTCGTCCGCGGTTTCTATGGGATAGGTGCTGCGCATGGCCACACGGATGCGGGCAAACAGTTCGTTGACACTGAAGGGCTTGGTCAGGTAGTCGTTGGCGCCCAGATCCAGGGCCTCGACCTTTTCTTTTTCCTGTCCCCTGGAGGAGATGACGATGATCGGGGTCTTGGAGGTCATGCGTACCTGCTTGATGACCTCGGTTCCGTCGATGTCGGGAAGGCCTAAGTCCAGGAGGATGAGATCCGGCTTGTTAGTCATGAACAGGGAGATGCCGTTCAATCCGTTCTCCGCTATATCGTAGGAATATCCGTTTGTCTTCATGGAGATTCCCAGGAAATTTAGTATACTTTTGTCATCTTCTATGATCAGTACCAGTCCTTTTGTATTTGTCATCGGCCGTCAGTCCTCTCTTTTTGCCGGGAGCAGGAAGTATACTGTCGCCCCCTGGTCTTCATTGTTATATGCATGGATGCTTCCGTTGTGCGCCTGAATGATCGCTTTGCAGATGCTTAGTCCCAGTCCGGTTCCCCTTTTTCCGTCGGCAGTGGAAGCACCGGATGTGACAAAGCTGTCGAACATGGTATCCAGAATTTTTTCGTCGATACCGCTGCCGTTATCGGTAACCTCAAAGCGGGCGTTCTCTTTGCCCCTCTCATCTTCGGTCAGGAATACATGAATCCGGATCGTGCCGTCCTGGGCTGTATGCTTCATGGAGTTTTCCATCAGGTTCACCAGTACCTGTATGATCAGCTGGCCATCCATGGGAATGACCAGCAGTTCTTCCGGCAGGTCGATATCAAGCGTTCTGCTGCCCAGGCGCCGTTCCATCCTGGATACCGCTTCGCTGACGATATCTTCCACCACTTCATCTTCATGCTGGATACTCAAACGCCCGTCCTGTATCCTGGTCATATTTAACAGATTATTTACCAGATTGCTCATCCAGGTGGAATCATTTAGAATATCCCGCAGCAGGGATTCCCTGCTCTCCTGATCTAATTTCTCGTAGCTCTCCAGCAGGAAACTGGCGCTTCCTGTGATGCCGGCAAGCGGGGTCCGAAGATCATGGGAAATGGAACGCAGCAGGTTGTTGCGCAGCTTTTCTTTCTCTGATTGTACCATAATTTCTTCTCTTTGTTGATTCAATATTACTTTTTCGATGGCAAAAGCCACTTCCGTCAGCATGGCCTTCATGACGTTTCTCTCAAAAGCCTCCAGCACCTCCCCATCCTTTAGTTCAATCCCTGCTACGGCAAATACCTGGCTGCCGTTTCGGATCGGGATATACATCGCTTTGCTGGAAGGCAGCGTATCCGTAGTCCTGCCGGCGGAATGGCGGTTTTTCAATACCCACAGAGCGGCTGCCTGCTCATATTCATTGTCCAGCAGTCTTTTCGCCTCCGCCTGTTCTTCCGGGCTTCCGAAGAATACCGGGCGGGAAAGGTTCCCGTCAAGGGCAGGATATAAGACTACGGCCTTGTGCAGCAATTCGGTTAGCTGCCGCGCCGTACCGCTGAATATTCCTTGGATATCCTGCTTTTTTTGCAGCATTTTACTGGTGTTGAACATAATCTCCGTCCGAACGGAAGTCTTGGTCGCCTGCATAGCCTGATTCTGCAGCTTTATGGCAAAAGAACTGATGATGAGCGAGACGACTAACATGACGAAAAACGTAAAGATATAGTTTTTATCATAAAAACGGAACGTGTAGACCGGAATGGTAAAGAAGAAGTTGAATATTACCACGCTTAGGAAGGAAGCGATGACACCGTAAATCCTGCCCCTGGTTATGGCCGCCACAATGAGTACGCCCAGCAGATAGATAGAAGTAATATTGGCTTCCGTCATACCGAACTTTTTCACCAGCAGGCCGGCCATGGTACAGGCCGCCAGAATGGCAGCTGTCCTGACACCATCTATCAGCTTCGGCCTTTTTATTCCGGAAAATTTTCTTTTGACCGCCCCGGCGGATATGTCCGGAATGATATAGATATCGATCTCCGGTGCCAGCAGTGAGAGTTTTTCGATCAGATTCAGGTCTTTATTGAACCAGGTTTTCTTTCTGACACTCCTGCCGATTACGATCTTGGATACTCCGGCCTGTCTGGCGTATCCGGCGATCTGGTGGGCTATATCCTGGCCATAGGTGGTTGCTATGTTGGCCCCCAGCTGCTTGGCCAGCTTAATATTATTGTCCAGCGGGGCCTTCAGCTTCTTATTCTCCTGCTCGTATTCCATCGTCTCCACAAAAAGCCCGGTAAAGTTGCCATGAAAGGCCTGTGCCATCCTGGCCGCGGTCCGAATCACTTTCGCATTACTGGGAGACCCTGATATGCACACCAGGATATGTTCTCCCGCGTAGTATTCCTGTTTCTGGCTGATCTCTTTTTCCCGGATGATATGTTTGGTAACCCGGTCTGCGCACCGCCGCAGCGCAATTTCACGCAGGGCAGTCAGGTTTTCGCTGGTAAAAAAGTTCGTGCAGGCCCGCTCCACCTTGGAGGTATCATAGATTTTCCCCTCCCTGAGCCGCTCCTGCAGTTCCTCCGGCTCGATGTCCACAAGCTCTACCTGGGTTGCCTCGTCGAAAATAAAATCAGGCACCCGCTCCTTGACGATCACATGGGTGATGGAGGTTACAATGTCGTTTAAGCTTTCCAAATGCTGTACATTCAAAGTGGTATATACATGTATACCCGCGTCCAGAAGTTCCTGAATATCCTGGTAGCGCTTCGGGTGTCTGGAGCCCGGCGCGTTGGTGTGGGCCAGCTCATCGACCAGAATCACCTGGGGTTTCCGTAGGAGCGCGGCATCCAGATCAAACTCCTTGAGCGTGATTCCTTTATATTCCACAGATCTGGGCGTCAGGGCTTTGAGACCTGCCGTCAGTTTCATGGTACCCGGACGGGTATGGGGTTCTATATAACCGGATACCACGTCCACACCGGATCTGGCCAGGTCATGGGCAGCTTCCAGCATCGTATAGGTTTTTCCGGATCCCGCTGCGTATCCAAAAAAAATCTTCAGCTTTCCATGATTTTCCTCCCGTTCCCGATCCTGTTCCTGTATCATTTTAAGAATCTGTTCCGGATTCCTCTTCTCCATCCCTGCACCTTCTTTCCCGTATCAATCATCATTTTCAGAACTGTTATGAGCACTATGTAAACTTCCAGTCTTCCGATAAACATCCCCGCTGTGGCAGTCCATAACACACCGGCTGGAGCATCATATCCAGTAATTCCTGCCGACAGCCCTACCGTACTGATCGCTGAGGAGAATTCAAACATGGAATCCTGTATTGAATACCCATAACAGCAGAATATAAATGTCCCGATCATAAATAAAAACATATACAGGACAAAGTAGTTGCTGACTGCACTTTTTTCTTCCTCTTTTAGTATCACCTTATCCCCGCACCGGTTGACGGTTCTGGGACGGATCACACGGTCCGGCGACAGACGGTCCTGCAACGTCCAGAACATTTCTTTCACTACCAGATATACCCGGTATTGCTTAATCCCTCCGGCCGTGGAGCCCGCCCCGCCGCCGATCAGCATCAGAAGCGTCATGAGCAGCATCAGAGCTGGGCTGAATGTCCGGAAACTGTCTACCGTCTGAAACCCCGTGGTCGTCATGGCGGAAACGGCCTGAAACACTGCGTTTCGAATACTCTCCGGTACCGATAAAGCAAACTGGCGCAGCATCAGCACGGCCGCCGCTGCGATAGCCGCCGGGTAGACCACTAACTGAAACCGGAATTCGCTATGGGAAACCACTTTCTTAAATTCCCCCTTCACCAGTGCCAGGTGGACCAGGAAACCGGTGCCGCCCAGGAGCATCAGTACAATCGTTACGATCTCGATTCCCAGATTCTGATAGTAGCCGATACTGGACGCTTTCGTGGAAAAGCCTCCGGTGGACACAGCGGCGATGGAATGGTTCAGGGCATCGAACCAGTTCATTCCGAAAACCATGTATAGTATTGTTCCACCGATAATATAACCGGAATAGATGGAAATAATTACCCGGGCCGATTTAACCAGATTGGGAGCCATCTGGTCATGTCCTTCCGCCTCAAACAGCCGCATACCATAATAATCGGTGATGACGGACATGACCACCAGAACTAACCCCACGCCTCCCACAAATAACATAATACTCCGGAACATCAAAAAAAGGTGGGGGGCCTCCTCCACATTGACTACAGAAAGTCCGGTAGTACTGTATCCGCTGGTACACTCAAAAACCGATTGCGTAAAATTATAGTTACCGGTCATCATAAATGGTACCGCACTGACCAGAATGGCCAGTGCCCAGGACAGTGTTACGATCATTGCCGCCTGATTCTTTTTCAGCCTCCCCCAGGCTTCTTCCTTTAAAAGCTCATAAACCAGATACCCGGCGATGACCGAAGTGATACCTGGCAGCAGGAAACATTTGGCATATTCCGCTTCCTGCGGATATACCGGCAGCAAAAGCAGAGGCAGCAGTAACGCTACCCCTACCAGAATACTTGTTATTCCAAGATACCGGATGATCAGCCGGTATCCGTTACCGTGTGACTGTTTCCGAGGCATTTACTCATTACCTCCTGAAAACTGATGGATCATCTCCTGCTGTCCAAGCTTCGACGATATCACCAGCAATTTATCTTTTTCCTGTATCCTTGTGGAGCCATTCGGAACGATCATATGATTCTCCCGGATGATACAGCTGATGATTACATTTTCCGGAATATCCAGTTCTTTAATCTGACAGTTGCAGACGGGATAGGAATCATGCACCTGCAGTTCCGTTAACACGATCTGATCTTCTTTCAATTCCAGCGACTTCCTGAAATTGTCCAGTGTAGTGGCCTCCGCGATCATGTGGGCCACCTCGTAGGTTGCGCTGATAACCGTATTAATTCCCAGTGCTCTGAATATTTCTACGTTCTTCGGATTGGAAACGACACAGACGGTCTTTTTTATGTGATAGAGCTTTTTCGCCATCTGACAGATCTCAAAATTGTCAGCATCATCCGGTTTGAGGGCAATCAGTACATCGAAATCCTCGATCTGCGCATCATCCATGACGGATTTCCTACACGGGTCCCCGCAGATTACCGGAAGGTTGTGGGTGTATGCCAGATATTTGCAGAACTCATCATCGTCGTTGATCACCACGACCCTGTGATGTTTTTCCAGCAGATTGGCTATCAGAAAATCCGCTTTTGTCCTTCCTCCGGCCACTATCATGTCCATTTCTTCACACTTCCAGACTTCAATTTATTCATTCTCTTATGCCTCTGCATGGCTGAGACGTTCAAATTCATTTACCGAAAGACGGAACGGATAGATCACCCGGATTCCATAGCCTTCGATTATATCTTCCATATTGGGATCGTTCAGCCTCATATATACATTGGGGACCTGGTAGATCCTCCCCGCCATCTGGCACACCAGACTGTTGATATTATCCCGCTCGGCGGCCGCTATCACCATATCCGCATTCCCGATTCCGGCTTTTTCCAGCAGATTCTTATCCGTTCCGTCACCAGTGATCTGATACCCGCTGAAATTATCAGGAAGCTGCCCAAATGCCGTCTCGTCTTTATCGATTACGATCGTATCATATCCCTTATCGCATAAACTGCCGGCCAGGTTCGCACCTAATCTTCCGCAGCCAATCACCAGCGCTGTCTGCCGTTTCTTTCTCATTAAATGGCTATTCTTAAACATAAGGCGTTCCTTCCTTTCCTTTGATAATTTTATTATATTAGCAAAGGAATTAAGATACCATGCATTTTGTCACGGCAGATGTTAAGATTGTGTAAAGATAGCGGCTTTGCAATTTACGCCACTATTCTACTTTAAAATGCCGTCCAGCGCAAGGTTGACTTCTAATACATTTACCCGCTTTTCCCCGAAAATCCCCAGAAATTTTCCGTCCGTATACTTAACAATCACCTGTCTAAGCTCCTCTTCGGATATTCCTCTGGATTCTGCGATTCTCGGCACCTGATACTCAGCCGCAGCAGGAGAAATATGAGGGTCCAGTCCGGAACCCGAGCTGGTGACAAGATCAACCGGTATCGCTTCCCCGTCTCTTTGTGGATTCGCGGCCTTTATCTTCTCCACTCTCTCGGCGATCATGCCTTCCAGCTCTTCCCCGGCCGGGCTTTTGTTGGAAGCCCAGGAATAAACTAGTGTTTCTCCCTTATCGTTCGTGTAAGTCTCCGTGTCCAGATTCATAATTCTGCCCCACAGGTAATCATCTGAGGTAAATTCCTGGGCCAGAAGGGCACTTCCATATTTTTTACCGTCGATCTCTATGATGGACCCGTTTGCTTTATCATTAAAAAATACTTTTGAAATGCCGGTTACAACAAGCGGATAGATCAGGCCTGTGATAACCATCAGTAAAACGAAAAAACCAAGCATTTTCGGTACAACTGCTTTTAATGTTTTCATAACTTTTCCTCCATTTGCATTTGAAAGCTACATATTCAGAGCCATTCGGTTACGATTGTCTGTATGATCCCAAACAGGATCATAGCAGACATTACCGTCACCAGCGGTATGATCACCGCGTACCGGAACATTTTTAAAACCTGTTTGAATGAATATTTAAAATACATTTCCCGGATCACTTCCTACAGAATTCCCATACCTACAATAATTACATCGATCAGCTTAATTGCCAGAAACGGAATCAGAATCCCGCCCAGCCCATAGACCAGCAGATTTTTGGAAAGCATTTTCGAAGCGGGCACCTCCCGGTATTTGACCCCCTTAAGCGCCAGCGGGATCAATGCCACGATAATCAGCGCATTATAGATGATGGCTGAGATAATCGCGCTCTGGGCACTGTGCAGATTCATAATGTTCAGTGCCTGCAGCCCCGGATATAAGCTGACAAACAGAGCCGGTATGATAGCAAAGTATTTCGCCACATCATTGGCGATGCTGAAAGTGGTAAGGGCTCCACGGGTCATCAACAGCTGTTTGCCGATCTTCACGATCTCAATAAGCTTCGTCGGTGAGGAGTCCAGATCCACCATATTTCCGGCTTCTTTGGCCGCCTGGGTACCCGTATTCATGGCTACGGCCACATCGGCCTGGGCCAGAGCCGGAGCATCGTTGGTCCCGTCTCCGGTCATGGCCACCAGATGGCCATGGGCCTGGTAATCGCGGATCATGGTTAATTTTGCTTCCGGGGTAGCTTCCGCCAGGAAGTCGTCGACACCAGCCTCCGCCGCGATGGCCGATGCCGTCAGCGGATTATCTCCAGTGATCATGATGGTCTTGATTCCCATCTTCCGAAGATCCGAAAATTTATCTTTTACTCCATGTTTTACAATATCCTTCAGGTGGATCACGCCCAGAACATTCCCATTTTTAGCCACCACCAGCGGTGTACCGCCCTGTTTGGAAATGTCCGTCACTATCTGTTCGCATTCACTGCTGAACGAGCCTCCTTTGGAAATCACATATTCTCTGATGGCGTCGGCTGCGCCCTTTCTGATTTCATTGCCTTCATAATCCACTCCGCTCATTCTGGTCTTAGCGGTAAAAGGAATGAACCGGGCATGCATCTGACCGATCTTTCTCTCCCGGATCCCATACTCTTCCTTGGCCAGTACCACCACGCTTCTTCCCTCCGGCGTCTCATCCGCCAGGGAGGCCAGCTGGGCAGCATCCGCAAGTTCTCTCTTATCTTTGCCGTCTACCGGGATGAATTCGCCGGCCTGCCGGTTACCCAGGGTGATCGTTCCGGTCTTATCCAGCAGCAGGATATCCACATCCCCGGCCGCCTCGATGGCGCGGCCGCTCATGGCCAGCACATTGGCCTGATTCAGCCGGCTCATTCCGGCGATACCGATGGCCGACAGCAGCGCACCGATCGTCGTGGGCGCCAGGCAGATTAACAGTGCCACTAATGCGGTCACAGATGTCGGGTTGGGCTGTCCCATCTGCCCCGCGGAAAAAAGGGAGTAGGCATACAGTGCCACTGTCACCAGCAGGAAGATCATGGACAGGGCGACCAGCAGGATCTGCAGGGCGATCTCGTTGGGCGTCTTCTTTCTGGCAGCCCCTTCTACCATGGCGATCATCTTATCCAGGAAGCTTTCGCCTGGTTCACTGGTAATTCGAATCACCAGCCAGTCGGATACCACGGTGGTTCCGCCTGTCACAGCACTTCTGTCCCCGCCGCTCTCACGGATCACCGGCGCGGATTCACCGGTAATCGCGCTTTCATCCACCGATGCCGCGCCTTCGATTACTTCGCCGTCACCGGGGATCTGTTCCCCGGCCCTTACATATACAATGTCGCCTTTGACCAAATTTCCGGACGGAACATGCTGGATTTTATCTTTTTTATCCGGGGACGGGATTTTATTGGCGGTCACGTCCTTTCTGTTGGCACGCAGCGTATCTGCCTGAGCCTTTCCGCGCCCTTCAGCGATGGCTTCCGCGAAATTTGCAAACAGGACGGTAAGCCATAAGATGACAGAAACACTCAGGATAAAAGCGGGCTGTGCGTCTCTTACGCCGCACAACGCGAAGGCAAACAGTACCAGGGTCAGTATGGCTGATACATAGACCATAAACATGACCGGATTTTTAATCTGCACTCTGGGATCCAGCTTGACAAAAGAATCCTTCAGTGCCCGTGTCATTATTTTTTTATCGGAAAATATACTTTTCTTTTTCTCACTCATTTTTACAGCCTCCACTAAGCAATCATTTGAAAGAATTCAGCGATCGGTCCAAGTGCCAGTGCCGGGAAGAAGCTCAGTGCTCCTACCAGAAGAACGATGAAAACCAGCAGGAAAATGAACATCGCGTTATGGGTGGGCAGCGTTCCCGCGCTGACCGCCACTTTTTTCTTCTGTACCAGGCTTCCCGCGATCGCCAATGCAGCCAGCATGGGGAGGAAACGTACAAACAGCATAACCAGTCCAATGCTGACATTTAGGAACGGTGTATTCGCGTTGAATCCGGCAAAGGCCGATCCATTGTTCCCTCCTGCGGAGGAGTAAGCATACAGGATTTCCGACAGGCCGTGGGCGCCTGGATTATTCAGGCTGTCTGCCGTAGCCGGAAGCAGGCAGGCCAGACCGCTGCCGATCAGGATTCCGATCGGCGTGGCCAGGCATACCAGCACAGCCATCTTCATCTCAAAAGGCTCGATCTTTTTCCCCAGGTATTCCGGTGTCCTGCCCACCATCAGTCCGGCGATAAACACAGTCAAAATCGCGAAACCGATCATCCCGTACAGCCCGCAGCCAGTCCCGCCGAACACGACTTCTCCAAGCATCATTAAGAGCATGGGTATCATACCGCCGATCGGGGTATAGCTGTCATGCATGGAGTTTACCGAACCGTTGGAAGCTGCCGTAGTAAATGCGGCCCAGGTAGAAGAAGTGGCGATACCAAACCGGGTCTCCTTCCCTTCCATATTCCCGCCTGCCTGGTCTGCTCCGGCAGCGATGTCTACCGCGCCGTTTTGTGCCAGCTGGGGTGTCCCGGCCTGTTCATTAAAGGCAACGATGCCAAGAGCCACGACCAGCATCAGAAACATCGCAATGAAAATCGCCCGTCCCTGCCTCATATCTTTTATATTACGCCCAAACGTAAAGCAAAGTCCGACAGGGATTAGCAGGAGCAGGATCATCTCAAACATATTGCTAAGCGGGGTGGGATTCTCAAACGGATGTGTGGAATTCAGCCCCCAGAAACCGCCGCCGTTGGTACCGGCCTGTTTGATTGCGATCTGGCTGGCCGCAGGTCCCAAAGGAATTACTTCCTTCGTAACTACCGTACCGTCTTCCAACGTGACAGGCTCCAGCAAATCTACCTCCTGATATTCACGGAACGTCTGCGGAACCCCCTGGGACACTAATACAACTGCGGAAATCAGACAGATCGGCATTAGAATATAAAGGACAATTTTCGTCATATCCGTATAGAAATTCCCCAGGCCTTTTTTCTTCACCCTCAGGAATCCGCGGATCAGCGCAAACAGCACCGCTATCCCGGTCGCAGCCGACACGAAGTTCTGGACATTTAATCCCAGCATTTGTGTGAAATAACTCAAACCTCCGGATGGGTTCTCCGCCGAATACGCCTGCCAGTTCGTATTGGTAACAAAACTCGATGTAGTATTAAAGGCGAGATGCCAGGACTGACCGCCGAATTTCTCCGGATTCAGCGGAAGAATTCCCTGTCCCAGACACATGACGAGCAAAAAAATAAAGCCTATAACACTGAACGCCACCGCGCACACTGCGTATTTTTTCCAGGTCATATCTTCGTCTTTGTCGATATGTAACAACTTATAGATTCCGTTTTCCACCGGGGACAGGATTCTGGACAAGAACACCTTCTCCCCATTCATTACTTTTCCCATGTATTTGCCCAATGGGATTCCAAGCGCAACTAAAATCACCAGATATAACACACATTGAATCACCACATTGCTCATAGCTTATCACCTCTCAGCAAGATCATCGTCAAATACACAAATAGAAATACTGCTGTCAAACCAATTAGACCTAGCATTACACTCATAGACTTCTACCTCCATTTTTACATAACTCCCAGTAGTTTACAGATCAGCCATACCGGGACCGCACAGATGGTGGTCAGGACACTCAGTGATATGACCAGTCCTGCCCCAATCGCAAACTGTCCCAGAAGCAAGGCCGTAAACGGATGCGCATCGACGAATTCCTGATATTTCGCATTCTCTCTGAATTTCAGAAGATTGCGGATTCTCTTCCTCAATGGTACCGGTTGGTATCCATAGGTTTCTGGTATGGTCTGAAAACTGCTCTGTGCTAACATAGGAAACATCCCCTTCTATGACTTTATCTTTTCTACACTTAAAGGTTAGCACAAAAAAAATAAAGAAAGCATATCGCTTTCCTTATACGGCATTAAGATTCTGTTAACAGGGCCAGCGGATGAATTTACCTTTATTTATATAGAAGAAGATATTATCTAGATAGAAGAAGATATAAAAATATCAAATTGTTCGCCGTTTCCAGTTATGGTATAATAGCGGAGGACATTATATCTGTTTTTTCTACATAAAGTGAGGAACTTAAGGTGAAATGGGTAAAAAGGCTTTACGGAATTTGCGTTTATCTAGTTTTAGCTAATTATATTTTATTTATCACACGGCATCCCTTCCCTCTGCCGTTGGTGATAGCAGGAATACTGCTGTTTTGTACCGCCTATGTGCTGTATCAGATCCTGCCTGTCTACCGAAAAAAATTGACGGTCAGGCTGCAGGCTTTATCCGGCGGTTATGAACTGATCCTGGTAACCGGGATCTGTGCAGTGGCCGAGGTGGTGTTTCTGATCTGGTTTGGATCCCAAAGGCTGTCCAATTGGGGGGAGGTTGTCATCTTCCTGTTTAATATTCTGGTGGCTGTGATTCTGGGTTTTCTGATGACGCTGAACAGTTTTTTGCGGATTATTGCTGCCTCCACTCAGATCAGTCTGCTTAAAAGACTGGCCTGGCTCCTGCTTTGGTGGGTTCCTGTGCTGAATCTGTGGTTGACTTTTTCTATCTGTCATAAAGTCCGTATGGAATATGAATTTGAGTTGAGTAAGATTGAATTAAATGAAGTGCGCCGGGAAAATGAACTGTGCAGAACCCGATATCCGGTAGTATTGGTACATGGAGTCTTTTTCAGGGACTGGCAGTTTTTTAACTATTGGGGAAGAATACCAAAAGAGCTGATCCGTAATGGCTGTACAGTCTATTATGGCAAGCAGCAGTCCGCCGCTTCGGTCGAAACCAGCGCCCTGGAGCTTAAGGAACGGGTTCTGGAGATTATACGGAAAACCGGCTGTGAAAAAGTGAACCTGATCGCACACTCAAAAGGCGGACTGGATTCCCGCTATGCCATCAGCTGTCTCGGTCTCGCACCCTATGTCGCCTCTTTAACCACCATCAATACACCCCATCAGGGCTGCTGCTGGGTGGATCAGGTGCTGACCCGATGCCCGAAGAAACTGTTGTCCTTCGTATCAGCCAAATATAACCGGCTCTTTTCCAAATTAGGAGACGCTTCACCGGACTTTCAGTCCGCAGTCTATGACCTGACGCATGATCACTGCTCTTTGATCAATGCAAAGGCTGTAGATTGTCCCGGGATTCTCTATCAAAGCGTAATGTCCCGTATGAAAAGTCCACTCAGTGATGGGATTCCCTGTAATATCGGTTACCTCCTCGTCAAACATTGCGAAGGTGTCAATGATGGTCTGGTATGTGCTGGTTCCGCGATCTGGGGAAAGTTTTTAGGCTATTTGGAAACGCCCGGGCGCCGTGGGATCTCTCACGGAGACATGATCGATCTGCGCAGAGAAAATATTAAGGATTTTGATGTAAGGGAATTTTACGTGAAGCTTGTGAAAGAACTAAAAGAACAGGGTTTTTGAAATCCTGTTCTTTTCGTATGACGCGGCAAATCGTTTTATGCCGTATGCCGCGAAGTATCTTTTATATGCCTGTCTAAGATCTCATGAACTCTTTCCACTTCATCAAGTATCAGCCTCTCAGACTTTCTGATTTGATATTTTAGATATTCAATATCTGACTTATCCGCTTTTTTGGCTAACTCGGCTTTGATTCCTGTGATTTCCGACTTCATTCCTGCGATTTCCGACTTCATTCCTGTTATTTCCGACTTCATTTCTGTGATTTCCGACTTCGTTCCTGCGATTTCCGACTTCATTCCTGCGATTTCCGACTTCGTTCCTGCGATTTCCGACTTCATTCCTGAGATTTCCGACTTCATTCCTGCGATTTCCATCTTAACAGGATCTAATTTTGCATCCATTATTGCTGCTATAGCCTGTAAATCATCCTGTGACAATGCCATAATATCCCCCTCCTTTCTCCATTTTCTACTTAATTTTAATATCCCCTAAATAAATATGTTCTTTCAATCCAATCGATCAGGATCTCAAAGTATTAGAATCCAGGGGGACTTGATTATTCTCATTGGCAGTATTCCAGTAAACATACAAAATATATAGGCAGCATATACGCATATATATATGTAAATTTCTGTTATTCACGTCCCTATTTCAATCTTTTGTTTTGTAATATTATAGTCTCCAAGCAGTACCTATTACAAGTAAAATATCCGGATATTCTATAAATTTTATTCTCTGATAAAACATGTGGGAATACGGGCAGAACTGCCAATTGAGATCATATAATTCTAATAAATTTATTATATACACTTATTAGACTATTGGCAATAATTCTCAGGTAATTTACAAAACTTTAATATTCTCGTAAATCAATATTCTGCTTTTGCCTTGCATTTTTTCCGGAATACAGGTACACTCTCCTTAAGCTCAAATGCAAAGAAAAAGATGGTATACATATGGATCTGCGTATCTTTCAGGAAAACGATCAACTCCAGACCAATATTTTTTTCGAACAATGCCTGCCGGAATCCGGGCGTATATTTGATCCATCCGGACGGCATGCATCACTTACCAGGCTGTCGGAAACCTTTTCGGAAGGCAGATGCTGGTGTCTGTTTGACGGCGTTAAACTGGTTGGAACCGCAGCGGTCCGTCCTCTGATCCTGTTGAATAAAAAATCAGATTCTGCTCCCTGCGCAACTGATTGTGAGTTGAAAATACTATATCTGCGGCAGTCGTACCATGGAAAAGGCTATGGATCACTTCTTCTGTCCACAGCCCTGTCCTATGCGCTGGATTGCGGATATCGCAGCATGTATCTGGATACCATACGTTCTGGTTCCGGCGCCATAGCGTTGTACCGAAAGTATGGTTTTTTGGAAATACCGCGGTATAACAATAATCCTCATGCAGATCTTTTTATGGCAAAAGACCTGTCTATTCTTTCTTAAGTTTTACAACTCATCTTCATACTGGATTTCCAGTCCCGGCTGATGACTTTTTCCCATTTTATGCCGGGCTTTCCGGTTGGCTACCGTGTCAAATATAATCGAGAAATCATAGTCTTCAGGATATAATTCCGAAGCCGGGACCAGCAGTTTCAGCCTCTTATAGAGAACCTTCTGCTTCCGTCCCTTGACCTGGACGATTACTTCCCCCATTTCATCCGCCGGTCTATATACGATTCCGGTATCTTTCCGCGGATAGATACATACGCTGTCTCCCATTTGAAAAATATTTTGAGGTAAGTTTTCCGGAACCGGCTTATCCTGTATCGGCTGAATCCGCGGACCTTTTGATCCGGCTTTTTCAACCGGCTGTTTTTTATCCGCCTGGTCCCATGTTTCCAACGGAATATGCGTATCTTTATCCTGTTTTAATTCCTTACCGTAAGCCGCCTGCTCCGCTTTTTTTAATAATTTCGGGGACATCCCCAGTCTGCCGGCTATATAAAGCGCACAGCTTTCCCCGGCCACTCCCTGTTCCATCCGGTAGAGAGGACTTAGAGTGTCCCTGTCAAACGCCATCCTGGCATTTTGTATCCCGCCTGTTTTCTCTGCATAAGTTTTCACCTCCGGATAGTGTGTCGTCACCAGGAACAGACAACCGCGTTTCTTTAGTTCGTCCAGGACCGCGACAGCGATCCCCATGCCTTCCGTCGGATCCGTACCGGACCCCAGCTCATCCAGCAGCACCAGGCTCTCTTCATTCACCTGATCCAGAATCTGAATCACATTGTTCATATGGGCGGAAAAAGTAGACAAATTCTCCGATATGCTCTGTCTGTCTCCTATGTCGCACAGGTACTGGCTGTTCATACACAGACAGGTTCCCTCTCCGGCCGGGACATGCAGACCGCACTGGGCCATCATACATAGAAGACCAACTGTCTTGAGAGCCACTGTCTTGCCACCGGTATTCGGCCCGGTAATCACTACCCCGTGAAACGCATCCCCCAGGATAAAATCTAACGGTACGCATTTATCCTCCGGTATCAGAGGATGGCGTCCGCCACAGATCCGGATGCCGCGCTCTGTGGTAATTACAGGAGGTATTCCCCTCATCTGTGCGCTTAGCTTAGCTTTTGCGAAGATCATATCCAGCTTCTGCATCATCTCCATATTGAACCGGAGTTCGTTGCCTTTTGCCTCCACGGCTCCGGTAAGTTCATATAGAATTCTGCGGATTTCATCTTCTTTTTCAATCATCAGGCCGGACAGCTCTTCCCGCAGTCTTGCCGTTGACGCGGGTTCTATAAAATAAGTGCCCTTACTGCCTGAGATATCGACAACCGAGCCGCTTACCTGGTTTTTATATTCTTTTTTAACCGGCAGTACATAGATATGATTGCGCCGGACCGGAGTATCTCCTGAAAACCACTGTCGGTTTCTACCAAGCATCTGATTTAATTTTTCCTGTATCCGGCTTTGCGTTAGTTCGATGTTCCGGCAGACCGTCCGAAGATATGACGATGCATTTTCGTACACCTCATCATAACGGATTGCTCGCGTTATTTTCTCATACAATTCTGTAAGGTCATAGACTCCTTCTCCATAAGAGGCCAATCCAGGCTCCAGTTCTTTCGCTCTTTTCAGATATTGTTTCATTCGCCTGCAGCCGGTGATAAATCCTGCCACTTCATTCAACTGCTCCGGCAGCAGCATCCCTCCTGCCCGGCATAATTCCATGATGTTTTCCAGGTCTTTCATCATACACACAGGGGGCAGTCCATACGTATCATAAATATGCCTCGCTCTGGTGGTCTCTTCCAACTGTTCTTTGCATTTTCTTTCATCGTTAAACGGAGCCAGCTGCATTAACTTTTCTTTCGCCTCTTTACTCACCGCCATCTCACGCAGCATATCTCGTATTTTATTAAATTCTAATATTTGTTCATTCTGATTCATATTTCCCTCCATGCCTGCGCTTTCCTGCGCATATATTTGTTCATAGCAAAGAATAAGAGTATCCCGCGGAGCGTTTTTTATTTCATAGGTGCTACTTTCTTATAAAATAAAAAATCCCGCAGCTGCACATACGACCTTCGGTCAGAATGCTCCTGCGGGATTACGGAAAAGGCACAACCTATAAACGGATATGGCATATTGCATATCTTATTCCAACAAAAAACGGGGCGAAATTATCACCGTTACATATCCTTTATCGCAATTGGTTCTATATACTGACAGCAGTCTGTAAGGGCAGCATACAGGGGTACCAAAACAAACGGCCTAAGCCGCCGCCTTTTGTACACCTGTTACAACGATTTAGTTGTCTTTTACCTCTACAGACACTACCGACATCAAAACCAACCTCTCATTTATCAATTTTTCACAGTATATCAGATTCACTTGTGCTTGTCAACGTACTCTCATCCTGCTTTCCATGACCTGAAATGAAAAAGTAAATTCCACTCTCTTTTCTTGCGGTAGCATTTACTTCTGCACAGTTGATATTTACTCTTTCATATCAGTATGATATCTTTGTAGTTCCTTCTGGCAGCAGTAGAAGGAGATTTCTAT
>NZ_JAHQCX010000016.1 GCF_019042245.1 Diplocloster modestus
ATAGTCCCTGTTAACAGGATTGCTACTGCCAACAACACCTGATTCGGAGAGTTTTTGCCAGCTTAAATTATTATTTAACTCGTTAATTGCAGCGACGGTATTGCTTTTTGCGGTGGTTGTCAACGTGGTGAGATCTCCGATTTTGTCCAGGATCACAGCAAGCCGCTTTTTGATCTTGCCAAACAGGGTGTTGATCGGATCGCCGCTGACCATGTCTGCGTCAGTGCTCGGCGTTGTAAATGGTATCAATGTTGTCGGATCGACCGCGCCAGCCGGTCCCTGTGGCCCAATCACAGGGCCTAAATCGACGGTTGTTGTTGCCATAACTCATACCTCCTATTCGTATGTTGCAATCAGATGGCCGGATGCATTGATCGAAAAGGCAGGAACAGGACCGGCGGATCCCGTGTCTCCTTTATCGCCCTTATCTCCCTTTGCACCTTGTAATCCAGTATCGCCTTTAATTCCTTGCGCGCCTGTCACGCCTTTGATATTACCTTTTTTCACCCAGGAACCGCTTTCTTTTGCGTACATATCCCAGTTTGATGTGTTTAAATATAGATCTCCATTGACTCCTTGCGCTGTTGGTGCTACAGTTCCGTACAATATACTTTTCCCGTCTGACCCAGCCGGTCCTACTACTGATCCTAAATCTAATACTTGTGCCATAATTACACTTCCTTTCCTATTCGTTGACCGTATAAACCAGGCGCCCGCTTTGGATTTCTAATGGGGGCGCGGGTTCATTGTCGTTGTGAGTAAGTATCAAATGTCCGTTACTGTTAACGGCCATTGCAAAGAGTCCCGGATCTAATTGTGTCACAACCGCCGCTCCGTCTTGTCCTGGTGGCCCCTGCGGCCCCGTAAACTCTCCTGCCTCCCGGCGGGCTATCAAGTCATCCGCAACGCTATTTGCATTGCTCGCAGCTGTATCGCAGCGCTGTATCGCGGCCGTGGTATCTGTTTGCCGTTTCTGTTCCGCTGATTCCCGGCCAGCTTCCGCCGCTGCATAGCTTTCAATCTCATCATTTCCGGCTTTGATCGCATCGTGGATGGATCCGCGGACTTCCCGACCATAAACAGCAGACAATATTTTTTCAAGATATACCGATATATTCGCCATTCGGTTTTTGCCTCCTTTCTAATCTATTCCCGTCATGATCCCTCCGCTAAACCGGATCGTTGTATAGGACGATTCGCCTGTCATCACACGGATGCTATCCGTTGATCCAACACCGCCACCCGTTGCGAATCCATCCCTGGCCGTGATTTGTCCGTCTGCATCTATTGCACCGGTTCCGCCGCCCGCTTGAACGGACAGAGATCCAATCAGATTCGCAGCGGCGTAATCGCCCAATATATCATTGAGTAGAAACACATATGTCCCATTTTTAAGCATACCTATTCGGGACCCAAGGATTTCCACACTGGATTCCGTTGGCGAAGTCACACTGAATTTCCCGGATCTACCGTCGTCCTGCAGGCGGATTTCCACTCCACTAAGTATACCTTTTTTGAGCGTCAACCCATTGATATCCAATGTAGCGATCACCGCTCCTGTGGCATCCTGTACTTCCAGGACACCGTTCCCGTTGTCCTGGCCACCCAGGCGAAGGGTTCCACCAAAAATTCGGTCTGCCAGCATAGTTCCGGTGGTGATGAAATCGGCAACAAAATGCCCGTCTATGGTCCATGCGCTGCGGTAAGGTCCAGCGATCCCTGCGGTAGAAAATCCTATCCCGTTTTTATTGATCTGAATAATGTTCATGGCCTGATTTTTATCCGGCGCATCCATGATCAGGATAGCCTGTGGGTGTCCATCGTCCGCCAAATCCAATACAATATACCCTCCCAGTCCGCCGGTAATTAACTGCGTAGCATGTTCGACCGCCTGGTTGATCCGAGTGTTTGTAGACCTTGCGATCTGCTCGATCCGGGCTGATATATCGTTCTTGCTCTTATTGTTTGACTCTGTAAGCGTCTGGAAGGTGCTCCCGAGGGTGATCTTGTTATTCCCCGGATTCGCAAGATCAATATCCATCTTAGACACCAGGAAGAGCCGGTCAAGACCGTGTGGTGCGCTGACCACTCTGATCCAATCGCCCAGCTTGATCTTTTCAGCATCAACATCCATCATGGACATATCCACCGCAGAAAGTTCAATCGTATTCACGAGATTGATGCAATCCTGCAGGTAGGCTTCACCTTTTTTCTTGAGATTTTCTGGAAGCGTCACGTCGTCAAATTCGACGGTGTTCCAGATCCACCCCCAGGTATTCACGGCTGTCTGATCAAAGATATAGTCCTTCCCGCCATTAACTGACGTGATATTAACCCGCAGCTTTGTGCCGTTGATTCCTTCTTCTTCCGTTTCTGCCCCAAGTGGGATTATTGCTGTCCGGATACTTTCTGCCTTTGCATACCGTTTCAGATCGATCAGGTTTTCGCCGAATCGGATCACCTGCGTGTTTGTGTTCCCGTAATCGGACAGGTAATCAAGATATCGATTCCCGCCGTCATGACGGATCCGGATATAGCCGCCATGGGTTTTGACTAGCTTTTCGTTGATCGTGGTCAGTGTGTCCGTATAATTGCTGTCTGATCGGTTGATATACCCATTCGGATCCACTACCGTTACGTCTCCAAGCTGGATCTGCTTCCCGGATTCAACCTGGGCGTTATGGTTGGTGATAAGTTGCTGCAGGAACGGACGGATATCACCGGTGTACTCATAAGGACGCTGTTTACTATCAAGCAGATAGGACAGATCGCCCTCACAGGGGATGGTCCCTGTGTTGTAAAAATCCACCTCATCGGACAACGGTCGGCCAGCAAAGATCAGGTCATCACCCTGATATACTTCGATCACCGAAGTCAACTTATTTATTTTGTCATAATTTTCATGCCCGGCGGGAAGCGCAAATGAGAGGCTCCCGGTCTTATTTAGCTGTAAAGATAGCTTCGGGTTTAGGGCGATCGTCTTATCGTCTCTGGTATCGTGCAGTACATAATCCTTACTGCCGTTCTTACATATAATTCTATACATTATAGGCTGCCTCCCCTATACTCAATGCTCACAGTACCGCTACCTGTAAAGGTTAGGGTGTTTTCTTCCTCTCCTAGCACCAGGTCGTATATTTTGTTTACTCCGGCCACCAGATCGTAGTACTTTGACTGATACGATACCGCCATCGCAGCACTCGCCGTAATAATTGGGATAACATGCTTGCGCAGTCCCGGAATTATCACGGTCAGCTCTCCTTCAACCTGCAGATCATTGTATTCCCTTACAATACCAGTCTCGAAATTAAAATCATCCCACATCCAGTCACCCAGGCTATCTGAGACCTCGTATTTATAAGGATCTACACTCCCAACGATGGCAATAATGCTATGTACCGCGTCTGACTTTTGTGAATCCACCAAGAAACGACCTTCGTAATAAAATTCTGGCTCGGTATCTAGTATGATTTGTAGTCGCTTACCGTGAATATAGTTCATTATCTCGTTTGTAATTTTGTGCCAGGTTTCTATATTTCTATCCTGCAATAGAAAATCAAATTCGATTTGGCGTTCGTGGAATTTAACGCCACCCAACGCCTCCGTCAGATCTATCGTCCCGTCGGCGCCGGGGATCTCAACTTTTACAGTTTTTGCTTCCGGCGCCGAAAGAATTAAATCGGTCCAAATTAATCCCCAGTTATCTTCCGTATGCTTTTCACCTATACGTATTCCAGACATTAATATGCCATCCTCCCTACCATTCTTTCGCGCTGACCCATACCGGTGTCCATCAGCGGAGTTATTTCATCTGCCAGGGTTTTTCCGTTCAAACTGGTTACATGCCTGACGCTTACATTCCTCATTGATTCAGCAATACCTGTTATCAACCGGGCATAATCTATTTCAACTACATTTCCCTGGTTCGCCCTTGCTGCCTCTTTCGCATACTGTACTGATATATCGTGTGGTATCACCTGGGTCCCGTCTGGCAGATATGTAAGTTCACCCCGGCCGCCTTCATTCATCCGAGCGAATCCACCCGCCCAGTCATCGGTACCATGCAACAGGTATGGAATCATTCCAATATTTACCCCAGGTATCTTGTTTATAATGCCTATGGCTGCATTGACTCCACCTATCACACCGTTCACAAATCCCTTAACCTTACTGACCAGTTTTTCAACTGCTCCTGCAATCCCCGAAAAGATCCCGGATACAAACGATGTCAAACCGTTCCACGCGCTTTTTATTCCGTTAAAAACTCCTGATATAAAATTTCTGACATTCGTCATGATCTTTGATACAACATTATATATGCCGTTGAACACTTTGCTCACGGTACCTGATATCGAAGCAATAACAGAAGATACTGCGTTTATTACTGCCGAAATGTAATTGGATATACTGGTCCAGACATTTGAAATCACGCTGAACACAGTAGAAAATATACCGGTTACTACTCCTATAATTGTCCCGATTACCTCAATAATTACAGCTATAATATCTGCTATAAATGTAACAATGGGGGCGATCACGGAAACAATCGCAGTAATTACTCCGCCAATAAACGATACGATCGGGCTTATGGCCGAAAGTATACCGCTTACAACACTTATGACCACACTTAAAATATCAGAGATGATCGGCACTACCGTTTTTATTATGGACATGATCACATTCATGATCGATATAACGGCCGGCATAACTGCCGTCACGACATTCATAATTACGGTAACAATGTTTGTGATCACCGGTAACAGTGAATTGATCAGCTGGGCAATAACCGGAGCCAGTGAAGCCATTAACTGACTTATGACATCGACGATCTGCGCGATAAATGGGGCAAGTTGCTGAATCAAGCTTATTACCACCGGTAACACCGCGTTAATGATCTGCATGGCAGTTGAGAATATATTCATTAGCACGGGGACTAAATTTGAAATAATGGACATTAAAGCCGGCAAAACAGACGCCGCTATCGATCCGATTGTCTGACCCAGCGTAGTAAATACTGGTACAAGGGCAGATCCTATCGTGGACGCCAATGTTTGAATCTGCGGTAAAAACTGCTGGAATAATCCAACGATCATTTCTATTACCGGTCCGATTCCTCCGAAAGCTCCCGATATACCGGTTGCGAAACCTGCAGCACCACCTAAATTACTGGAAAATCCATTTTGTAGGCCTGAAAAAAATCCATTAAATGCCTCTGCAATAGCCCCTACAACATCACCGATGACCCCAAAAACGGATGTTAAGGCGGGAGCTATATTGCTTATTACATCGGTTATTATGGGGGCTAATTGTGTAAATACGTTTCCTACCGTTTCAGTTATCGATGCAAATAGAGGTCCTATCTGGCTGACCAAATTTTGTATCACAGGTAGGATCGCATTGATCACACCGGAAATTGTCTCTTTTACCCCTCCCCATGCTGACATAACGCTATCCTTGAATTCAGAATTCGTGCTCATCAGATAGGCGAAGCCAGCGGCCAGCGCCGCAACAGCCGCAACGATTAGACCGATTGGACTACATAGCCCTGACAGCTTCCCGGCCAATCCCATAATGCTGCTTATTCCAGATGAAATTTTCCCGCCAATTATTAATAGTGGCCCGATGGCAGCTACTAAACCCGCAACGGTAATGATGGTTTTTTTCGTGTTATCATCAAGACCGGTAAACCACTTTGCAAATTCGCTGATCTTATCACTGGCGGATTCTATCGACGGTGCCAACATATCGATCATCGACGACCCCAAATCAATTGCTGTATTCTTGATTTTATTCAGCGAATTTCTTATCTTATCCCCACTAGTATCCAGTTTTGCGTAGGCGGCCTCTGTAGCTCCGGTGGCGGTTCCCATTGCTTCTAATTTTTCGTTAAAAGTATCGAACTGAGAACCGGTTAAGGCGGTCATGGCTACTATTGCTTCCTGGCTTCCAAATAACTCAGCCAGTTTATCAGACTGTCCACCCGTTTCATCCTGTAAAATTTTCAGTGTGCCCGCCAGTCCCTCTGATTTAATCATCGCTGCGCCATTGGCATACCCATATTTATCAAGTAATTTTTCCATAGAGGATGTAGGCGTCATTAAACCTCCTAAGACTGCCTTTAATTGCGTGGATACTTCTGCGGTATTCCCGGTTACGCCGGTAAGGGTCGCCATGGATCCAAATAATTCTTCGTATGATAAATTCAGGGAGTTGGACAGCGGGAATAACGGCTGCATACTTTTCGCCATTTCCGGAAATGTTGTTACACCAAGTTTTGCAGTCTGAAAAGCAAGGTCAGAAATTCTCTGGGCAGTTTCATCGTTTATGCTGTCATATCCCTTCATTCCGGCACTGATCAAGGCGACGGAGTCGGCAACTTCTGCACCACCCGCCTTTGCACTTTTTGCCATTGTTCCAAAGATTTTTTCTGTTTCTTTTCCGCCGTCACCCAGAGACGATATAGCTTGATACATACCGCTTGACATGATTCCCGCTGATATGCCTGTTTGATCGCTTAAATCCATGATGGAACTTTTATAGCTCTCTAAATTTGTCGTGTCGTCCAGCAGAGTATTGATGTTTGCTATGCTGTCCTCAAAATCAAGTGCCATCTTACCGCTTGCGACACCAACGCCGGTGATCGCTCCGGTGATTGGCATCCACTTTTTCCCGGCGCTTTCCATCTTTTTTCCAAATTCATCAAGGTTCTTTTGGGCGGTTGAAAAGGCTTGCTGCAATCCTGATGCATCACCGGTTATTTTCGCGCTTAGTGTATAGTCCGCCATTTCATTTCCTCCCTCGTTTCATAACTTTATTTCTATCAATACCGTTGGCCTGATAAATCAGGTCTACCCACGTCTTTCCTTCTTTGTTTTCAAGCTCTGTGACAAGATTCAGGTTTTCTTTTGCCGTATCTTTATCCAGGCGTTTTGGCTGTTTCTTCCATAGGGGTACTGCCTTTTTCCCCTTCTTTCTTAGGGAATTGCCGATCGCATTGCTTACCGCATTCGAGAGCATCTGGGAGTCTGATACCACTTTGTTTTCCCATGCTTTATAAATAAAGACTTTCTCGCGCGGGGTAAGAGTTTCGTAATCAGATTTGGAATATCCAAAATTTACAGCAAAAAAGGCAAAGTCTATCTCTTTTTGATAGTCCTTTGCCACTTTGCTATATTCCGGATCCGGTGTGGGATCTGTCAGGTATTCAAAATCGATTAGACGGCTGGGAAGAAAAAAGGGCAGTCCCTCTGCAACGCTTCCACAACCAGCATATCGACATTGTCATATCCTTCGTCCTCTATCAACTTTTCTGCAAACTCCTGGCCTTTTTTAACAGGCACGAAAACGTCGGAGCCGGCTTCCTTTAGTCCGAATGAAAAGCAAACTTTGAGATTCTGCAGGGATAAATACCCTTTGTTTTTTCTCAGAAGAGCCATTAAAGGCTCTTCTGTAGTGTTTTCGATCAACTCAACCCGCCTAAGGTTGTATTTCAACTCGTACTCTTTTCCATCAATTTCAATCATCCGTTTTCCCTCCCTATGCCTTTGCTGTTACAGTTGCCATTCCGGCCTTTTTCGCTCTGTTTGACGCATCCACCTCAACCACGGCAATCTCATGTCCGGTTGCTGCAGCTATATCAGCACTACCATCCCACGCTGTATAACCAGTGGAACACACCTGATTATAAATGGGCATTGTTGGATTCGCTGCCACCTTATATTTGTAGCTATTGCCACTTGTCAACCCAGGCGTTACCGTTATCGCCGTCTCTCCGGTATTTGTGCCGGCCACAGACGAAACTGCCAGAGTCCCAAGCGTTGCCAGGCTATCCGGCATCTGGTCCACACCTTCCAATTCCGACAAGTCAACCAGCGGGCCGTTGCCTTCCAAGGAAATGCTGTATGTCATAGCGTCATCATACGGCGCCTCAAGGGAATAGTCAGTAATTACCGCCAAGCCACCAAACATGGGCTTTTTTGTTTTCCCGTTGATAATCTTCGTGCAAACGGGATTCCCGTACTCAAAATATTTTCCCAACTCTTTGTGCGTTTCGTCGCTGGGTACATACAAACCGTCATTATCCACGGACCATTCCTTCATGCCGGCAATTTTAGCTTTCCAGCCCCCCGTGGTATCCTTGCTGGTAACCTCTATGCTGTCTGCACTCCTGTTGATCGTAAGCCCTTGCTGGCCTGACACTGCAAGCAGCCGACCCCCATCGCTACTAAAAATCGCCAGAAGCACATCTTTTCCTGCAATCGCCTTCGCGGAGCTTGCTTCAAAATTACAATAAGTATTGTTCTCGAATCCTGCCATATAAATCATCCTTTCATATCTTTGTTTTAAATCCATAGCTTACTTTGAAGTCATAAGCCAATACTGCATGTTTCTCTTTCGTTTCATCGGTTTGGATCGTCTGTATTCCCTGCTCTGCCTGTCGAATCAGTTCCACGCCCGCCGGCAGGGTTATATCTTCGGTCATGCTTTCCTCGGCCAGCTGGATCAGCTCATATATGCGCGTGCTTTCTCTCCCGGGTTCTGCGATTGCATGAATCCATACGGTAAATACTTCACAAAACATTGTCTTTGTATCTTCGGGCCGCTTATTCACTATCTGGACAAAATAAAAAGGAGCCTTTGTATTTTTGGGCACCTTATCATAGCACGAAAGTCCAGTACCGGCCTCGATCCGTTCTTTTATTGCAGCGTGGAGATCAACCAATCCTAATTTTTTTAACATAGTTACGCCTTTCTTATGTTCTCAATCAGATCCTGCCGGAAGATCGGACTCTGTATATCAACATTATTTTCCAAAAAATGCTGGCCTTGTATAAATCCTCCGTCAAGTGTTCGGCGGCCATATTCGACATGTGGAGCATATTCTTTCAAATACCCGATCTCACCGCTCAGACCGTCTCCGTTTGGCGGTACTACGTCTACAGATTGTCGAAGTTCTCCGCTATCGACTGGTGTCCCGCCCGTGCCAGGGTCTTGACTGCTTACCGCTCGATTCCGCATTTCGGTAAGGTTCTTTTTACAGACTGCATCCCAGCGTATTGAGGATTTCCTTCGCAACGCTGCGGAGAGTTGTTCTGCGCCTTTAAGTTCCATTTTCATAAGCGGTACCCTTTTACGTACAGTAACCGCCATCGGATCCCCAGATCCAGGATCTGCTCAATGGTATAGCAGGAACCATCGTCTTGAATCCTATCCGCTTTTTCCAGTAGATTTCGCGTTGCTCTCGTCAATACTTTGCGGTTTGCTGTTGTCATCTCTCGTCCAAGGAGTTTGATTTCATTTGCTGTCCATGGTGTAAAGCGTCCTAAAATCGTATCCAGAACTTTTCCCTCCGTGATCGGATTTCCAAGTATGTCCTGATCTAATTCTTCATCGTACAATAGATCAAACGACTGATATTTCATAGAAATCTCACCACCCGCCCCGTTCCTTCGGTATTTGTTTTGCGATCCTTCCACGCCTGTATTTCCTGTTCGTATTCAGCCAGCACATTATCTACAAAAGACGTAGTAATACCATCCATGCCCTCTGACTGTATCCCTTCGTAATAAATACGACGGTACATTTTGACAGACGCATCGACAGCAATGGATTGAAAAACATCCGGCAGGACACTTTCCCCAAGCCGGATGTTTAACCTATCTGAAATAGTCGTAACATACTCATTTATGTCTTCAACGGAAATATTGTCATCTTTAAGACGCTTCTGGACCCGTTCAAGTATAGTCATAGATCTCACCTACGCTTTTGCTGTGACGGTTGTCATTCCTGCTTTCTTCGCTTTGTTTGCCACGTCTACCTCGACGATTACGATTTTTTGTCCGGTCGCCGCGGTAATATCAGCGGTTCCGTCCCAAGCTGAATATCCAGTTGTACAGGTCGCATTATATGCGGGCAATGTCGGATTTGCGGCCACCTTGTACTTATAGCTGTTTCCGGACGTAAGCGCCGGCACCACCGTAATCTTTGTGTCACCGGACGCGGTACCCGCTGCAGAAGTAACCGTTAACTCATCTAATACCTCAGCATCTTTTATCGTGCTGACAATTACACCGTCCATGAATTCCGGGTAGAAGATAACTCCGCTGAACATCAATGTTTCGATAGAGGCATTTCCGGTTGTTGTGGCGTGAGTCATGCCGATTAATCCAGTTGCATCTGCGGTCAATCCGAAGGATGTCGCAAGATCACCGGATCCCGCCGGAACATAAGCCCCTCGAAGATTCTCTTTTGCAGTCGCGATCAGCTTTCCAGCCGGAAGAGAAGGCGCTACCACCAGTGTTCCAAGGCCGAGGAAGTCCTGAATGTAGGACATGCCGAATGCGGTCTGCATGGTAACCTGCGCATTACCCAGATAGGCCGCCACGTCATCAGAAGAAACAAAAAAGATCGGCGTTGCGTCTTCGTCTTCGTAAAATTTCTTGACCGCTCCCCAAGCGGAAGAAAGCGCCGCCTGCAGGCCGACGCCAGAAGCCGCCCCGGTCCCGGTTCCAAGCAGATCATAAAAGGTTTTCTTGATTTCTTTCTGAATCCCGGAAAGCAGCTTCTCATCTGTTTTGTTGATTGCCAGTTCGCGGCCACTCCGCTGGATGGCCTCCGCGGTTGTCTGCTTCCGGAACTTCTTGAGGGTTAATTCTACCTGTCGGGCCAGTTCTTGTTTGATCTTAGTGAGACTGATCTCTTCGCCTTCTCCCACCTGGGCCGGCGTGTTCACCTGAGTCATTTTGTAGATTTTAATAATCGTTCCGGCACTCATTGGATCCAGATCCACAATACCAAGCAAGTTCTGCAGCTCAGTAATATTTGTGCTCAGACGTGTCGTAAAATCAACAGATATAGCCGGCTCCAAATCAGTAGTGGTTGTAATATTTTCTGGTACTGCAAAAAGCTGTAAATTCATGATTTCTTTCTTTTTCATTCTCATAGTCTCCTTTTTTGGTTATTTGAATAAGTTCATATTTTCTCGGATAAGCTTCTGGCGTTCTACTCTGTCTTTTATCGCCAGTATTTGTTCTTTGGTATATCCGGAGTTTGTTCCTGCTTTTGGAACATTGCCTTTCAACTCTTCTGCTACGGCCTTTTTGACCGCATCCTGGAAAAGAGTTACGAATGAATCAATCGTACCCTTTGTTTTTTCCGCATCTTCGGAAACCAGCATGGACAGTAAGTCATCATTGATGTTGATGCTTTTCTCCGCCAAGATTGATCGGGCTGTCTTAGACATTTCGGAGAGGCTTTGCTGTTTCATCAGTTTCTCTAACTGCTGTTTCATCAGGTCGCGTTCGCGCTCTGCTTTCTCCTGTGCGCCCATACCTGCCAGGAGTTTGGCTTCATCCAGTTCTTTTTGTTTCTTTTCCTGCCATTCTGCAAACTTCTTATTTAGGATCTTGTCTACATCGTCGTCTGTGTACTTCGGATCAGGCTGTTTCGGATCTGTTTTTTGCGGATCGGCCGGGCTGGGATCTGCCTTCGCCGGTTCTTGTTTGGCGCCTGGTTCTGGACCCGCTGGGCTTGCTGGCTCCGCGAATAACTGTAATGCTAAATAGGTTTTGTTTTTCATACTTTTTTCCCTCCATAGTTTTAAGTGTCAATGCTTCACTTTTTCCGTAGCTTATAGCTTCCACGCCTGGCTATTTAACCGTAAAGTTTTAGACATTCACGCCTGGTCATATAATCCGAACATAGTCCGGATATTCATTGGCGATCAAACAGATGCCAATAAAAAAAGAATCTATCAACAGCGCGGCTGCCTCTGATAAATTCTCTGTTTCGATTATAAATGCTCCGGTATTAAGTGCATAAACCGGAATGCTGCCGATCAAGCTCTGGATGGATTTAACCAGAGTTTGTATGAGCACCGAAACGGCAGAACACACAATATCCTTTCCAGGCTCTGCATAGCCGGCGTGGCCGCCCACTATAATATGGCCGTCCCTGGCCTTCACTTCAATCAAGTCACATCGCCCCTTTCAATAAGGTCTATAAGTTCTTCACAAGCATCTCACCTCCTGAAATGCTTTTAAAATTTTAGTAAACTGAATCGCAATCCAATCAACCATCTCTTCGTTCGTTGCCCACGCAGTAACATCAGCGGAATTTTGACACAATCCTGATTCGTATAGAAATGCGTGAATGATTTCATGTCTAAGGATAGTATTTTTACGATTTTTCTTTGCTGTGTCGCTTTCATCTTTCCAGTCGTCATCAGTGTTAAAATCCTCAATGTGTATCTCTCGCTCATCGAAAAAGCAATATCCCATTCTATTCTTTCCCTTTAACTCAGGGTCATCATAGCTGTCTACTATTATTTTATATTCCGTTCCAAGTATATCTACGCGCATACGTCCTCCTGAAAGTTTTCATAGAAAAAGAGCGCTTATAAAGGCGCTCTAAAATAATAAGTAAAGTTTAATTGTTTATGGCTACGGGCCTCTCTATTAATTCATCCGCATAATCCGGTGGGGTAATCCCTGCCTTTTCAGCAGAATCATGGAGATCCAATATTTCAGTTATTTCCTCTTCCGTATATCCCATTTGATGTGCTCTTTCTATAAATTCTTTTCTTTCCATTCCTTATACTTCCTTTCAATTATTTCTCCGACTTTTTGAGCCGTTGGCCGCGGTGAATCACTATTACAATATTCCGCCCACGCTTCTGCTATAAACTCCCCCGTACTTTCCCCTGCATATCCGGACAGTTCCCGGTTAACATCTTCTTTACTCAATGATAAATATAATTCATTGAATTCAGAATCATTTCGGATATCAAGCATTGTATCAATCTGGTGTCCGATCTCGTGATCCAAAACAGACCTTATCGTATCGCAATCTTGTGGGTGAAACCCGGACTTGACATCTCTCGCCAAAACTTCTTTGAATCTTGCGCTGTCCTTACCCCAGTCTCGATTCACTGTAACACCTGCGTATTTCTTGAATACCGCATGTGTCGGTGACCAGCTCTGCGCAAGCGCGTTTCTGCCTACTGATAGCCCTCTCATTCCATTATTGACAGCCTTGTCTATAAACGGTTTCAAAGCACTTTCTGGGACATTCGGGTTCTGCCTTCTGTATGCATCCAGGTAATACTGATACATAGCCGATTTTACAGCTTTATTTCTTTCGTGTGCCTCACCGGCAAATCCGAAGTTACTTTTCAATTCAGGGAAACGTTCGAAACTTTCCATAAGCCCCCGGTTCCATTCGTTTGCCGTTTCCAGGTCAACGCCTTTATAGCTTACATTTTCGATTCCTAACTCATTTATAACAAATCTTTCGGCATCCGCGATAGATCCCGCAGGGGTAAACTCCTTTTTCTTTATTATATCATTTATTCGATGAGGATCACCATTTTTCTTTACATATTGATTAACAAAATTTCTCCCAACAATTATTGTGAATGTACAACGGCATCTGGTATGAAGTGGAGGAAAATTTATTCCAGGCGCCCTTTCCTTAATCTTAAATTTTTTGTTTATCAATGCCTTGCAAATATCACAAGCATTATTATCGGCAATCGATATTTTGTACTCCTCAAAATCATTTTCAAATGGCGTCATGATAGCTTCATTCATAATATAAGTTCCTTCGGTATAAATCAGGCCGAACATATCTTTCCGCGATACCTTTCCAAATCGTCCCTTAAGCTGCCTCATACACCTTTCATAGCTGTCACCGCGGGCCATTGCTGCGCTGAAATCATTGTTCAGATAATCTGCCAGTTTTTTTCGGTTATCCCAGATCCTGCTTGAGAAGTTCTTTCCGTTGCACCATGCGGCCCCCACCGTTTTTTTCAGAACATCCGGGCTGATTTTATTAAACTGGGTCCCATACCCCAATTCTTTCGCCATGGTTCCGTATCCGCGTTCGTATTGCTTTTCCAGGTGCTTCTCCAATTCTTTTTGCTCTATTGCCCCGATCTGCACTTGTTGTATGTATATGGATTCGCGCATTCCCTCCAACCGGTTCAGCTTATATATGGTTTCCCTCACTGGCATTACATTGACATATTCAGGATATTTGATCATAAAATCATCCATTTGTTCTATCAACAAGCGTTTATCATCTGCCGGAAGATCTTCCATCAATCTGCGGTACTGAATGATATTATCCTCCCCAAAAGATTTATAATAATAAGCAATCTGCTTTTCCAATTGTATCGCTTCACTGTCATATTTTTTTGATAACTTTTGAGTTAGCTTCTTTTCATCAGTTTCAAGCTGGCTCCATAGTTGCTGCTGTCTCTTTTTCCAATACTCCTGGTTGGTTGCCAATTATATCCCCTCCCTGCCCTCTGGAAAAATCGTCGGTATCGCCTTCCATTTCCATGCGCTTTCTCTCAATTTCTTTTTGCACGTTATCAACAATGGACAGAACCATTAACTGTGTTTCCTCAGAAGTGATTCCAGCAAGGTTTCCGGCAATCTGGCTTTCCTCTAAAAGATTGGCAGGAATGTTAGGAGTGAATTTATAGTGAATCCCAACCCACGCGTCTTTCGGCGCATCCGATAATGGATTGCTGAATATAAGCCGATACCTCTGGTTCATTCCGGAAATGAATTTTCGTTCTTTCGTCTTCGAAAGATTGCTCATGCTCTGCAGCTTGTATTTCAACGCGATCCCGGAGCTGTTCCCGAAATTTTCATCCGATATATTCGCCACCATGCTAATTTGGAAAATCAGTCTCTCTAATCGATCGATCAGATGCTCCTGCGTCTCATCACCGTTCGGCTTCGCCAGAAACTCTATTATTACATCCCCCACATCTCCCTCAAGATTTATAACCCTGCTGGCCCTAAGATCTTTTAGTGCCTGCTCATCTAGTTCTGCGCCTAAAACTTTTAAGTATGCATCTGCAAAGTAGTCAACATCATTGGCCTTTTCCGAAATTGCTTTATTGTATGCGTCTATAATGGGCAATACACTTTCAAAAATCCCTAATCTCTCCGCATTTTCCATGTATTCGACTGCCGGGACCCCGTCAAATCCGTGTCTTTTTGGTTCGTCCTCCCATTTATAACTTCCTCGATTTACAAAATGCTGCACTATTATCGAATCGGACCAGCTTCCGTGTTCGATATTGTCGGCATCTTTGTAATACCGTATGAAAAAAAGAGGACGTTCCAGAATGGAGTCATCGTATACAATGAAAGATTCCATCGGGCTAACATACGTGATCCCTATCTGCCCTGTGTCGTCTACAAAGTACATTTCATATCCGCAGCCATAAATACTGCAGATTTTGGACAGCTCCGCGTTATTATCATCCTGGTCGTTATATTGGTCCAAATATTCCAAATACTCTCCCACAGTAGCATCCTCGTGGGTTTCTTTAATCGGATTCCCGATAAAGTATCCATTCATGGTATCCACAATGTATTTTGCAAAGTTAACCGCGATTCGATTATCCGGTTTATATGCTGGTTTATCAGGTTGATCCATGATCTTGTATTTATTCTCGTAAGCATTTTTAAGAATGGAATACCTTTCAGTAACTATCCTTTTATGCTTTGTTATCAGTTCTCCCAGTAACTGCGCTGTCATTTCTGTTCCTGATGCTACACGTATCATGTTATATGCCTCCTGTCACATTCCTGTATGTTGCTTTCGTATCTATCTTCCGTAGTAAGCTTGCGGCACTGTCTGGGCTGTCATCGTGTTCAGCAAATTCTGAATAGTCCAAAATTTCATTGATGTATTCCGGATCCGTATCTTCCAGCCATATAATGTTTTTCCAGTTCTTCCGCAGATATGTGGATATCTTGAGAAACTTGTTCATGCTCTCGTGATACCCATGGACCGGAAGGCCGTTATTGCGCAGCTCCTTCCGCAAATAACCCTTATCCGCGTTATCTTCGCACTCAATAGTTCCTGCTCTAAGTCGCTTATGATGAAGCGCAATTTCATTTATGCAATCATCCACATGCCTATCCCAGCGCTTACCAAAGCCCACTATTGTTCCGTCTAATTGCTTCTTAAAAATTGTGAATGCTGTTCCGTCCTCGCCATCATATGCAGCATCAATATGTGCCAGGCCGTCATAGATTAGTCTTTCATCGTCTGTGAATTTAGGCTCTTTAAACATGGCCTCTTTATCCGCAATATGTTTCAGTTCGTAATTGGCTGCAAATAGGCTATCGCTCATTGACTGCCGGAGCTTTTCTAACTTCGCGCGTGAGATCAGCCCCGTAGAATAACAGTCGTATCGCCTTACATTCGGCATAGTGGATATAGCGTCTTCTTTGTGCCATGGCGTTCCGGTGTTGATAAATCGGCCGCCGCGGTTGCATATGTTCTGCAGCTCCATATACTGTATCTTTGTTCTTTCCCGTTCCGCCCGGCTGGTCCGGTCTTTCAGGTTGACAATATCATCTGTCACAACAATGTCGGCGTGCTTGCCGGTGATGGATGTTCCAATACCCAATCCCACAATCTGAGATACCCCGCGGGAAGATGTGCAGAGGTTGGTGCTGATCTCCGTGGTATTGGACCTGACCAACTGCAGATCAGTATCATATAAGTCGCGAACCAGTCTTTGCATGACGGGCGAACCCATAATCTTCTGGACCTGTGTCATGACTTCTTCTACATCCGGATCCGTTTTCCGGAAGAAAAGAACATTTTCGTTTGGCTGGATGACCGTGTGGATCGCAAGGAATAAGGAAAGATCCGTAGTCTTATAGGATCCACGGTGTGCCAGGAGCGTCTGATCGTCGTCCGCATACAAAAAAGACCGCAGCCACTCGTTATGCAGAATAGTCAGATCTTTGAACCCTACCCAATGACCGATTTTATACGGTTCGTTCCACAGGAGATCAAGGGCCTGCTTTTTTCTGCTGTTCAAAGTATGCCTCCATCTCCCTAATGGAATCATCTATGGCTGGAACATTCAGATTCAGTTTGTCGTTCCACATTCCCAAATGTCTTCCGAGAAGTTCCAGCGCCTTTTCCTTGTCATTGAGTTTTATTTCGATTCCGTTGGTTCCCTCCTTGATTCCGGCAATGGCGCGGATCTGGTCATCGGATAAACGATCTGTATTTTTTATTGTCACGGATCCATCGCACACCGAAGCGTAATCGGTTGCCCTGGCAAATGCAATAGCAGCTAGCTCCTGTATCACTCGATCCTGGGTAACCTCTGTTCTTTCCCGCCGCTCTTCCATACGCTTTTGTATGTATTTCGCGACATTAACATTTCTTAACATCCTTGCGCCGGCTGCCGCCGCTGTTTCATCTTTTTTAACCTTCGGATAAGCGACCTTGTAAGCCCTCGTGGCATTTAGATCGATCAGGTATTCATCTGCAAATATTTTCTGTTTTTCTGTAAGTGCCATCCGGCTCACCTCGCTTTATTTTGGAATAAAAAATGAGATGGCAAACTGCCATCTCTTATCCGCGTTACTTACCAACAAATAATGCTGTTATTCTCTCCTCTCAATAACTCTTGGATATTTCGTTTCACCTCTACCTATTCTGTATAAATTTTGTATTAGTAGAGTTACCTTCTTACTTCCAAGTATTCTTCTTAAATATTCTTCGAAATCATCCTGGGTATCCACTGTAAATTCAGCATTAGGTACCCCCAACTCATTCGCAATTTCTTTTTCTAAAGATATTCCAACTGGATATAAAAGAACCCCATAATAAATGAAGCAAATTCTGTATTTATATTTTGGCATAGATTGCGATGTTAAATACAATTCATATACAAATTTGCTTTCTGCTGTTTCTTCTCCTAATTTGCTTTGGACATCAAACTTATTTATACTCATATTTGCAATGTTCTCAGTCACAGCCATAAATCCTCCAGCTGTAGTATAACTTCTATAATCACCATCATATTCTGCCATTCTAGCAATAACTAAATCTCTGGTTGCTTTAGACAACAAACTACATTGTTCTTGAACTATATCTCTGGGTATCCTGTTCGTCTCGTTGTCCAACTCTAATTTCCACATTCCTTCTGACATTTCATTTCTCCTTTAATTTAAAATAAATTGGAAAATGGTCACTGTAATTTTCTTTATCTGGTATTCCTTTAATAGTCGAAAGCGACCTATCACAAATTTTAGTGATAATCCTTAACGAAGTTTGCTCGAAATATGATATAATATCAGCGCTAATAATAATCTGATCATACATATTCCAGTACATGTTTATTGCACCACTGCTGTCATAATAATATGTGCCGAACGAATTGTTTTCTCTTCCCCACAAACTCCACATTGGATTATAATACATCATTTTATCTCGACCGTATATTTTGCGTTTTTTCCTTTGTTGAACAATATCTTGCCAAGGTAAGGCATGTAACAGATTTCCTTCCATCATAAAATCTTCGTACGGATTAGCATTAAAATCACCCACTATAATTGCGTTGTTATGCCCAACCTCTTTTTGTGCGTCATTCATATCCCCTATCAAATATCCAGCAACAACACCCTGGTCATTTGGCGCTGAGTGTAATTTGCTCGGGAAATGCGTTCCGGCAATCAATAAGTCGAATAACGGTGTTCTGAGATTATATATAGCATAATATCTATTATCTCTTATTAATTCTATACAGTAATTAGAATTACACAAAAATTTCACTCTTGACGGTTGTATTGTTTTATGTTCCCTGAAATCAGTGCCTATTAAGGATATTTTATTGCACAAACCGATGGTTTCAAAACCGTATTCAGCCAACACCAGTATATCACATTTTGTCTGCTCAATTAAACCGACTATACATTGGTCAACTATTTCCTTTTTAGCAAGGTTATCTTTGTCTTTACTATAATATCCTACTCCTGTGTTCCAAAACAAAACATTCATTTTTGTTTTGCCTCTCATTAGTGATTTTATATATTATACCATAGTAATATTCAAAAGAAAATATGAATCATTCTATATATCTTTCTTACTTAGGAGGTCCCCAGCGCCCTTAGTTTCAGACGCCAGGGTGAGGGTACAAAAAGAGGCCGCCCTACCATGGGTGACCTCTTTACATAATTCCATGGTACCATAATATCACCCACATTACTCTCATTCCATCACATCTTTAAATTTCTCAAGGCGCTGGCGTGTATTCGGTGCACATGCTGCCAGCTATATTTCATTTTGACACTGATTTCCTCCCAGCCCATATCCAGGATATATCTATACGTCAGCACATCCTTTTCGCGCTGCTCTGTCAGGGCCTCTATGCGGTCAGTAACCGCTTTAAGCTGCCGGATCCTCCTATACCTCGCTTTGAGGTAGCGCCGTTCCAGGCTGTCCAGCTGCGCAGCGTATCCAGACAGATCCCCTGTCCCGCCGGACCCATGCGGCATCCCGTCTGCCACAAATGCTGGTATGATTCGCATTTGCTTTACCTCGCGCAGCCTGATCTCAAGCCGCGACACATCCCGGATCGCATCCTGGTAGGACCATAAAAATAGCTTCTTACGATCGTTCTCTTTCCTGATTTCATCATTCATTGGCTTCTTCCCCCTTTCCATTCCCGGAGTGCTGGCACCGGACACAACTCCGTGTATATGTACGCCGGCCGGAAGAACGCCTCCCATGCTGCCGCCGGAATCATTTTGCTGTCAAATTCGTATAAGCCTTCTTTGTTCTCTTGCAAGCTAATCTCCTTTCTATGCGCACCTCTTTCGTACGCTCCGCAGTGTCTCTGCGGTGCTTTCGGCGTAGTATTGCGCTGTGGTGGCGGGGTCCTTGTGCCGCAGTACTTCCTGGATCACTCCGATGTCCGCGCCTTTGTTCTTCATGTCCATTCCCAGCGTCTTCCGGAGCTTATGCGGATACACTCTGCACAGCATCCCCATCCGCTCCCGGACATCATGCATCATCCCTCTAATCCCGGCCGCAGATAATCTGCCATATGGCTTCCGGCTACTGACGAATAGCGCGGGATTATCATCCGACCTGGTTTCCAGGTATTTCTGCAGGTGGTAACGTGCCTGTTCATCCAGGTATACTACGCCATAACCGCTCCCCTTCTCTCCGTCAATATCCATGTCCCCCGTACGCCAGTCTATATCGCTGATATTTGCCGGCACCAACTCCCCGATCCGCGCACCGGTGCTTCGCAGCACCTCTATAATTGCTCTGTCCCGCAGGGTCTTGCATCCCTCACGCAGTTGCTCGAGCTCATTGGCCTTAAAGTAATCAATCGGTTTCCGCATAACTTTTTTGGGCATAGTGCTGTCAACCGGATTGTCCGCGATTAATTTTTCGCGGCGCATCCATCCGAAAAAGGCTGAAAGAAACCGCCGCTCATTATTGCATGTAACAGGATTGTTCCGCTTCCCCCCGTCTTTTTCATTATGCGTTTCATACCAGCGGAGATAATATGATATATCAATGTCCTCCATATCGGTAAGGGGCTTATCAATCAGAGTCAGCAGACGCTTGATGGCGCCCAGGTACATCTCTTTTGTGCCTTCGGCCAGCTCTTTCTTTTTGAACAAAAACAGATTGATAATATACTTGTTTTGCTCATCGGTGCTCCTGTGCACTTCCGCCGGCAGCGTTGTTATTTCTTCCATATTCACTTTCACAAATTGGTCCTCTATCACAGTCTGCAACATTTCCAGGGCTTCTCGGCCAATATGCAATGACATTGTCATCAAGATCTGCTGTTCCATACTTGTCTTAAGTGCTTGATTATACATAGATTTTTCCTCCTTAGTAGTTGCTTAAGGAGTACCGATCTGGTATAATATCCTTAAGCAGTTAGATGCGGTGAATATACACTTTGGCCGGTGGTTCACCGCTATTTTTTTGTTTTAGTGACCGAACGTATTTTCGCAACATATGTTCGATCTATGAATCTTTTTTTGGGTCCCGGTACATAGGCCGGAACCCTTAGTCTCAATCAGTTTTTGTGTATTTGTATCCCGGCACCGTGATCGTCCGGGGCTGTCCGTCAAGGTAGTCAATCATGCCATCGTCTCTCATCCGCTGCAGGTGATTATAGACGGATGATGTGGAGTCCAGGCATACCATATCCCCGATCTCGCGGGTGGTCGGCGGGTAACCATGCTCCTGTATGTAATTCACAATGCGATCTAATATCTGTCGTCGCATCTCCTTACCGCGCACCGTCATAGTCTCATTACTCATCTTGCCCTCTCCCCTTCAGGCAGCTATATGCCTGTGCCAAATTACACACGACACAGCTCACCTGCTCGTTGTATTCGGCGCTCTGGCGCTGATCTATCGCCGCCAGGGCAATATTGAGTTTGCTTAAGATCTCCTCCTTGATCACATATGCATCCATCTCGGTCAACCTCCTTTAAATCCCCGTTTACTACTTCGTACGTTTTTTCAAATATATCAGGCTTGCAAGGATAGAATTCTCCGTTCACGCCCTTTATGATAAAATCTCCTTTTGTACATTCATGGTCACCCTCAAGTGTATGGATTTTCATGTTAATGTGAGGAGTTCCCCTTCCAACTTCCCATGCAGCATCCATTATGTCATACCGTAAATCTCTTCCAACAAATGCTTTGATTTCTTCCAAATTTAATCCGGTCCATCGGATTGCTTCGATTATGACTGGTTTCTTTCTATATTTCATCTTTTCTAATCCTCCATAAGTTAATTTGCAATAATCACCCACCACATAGGGATCAATAAGACTAAATAGCTATCCTGTTTCATGCAATAGCAAAATATAAAATCAGCAACCGTAATTATAGCTAAAGCAATATATTTCATTAGTTTTTACCTCCAAAATTTCAGTTTAGTTACTGTAAAGCTCCTCGATACCATATTCATCAATGGCTATTTTAACAAGGTGTTCTAAGCTTATTTTTCCGTCTTTTCCAACACAGTCGAGCCTTACCTCGTCATGTTCTCTCCACAAATGGAACTGATATATCCCTCTTGATTCGGAGTATGAGAACGAAAAATTAGAATCTTTATGCCCTTTAAAATGATGATTGTGGAATACACCGCCGCTGTATCCTACATCGCCATCATTTGTTTTAGGGTGTATTACACTTAGCGACCAACACAAGTTATGTTTCTGGTTATCGGAATACGCTATGTTCCTGAGTGTTTCAGCAAGTTCTTGCACTGTCACCCTTTTATTCACGTTCATTGAATCCCCTTTCTGTGTTAAATTTTAATTTTTTCCGAATCGTTTTTTCTACAATCATTCACCATGCAATGCCATACAGTATCTGTTTCATTCAGATACTCAATGTATCCGTATTCACAGGCAGGACAATATGGCATTTCAGGCATTATGCATCTATCTTCCATTAGTTCAAACTCCTCTAAAGTCTTAATTTCTTTGCGTCCATTGTTTTCTCTCCTCCAGATTTCTCTTAAATCTTAAATTCTTTGCGTGCTGCGTCTGCTATAACTCGCTGCAGCCAGTCACGGGCGTCGCGCTTTCGGATCGGATCGCAAAATTCCAGTGATACAGAAAAGTTATGTTCGTTTTCTTCTCGATTTTCATCCTCCACACTAATGCTAAACAGTTTGTTTTTCATAGCACATCTACCTTCCTTAAATTCCGATTTAGTTAATTAACTTCCTGGGACTATTTCCGGAAAATCCTTCTCGATTTCCATCTGTCCCGGAATATCTATGACGTTCGGAATATCCTCCCATCCTACGCCGATATAGTCCAGTACGCGTCCCCATCCAAACTTTTCGCCGGTTTCCGGGTCCATGCAGCATCGGTACATCCAAAACTCCCATTCCTTCGGGTTCCGTTGCCGAAGCTGATCAAACCGGTGCGGCCGTTTTTCCATATGAATTCCGAATCCACACATGCTGCATCCCGTCCGCTGTGCTCCGGTGGTGTACAGCGTTCCATCAGGTTTCCGTTCGATTGTTCCATATATTTCCGGTATTGGGGCTTTTAAGTCAAGCGCAAGCTGCAAAACATCCTGCCGGAGAAAAGGGGCAAATGGGGCGCTGCGGATCACGGTCTTTCCGAAATAGTTGCACCCGTGATCTGTCAATGCTTCTTCCCTCTGTCCTCCTTCGCTGGCCATGAGGCCCAGAAATGGCCTACTTTTATTTTCCCTTGCCCATTTATCGCATGGATCTTCTTTCATATACTTGCAGCATTTATTCGATACGAGGAAATCGGGTATCTGGTAATCAACGCCTTCATTCTCATTCTCGTATCCACCGAACAGCTTTAACCATTTCTGCGGCATCTTCATGCGACTATTCTTTGCAAAATGACCTTGCGCTCCGCATTCGCCAGTTATGATAGCGTGTCGGACAGTTTTGTTCTTTTCGGTTGGATGTTGCAGTGTATCTATTCGTCCAGCAATCTTTTTGGATATGACAGGAAAACCGAACTCATTTAAAATTTCCACCTTAGGTCTTCCTGGTTTAATAGTTTCAACTCCCAGGGCCTTGTGTACTCTCTGAATGCTTTTATCTTCTAACGATGATACCGATATGGCAGGAACATCTATCCCTATTTTCCGCAGGAAAAGCAGTAGTACAATGCTATCCAGCCCGCCAACGCTCACATGGGCATTTAACCTCCTGGCGTCCAGTTCCCGGATAAACTCATGCGCCCTTAGCTCCGCCCGTTTTAATTTGACTTCATATGGTAGCGCTTGCATGGCCGCCATCTGGGCTTTTTTCTTTTTCTTTTCTGCTCTCCACTCTTCTGTGTTCAGTTCTTTTTTCTCCATTTTTGAAAGGAAGCCGATGCATCTCACCCGGCCGGGGCTTCCGCCTCCTTTCTTCGTTAAATATTGGTTTTATTCATTAACTGAAACTTGCTTCCGGTTCTGCCTCCGGCTGAATATAGGAATCATCATACTCCTTATCAATAATGATTTTTGTACCAGCTCTTTCCAACCTCAAAAGCAATACTTGGAAATCATTTAACCTACGAAGAGAAGAGATCACAATATCTTTTGTAAAATCTAGTTTGTATTCTCCGTCATTGATTGTGCTATTAAGCCATTTCGATATAGGAATTTCCACATTCAGTTCTTCATCATGTTCATTTTCAAATACAATTACTGCTCTCTGAAAATCGCTCCATGACGGCTTATCCTGCTCTTCTACACGCATTTCACAACTTACACTCTGATAACTCACGCCATCGTCATAGTTGATTTCCAAATCGCTCGTTTCAATGTCATTTTCGCACCACTTAATCCACTGCTCGAACAAATTTGTGACTTTAATTTCTTTCTGCTCCGGCTCAATCATAAGTGCTTTGAAGTTCTCTAAAATCTTCTTATCTGCCATACAGTTATCAGAATTTACAATCTCTGTCAGCACGGTATCCATCTTTGGTAGGAATTCTGAAAAATCCCTTGATTCTATGTATGGAACCATTACTTCTTTGATCTTCTTCTCAATGGCATTCTTAGCATCTCCCCATCGGAAAGCACTCTCGCAAGCATCAGAAATTGCCTTCTTGAATTTATCCTTGATAATTTCATCAACTTCATCTTCTGACAGTACCTCCTGGGCTATTCTTAATAATTCATCTTTCATTTTTTTCCTCCTTAAATTATTGTTTAATGCTGTGAACGTTGATTCCTCATCGCTTGGCGGATTTCCTCATGTTCCACATTGATCACCGACGCTAGCGCGATCAACAAACTTTCGCAGACCGGCCTGTTTTCTGGATCTGAATATATGTCCCAGATCCTGCCAGCCTCCTGCGTAAACAACTTCGTGTCCTTATGCTGCTGGTAGAATATATATAGTTTATATGTATCTGACCAGATGCCTTTTACGTTAACCATTTTTTCTGATTCCTCCTTTTACGGTTACCAAAGTTACGATTTAAAAAATAAGTGGTAACCGTTTTGGTAACCTAAAAATCAAGTAATAATGCGGGTTTAAGCAATTAGTTACAAAGTTACAACATTTTTTGTACTCCCTATACGGAGAAAAATATACCTCAAACATTCACACTTTTTATTTCTTATATAGGGCGAAAAAATCACTGTAACCCGTGTAACTTGTAACCTTAATCAAAAGGGTAACTTCTCCTGCCTGTTTTCGATGAGAACAAAACCGTAACTGTCCTCATCTGGTTGATCGCTGGTCCCAGCGAAATCCTCTAATTTCAGCCATACACAGCGTTGTGGACTCCCATCTATCTTTTTTACCTTTGTAGGCTGCCCGCCCTGCATTACAATGAGATCGTTTCTTCCTGCCCAGGACAGGAAAGATTTCTTTGAAAACCCTCCACTTTTGCAAAGTTCGTCAAATGCCTGATTATAGAATATCGCATATCCTTTTTCCTTAACTCCCCACTTCTCGCAACTGGTAATGGTATCAAACCTGGTGCTATTCATCGATATTTTGTCCAATATGTACCGGTAGCACCGCTCATTGTCAGACAGCTCATTCCGGTCAATCAGCACCTTTTTGGCCTCATCCAGAGGAATATACTCCCCATCCTTAAATAAGTGCTCTGTGGCGATTTTATCGGCTGCCAGGATGATCGAAAGGGATATGCTTTGCTTCTGCATTTTCTCATCGTCCATGATCTGTGCCTGAAAATCCTGCTGTATCTTTCGGATCTCCTCTGTTCCCATATCCTTTAAAACCTGAATGAATTCTTTCCCGGCAAATCCGTAATTGTTTTTCAGTATATCGGCGGTGGCCTGTGGATCTGGATAGACCCTCTCCCCACACTCCACTTCAAGAATTCTGTTGATTGCCCCGCCCTGGGAAACATACGAGGCCAGGGGCCGTTCACCGTTCGTTAGGATAGCATTTCTCCAACGGTTTTCCCGGTTGATTCCCAGTTCTTTGTTTGACCGGCTCTTTCCTTTGCCGGAACACAGATCGTATACGACACCCTCGAAGTTTTCCCGGATTCTGGATGATGTTTTGCTGGTATCGTCCAGCATCATGGGCAGATGGTTTAACATATCTGCCTTCGCTTCCAGGGCCACATCCGTTGTCTTAAAATCACCAATATATGCGCTCTCGTCCGGGTTTGCCCAGACTGATGCGCCCAACATCAGAGTGACTGTTTTCCCGCCTTCTGTTTCTCCCCACAAATCTACAAAAAACGGAAGGCCCCCGACGAGATGTATCAGTACGCTGGCAAACGAGGCCGCCAGCATCATTTTAATTTCGATTCGACCGGTCCGCCGGAGCTGTAGAACATGATCAAACCACTTCTCCCGGTTGCCATGCTCTCCAATGCTATCAAACGCTTGCCGAAACCGGCTGTCCCCATCAAAAATGATCTCTGTGTCATAAGGGAGAAAATCGCCCTTGACCCATCCCAGTTTTGAGCTGGAATACTGCACCGCTATGTCATTGCTGTTCAGGTTTTCCACATCTGACAGAAACCGAACCAGCAAGCGGGCATTCTCGCTCGTGACAGCTACGCCCCGGCCTGACAGGGCTACAATCTTGTTGGCGGAAGTGATCAGCGTCTTTGGGACTACGATTTCCTCCCAGCGGCCGTTACGTTTATACACCAGTTTGATCTGTTCCTCGCCGGTTTCCAAATTCTTTAGGCGCTCTACTGGTAGAATAGGATGGTAACAGGCGATCTGCTCCACGGTGCCCATGTTCTGGGCGAATATACCGTCTTCCCGGGCGATCCAGGACCCGCAGAACATATTGTCGTATGGTCCGATAAAATTCGTCCAGTTTTCCAGTGATGCCACGGACCGGTCGCGGTCCCTTTTCCGCATTTCTCGTTCTGCCCGCTTGTATGCTCGCACCATGGAGTCAAATTTAGCTTTTACTCCCAATTCGGCCGCCCGGTCTTGGAGGGACAGCAAAAGCCGCGCTTTATATATCTCGTCTTCCTGCTCAAATACTTCCGTCAATACCTCATCAGACAATATTGTCTTCGCTGTCAGTTCGTTCATCGGCTTCATGCTGTCACCTCTCTTCTGGGCCGTTCAGGATCATATGATGATAAAGCTCTAACTGTAAAGCCTTGTAGCAGTCACACCATGTGTCCGACAATGGTTCCGACCGGTCTGTCCACCGGCGGTACACATCTATCAGCAGAATGTTTAGTTCCTTTTTCTGACGGAGCTTTTCCTCCTGCCGGCGAACCATTTCCCGGCGTTTCTGGGCATGATATACTTTCAGATCGGCCCGGAAAGAGTGTTCGTAGGTCCCTCCCAGCTCCCGGAATGCCTCCTGGAAAGATAACCCGTCCATCATCTGCATAAAAGTAAATATGTCCCCTGATTTCTGGCATGAAAAACAGTAAAAGCTATCTCGGTACAGTTTCATTGAGGGAGTTTTCTCATCATGATAAATGCACCTACAAAACCCATTTCTATTCACCTTGATGTTGTATCGCTCAGCTACCTCCCTCATGGTTATGCTTTGCTTTATTTCCTCTGTGGTCATATGTATCCCTCGGTTCAATCTCTAATGCTTTCTCCAGTGTCCAACCGAGCTTCCTGATTCTATCTGAGAGCGTTTTACGATCAATACCAGAAATTCTTGACCATTCTGATAGGCTGTGAGCCTCCCCATGCGCTATGACGATATTATTATTTCTCTTATTGTTTGCTTGTGTTATTTCATCAACCCACCTGCAATTATCAGGAGAATAATTTCCATTAACGTCTATCCTGTCAATAGACTTTGTATCATCATATCCGTTTCTTATTGACCAATCGTAAAATACCTTAAAATCATCCTTCCACTCAGCACACACCCTAATTCCTCTTTCCCCATACCGGTCATAAGAGGAAGATTTTTTGTTATAGCAGCGCATCTTCATCCCGCGCCATATTCCATGAAGTCTTGTACTCGATTTTCCATGAATATAATTCATTTGGGCTACGCACTCTCTGTGATAACACCCACATGATTTCGTAGAGCCGCTGAGCAAATTGCTCGTTGTAGCGATATGCTCCTTCCCACAATCACAGAGACACCGCCATGTTCTGTTTCCACTTCTATTTGTCCCGGCAAAACAAATCACACGCAATCTTCCGAAGCGTTCCCCAGTCAAATCTATAGCCCTAGACATTTAAATCACCTGCCTTCCAAAAATTATCAAAAGCTGCCTTAGTCAACTTGTCCAGATCGTTCGCCAATGCAAAAGTTAAGTTTCCAAGCACGATAAAGGCCCATTCGTAAATCTCCGGCGCATTGTCTCCTCTGTAAATCGCTTCAAAAAGCGTGTTCTGAAGACTATTCACTTTTTCAGATTCAATTTGCATTTCTTCCAATTTGTACGCAATTTCTTTCACCGTCATGATTTTATCCTCCTTTTTTGTTAGCACTATGCTAACTCATTTTTATATATGCTAACATATGTTAGTAGAATAAACAAGCATTTTTTGCTATAATGTGCTAACAAAAGTTAGGAGGCTTATATATGGCTATCTCAAAAATCCAAACCGGACTTCGTATTGATGAAATCACATACGGAAAGCTTAAAACCTTATCTGAATCTGAAAATCGCTCTCTCAATAATCTTGTGGAGTACATTGTAAAAAGCTACATTTCCGATTATGAGGATAAGAACGGGGTCATTTCTCCTGCTCCATATCAAGATAATTAAGTCCTATATCAACCAACATGAGAACCAGCTGATTGATGGAAACACCCATCCGATCGGCTTTTTCTTTTATTCGCCCATACTGTTCTTCTGGTATTCTTAATCCTGTCTGTATCTTGGTATCCTTCATTATCTACTCACACCCTTCCAGGTAATTTTTTAACTCCCGGTACAAAATGTCCCTGATTAGTTGTCCAGTGGTCGCATCCCTGCAAAAATCAAACTGCATCCCGTAACGCGCACGGAAAGCATTGATACTGGCGATCAGAGCTTTCGGTTTCATCTGGCTGCGATATTTTCCGGTATATACCTTTTCCCAGTTTCCATTCTCCACCAGCAGGTAAACCCGGCAGCCATCGGCCCTGGCACGCTCAAATTCTTGCTCGAACCTGGCGCGCGCCCTCCCGAAGCAAGTACACAGCTCACCAATATCCATCTTCCGCTCTATCACGACTTTGCTGGAAAAATCTAATTGTTTTCCGTCCGGCAGCAAACACTGGCAGGAATAATCTCCATAATCAAGTTTTTGGCGGATATGTGGCAGACCAGTATCATCAATTCGCCTTTGCAATCTCTCCGTCGGCTGCTCCCTGGTGTCCACGAGCAGAGTCATGGATTCCAGGGCAGCTTTTAATTCAAACGGTGTCATGTCTATCACCTAAAAGGGCAGTTCGTCATCGATCCCATCCGGGATATTCATGAACCCGTCCTCACCGGGTGTTGCCCCCGCAGGATATCCGTTATTATCCCTCTGCTTTAGAAGGGTATCGGCAGGAATCTTGAATTTCCCAGATCGAATTTTTTCAGCCGCAACCAGCGAATGACAGTTTGTGTAAAATCCGTGGCGATTTTCGAATTCATACTCTTTGTTGTTGAAAATCGCTCCGATCGTCTTTTCTTTGAGGGTTCTCTCATTCCAGTTCCAGTGATAACCCGGATTAGATTCCTCAAAGGCAGATATAACAGTTTTAAACCGGCGCATGGTCCATTCGTCCTGTTCGCTTCCATCGTCCTTCGGTACTCGGAGTCGGTAGTTTCCTTTCCACTTCTTGTCTTCCTTATCCTGACTCTTATAGTTCTGGGAGAAAAAGTCTTTATGATCTCCCTCTATGATGTCAAAGGATAATACGATTACATCGCCCCACTCATTCGACTGGTAGTCTACATTCAGGATTTTAATTACATATCCGCCAACCGGCAGCCGTTCCTGATCCGTATATGCTTTTGCCTGTGCATAACCGTTTAACTGTCTCATTCGTTCATTCCTCCTTAAAATTCCGCCAAGGCATCAATCACCTTGACAATATCATTTTCAATTTCTTGCTCTTCGAATGCCCCCATGGGTGACTTTGCCGTGCTACTGTTGGCGTGAGTCTCAAACAAATATTTTCCATCAACACACTTTGCTAATAGCACCGTGGTAAATTTGCTTTCCAGCACGATTTTGTCCAGTTTCTTCCCCGAAGTCTTGATTCGGGTGAAAACATATCCGGAATCATCACGCTCCACCTGAGTATGAGCGGTAAATATAATTGTAAGGTCATCCCGGTATTCGTGGGCTTCGCATACCAGATCCCAGACGCAGGCCGCCAAATCAGTCCATTTGTCATATCCCTTTTCTTTACTGCGGCGCATTTCGTCGGCAATCATCAGGCCATTGATGGTATCAACAACAATCACTTTGATCTTCGGGCACGATGTTGCCAGTTTACGAATATAATTCCGAACTATATTTGTGTCATCATTTCTCAAATAGTTCTTATTGTTTTCGCTGTACTGATTCCTCCACCCTTTCCATGACAATCCCTTTTTGTCAGCGTCAATGTAATAAGTTGTTTTTGGATCCAAATTTCGCATAGAGGTGGTTTTACCGGACCCAGAATCTCCCATAATACATATCACCCTTGCCATTATTCTTCGTCCTCCCCTGCGCTGGCTTCAATTACTCTGCTGGCCCACATATCTGCAAAATGCAGAAGCAGGTACAGCGGTCTTTCCTTACCGGTAATCTCATATTTCAGAGGTCCGTAAAGCCCATTATGGTAGAGGATTGCAAAGTATTCCTCTTCCGTCAGGTTCATACGGTTGCCGATTATAGACAAACTGCGGATCTCATGGGGGATATTAAGCAAATCCGAATTAATCATATATGGCTTCTTGTCCGAGCGTTTGCCTGACTTCAAAATATTTTCTACGTACCCAGGTTTGTCGAACTGTCCGACTTTCCCGACATCGTGAAGAAGGCTGGTTATAATTACACTTTCCAATGTCACGGCGGGTTTGAAAACGGACCACATCTGCTCCATGGCCTCGTATACATTCAAACTGTGCCGAGCCAATCCTCCTTCACACGCCAGATGGTACTGGGCGCTGCAGGGGGCTTCGTAAAATCCAGATTCCCCCAAATATGTAATCATAAATTCTACTCCGGCCCTTTCTGTACTTCTTAACAAATCTTCGATTTTTGTTCTGATTTCATTCATGATGCTTCCTCCTCTAAATTGACTTCACATTCTACTCGGTCATATTCCGCCGCTTCCCTGCGCCGGCGGCGTCTCATTCTTTCCTGTTCGGCCTCGTACTCATCGTACAAATCGATGGCATCAGGCAACATCTTGACCGCCTCCCTCTCTGATTGGAACGAGCTGGAAATACTCAATCCCATTGTGGATAACAGATACTCTTGTGTATTTACTATCATGCTCACTTTCTGATAGTGGTTGGCCTACGGTTTCAGCTATTTTTTCAATGCCATCGTTAATATGTACCTGTTTCCAGGTCTGGTTCTTGATTATATCTACTCCTGGGATCCCAGGATCGTTGATTAACCGATCTTGTAAGTTGATTGCCGTCTCAACTGCGGCCAACCAATCATATATATTATTCATTGACAACACATCCTTCCCCGCCTTATAATTAAGGCGTAATAAGTAATTACTCTACTAATTGATCCCGGCGGAGCCCACCTCCTAAGGGATCGTTTTTTTGCAGCGTTCCTGCGGTATCCGCACGCGCCAACCATTTTTTGACCGGATTATGTATATGGGGGTGCCGATCGCTATGTTGTCTATCCCGATCACAATACCGGCGCGCTCCAGGCCGTCGCTGCCTGTCCATTCCACATAGTCTCCTATCTCAATCATCTGCCTCACCTTCCTTCTCTCTGATGCGTGTAGACATCCACGCAATTCCTAAGTTCTTTGCATACCTTGTCGCAGATATCGCGGTAAAGTTTCACATCGTCCTCTGATCTAACCAATCCAGTGATCGACCCACCTCCGTTCGGTTTCCCTTTAGAATACTTGAAGAGCATCCCTGTCTTTTTCATGATAATTTCCTCAAATACGCTGTAATCAGAATAAGTTTTCCCGTTAGGCCCATATGTGATCTTCTCGTCGCGCATATCGTTCCAACTTCCAAAATACTTTTCACGGCACTCTTTTCGAATCCTCTGCAAAACATTGGATGGTGACACACTGGCGGGTTTCAGGGCAAATATAAGCCCTTTTAATTCACTTATCTCTTTTTCCAGTTCTACAATTCTGCTCTCTTCTACTGACATGATTATTCCTCCTTATTTACGCCAATAATTGGCGTATACTTTATTTTTATATTACGCCAAAATAAGACGTAAGTCAATATATTTTAGGAGGTATTTATGTTTAATGACCGATTACGTGCCACTCGTATCTTTCGGAATGTCACCCAACAAAAAACTGCTGATGCAATGGGTGTTTCCCTTAGGCACTACCAAAAATATGAAAGTGGTGAAGTTGAACCCGACTTTATGGGATTAGTCGAACTCTCTGATTTTTTTAATGTTCCGGCTGACTTTCTTCTAGGCAGGGATGATTATTTGAAATCTCTCGGAGTTTCCGTTGATGTATCCCTAGAATGTCCTCCAAGGCGTCCCAGACATCAAAAGAACCGCCAATCTCTGCATACTCAATCTTCTGGTAATGACGAAGATTAATCCCAAGCCTGTCCGCCATCTGCTGTTGTGTCATGCCCGCTTTTTGACGGGCTTCTTTTAGTACCTCTCTCGCCATAGCGATCCTCCTATCCTTTTACGTCTGTGATCACCCGGGCAAACACAGTCTGTCTTCCGTAATCAATACACTCCGCATAATCCTGGATATACAGATCTATGATCCGGCCCCGGATGAGCCTCCCGGTGTCCTGGGCCTCATAGATTCCCACCCACTCGCCCGACTCGTCCCAGATCATCACCGCAGACCCGAGCGGGATCACGTCGGGATCAACCGCTACTGTGACACCCTCACGCGGCCATTTGCCGGAGGCGGTAGGATCTCCTGTCTCGCAGTAGGCTGTGGACTCAAACTTGATTGTGTCGGGCGGCTGATGGTCTTGTCCGGCCTGCGCCCGGATGGCTGCGGCAGCGATGACGATCAGGACGATGGCGATTATGATACCCCAGCGTATCTTATCCTGCATCTCTGTTTCCTCCCACCAAATTTTCCAGCTCAAAAATTGCCCACCTAAGCGCGGCGGAGGCCTCGTTGTCTCCTACGCTCTCTGCTGCCTCTTTAAGTTTGTAGAGCTTTTCCATCTTCTTTTCGTCCATTACCACCACTCCTCGTCTTTGTAATTCCACCAGGTTCATCTTAAAATATCCATCCTTTCTTCTTCCGGGACATGCATCTTATCAAGCAGATCCCAAAGTTCTCCTAGAGAAAAATCATCCGGCCTTCTAAGCTTATTTCTATATGTTCTATCCGTCTTTCGTATGGCCGCACCTGCCCGCTGGTTATCGGTATTGGATTTTTCCTGGTACTTTTTGAGCAATCCCCTAACTTCCCGACGGCGTCTCTCCAATGTTATGTCTTGTGTTTTTGGCATTTCATCACCTCACTGGTTGATTTTATTTTTCTTCCGCCCTATAATAAAACATAATGTTTTACTTATTGGGGGGACTAAGATTTGATTTTTAACATAATTATTGCATTAATAGGGTGTATCACAGGTTGTACCGGGCTGATAATAAGCATTTATAGAGCTTTTTTAGAACGTGGAAAGCTAACAGCCAATGTAAACGAAGATCATTGTTGGTATTTTCCAAAGGTTGATGAATATGCAGCCTCTGTAAATCAGGCTGTTGTTTCGGTACTTTTAATAAATCGTTCCATTTATCCGGTTACCATTTATAAAATTTCTGTCCAATGTGGCAAATTCGACTATTCCTATAATCCGTATCCCGATGACAGTATAAGTGTGCCGTCATCGACATACTTTTTAGGCGATTCCCCTGTAACGCTTCACATCAATACCCAGTCTCAAATAGATCTTCCTTATGTAATCCCACCGTTCGGTGTTTATGATGGTGTATTATTTTTCCCGAAGTTTTCTTCTGAAAACTCCAATTATGTAAACATAAAGCTACAAGTTTATACTTCAAGAAAAAATATCAAAACGAAGGCCCAAATTCAAAAATGGAATGCCGAAAAATATACTTCAAAGATAAAAATAGTAGGCTCCGAATATAAGGACCATAACCAGGGACAACCATAAAATTATGCAGATAATTCCTAGTATCCGATTTCTCTTTATATAACTTTCCACTATATCTTGCTGTTCGGGGACAGATTCTATGAGCTTTATTTCAACCTCTATATCTGATCCTTCCCCCATTACAATGGTTTGTCTCACTTTTTCTATCATTTAGTGTCCATCACCTCCTCCAATCAAATCCATTTTTTTAGGATTAATCGGGCACAAAAATAAAATCCATAGGTATACCCGATATCTCACTGATTTTGCGTAATTGCGTTACATTAGGTTCAGTTTTACCATTTTCCCAATTTGTTATAGTCGAAAGATTCACGCCTATTCTCTGCGCGAATTCTCGTTGAGTTAGACCTGCATTAATTCTGGCAGCCGCAATTCGAATCTTTGGTTTTTCTATCGTTTCCATTCGATCACCTCCAATTTATATAAATATTGTAATCCTATCTTTTAGGATTGTCAAGCGTGAAATACAATATTTTAGGATTTATATTGAATTATATCCGATTTTATTGTATAATACGACCAGGAGGTGTAATCAATGACAGATGATGAGCAGAAAAGGATATTCTCTAAGAATTTAAACTTTTATATTTCGCAGAGTGGTAAACAACAAAAAGAAGTCGCCAGAGATCTGGAAATAAGCGCTACTACTTTTAATACATGGTGTGTCGGCAAAATAATGCCCCGCATGGGAAAAGTGCAAAAAATAGCAGATTATTTTAATATAGGTAAATCTGATCTTTTAGATGATAAAACTACAATGTCCGGGAGACGTCGAAAAAAAGGGGTATTAATTCCAGTCCTTGGGACTGTCCCCGCCGGAATTCCCGTAGAAGCAATAGAAGATATCCTAGATTGGGAAGAGATCACCGAAGATATGGCTGCAACAGGCGAATTCTTTGCTTTAAAAATAAAAGGACATAGTATGGAACCTAAAATTGGTGACGGAGATATTGTAATCGTTCGTATTCAAAGCGACGTCGACAGTGGTTCGATAGTAATTGCTAGGATTGGTAATGACGAAGAAGTAACATGTAAAAAACTACTAAAAAATAAGGACGGTGTCACATTCGTACCCTTTAATCCATCCTATGAGGCTTTATACTACACCAATGAGCAAATCCACACATTGCCAGTTATGATAATGGGAAAAGTAATTGAGTTGAGATCTAAATTTGAATAAAAGAAAAACCGTCCCGGTATTGGCGTACCAGAACGGCTTAACATAGATACTATTGCAGGATTGCTCCTGATATAATACCCGATCTCAAAAGTATTATATCATTCTCCGGGCACCCTGGCAATGGGTGTATTTTTTATACTATTTTTTAAAAGAGGATGATAAATCATGGCAAATGCTAAAAAATTACCAAGTGGATCATGGCGAACTCAAGTTTACAGCCATTCAGAACTGGATTACAACAAGGATGGAACTCTAAAAATAGATCCTAAAACAAAAAAAGTAAAATATAAACGGGTCTATGCATCTTTTACTGCATCTACAAAAAAAGAATCGGAATATATGGCTGCTGAATTCGCCATGACTAAAAAAGGAAAGTCCGGTTGTGTAAATATGACGCTCAGGGATGCTATAACCCAATATATAGACTCTTCAGATGCGATTCTATCCAAAAAAACCATCGAGGAATACCGCAAAATGTTAAAGAATAGTTTCCAATCTATCATGGATATAAGTCTTAAAAATCTGACCGTCCAGAAACTTAAACAAGCCGTAAATGAAGAAACAAAACGGCCGAATAAGCGATACAAAAAGAATCCAAAACCTATTTCTTCAAAAACTGTCAGGAATGAATTTGGATTAATATCAGCCGCCCTAAATGCATTTGATATTGGTATAGAAACTAAAAATGTCAAATTGCCTGAGAGAGTACCTGTGATCAAAGAACTAATAACGCCAGAAATAATTTTTGATATTGTCCATGGTACAAACACAGAACTCCCTGCACTTCTGGCCATGTGGTTAAGTTTTACGCTGTCCGAAATAAGAGGTATTAAAAAATCAGAGTCAATAAAGGATGGTTATATATTAATAAAAGACGTGGTGATCGATGTAGAAAACGAACAATATGTAAAAAACCGACCCAAAAACGCAACGCGACTCCGCCCGCACCGTATCCCGCCATATATTCAGTACCTAATTGATCAAACGGATCAGTATGGGGATCACGTTGTGGATATGTCTATCACTGAATCTGCCTTGTCCAGACGATTCACACGCTTAATCGATCGATCCGGCCTTCCCCATATGACATTTCATGATCTTCGACATGTAAATGCTTCTGTGATGGATATGCTTAATATACCGGAAAAATATCGCCAGGAACGCGGTGGTTGGAAAAACAATAAAGTTATGAAAGGGGTATATACTCATACCTTTTCAGACGAAAGAGTACGATCAGATGATATTATTGATTCATACTTTGAGAGCAAAATGCAACACGAAATGCAACATGAAAAAAAAGAACCCTAGTAAACACTAGGGTTATGCAGTGGAGACAACGGGGCTCGAACCCGTGACCTCTCGCGTGTGAGGCGAACGCTCTCCCGGCTGAGCTATATCTCCAAAGTTCATGTTATCATTGTATCACGTTTTTCCGAAGATACAAGTATTAAATTATAAAAAATAACATCCGGGGACAGGCCCCTTTCTCTAGCGTAGTTGCTCGAAGATTCAGCGTTACTATCGAAAGATGCCAGTCCCCTCCCAGCTCTAAGTGCTTCTCCTTCCAGCTTCCAGATATCACATAATTTTTCTTGATAAAGTAAAAACTGTTCCTATACTATTTACAACAACATACTTATCATGTTTTTTTCTTTGATACTTGACAATAAAAGAAAATAAGATTATGCTTATATCACAGCTACCATACCCCCGGTGGGGTGTTTGGAAACAGCAGAAAAAGCTTAAATCTTTCATTACTATTTGTGCCGCTGACCAACGGCGGCGGAATGGAGACTGCTATGAAACAAAAATTTGATGTCACCGGTATGACCTGTTCGGCTTGCCAGGCACATGTGGAAAAAGCCGCCGCTAAGGTCCCGGGTGTAACGCAGGCCACGGTAAACCTGCTGCAAAACAATATGACGGTAGAATATGATGACACTTCTGTCACACCGCAGAGTATCATTCAGGCTGTGGAGGATGCCGGCTATGGGGCAGTCCTTCATGCGAAAGATACGGGAAATGTTAAGGCCGAACCCGTGAATCCGGCCCAGGAAGAATTAAAAAATATGAAGCATCGGCTGATCCTGTCCATTGTATTCTTCCTGCCCCTTTTCTACCTTTCCATGGGCCATATGATCGGGCTTCCGCTTCCGGGCTTTTTAGCCGGTCTGGAAAATGGAATCGCCTACGCCATGACCCAGTTCCTGCTGACCCTGCCGATTATGTATGTGAACCGGAAATACTATCGGGTCGGTTTCAAGACGCTGTTCCACGGAGCGCCGAATATGGATTCCCTCATCGCGATCGGCTCCACCGCAGCGGTGATTTACGGGATCGTGGCGATCTATCAGATGGGCTGGGGGTTGGCCTATCAGGACTTCGACCTGGTCGGGCGCTATCATATGGATCTGTATTTTGAATCTGCCGGGACCATACTGACACTGATCACCCTGGGAAAATATCTGGAAACCCGTTCCAAAGGTAAGACCAGTGCCGCCATCGAGAAGCTGATCAATCTGGCGCCGAAAACAGCCACCGTCATCCGGAACGGTCAGGAGGAGGAAATCCTGACTTCAGATGTACAGATCGGCGATATTGTAGCGGTACGGCCCGGCAGCAGCATTCCTGTAGACGGCGTGATCACAAAGGGAACCTCTTCGGTGGACCAGTCCGCCCTGACCGGCGAGAGCATCCCGGTCGAAAAAAAGGAAGGGGATCCTGTCATCGCCGCTACGATCAATAAAACTGGTTATTTTGAATTCGAAGCCAGGAAGGTTGGGGATGATACCACTTTGGCGCAGATCGTACAGCTGGTAGAAGAAGCCGCCGGTTCCAAAGCGCCCATCGCCAAGCTGGCAGATAAGATCAGCGGTGTCTTTGTTCCCGTAGTTATTGTAATCGCCGTCCTGGCCGCCGGGATCTGGCTTCTATCAGGACAAAGCATCGAATTCGCCTTATCTGTGGGAATCGGGGTCCTGGTCATCTCCTGCCCCTGCGCACTGGGCCTGGCGACTCCGGTAGCGATCATGGTGGGAACCGGAAAAGGTGCGGAGAACGGTATCCTGTTCAAGTCAGCGGAAGCCCTTGAAACTGCCCATCTGATCAAAACTGTAGTGCTTGACAAGACAGGAACCATAACAGAAGGCAGACCAAAGGTCACGGATCTGCTCCCGGCTCCCGGCGCCAGCGAAGACCGCCTGGCCCTGTTGGCCGCATCCCTGGAAGCCCCCAGTGAGCATCCGCTGTCCGAGGCAGTCGTCGGCTACGCTGCGCAAAAAGGCTGGGAACTGCTGCCTGTGGAAAACTTCCGTGCTCTCTCAGGGCTTGGCATCGAAGGTGATCTCGACCACACTCCCTGTCTGGCTGGCAACCTGAAACTCATGGAGCAGAACGGAATCGATTTTTCTTCCCTGCAAAAAGACGGGGAACGTTTTTCGGAAGATGGAAAAACCCCTTTGTATTTTGCGCAAAACAAAAAACCGTTAGGCATCATAGCCGTTGCGGATACTGTAAAGCCCACCAGCCGGCAGGCCATTGAAGAATTCAAAAAGATGGGAATCGACGTGGTCATGCTGACCGGAGACAACCGCAGAACCGCAGAAGCGATCCGCCGTCAGCTGGGAATCGACCGGGTGGTGGCCGAAGTCATGCCGCAGGACAAAGAGCGTGAAGTCCGCGCCCTACAGGAAAAGGGGCATAAAGTCGTCATGATCGGTGATGGGATCAACGACGCTCCTGCACTGGCCCGGGCTGACGTAGGGGTCGCTATTGGAGCCGGAACCGATGTGGCCATCGAATCCGCCGATGTAGTCCTGATGAAAAGTGACCTGCTGGACGCGGTCGCCGCGGTTCAGTTATCCCGGTCCGTCATCCGCAACATCAAAATGAATCTGTTCTGGGCATTTCTGTACAACACGATTGGAATACCGCTGGCAGCCGGCCTGTTCTACCTGCCCTTCGGTTTAAAGCTCAACCCCATGTTCGGAGCCGCCGCCATGAGCTTAAGCTCCTTCTGTGTGGTAACCAACGCCCTGCGGCTGCGCTTCTTCAAGCCCGGTTTTACACGGCCCGCCCCCGCTCTGGAAACCGACCGGCAGGCCGCACTTAACACCTGTCCACTCACCATGGAAAATGAAAATAAAACTCAAAAAGGAGACAATGAAATGAAAAAAGTATTAACGGTAAACGGAATGATGTGTGCCCACTGCAAGGCAAACGTAGAAAAAGCTCTGAACGCCCTGGACGGCGTAGCATCCGCGGAGGTAAATCTGGAGGAAAAAACCGCCACTGTCGTGTTAAACTCAAAACTTTCCGATGAGACTTTAAGCCAGGCCATTACCGACGCCGGCTACGAAGTGGTATCGGTTCTATGAAAGCCGACAAAGCAACTGTCACCCGTCTGCTCAAAACTGCTCGGGGGCAGCTGGACGGCATTTTGAAAATGGTGGAAGAAGACCGTTACTGTATCGACATTTCCACCCAGCTGTTAGCCACCCAGGCTATTCTGCGCCGGGTAAACCGGGAGATACTCAAAGAACACATGAAAGGCTGTGTCAAGGAAGCCTTCGCCTCTGGAGACGCGGATGAAAAGATCGATGAGATCCTCTCGCTGCTAGATAAGATGGAAAAATAGGCTGCTGCTGGAAATAACGGTTAAAAGTAACGTAATATCCCGAAAAATTATTGTGAAAGAAACAGAACAGATATCCTGCAAGCTGGTTACCCAAAACTCAGCTAGTGGATATCTGTTCTTATATTGCTTCTAGGTCCATATCCAGGTTTATAAAACTGCCCAATTTTCCGCTTATATTTCATCGGTTACCAATGAGGCGTCCAGCGTAGGGACATCCAGTGAAGCAATCCATGTTTCAATGGCTTGTGTCAAAATAAGCTGCTGTTGTAAAACGGCCATTCCAGTCTCAGGAATCCCGGGCAGATTTTCTTTATCCCGAATACTCTCTTCCAAATAGGCCTTCAGGGTTTTTACATTTTCCTCAATGCTTGTCAGGCATGATTTTTGCCCTTCCGGTGACAAGCTTGCCAGATTGACGATAACCGCGTTAAAATCCAGGAAAAACCGAATAGGCTGGGCGGAAATCTTACTCATCAGGTTTTCAAATTCTTTTTCTCCGGCATCCGTTAAAGAATAGACTGCTTTCTCCGGCATTTTTCCCGCTTTTATTGTATTGCTTTTGATATATCCTTTTTCCTCAAGCTGGATTACTTTTTTATAGATAGAAGGGGTACTGATTTTCACCCATCTGGATATGTTACGATACTCCACCAATTTTTGAATATCGTAGGCGCTTAACGCTTCCTTTTTTAATATTCCCAGTACGATCAAATCTATGGTTGCCATAATTCCTCCTTTTTCTGTTGACAAATACTATAATTTATAGTACTATAAACACCGCATCGGATTGCTGTAATTTATATTACTATATTTTATATTCCATGTCAAGAGAAAGGAGTGTTATAAACAATGAACACAGGCAGCAAAAGACTAGCATTACTGGGGAGCGCAGCAGTACCAAAGGCGCTTTTGGCTTTGGGTCTTCCGACAATGATAGGGATGATGATCAACGCGTTATATAATCTGGCAGATGCTTATTTCGTGGGAGGATTGGGGACCAGCCAAATGGGCGCCATCACGGTCGCCTTTCCCCTCGGGCAGGTCGTGGTAGGGTTCGGCTTATTATTTGGAAATGGGGCCGCCTCCTATCTTTCCAGATTATTAGGGCGCGGGAACAAAGAAACCGCAAACAAAGCTGCCAGTACCGCCATTTACAGCAGCCTTTTTGTGGGAGCGGCAGTCATTATCTGCTCTGTTATTTTTTTGAAACCAATTCTGCACCTCTTAGGCGCATCAGAGACTGTAATGCCTTATGCCCTCACTTATACCAGTATCTATGTCACCTTCTCCATTTTCAATGTCTTCAATGTCACGATGAATAACATCGTGTCCAGCGAGGGCGCGGCCAAAACAACCATGTGCGTATTAATAACAGGCGCTGTACTGAATGTTATTTTAGACCCGTTCTTCATCTATCGCCTGGACCTTGGTGTGGCCGGCGCCGCGATCGCCACGGCCATCTCGCAGTGTGTATCTGCCCTGATGTATTTAGGCTATATCCTTAGGAAAAAAAGTTTATTCAGTTTTAGTATTCACGCTTATCGTTTATCGAAAGAGATCATGTCTGAAATATTGAAAATCGGTATTCCCACACTGGCGTTCCAGCTGCTGACCAGTCTTTCCATAACCATGATCAATGACGGGGCAAAGTCGTATGGGGATTCCGCGCTCGCCGCCATGGGCCCGGTAACTAAAATCATGTCTCTGGGAAGTCTAATGGTATTTGGATTCCTGAAAGGACTGCAGCCCATCGCCGGCTATAGCTACGGGGCAAAAAAATATGACCGCTTCCACGAAGCGGTCAAAACTTCCCTCCTATGGTCAACCATATTTTGCGTGATCTTTGGTCTGACCACCACGGTATTTTCCTCCGCAATTATATCTGTATTTACGAAAAATGATATGGAAATGATACATGTCGGCAGGACTGCTTTAATAGTAAATGGTTTATCCTTCCTTCTTTTTGGCTTTTATACGGTATATTCCTCGCTGTTCCTCGCTATGGGAAAAGCGAAAGAAGGCTGTTTCCTGGGAGCCTGCAGACAGGGGATCTGCTTTGTCCCTGTTATCCTGGTTCTGCCGGGGATTATAGGATTACCGGGTATTCTGTATGCACAGCCGATTGCTGATGTGCTCTCTGCCTTTATCACAATATTTATGGCTGTACATCTTCATAAAGAGTTAGCTTTAGAAAAAGGACTTACATAATCATTCATTATATCTTCACGACTTTTCTTTTCCAAAGCAGCATACCATCTTGGAAGCATATTTCCAACTGCTCCTTATCCAAGAGCCAGGAAAGATAGGAACGTACCGTGCTTCCGACAAGCGCATACTGCTCCAAATTCATCTCAAGCCCATAGCCAACAAATAGCTTCTGCAAGATAGTTTCAAAGCAAAGCGATTCGCTGCAAAGTCTCACGATCCCTGCCGCAATTTCCATGACCTTATCCATGTTGTACTGCGCTAAGGATTGAATACTTTCTGTCGCCGCTGCATGTGCCGGATTTTTCTGCCTGCGTCCTTATCGTTGCCGCTGTCAATCAAACACACCTCGTGTTCGCTGGTTTTTACAAGTCCAATTTTCGCAGGACTTTGAATATAGTAGCTTTGCGCCCCGATCTGATGTAATTCAAACATTTTATACCCCTCCTTTTATTCAGGAATGATTTAACGAGAAAAAACCAGCCATTCACAATCGGGCTGCATCTGTTTATTTTAACATAGAGACTACCTCATCTGAAATACCAAACGCCCGTGCTGCCATCTGGATCCCTTCCTCAATCTCTTCCCTTGAGTAATCATGCTCCTCCAGATAAGCATCATCCAGCTGGTTCAGACGGGTATAAAAATCCATAGCCATCTCAAAATAACCCAGATCATCCGTATGCATCTCATCAAACAGCATATTTTCAGCCTCATTAATCCGGCCGGCCTCCAACAGCTGCAGAATCCGTTTATACAGAAAATCACCTTCCGTAAATTCCCCCTCATCCGGGAACTCATACATTACTGTATCCTTACCCAGCAGAAGCTTAGCCAGCATCCGCACCAGATCGTGGATCATGCGCATAATATAATCCTGTTCAAACATCCGATTCACATCTCCTTCACCATTATCCGAATGATAAGCTATAATATACCACTTTACTCCGCAAATTGCCAGCCCCTGTACCGTCATAAAAAAGCCCGTAAAGGAGCAGGAATAATTTTTTTCTGGACAGTTCTCCCTATGTCGTGTACAATAATAAATGCAAACTGTAACTCATAATTTTACACTATACATAAGGAGGTTTCTATGTCCGCTCAATGGAAGAAACGTCTGCCCGGTCTGTGTATGCTGGCCGTCGGTATCGCATTTATCTGCCTGGGAATCCTGCGTGAAGAGAATCTGGTGGTGTTTAAGAAGGCGGCCGCGATCTGCCTGGAATGCATCGGCATAGGATAGGAGGGCGCGCGATTGATACAATCCATAAAAAATCACCTGCGCCTGTGGATCCAGCTGGGTTTTACCGCCCTGTCCAACGGGTATATCGCAGGTTTTATCAAAGGCAAAATCTATACAGGGCCTTCCAAGCAGCTCTGCCTTCCGGGGCTTAACTGCTATTCCTGTCCCGGCGCTCTGGGCTCCTGCCCAATCGGCTCGCTGCAGGCGGTCCTGGGAAGCCGTGATTACAAAATGTCTTACTATGTGGCCGGTTTTCTCATCGCCGTAGGCGCGCTGATCGGACGGCTGGTCTGTGGATTTCTATGTCCCTTCGGACTGGTCCAGGACTTGCTGCATAAGATCCCATTTCCGATCAAGAGAAAAAATCTTCCGGGAGATAAGGCGCTCCGCTATCTGAAATACGTCATTCTGGTGGTATTCGTCATCTGGCTGCCGCTGTTCGCAGTCAACGTCGTAGGGCAGGGTTCCCCCTGGTTCTGCAAATGGATCTGTCCCTCCGGCACCCTCCTGGGCGGAATCCCGTTAGTATCTGCCAACCCGGGACTGCAGGAGAGCATCGGCTTTTTGTTCAGCTGGAAAATATTTCTGCTGATCATGATCCTGCTGCTATCGGTCATCAGCTACCGGCCCTTCTGCAAATACGTCTGCCCGCTTGGCGCCATTTACGGCCTGTGTAATCCATGGTCCCTTTATCATTACGAGGTGGACGCAGCCAAATGTACCCGGTGCAATGTGTGTAAACATACCTGCCAGATGGATATCGACATCTATCAGAAACCCAACAGCCCCGAATGCATCCGGTGCGGGGAATGCAAGAAAGCCTGCCCTCATCACGCCATCAGCAGTGGATTTGCCGTACGCGAGAAACAGGGTAAAACGGCCGGGCAGGATCAGACGTTCTGAGCCTCAGCGCAGAGCCAGCCTTCTGCCGAGGTATACATACGTATTTTACGGAAGCCGGCTTCTCTTAACTGTCTTGCCAGCCCGCTCCTGGAAGGAACTTTCATGCCGATCATCTGTTCGTACTCCTTCCAGCGGCCGGGATTGCTTTCCTCATATTGTGCCTCAAAGATCAGGTACAGCCGGCCGCCGGTTTTCATAACTCTTCTGACTTCTTTTAAGTCCTCTGTCGGATTCGGCCAGAAATAAAAAGTTTCCACCGCGGTAACCACGTCGAAATATCCTTCGATATATGGCAATGCGGACACCCCGGCGCAGTCAATCCGCACTCTCTGGCGGCGGATCTGCTTCCGGTTATATTTTTCAGACTCGGACACAGAAAGTTCCGAGTAATCCACGCCGCAGACCTTACCGTACGGCACCTTTTTCGCGATACGGGCTACGGTTTTTCCACCCCCGCATCCCACATCCAGAACGATATCCGTGCTTCGAAACGGTATTTTCCTGAGCCCCCATCCGGTCAGCCTGGTATGGCCGAAGTTCATTGACCGGATCATCATTCTGCCCCAGAAGCCCTCTGGGTTTCTCGCATTCATTATCAATTTTTTCGGTTTCATATTTTCCTCCAGCGGCGCATAAGCTGCGCCATAAATTCAGGTATGGGTGAACTTTTGTTCAACCTTTCCTCCAGCGGCGCATAAGCTGCGCCGTATATTCAGGTATGGGTTGATTATTTTTACAAAGTAGCATACAATGAAAAATAGTATCGCTCGAAAAAGCCTCGCTGACAATTTTTCATGCATCCCACATAAGCGGCATAAATTCTGCCGCTAAGTGCTCATAGCGATACATATTTCGTTTCAGAATATTATTAAGTTGATTATATCACTAAAAGAGGAGAACGTTATGCATTATAAATTATTTTCAATCGGCCCCATCACGATCTACAGCTACGGTTTCATGATTGCCCTCGGTTTCCTGGCAGCGATTCTGCTGGCCATGTACCGTTCGAAAAAATATGAAGTGGACGGCAATACGGTTATTGATCTGGCTCTTTGCTGCATTGTCGGCGGACTTCTAGGCGCCAAACTGCTCTATCTGATTACCGATCTGCCCAATCTGGTCCACTCCAAAAACCTGCTTTCCGATATCACCAACGGATTCGTCGTATACGGTGGTATTCTGGGCGGTGTGCTGGCCTGCTATATTTACACCCGGCGTAAAAAAATCAATTTTCTGAAATGCCTGGATCTAATCGCCCCCTCCGTAGCCATCGGCCAGTGTCTGGGCCGTATCGGCTGCCTGATGGCCGGCTGCTGTTATGGCCGGGAGACTACCTGTTCCATCGGCATTGTTTTTCAGAATTCACCAATGGCTCCCAACGGCATCCGGCTTCTGCCCACCCAGATCTTCTCAAGCGTCGGTGATCTGCTGCTGGCCGTCGTCCTGATCCTGTATGCACGCCGCAAGCCTACAGACGGCAGGGTGATCAATCTGTACCTGATCCTGTATGGTGTCGGCCGCTTTATCATTGAAATCTTCCGGAACGATCCCCGTGGCAATGTCGGATTCCTGTCGACTTCACAGTTCATCTCCATCTTCATCGTAATCTTCGGAATAATACAGTTACTCTGCCTCAACAAGCGGGACAAGCTTAATAAAGAGACACACAAAACCGAGGAATCATAAATCATCTTCGGAGGAAGCGCTCCTATTTTAGCGCTTCCACAAGCTCAATCTGCTTTGTCTTTCCTGACAGTAGAAAATTCACCCCCGCTGAGACCAGCAAGGTCCCCGCGGCCGACAAAAGCATCGACGCTTTGGACACATAGGGGATCATGTCCTGCGACTCTGATATACTGCCGCACAGCGCGGCCAGTAATCCATATCCCAGGGGGATCCCCAGCAATATTCCGGCTGCGGTAATCCAAAGATTCTGTTTCTGCAATATGCCGCGGATTCTTCGGGTTCGAAATCCCAGAACCTTCAGTGTGGCGATTTCTCTGGTCTTCTCGATAAAAGACAGCGCTACCAGGTTGTATAAGACCACGGTTCCCAGGATTACGGCCGCCAGAATCAGGATTCCCACCATCAGGTACATCATTTCCATCGTCTCATTCATGGAGCTTTTCATATCGTCCAGGCTCTGAATTCCCTGAATTCCCTCCTGATCCCACAGGCCGGCTTCCGGGATCTGATTTGTCAAAACCGCTGTGGGACGAAAGGAAAGATTTAATTTTTCATAAGTCTTACGCGTCATAGCGATCCCCTGTCCGGTAGGTACCCGGTAAATTTGCGAAATCCTGGATCTATGCCAGGTGCTGTCGCCGATGGGATGCCAATTTACAAATTCCCCTTCCTCCACATCTAGCGCTGCCGCCATCTTATAGGAAAGGGCGATTCCCCCCTCCGTAAGCTGCACCTCCTGCTGCTTCGGATTCTGGAAATGACAATAGCTTCCGTCATCCACCGCGGTCAGCTGACCGGTCTTCGTAACGCCGTCCGCTTCAAACTCCGCAGCTTTCTCCACAATCATCTGGCCGTCATACTGGTCCGCCAGTTCCTGTCCCAGGTGAAACCCTCCCTGTTCATCCAGTAATATCTTCGTACGGTTGGTCATCAGTTCCTCAAAGGACCAGTCCGCCAGTGACCGGAATGAGTCATAACATCCAAAGGCACAGATTAAAAGCATGGTACAGCCGGCCACCCCGATGACTCCCATAAGAGACCGGATCTTATTTCTGAGAATATCCCGAAGATTCCACTGTGAAGAAAAATTCATCCGCAGCCACCATTTACTTTTTTCCAGCACCGTATGTCTGATATGCTTAGGGGCCGGAGGTTTCAGCGTGTCCGCCGGAGACTCTCTTAACTGCCTTTGGCAGGCCAGGAAACTGACCAGGGCGGATATCACCGCCACAAGCACGAGGCCGGCCGGGGACAGTGCGCAGAGCGAACGATCCCAGGACGGCAGCAGATACATTTGGGAGAAATTGGAAAAGATCAGTTCCGGTATCAGCCAGTAACCCAGGACAGATCCCAACACTGCCCCCAGCACACTGATCAGTATCCCGTAGGATACATAATGCCGTGTTATTTTCTTTCTAGTAAATCCCAATGCCTTCAGCGTACCGATCTGCATTCTCTGGTTTGCAGTCATCCGGGTCATAGTCGTTATAATCCCCAGAACCGCTATAAACAGAAAAACGGAGGGGAATAATAAGCCCATCATTTTGTGCTGTTCTATTTCCGAATCCAGCGTCTGATAACTGCTCTGCTGATTCCGCTCGGTAATCACCAGATCTTCCGAGGAAAAAGACTGTACCAGCGCCTTTTTAACCGCAGAGATATTGGCTTCCTCCTGAACGTCAACCAATATCGTATCATAACCCGGAAAATCCCCCGGGAATTCCTCCGGGTCCAGGAATCCATACCCATAATTGCCGTAATCCGGCATCATCTCCGCCTGGTCCTCGGTATAATATACATATTCCGGGTTCTTTATTATCCCCCTGACCGGTTCCTGAAAATCCACAGACTCGTAACGCAGTGTCAGTATATCCCCTATCTCCACTCCCTGCCCGAGCGCGAACATGTCATCAACCCATATTCCAGCGGTCCCGGGCTGCCAGGGCGTTCCTTCCAGCAGCAGCATCCCGGACACTTCCTGATCCGAGATAAAATTCAACTTCATCGATGGTTCGCCCGACGGCATCTGTGCTTTTGCATCAACCATCCGTCTCAGAGACGCCCGCTTCACATTCCTGGTCCGAAGGGCGCTGTCCTGGTCCCTGTCTGTAAAGAGACTCCCCTGCAGCCACAGATCTGCCAGATTCGTCTGCTCATAATAGGTGTCCGAAGATTTCCGAAGCCCGGTAGCCTCTGCGTCCAGACCGACGAACACCAGCATTCCCAGCAGAGACATCAGGAAAATCGATAAAAACTGTGTGCGGTTTTTCAGAAAATCTCTCCAAAGCTTACGTTTCAGCATTACCAGCTTACCTCATCCGCCGATTTTGGCTCAGTATTGACGATTATTTCCTGTATCTGCCCATTTCTCACCCGGATCACTTTATCCGCGATCCCTGCAAATGAACTGTTATGCGTCACCATCACGACTGTGCGTTTCTTCACGCGGCTCATCCATATCAGCAGTTTCAGGACTTCCCTTCCAGTCTCTGTATCCAACGCCCCGGTCGGCTCGTCGCATAACAAAAGCTTCGGTTTCTTCGCCAGAGCACGGGCAATCGAGGTACGCTGCTGCTCTCCGCCGGACATCTGCGAGGGAAACTGATGGATATGCTCCGATAGTCCTACAGCTCCCAGCGCTTCCAGCGGGTCCATGGTATCCTCTTCCAGCTCCCGCATAAGGGCTACATTTTCATAGGCGGTCAGTGTGGGAATCAGATTATAAAATTGGAATACAACACCCACATTCCTGGCCCGGTAATCCGTCAGCGCGTCATCCGTATATCCTGTGATATCCTCACCCTCGAACAGAATAGACCCGGAGGTAACCGTATCCATTCCTCCCAGCAGATTCAGCAGGGTGCTTTTACCAGCTCCGCTGGGCCCCAGGATCACCACCAGCTCTCCTTCACATATGGTTAGATTCGCATCCTTCAGTGCATAGAAACTGCGTTCCCCGCTTTGATACTCCTTCGTGACACGCTCGAATTCAATCAGCGTTTTGTCCATAGGCCCGGTCTCCTTCCTGACTGGTTTTCACAGGGTCTGTTATCACCTGCTCTCCTGCCTCAAGGCCTTCCAAGATCTGCACGTACTCCTCCCCGGTGAGGCCCGTCACCAGATTCCGCCGTTTAATCCGTCCCTCCGATACCACATAACAATAAGAGCCGTCGTCCGTGTACAAAGCCTCGGCCGGTATCCGAAGGGTATCCTCATCCTCATCGATCAGAATACTGACGTCCGCCTCCAGCCCAATGTATACCTTATCATCCGGCTGGTCCATATGGATATCCACACAAATCTGCGATTTATCCGCATCTTTTTCCGCGGTACGGCTGATCCGCTCCACACTGCCCCCGTACTCCCGGTCCGCCAGATAAACCGTTGCCTTCTGGCCAGCCGCCAGCTTTCCAACCACATACTTTGAGACATCCAGCTGCACTTTACAGTCGGAAGGATCCAACAGGGTAAACAGCCGTGTCCCCTTCATGACCATCGCGCCTTCCTCCACCGTGATATCCGCCAGTATCCCGTTAAATTCCGCGATGACACCGTCTGTTCCCTTCTGCAGATCTTCCTCGGCCAATTGAAGCTGAAGCTTGGCCGCACCGCTGGCCGCCTGCAGTTGATCCTTACCGCCGCTGTTCAGCCTGTTCGCATCCGCGGCAGAATGTTCTGACTGATACTGAGTCCAGGAAGCCATATAAAGGGACAGCTGAGTCTGATGACTGCTCATCTGGGCACTGGTTCCCGGGACATCCAGACCGTCATAGTCGCTCTGAAGTCCCGCTAACTTCTCATTAAGCGCCGCCCTCGTCTGGTCATCCGCCGCCATGCTCAGAGCCGACTGCACACTGCTGATCTCGGCAGCTTTCTCTTCCGCCTGCGCCAGTGTTTCCTGCAGACCTGCGATAAAATTCTTTTCATCCTGGATCTGCTGCTCCAGCACATCCAGGGATGTCTCAGAATTTTTCACAATTGCAGAACTTCTGGAATCAGACTGGACAGCATTTTTATATGCCCCCTCATCCGCCTCCACTGCCAGTGCCGCCTGACCCGCTGCATTGGCCAGATCAGAAATATCATATGTGACCAGTTTCTCTCCCTCCTGGACAGAAGCTCCTTCCTCTTTCGAAAACTCCTGAACGGATGCGGATACCTGTGCATAATATGCCTTCGTCCGGCCGCTCTTGATGGTTCCTGTGCCTTCCACCATTTCCCGGACCTCTCCGCTGTTCACCGTTTCCGTATGTACCGTTACAGCAGAAAATCGATATCCCGCCGTACCCACCGCTGCACAGATCACAACCGCCGCGCCGATCCACATTCCTGCCTTCCGCTTTTTCGTCATCTTCTCCCACCTTCTTATAAATATGAAATTCATTTCATATTTATAATATATTCCTTTCTTGCAGCTGTCAACCAGAACATGAAATATATTTCATGTTCTGGTAAATTCTTCTTCAATTCCTCAGCAAAAATCCTCCCGGACACCGATCACCCTGCTGTAAAAAAGCATAACAGGATTTGACATCCAACCGCGAATTGTCTAAACTACAACTAAGCCTCATTGGAAAAAGGGCTGAACTACAGGTCAAAAACCAATTCCATAGATTCATGGAAAGGAGCCGTATGGAAAAACAAAAGATCCGGGAGCCAAGGCAGCAGCGCTCCATCGAAAAAAAACAGAAAATCGCGGAGGCCGGTCTGGAATTAATCTGTCAGAAAGGCTATTATCACACCAACACCGCGGAAATCGCCAAGCTGGCCGGAGTATCCACAGGCATCGTCTACAGCTACTTCCGCGACAAAAAAGACATCCTTCTGGCCGCGCTCCAGCTCTACTCAGATCAGATCACCAGTCCGATGTTCGAAACTCTCAAAGAAATCAAGACAATCGAAAACCTGCCCGAGCTTCTTAGCCGGATCATAGATTCCTTTGCCGACAGCCATCGGGAAACCAAATCCGCCCATGAAGAACTGGGCGGCCTGGCTCACACAGATCCCGATGTCTATGCCCTCTTCCTGGATGCAGAAAATAAAATCACCGCACAATTGACCGACATCATCACCAGCCTGTCCCTGGTATCCACGAACATCCAGGAAAAAGTCCACATGTCCTACCATCTCGTGGAAGACTACTGCCACGAGATCACCTTCCACAAACACGATTACCTCAATGCCCAGGCCCTGAAACAGGAACTGATCCGGACCCTTTTATTCCTGCTCTCCGACCATCCCACTGCCCCTCTGCTCCGCTAATACTCAAAACCAAACAATTGAAAATGCCGGCTGCACGCCGGCATTTTCAATGTATTCAGTGGCTTTTGCAGTCACATTTCTCATACTTCCGGCTGTGCGCTCCCCACCGTCTTAAGATCCGTCTCTTTCTTCTGTTCCGCTCTAAGGGCTCTGGTCGCATTCAGTATCGCTATGACGGACACTCCTACATCCGCGAATACCGCTTCCCACATATTGGCCACTCCGAAGGCTCCCAGGATCAGGAAGAATGCCTTAACAGCCAGCGCAAACACGATATTTTGTCGAACGATCCGCAGGGTTTTTCTGGCTATCCGTACAGCCACCGCGATCTTGGACGGTTCATCATCCATCAGTACTATATCCGCTGCTTCGATGGCCGCGTCTGACCCCATAGCCCCCATGGCAATACCGATATCTGCCCGGGACAGTACCGGCGCGTCATTGATCCCGTCTCCCACAAAGGCCAGCTGTTCTCTGCCATTCATGTTCTGCAGCAGTTCTTCCACTTTATCGACTTTATCTCCCGGCAGGAGTTCCGTATAAACCTGATCCAGCCCCAGTTTGGAGGCCACTTCCTCCCCGACTTCCCTTCGGTCACCGGTCAGCATCACGGTCTTTCTCACTCCCGCTGCATTGAGGGCGGCTATGGCCGTTTTGGCATCCTCTTTGACCTCATCCGCTATGACGATACTGCCTGCGAATTTGTCATCCACAGCCACATAGACCACCGTGCCGGGCGCTGAACATTCTTCATAAGGGATATCCATACGTTTCATCAGCTTCAAGTTTCCGGCTAAGACCCGGTGTCCGTCGACGACGGCAGATACTCCATGCCCGGGGATCTCTTCCACCTCCCCGATCCTTTCCGCATCCATTTTCCTTCCATAAGCTTCTTTTAAGGACAGGGATATCGGATGATCCGAATAAGACTCGGCCAAAGCTGCGTACTGAAGCAGCTCCTCCTCCTTCATCCCCGCCGGATGCAGCTTTGTGACTTTAAATACCCCCTTCGTCAATGTTCCGGTTTTATCAAATACAATCGTAGTCATATCGGCCAGCGCTTCCAGGTAGTTGCTTCCCTTTACCAGAATGCCGCATTTGGACGCGCCGCCGATTCCTCCGAAAAAGCTTAAGGGAATCGAGATCACCAGGGCACACGGGCAGGAAATAACCAGGAATATTAATGCCCTGTTCACCCAGTCACCCCAGGCTAATCCCAGAAACAGGGGCGGGATAACCGCCAGTAATAGGGCCGCGATTACAACCACCGGCGTATAATATCTGGCGAATTTGGTAATGAAATTTTCTGCTTTCGCTTTTTTACTACTGGCATTTTCCACCAGATCTAATATCTTGGCAACCGTCGATTCCTGAAACTCTCTGGTGACTTCGATCCGCAAAAGGCCGCTGGTGTTAATACATCCACTGATCACATCGCTGCCTGGAACCACTTCTCTTGGCACTGATTCCCCGGTCAGGGCCGAGGTGTCCAGCAGCGATGTCCCCGACGCAACCTTGCCGTCCAGCGGAACCCGCTCCCCGGCTTTCACAACGATGATATCGCCGATCCGGACTTCTTCCGGATCCACTTGTCTTAGCCCGCCGTCCTCTTCGATATTCGCGTAATCCGGTCGTATATCCATAAGCTGGGTGATGGACTGCCTGGAACGGTTCACCGCGTAACTCTGGAATAATTCTCCAACCTGATAAAACAGCATTACCGCCACGCCTTCTGAATACTCGCCGATTACCATAGCTCCCACGGTGGCTATTGACATTAGAAAGTTTTCATCAAACACTTCACCGTGCAGGATATTTCTCACAGCCTTCCACACCACATCTCCGCCTATGAGAAGATAAGGGATCAACATGATTCCTAACTGCCACCACATCTGCCATTCCTCAGGAATCACGGCCGGCGTTGGCATCAGCATAAAGACTCCAAGAAGTATTGCGCTTACGATGATTCGGGTCAACGTTTTTTTCTGTTTCTTCGTCATCTTTATCTTTACCTCCTATACCGCAGTTCCTGCGGCGTATCATCTATGAAACGGTTAAAAGTAAGCTTTACATTTGAATTGTACAGTCCGGTTCCACTTTTTTGCAGACCCTGACGACTTCCTTCATAATCTCCTGAAAACGACCGTCCTCTGCATCAATTACCAGTTTCTGGGTCATAAAGCTTACCGTCGCTTTATTCACCCCATTGATTTTATTGATCGCATTCTCCATCTTTGCCGCACAATTGGCGCAATCCAGATCCTTTAACTGATATCTTTTCGTCATAGCTTTCTCCTTCTTATGATATGTTTAATTTCCGCATTCATACGCTTTTCTTTCATATCAATTCATCTTTTCATATGAATTATTGTTCATATATTATATTATGCGACAACATGCTAAATGTCAATAGGAAAAATGAAAATTTTATACTTTTATCTGGGGGCGGGCCGAAAACCAGGGCGCAGCCCGCTAGGTGTCCGCTCTGTACGGACGTATCCTTTGGGGCGCCCGTACAGAGCGGACACCTGGCGGGCTGCGCCCTGGTTTTCGGACAGTCTCCCCATAGTAATAAAAAAGCCCCGAACACCTGCCGGTTCTTACACCGTGGTATTCGGGGCTGTATATTCATTATGGCCGTTTCGACATTTCTAGGTAGTCGGTGGGAGGAATCACGCTCTTGTACCCGGGACGGATGATCTTGTCCTGGTTGATCAGCTCTTCCATACGGTGGGCGCTCCAGCCTACGATTCTGGCGATGGCGAACATGGGAGTAAAGAGTTCTACCGGGATATCCAGCATGCTGTATATGAAGCCGCTGTAGAAGTCCACATTGGCGCTGACGCCCTTGTAAATATGGCGTTCCTCCGCGATAATCTGAGGAGCCATTCCCTCCACCATCTTATACAGCTGATACTCTTCTTCCCTGCCTTTTTCTTTCGCCAGTTTTTCCACAAAGCTCTTAAGCAGCTGCGCACGGGGATCGGACATGGAATACACCGCGTGTCCCATACCATAGATCAAACCCGCCTTGTCAAAGGCCTCCTTGTGCAGGAGCTTCCTTAGATAAGCGGCGACCTCATCCTGATCGGTCAGATCCTTTACCTGGTTCTCCATATCATCGAACATCCGCACTACCTTGATATTGGCGCCGCCGTGTTTTGGTCCTTTCAGGGATCCTAAAGCCGCAGCGATTACTGAATAGGTATCGGAACCGGAGGAAGTAACCACATGGGTTGTAAAACTGGAGTTATTTCCGCCGCCATGCTCCATGTGCAGGATCAGGGCCAGATCCAGCACCATCGCCTCCAGCGCGCTGTATTTCTGATCCGGGCGGAGCATTTTCAGTATATTCTCCGCGGTAGACAGTTCCGGAGACGGATTGTGGATATAAAAACTGTTATTGCAGTCATAATATCCATAGGCATGATAACCATAGATCGCCAGCATCGGGAACACGCTGATCAGCTTGATACACTGCTTTAACACATTGGGCAGGCTTAAGTCATCCGTATTGTCATCGTAGGAGGCCAATGTCAAGATGCTCTTGGACAATGTGATCATCATATCCGCGCTGGATGCTTTCATGATGACATCTCTGACGAAATTCTTCGGGAGCGTTCTGCTCTCAGCCAGGAGGTTCCGGAAGCCTTTCAGCTCCGTCTCATCCGGCAGTTTTCCGAAGATAAGCAGATATGCCGTCTCCTCATATCCCAGACGTTTCTGTTCGATGAATCCTTTGCACATCTCGGTTACATCGATTCCACGGTAACGCAGGACACCTTCGCAGGGAACCATCTCTCCATTGACATTCTCCTTGGATTTGATCGTCGAGATCCTGGTCAGGCCCGCTACCACGCCTTCGCCGTTGATATCCCGAAGCCCTCTTTTCACGTTATACTTCGTATACAATTCACTGTCTATCTTGCCATTTTCCCTGCATAAATCCGCCAGTCCGGCAAACTCCGAGTTATACTGTTCCATTCTGTAATCACCCATTCCTATCACCTCTCGTAGAATTATTTATCTTAAAGTCACCTCTGATAAAACCGCCGGTCAGCAGCCCATAGGCAACTTCAGAAATCTCATTCAAATTCAGATCCCTGTTATTCCGAATCCATGTAATCAATAGCTCATAGGTTACTCCAGCCGCGTAGGACTGGATATAGGGAATAATCCTCCCATCCGTATCTATACTCCGGGACCGGACGATCACCTTCTGATAGTAGGCCCGGCTCTGTCTCAAAAACAGATAACTTAGATTATTCTCCAGCAGCAACCTCAAAAACGGAGCGTAGGTCTCCCAAAAACCAAAATAGTAGTGAAGGAACTCCATCAGCCTCGAGCTGTCAAACTTCATTTTCAGGGAACATTGATCAAAGATCTCCCGGAGAAAATGCTCCAGAATTTCTTCCTTCGTATCAAAATTCGTATAAAATGTCTGACGGGATAATTCTGCTCGAACTGCGATATCCGATATAGAGATCTTGTCGAATGGTTTTTCTTCCATTAAAGAAATGAGTGCCTTCAGTAAACTGTTTCTGGAACGGATCTGTATCGGATTCTCTCCCATACGTCTCTTCCTTTCTTGTGTGCATGGCGCTACTTTAACTGTCATTACTTACGTATTATATCATGATTGCACAGCAATCATGATACCCTCCGGGGGATGCACACTCCGCGCCGGGGAAAGCGCTCCGGCGCAGATATAATGTCTGCCGACATTATATCCTGATTGCAAGCAATCATGATACCTCCGGGGGATGCACACTCCGCGCTAAGGAAAGCGCTCCGGCGCAGATATAATGTCTGCCGACATTATATCATAAAAACAAAACTTTTACAATTGTAAAACTACTGACAATTGTAAAAGTTCTATGAACAAATCCTGATATTTTTCTAAACTGAGAGGAATCTGTTAAACTTTCTGTGCCAAAAACACTTGATTCAGCTCCATCATGCGCTCTTCTGATAACTGTTGCACGTCTTCCATTGAATAGGGAATGCCGCAGGAACGGTATTTTCCGCTGCCGTACTGGTGAAACGGCAGCAGGCTTCTGGCTGTAATACCCAGCTGATCCAGTATGACAGCCATTTTACGTAAGGTTTCGGGCTTATCGTTCATGCCTGGGATAACCGGGGTCCGGACATGAATATTGGCGCCGGCTGTTTGAAGCTGTTTTAAGTTCTGAAGAATCCTCTTATTATCCACACCGGTCCAGCTGCGATGGATTTCCGAGTCCGGGCTTTTGAAATCATATAGGAACAGATCTGTGCAAGGAAGGATGCGGGCTATATTTTCCCAGGGCACATAGCCGGTCGTCTCGACGGCAGTGGGGATCCCCTCCTCACGGCAGGCTTGCAGCAGATGTTTTGCAAACTCCGGCTGCAGTAATGGCTCTCCCCCGGACAGGGTCACCCCGCCTCCGCTTCTTTCATAGAACATACGGTCCCTTCGGATCACTTGCATGACTTCCTCTACGGTTATCTTTTGCCCTTTGATCATCAATGCATCTGCCGGGCAGACTCCGGCTAATTTTATGGCTTCCTCACTCCCGCATTTCTGCCAATGGATGACCGGCCCTTGATCGGATGCGGTAATCTCACCGTTAGTCGAGGCGCTGACACAGGAGAGACACCGGATACACCGGGACTGGGAGTAGAAAAGCTGCGGCTTACTGCTCTGGGATTCCGGGTTGGAACACCAGCGGCAGCGCAGCGGGCATCCCTTCAGAAAGATTACGGTACGGATGCCGTCTCCATCGTGAATGCTGTATCTTTGTATGTCAAACACATTTCCTCTGATCTCTTCCATAGCTCCTCCTAACATCCTCCATGCACGGTTCTGCTGATGATTTCATCCTGGATATCTTTATCCAGCTCCACGAAGAACGCGCTGTATCCCGCAACCCGTACGACCAGACTTCTGTGCCGGTCCGGATGGACCTGTGCGTCCAGCAGTTTTTCCCGGGTCAGAATATTAAATTGGATGTGCATCCCTCCCATATCAAAATAGGTACGGATCAGATCGACCAGTTTCTGCCGGTCTTCCTCCGTTTTCAAAACAGACGGGAGGAATTTCATATTATAATTGACTCCGTTTAATGCCTGGGTGTGCAAAACTTTCGCTACTGATCTGGCCGCGGCCGTAGGACCGTGGGTATCCATTCCGTGTTTGGGGGAGATTCCTCCGTCCCCCAGCGGTGTGCCCGACAGCCTGCCGCTTGGGAGCGCGCATACCTGACGGCCCAGCGGCGTATTGGAGGAAAGGCAGAACAGGCCGGCACGGAACCGTCCGCCGCGCACTGTTGTTTTACCGTTCACGCTGTCGCAGTATAGCTTGCCCACATAGGCGGTCATGGCATCCGCCTCATCTATATCGTTTCCGTACTTCGGCGCCCGGTTTAAAAGAATCTGACGCAGTACCTCCTGATCCCGGAAATCAGCCTGAAGCGCCAGTGCCAGTGTACGGCGGTCAATTTGCTTCTCTTCATAGACCAGCTTTTTAATGGCGGTGAGGGAATCTCCCACATCGGCGATTCCCACCCCCTGCACGCCAATATAATTATACTTAGCTCCGCCTCTTGTACAGTCCTTTCCGTTTTCCAGGCACCCGTCCAGCAGCAGGGAACTGAAAATGTGAGGGCCATAATCTCCGATTAATTTCTCCGTACAGTTCAGGGAGCATACCAGCATGGATACGAAGTAATCAAGCTGTGTCCGAAAGGCACCCAAAAGTTCATCAAAGCTGGTAAAATCCACAAAATTCCCGGTTTTCGGACCCATCTGCGACCCTGACATCTGGCAGACCCCGTCAAACAGCGCCAGTTCAAAACATTTCGCAATATTGAAGAAACCCGCATTGGTGCTGCCCATGGTATTGCCGTAACCGGTGGGCTCCACACATCCCACGATCGCATAATCCAGAGCCTCTTCATGGGTCAGCCCATCTTTTTCCAGCGCTTCGATAATCAGGTCATCATTGAAAAACGGCATCTTCCCGCCTTCCTTTTTTACCAGAATCTCAATAACCCTCTTCACATACGCGTCAGGATTCTTTGCGGACACACGGATACTGGTATTGGGCTCCGAGTTGAACACCGACTCTTCCGCGTCCAGACACACATAGGTAAAATCGCAGACCGCGTTCTCCCCTTTTTCATCCAGGCCGCCCACTACGACGTTGCACGCGGTCGAAAATCCTCCGTTATTGCGCACGCTGGAATACGTCCCGGCCTTGATCACGTCGCTGTGCTTCACCCAGAGGGCCTCCAGAATCTCCCTGGCTTCCTCCCGTGTCAGGGTACCCGCCTGTATCTCCCGCTCATAATAAGGCCGGAAAAGCTGATCGATCCGTCCTCCTGAGATCGACGAGCCATTCTGATGGCAATAATCGATCAGCATAACAAACCAGTAAGATTGTACTGCCTCATGATAATTCCTGGCCGGATAATAAGGGACCTGGCTGCATACTCCCGCAATCAGTTCCAGTTCTCTTCTGCGTCTTACGTCCTTCTCCTGTTCTGCCATTTGTAAAGCCAGAGCGCAGTAGCGCAGCTGAAAGCTCTTAACTCCTTCGATACAAAGAAGGGCCGCCTGATAAAACTGCATTTTCTCCGCATACTCCGGATCACAGTAATCCATCTGCTCCAGATACTGCCGAATCTGCGTTTCTACCTGGCAGAACCCATAGCGCACGATCTTGCGTACATCCGGCAGATAATGGCCGTGCCCGCTGCGTGTACGGCTCAAGGGGTTAAATACCCGATACGGGGAATCCAGCACCTCCAGAATCCTGGGTTCAAAATAATGCCTGGACCGCTCCCCCGTATTGATGGTTTTCCAATAAGGGAAAATCTCATTCAGCAGATACTCTTTATCCGCCTCTGCAATCTGCAGGGTATCCACCTTGCGCACCGGCATCAAATCCAGTTCCTTTCTGTCAAACATGCCATACTCGGGAAATACAGGGGCGCACCTGGGCTTCGATGCATGGTTCCCCACGATCAGTTCCTCCTGATCGATAAATATGGTCATATTCTCCAGCAGGTATCGAAGCGCCTTTGCCCGCCGCAGAATGTAGGGTTCCCCCTCTGTCTGCCGGTAACTTTCCGTAACCAGCCTGGCCCGCTCCACGCAGATGGCGGGCTTCACTCCACGCATCCTTCCATTTAAGAACTCCGTCCGCTCTGCCCGTGACAGGCCTTCTGGCAGCCATTTTTTATCCATAAAAATTCCCCTTTCTATGTGAAACGGATCTATACTTTTCCTTTTCCTATCCTGATCATAGCATCCTCCGGTATCCCCCACAATGCCGGGACCGCCTCTATTTCCCCCAAATAAAAAGAAACCGAAAGTAATCCTTTGATTTCTTTCGGTTTCAGGAAATAACTACCGGTACCAGTTCCCGCATACGGCTGCAGTACGCCCGGTCCGCCCCGCCATCCGTAATAACCATATCGACCATAGAAAGCGCGCACACCTCCGACAGATACTTCTCCCCGAACTTCCCGCCGTCCGCCAGCAGAACCGTCCGATCCGCGCACTTGCGCATGGCCTTTTTTATCATCATCTGGGGGTAACCGATCACGGTAATCCCCGCCTCCACATCCACCCCGTTGGCTCCCATAAACAAGACATCCGCGTGATACTCCAAAACTTCCCTCTCTCCGGTCTCACCGGCGGTGGCCGCCAGATTCCCGAACACCTCCCCGCCGATCATAAACAGTCTCACATGCTCCAGATTCATCAATTCCCCCGCCGCGATCACAGAATTCGTTATCACCGTCAGCGGCAGCCCTTCTTCCTCCTTAATCAACTGCACCAGATACAGGCAGGTAGAAGAATCATCGATCATAACCGTTTCATGGGCCCGCAGCTCCCGGTAAGCCCTTCTCGCAATGGCAATCTTAGCCGCAGCGTCCCGGTATACCGTCTCCCTGGTATCCTTCCGGTAAATACTGTCCCCGGCCTTAACGGCTCCTCCATGCACTCTCCTGATCAGCCCTTCCCCTTCCAACAGAGTCAGATCCTGACGGACCGTCACTTCCGACACATGCAGGTTCCTGGCCAGATTCGAGATTCTCACGCACTGCTTCTCATCCAGTTCCCTTAATATATAAACCAGCCGCTCCTGCCGGAAATTCCTCTCCGCAGTCACTGCCCATTCCCCCTCTCCTTATATCTGGCGATCTGAATCGCATCCTCGATCTCCAGATCCTTTTCTCCGGCCAGTGACTCCAGGTGATGTCTGAACTCATGCAGCACCGTTTTACGCACCCTCCGCCGAAGCGCCTCCTCCGTCATATATCCATAGATCTGCATAAAAGATCCATAATAGATCGTGATGAACCTCCCCAAATACTTATCCCTGTGATACTCCCCCAAAATACACAGCTCCTCATTCCTGCTCTGGGGATGCAGCTTGCGCTCCGCCTTCAGCACAATACCGCCATTCAATTCCTCAAAAAATTCCTTCGGCATTTCACCGGCAATCTCATTCAACATATCCGAAAAACGATCCATATCCAAGCAGTGTTCCTCACTTTTCGCTTTGCAATCTCGGGTTTCTATTTCTGTATAGTATAGCATAGATTGGTTGTTTGCAAAAGAGGGGGCCGGGGAGCCCTGCAGAAACGGGAGACAAATCGCTTTCTTTCGGCCCCCTCCGCCCAGGCATCCCTTGCGTCCGACCGCTCCGGTACTTTGAAATACATCCTTTGCAATACGTCCTTTGCAAATACCATCCCCTTGTATATTTTTAAAAAACAGGTTAAAATAAAGAAAATCCGGTATACACTTTGATAAAATAGTCCGGATTCTATACTTTACTTTGAAAAGGGGGATTTCGTTATGCAATCTGTATTGTGGGCCGCTGGCGGTACTGGGTTTACTTTTCTTATGACCAGTCTGGGCGCCGCTATGGTTTTCTTTTTTCGTAAGAAGTCGAATGTAAATATACAGCGCGTGTTTCTGGGCTTCGCTGCCGGCGTTATGATCGCGGCATCGGTTTGGTCTTTGTTGATTCCAGCTATTGAGGAGGCCGAGGCGTCCGGTATGATCGGATGGATGCCGGCTGCGGGGGGATTTATTCTGGGTATTGCGTTTTTGATGCTGATGGATAATCTTCTGCCTCACCTGCACCCGGATTCGGCAGCGCCGGAGGGACCTTCCTCCACCTGGAAGCGGACGACTCTGTTAGTCCTGGCTGTGACTTTGCATAATATTCCGGAAGGAATGGCAGTAGGTCTTTCTTTCGCGCTGGCCGCACAGCACGGCAATGATCCCGCGATGTACGCGGCTGCTATGGCTCTGGCCATCGGGATCGGTATCCAGAACTTCCCGGAAGGCGCGGCGATCTCGCTGCCGCTTCGACAGGAGGGCGTCTCCACAGGGCGAGCATTCGTATATGGCAGTTTGTCGGGCATCGTGGAACCGATATTCGGTATCCTGACGGTCCTGATCGCCGGGGGGATCCAGCCGCTGATGCCCTGGCTGTTGTCTTTCGCCGCCGGTGCCATGCTGTATGTTGTGGTGGAAGAGCTTATTCCGGAGGCACATCTGGGCGAGCATTCCCATGTGGGTACCCTGGGCGTCATGGCAGGGTTTCTGGTTATGATGATTCTCGACGTGGCTTTGGGCTGAGGCTTACAGGTTTCGGCCCGGTATCAGCCGGCCGGCACCGTTTCTTTTTGATTACCGGTCGTCCGGGTTCTCTCGTTTATCAGGCGCCGGCCGATAGTTTCCCTTCTAACAGATAGTAGATCTCATCGCTTAATTCTCTTAGAAAGCCTTCATTCCGGTCGCTTAATAGGATCAGTGCGTCCCGCTCCCTGGCTCTGCGGATCAGATCCATCAGCATATCCACACCTCCGGGATCCAGCTCCGAAGTGGCGCCGTCCAGCAGCAGGATCTCCGGCTGTTCCATAAAAGCGGCCGCGATCCCCAGCCGCTGGCGCATCTGGGATGTATAGGCCCCATAGCGTCTCCGCTCCTTGCTTCCTAATTTCACAAGATCCATCATCTTCCGGATGTTTGTATTGGATATCTCCTGCCTGACCGCTGCAAGCAGCTGCAGATTCTGGAATCCGGTATACTCTGCCAGAAAAGCAGGCCTGCCGATCATGACTCCTATGCTGTCCGGCTGCATGATATCGGTTCCCAGTAATTTTTGATTAATCCGTATACTGCCGGCTGTCGGGCGTACCAGACCGCACAGCATGCTAAAAAATACAGATTTCCCGGACCCGCTGTCGCCCTGTATTCCATATACTCTGCCGCCTTCAAAGTAAGCATTTGCCCCGTCTATCACATTCTGATTATGCAGCACTTTCGTCAGCTGCTCTATCTCGATTTCCGTATGGTTAATCTTCATCCATCCTGCCCCCTTCTTCCAGCACGTCAATGTGTTCACCACGATATACGCACACCGACAGCGTCACCGCGAAGAGAAGCAAGGCTTCCCCCAGCAGTATTCCCTGGAATATAAGTGCCGCGCTGTCACCGGCTCCTGCCGATACCAGGTGGGAAAACAGTTTCGCATTGCCCAGGCGGCACAGCAGATAGAACAGTCCCGGAATTGCTATAGCCGCCGCCATATTTTTATAAAACATGGAGATCATCAGGCCGAAACCGGCCATCAGGCCGCTCAGGTTCCATTCCCCGATAAAGTACAGCAGCACGCTCAGAATGAGATTTCGTCCGAATCCCTGCGTGCTCAGGTCCAAATAATGCCATCGGATTCCATAATCAGCGGCCAACTGTATCGTTAACGGTACCGCGGCCACAAAACCACTGGTCAGAAACATGACCGCATATTTGGCTAATATGTAATTTCTTCTGCCTGTACGCGTGATGATCTGCTTCCAGTATCCGTGTCTGGTTTCCGCCAGATAGGACCAGCCGTAAGGACACATAACCAGCAGTGAACTGATACTGCGTGTAATCAATAATCCTGTTGGGCCGCTGCCTGCGGCGATCCCGTTTTTGCAGAACCAGAACTGATAACTGCATTGGATGGCAGCAGCTGCCAGCACAAAACCAAAGGTTAACCACAAGTATCTGTTTCTTACCGCTTTCAGAATCTCTATTCTCAAGAGTTTTCCCAACCGGCTCCCCCCCTTTTTCAGGTAACGAACATAATTAGGGATATTATAACAGAAACCTGTGTCTATTTTGTATCCGATTTGTTATCATATTTTAGCCGAATTCTTATAATTTCCTCTTTTTGTGCGTATTTCTTCACATACAGGTATGGGTGAACACTTTGTTCAACCTTTCCTCTTTTACTGACCCTGGACCGGCATCCTCTTCTGAAATGTTTCCTTCCAGGATTCAATATTTTCCGCATCAAACTTAATCGGCGGTCCTACGATGACTTCGCTCCCCCCGTCCAGACAGGGTTGGATCTCATAGCTTCCCATGTCCGCCGGATTCCACAGATACAGATAGGGACATACCGGATCTTCCCCTGTAATATAATCCGCCATTTCATTGGGAAGCCCCAAGCCGGACGAGGAATACATACTTACCTTCTTCATGGGCATCCTTGGTAAAAACGAGGAAATCAACCGTACTGTTTCGGATTTGTAACTTGTTATCTCCAAAAGCAGGCGTTATTTTATCAGCCATAATCCCGTCCCTTCCCATCATTTCTTCTTATCCTTCGCCCGGCTCTTGTAGACATTATGCTTATTTTTACATTGCGGGCTGCAAAATACGGCGCTGGGCCTACTGGCTACAAAGGCTTGCAGGCAATGTTTACACAGTCGGATAGGTTTATCCGTGTCCGTCAGCATGAAACTGAACATCATCTGCATAGCGAGTATCAGAGAATGAAAATCCAGACGATGGTCGGCTTATCCAGCAGGGCGATTCTATAAGTCGGGGCATTGCCGCCAAAGGCTTCCATACCCTGCTGCATCAGCAGTCGCTGCTCCGGCTGCATAATATCATAGTCCTCGTAGAAAATCACAGAGGTCCGGTAGCTAAAGGCAATATCCTCAAATTGCTGCTTAATCCATTCATACCGTTCAGCGTACTCCCGCTGGAAGTTCATGTTGACAGCCATAGGCTTATCGCTCACGGTCATGGCAAGTGCAATCATCACACGGTCGTTGCTGATGTTCCACATGGACTCCACGCCCCGTTTGACCACATCCGCCTTATCAAAGGGGAAAAACAACTCCAGATACTTCTTCGTGGACATGGTTTCTTCCTTGATAAAATGATTTTTCGGCAGATAAACCGCTTCGTAATCTATGAAGTCGGGTGTGGTTGGCAGTGCCGTCATCAAGCCCAACAAACCATATTTGACCGCAAACTGCTGGATTGCCCTCGTGGAACTGAATAACCGGACAGCGCGCAGGAACAGCCGCTCCTTGTTGGCGCTTTTCCTATCTTTTTCATACCATTCATGGTAGAATAAGCATAGAAAATGTCAGAAAAGAGGCGTGCAGATGAGTGATGAAACAGTATGGCTTTCCAGAGAACAAATGGCTGAACTGTTCAAAGAGACAGAAGTGTAATTGGCAAGCATATAAAAAACATTTTTGATGAAGGAGAATTACAAAAGGAATCAGTATGGGCAAAATTTGCCCATACTGCCGAAGATGCCCGCACCGCCTTGAATACGCTGGAAATGGCCGTGATCAACGGGGATATTCAGGGTACGGAAACCGTGGTCACCCCGGAGATCCTGGAACAGTGCATCAGCCGTAAGTCGCTGCTCTATGATAAAAATGGAGAGGAACATTATAACCTGATCTCCGCCCTTCACAAATCCATGCGCAATTCCGACGTTCAGGCCGCGGTCTACTGGCTGGCCCGTATGCTGGAGGCCGGGGAGGACCCGCTCTACGTGGCGCGCCGTCTGATCCGTTTCGCCAGCGAGGATATCGGGATCGCGGACAGCCGCGCGTTAGAGATCGCCGTGGCCGCCTACCAGGCCTGCCACTTTAACGGGATGCCCGAGTGCAACGTGAATCTGACCCACGCAGTTACTTATCTGACGCTGGCTCCCAAATCCAACGCGCTGTACGTGGCCTACGAAGAAGCCAAAGCGGACGCGCTGCAGATGCTGGCGGAGCCGGTACCCCTGCAGATCCGCAATGCCCCCACGAAGCTGATGCGCGATCTGGATTATGGCAAGGGTTACCAGTACGCCCACGATACCGCCGAAAAACTGACCTCCATGGAGTGTCTGCCGGATTCCCTCGCAGGGCGGAACTATTACCGTCCTACCGGCCAGGGAATGGAGGCTGAGGCAAAAGAGAAAATGGAACGCATCGGGGAGCTGCGGAAGCGGCTGTGACGCTGCGGAACAGGCGGTATACTCATCCTTTTACGGAGCCGATCATCATACCGGTCGCGAAATATTTTTGCATAAATGGATAAATACACATAATGGGAAGCACGGCAACCACCATAGTCGCCAGTTGCAGCGTTGTGGAGCTGACGCCGCTTACATTAGCCAGATCTGCCACACCGGAGCTTGCGGCCATATTTTCCATGGTCTCCTGCGCCTTTATCATTTTCACGAACAGATAAGAGAGTGTGTTCAGACTCTCATTTTTGACATAGAGCATGTTATCGTACCACGCGTTCCAGTTGAATACCGCGGTAAACAGCCCTACTGCCGCCAACACCGGTTTGGACAGCGGCAGCACGATGCGCGTATAGATGGTAAATTCCCTGGCGCCGTCTATACGCGCCGACTCAAACAAGCTCTCCGGCAGTCCCTTAAAGAAAGAAATAAATATCTGGGCATAAAACGCATTGAACACCCCTGGAAGGATGTACACCAAAAAGTTGTTGATGAGCCCATAGCTGCGGATAGCAAGGAAAACGGGAATGATGCCGCCATTAAAAAACATGGCGATCAGCAGCAGTATCATATAGAATTTGCGAAGTTTCAGATAAGATTTGCTGGCCGCATACGCGAACATAGAGGTGACCAGCAGGCTTAGGGCGGTGGACAGCGCCGTACGGGCCACCGAGACGCCAAAGGTCCGCCAGATAGACAAATTCTTGAATACCTGGGTGTAATTCGCCAGTGTGAATTTACGCGGCCAAAAGTAAATGCCTCCCATCATTGCGTCTTTTCCGTCGTTGAAGGATAGAACGACCGCGTTCCAGAACGGAAACAGCATCACAAAGGTAAGTAACGCAAGTATCAGGTATATCATCACATCCGGCAAACCAAATTTTTGCCAGCTCTTTCGATTATTCATATAGGCTCCCCCCTTAAAAATAGCTCTCGCCCGTGGTCAGCTTACTGATCGCGTTGGATGTCACCAGCAGGATAGACGCTACGATAGATTGGAGCAGGCCGATAGCCGTCGCGTAGGAAAACCGCCCCATAGAAACTCCCATTTTCAGCACATACGTATCCAGGATCTCTGAGCGCGGCTGGTTTAAGGAATTCATCAGGTTGTAACTGATGTCAAAGTTGGAACCACCCCGCAGCAGATTCCCTACATTGATAATCAGCAATATCATCACCGTCGGCAAAATCGCAGGCATGGTGACATGCAGAATCCGTTTGAACCGGCCCGCCCCGTCAATTACCGCCGCCTCCGTAACTTCCTGGTCAACGTTAGCCATGGCCGCCAGATAAATAATGGACGAATACCCCAGGTTTTTCCAGACGTCCAGCGTTATGGATATTCCCCAGAACGCTTCCGGCTTCCCCAGGAAAAAATAGGGGTCTTTTAAAATTCCGGCCGATACCAGCAATCCATTGATAAAGCCATTGGGCGACAGCCATGTCGTGGCCATAAGCGCGACTACGGACCAGGCCAGGAAATACGGAAAGTAGCTGATGGTCTGAACCGTTTTCTTGAACTTGGTATGTACCACCTCATTCAGCAGAAGGGCAAAAATAACCGGCAGGGGTATGGTGAAAAAAGCTTTGATAAAGGAGAGGCCCACCGTATTCCAGAGCACGGGAAGCACATTGGGGTCCGTAAAAAACATTTTAAAATGTTTCAACCCCACCCAGGCGCTTCCCCAGATACCGGAATTTAGTTTATAATCCTTGAATGCGATCTGCAGGCCAAACAGAGGGATAATCGCGAACAGAGCCAGCGCCAGCAGCGCGGGCACCACCATCAGCTGTAATTCCCATTGACGTCTCAGTTGATGCCAGAAGCTTTGTTTTTTAGCTTTCGGCAGGTTCTGCTTTTCTGCGGTTAGGCCTTCCTTCCCATTTTGATGTTTCATGTACGCTAACCTCCTACTTTCGTTCCCTGCCCGGTATTTTCGGGCCGGGAACGTTTTAAGTTATGATTATTGTCCGATACCAAGCGATACCCAGTGATCATAGTTCGCCTGGAAATATTCGCAAAGGGTGTCCACTCCGGAGTGCTTCATATCACTGATAAACTTATCATAGGCGGTCTCGAAATCCGCTTCTGTTTCCGCCACGCATACCGCGGCCGTCCCCGCTGCCCAGGTGCTGTAGATCTGTTCCCGAAGCGCCAGCTCATCCGTGTTCGTCAACGCGTAGGTCAAATCAGAGAGCATTTCATTCTGCTGATGGGGAGTCATCACCTCAAAATCCTTCAGCATTCCCGGGTAAGCGCTGTAGGTATTATGAGCTCCATACACAATCGCCCAGTTAGAAGTAAGCCACGCGAAATTGTAGTTATAAACTCCCAGCTCCCGCTGCAGTTTCTCCATACTTTCCGCCTCGGTTTTTATTTTCAGTTCCGTCTCCTTCGGACGGCCGTGCTCATCCGGTTCCCAGGTAAGTCCTTCCGTGCCATAACGCTGCAGGATCTGTCCCTCGTCTCCCATAAGAAAATCAATGTATTGGATACACCGGTCGGGATGTTCCGTATCCTTTGTGATAAAGACGCCCTGATAGCCGGTACTGTAATAATCGTCATGGATCTTAAGCTGATCGGCGGAACGCCCGTCCGGCATAGGATATTCGATCGTCTCAAAGTTCAACTCGTTGACCTTGCCCGTACCTTGGAGCAATGCCCAGTAATAGCCCCAATAACTGAGCATATCCTGATCCGCGTATGCCGCCTTTTTCTGGTCGTTTTTGAATGCCCACTGCTCCGGATTAATCAGGCCCTTCCGGTACCATTCGTTATAAGTTCGGAGCGCTTCTTTATAATAGGGCTGCATGAACGTCATTTCCACCTTGCCGTTGGAGTACTCGAAATGGTCATTGGTCGCCCCATACATACGGGCCAGCAGATTCAGCATGGAATTATGACTCCAGGGCGTGGTCGGCGCATAATCATAGATGGGATTGTTGATTTCGGGATGTTTATCCTTCATCTGCACAATTGCATCTGTATACTTGTCAAGCGTGCTTATATCGGGCCTGCCGATCTCATCGTAATACTTTTTATTCATGGAGACGCTGATAGATCCCCGGCTGTTCAGTATCTGGTCACCATATCTGTTCTCATCCCCGAAGAAACTGACGGTACAATAAAATTTCCCGTCGGGTTCCGTATATATTTTATCCATATTTTTAGGCATGATCTCGCCCAAATGGGGCGCGTACTGTTCGATCAGATCGTTGTACGGCAGCACAAATCCCTGATCCACCAGCAGCGGACGTACCGGTCCGTTCGCCGGTGTTATGATAAAATCCGGAAGCTTTTCGCCGGAGGCCAGCATCGTGTTCAGCTCCATATTATCTGTCGTGGTGGCGTACTGGATATCCAGCGTGACGCCGGTCAGCTCCGTAATCTTTTGGGAGGTGGGATCATCGCCCCATTTCCAGTCCGTGGGCATCATCACGCTATTTATAAACGCAGTAAGGGTGACCGGTTCCTTGCTGTACTCCGACGTGTCAGCGGCGGCAGAATGCCCGCCGGCGTCGCCGGCAGTTTCCTGCTCACCGGCAGCGGCCTCCGGCAAGTCCTTTCCTGCCGGTACATCGGTATCGCTGCTCCCCCCGCAGCCGGCCAGGCTCAGCGCCAATAAAACCAGAGATAGTGTACAGGCAACAACTCTTTTCATTTTCCTTTTCATCCAATAATCCTCCTTGTCACACATAAATCAGAATAAACAGCAACCCAATTCTTTAAAAAACTTAATTTTCTTCCGGAGCTGCTCCTGCGTCACCCCATAAGCGCGGGCCAGGCATTCCAGGCACAGGCATTCTTGTGCGCCCCGGTTAACCAGCCGCCGGAACAGCCCGATCTCATCATGAGTCAGCGGTTTTTGGCATTGATAACATCGTATTTGTCTATATTCCCCCATAACCGCATTCCACCAGTTCCGCCCGATAGATCCGGCAGTCGTGAGCCGGTATCTGCTGCGTATAGATCTCATGATACGTGCCCGCGTCTTCCCCGGTAAAAATATCCTTCAGCCGGAAACCATATCCGCACCTGCTGTCGATACCGATATCATAGAACCGCACACTGGCTTTTGTATCTTCATCCCCAAAGTTAAAGATCCCAATGGCGTAGGTTCCATCACTCAAATGTTTAAACAGCACACGCATGTTTTCATTCCCGAGGCCATCGTCATTGAACTGGAGCTTATGAATGTAAGGTGGCCTGGCTTCCTCATCCTGATCGATATCCAATAGTTCCCGGTTTGTCAGCAGGCGGTATGTTTCATCTGACATCGACCGAATATCCATCCCCAGCACCAACGGCGCGGATAGCATGCACCAGAACGCGAAGTGCTGACGGTATTCCACATCGGTACACCCCTCGCCAAAACCAATACTGCCCTTTCCGTAAAGCCCGGCCACCAGCATATCCAGATCATTAAAGCATCCCGGAGCGCTGTAGGGCAGATTATCAAGCTGGCTGAGCGCGATACTGCGGATCGATTCGTAGGTATCCGTGATATCCCTCGTAGAACGGAACATTCCCGCGCCTGTGGAACGTACCCATTGGGGCGTGTCATCCCTTCCCCAGTTACAGGCCGAAAGCACAATATCGCGGCCTGTAGCTTTAAGCGCCATACTCATCCGGTTGTACAGCATCGGCCCGTCCGCCTGAGAAGGTTTGTAGCAGTAGTCATACTTTAAAAAGTCGACTCCGATATCGGCAAAAAACTTCGCGTCCTGAAACTCATGTCCGAAGCTGCCGGGAAAATCCATGCAGGTGCGGATACCGGCGCTTGAATACATACCGAATTTGAGCCCCTTGCTGTGGACGTAGTCCGCCACCGATTTCATTCCATGGGGAAATTTGGCCAGGCACACCACCAGATTTCCCTTCTTGTCCCTTTCCCGCTCCAGCCACGCATCGTCGATGACGAGATAATTGTATCCTGCCTTGGCAAGTCCGCTCCCAACCATAGCATCCGCGGTCTCCCGGATAATTTCGTCATTGATTTTGTTCGTAAATGCATTCCAGGAATTCCAGCCCATTGGCGGCCGTTTTACGTACATGATATTCCTCCTTTTCTTACTGAGCATTTGGCCCATTCCAGAGCAGTTGTCTATGCAACCGTCCATATTGTTCATAATAGCAAACAAACTCACCTTTTACAGTTGTTTTTTGATTCATTTTTTACACCATTTGTTTCAAGGGTCCCGGTATTCATTGTGCAACTTTATGATAGATGCTATACTGAAAATGAAAGGAGAGTACCTTCATGTCGAAATATTCCGCTCAAAAACCACCTTTTATCATCCATTATTGCGGCAGCGAAGTATGTTCGCCGAAGCATCAGTTTGGTCCGGCTGTTCGTAAACATTATCTGCTTCACTATATCAACTCCGGACAGGGGTGGTTTTCCCTGGGAGATAAATCTTATCACATGCAGGCCGGCTGGGGATTCCTGATATGTCCGAATACCATGGTGACCTATCTGGCTGATGAGACCGATCCCTGGGAGTATTCCTGGGTCGGCTTCAGCGGTCAGTGCTGTGAGGATATATTGGAAAATATAGGCTTGTCCGCTTCTCTGCCGGTGTATACCACCATCGACCCGGAAAAATCCGCCGCTTATATGCGTCAAATTCTGGAGAGTAAATATTTGAATGCGGGCCGGGAATTCGCTATCGCGGGAGCATTTCTCTCTTTCCTGTCCACGGTCAAAGGTAATATCCGGCGTCCCGAAGATTCGGAGCTCAACGATACCGCGGCTCTGGCCACAGATTATATCTTCCGCAACTTCTCGTACGATATCTCGGTGGACGACGTTGCTCATGCCGCCTGTGTCAGCCGGGCCACTTTGTACCGCGTTTTTAAGGAGTGCTTTGGGGTTTCCGTGCAGCAGTATTTGATGGACGTGCGTATCTCCACCGCTGCTGAGATGCTTTCCACAACGGAATATTCTATCAATGAAATCGTTTATTCCTGCGGGTTCAGCAATTATCAATATTTTATACGGCTTTTCCAGAAGAAAAAGGGGATATCCCCTTCCCAGTACCGAAACCATTTCCGTATTCGGAATTTTGGATATGATTCCTGTCCGGACAGAGAGTGAAAGAAACGAAGGGGCTTCGTATGTCCGCTGCTTAGGGCTTTGAAACGCAGGCGGTATACGGGGACGCTGCGGGCGGCCGGATTCTTTTGTATCCCCCTGGAAGCGCGGAGGGCTTGCGCTGGAATACGCTAAGTGAAATCGAAAAGCCGGGTTCAGAGGCTCTTGCCCGTCGGACGTGAAGTCCGCCGTGCATCCTGAATCCGGCTTTTCGGTTTCACTAAGCGTATTCTCAGCCGCCCTATACGCTTCCAGGGGGATACAAAAGAATCCGGCCGCCCGCAGCGTCCCCGTATACCGCCTGCGTTTCAAAGCCCTAAGCAGCGGACATACGAAGCCCCCAGGAAATACGAACCATATTTATTAACACGCCTCCGGCCGCTGTTCAACGAGGTTGCGGTTTTTCGTACCGGGTGAGCCAGGAGCCCATGAGGTAGTAGGCCAGCATCAGGGCCGCGCACAGCACCCAGGTGATAATATAGCCCAGGAATACGACCATGATGTCCTGCATGATGGGTGTCATGACCGTGAGCCAGATGACCCGGACCACACACATGGTACCCACCATGATCAGCATAGGGATAACGGTCTGGCCGGAACCCCTGATGATACCGCTGCATACATTGGCGAACGCCACGAAAAGGTAGAACGGGGCCAGGGTCTTCAGCATGTAACTTCCGTAGTGGATGACATCCTGTTCCTTGGTAAAGATCCGCAGGATGACAGGTCCGAACAGATAGACAAGGACGGACAGGGTCAGGGTGATAATGAGGGTGATGATAAAACTTGCGCGGGCGGTTTTTCGGACCCGGTCATATCTGCGGGCGCCGATGTTCTGCCCGACAAAGGTTGTGCCGGCCAGGCTCAGGCTCATAAAAGGCAGGATGACAAAAGCGTCCACTTTTGTGTAGGCCCCGCAGCCCGCCATGGCCGCCGCGCCGAAACCGTTGATCTTGGATTGGACGATGACGTTTGAGAACGCGATGATGGACTGCTGCAAGCCCGCGGGCAGGCCCACCCGCAGAATTTTCAACAGGTATATTTTATGTATTTTCAGATCTCTTAGAATCAGGCGGTAGGACTCCGTGGTCCGGATCAGGCGGATGATAATCAGAACTGCCGAAACGGTCTGGGCGATGATGGTGGCGTATGCCACACCGGCCACTCCCATTTTGAAACATACCACAAAGATCAGGTCCAGTGCCACATTTACCAGGCTGGAGGCGATCAGATAGTATAGGGGACGCTTGGAATCACCGATTGCGCGCAGGATTCCCGCTCCCATATTGTAGATCATCAGGGACAAGATTCCTGCGAAATAGATTTTCAGATAACGGACCGAAAGTTCCATCACCTCCGCAGGAGTGCCCATCATCCTCAGTATAGCCGGGGTGAAGAGTATCCCGCAGAAGGTCAGGAATACGCCGCTGATCAGAATCATGGCTATGGTGGTGTGCACGGCGTCGTGCAGTTCCTTTTTCGCGTCCGCCCCGTAATATTGGGATATGATGACGCCTGCGCCTGTGGACAGCCCCAGGAAAAAACCGATCAGCATATTTATAATAGACATGCTGGAGCCGACGGCCGCCAGGGCATTCTTTCCCACATAGTTGCCGACGATGACCGAATCCACCGTATTATACAACTGCTGGAACAGGTTACCGATCAGCAGGGGCAGGGCGAAAAGAAGCAGCTGTTTCCAGATTACCCCGCTTATAATCGCATTCTGCCTGTTTTCTCCATCCTGACGCTGTTCCACTCTCATCTCTCCCATAACCTTTTGATCCTTTCCCTCTCATTTATTTTCCGGTGTGGGAGGGGACTGTCCCTTTCCGGCAGCGCAGCCGGCCTGCAAGAATATCGAAAGAGGAAAGGGACTGTCCCCGCTTTACTCTTTCCTATAGGTCAGTCGCCGTCCGGAATGAGCCAGTCCCCTCTCATCAGTATGTGACTCTGCTGCCGTCTTTTACTTTGCTGTCATAGGGGTTTGTGATGACGGTCTCCCCTTCTTTAAGCCCGGAGCGGATCTCCACCCGGCCGGCGCTCTGCACGCCGGTTTCCACCGGTACCAGTACGGCTTTGTTCTTTCGGATTACATATATGGAGCTGCCCGCCCCGTCCGGGATCAGGCTTCCGATCGGGACGGATAACACGTCTTCGGCTGCGGTAAAGGTGAATGTGACATCCACTTCATATCCGGCTCCGATCGCGGCCGGAAGATTCCCGGCGGATAATTCCACCGTACAGCGGTTTTCGGTCAGGCCCACCGTAGATACCACATCGTCCGCCACGGGAGAAATGAAATCTACAGCCGCCTCAAACGAGGTCCCGTCCGCCAGGGTGCACACCGCGGTATCCCCTGTCTTCAGAGCCAGCGCGTCCTCGGCAAGCAGGGACACCTGTATTAACATCCCCTCTTCGTCATAGATGACCGCCACGGGCTGGTTTTCCGTGACGAATCCCCCCACATCCGCCAGCAGATTCCACAGAACCCCTGTCTCAGGCGCGGTCACCGGGCCCCGCTCCATCTTTTCTTCCAGATCGTCTATCGTGATCTGAAGCTGCTGTGCCGCCGCATAGGAACTGTTATCTGTGTTGGAGCCGCTCTTGCCCAGGGATTTTAGCTGCTCCTCACAGGAGGCGATCGTCTCTTCATAATAAGCCCGTGTGGTGTCGGAGCTATTGTTCTGGGCAATGATCAGCTGCTCCTCCGCCGCATTCATCTGGCTTTGCAGCGCCTGCACTTCCCCTTCGCCCGGAGTGTAGCTGCCCGGCATATCCTTGTAATAATCCCGGGCGTTTTCATAGGACTGGACCGCCTGCTCATAGTTGATCCGGGCGATGGAGAGCTGGGCGTTTGCCGTCCCCCCTTCCCCGAACAGGCGGTCATACTCCTGTCTGGCGGCCGACAGCTGCTGCTCCAGCTGGGCGCGCCTTACGGATATCTCCGCCTTCGCGTTCTTATTCTCGGAGTAAATAGCCGACTGCTGAAGCTTCAGGGAATCGATCTGGTTCTGAAGTTCCTTTTTCACAACCGACGTGTCGATTTCCAGAAGAGTATCCCCTTCCTGCACTTTCCGCCCCACTTTTACAGGCGCTTCCCTGACGGTTCCCGTCATGTTCGCGTTGATGGTGATGCTGTGCCCGGGCGCCAGATGCCCCTGCTCCGTAACTTTCTCCGCAAGGGGGCCCCGTACGGGAACTTCCGCCTGCACCGGCAGGGACTGCAGCAAATAGAACGCGCCGGCGCCGGCACAGAGTACCACTAAGACGACCGCAAACCATATTTTATATCTTTTTTTCATGTTGAATCCCCCGTTATTCTCGTTCACGCAGAAGTTCCACAGGCGTGATTTTTTTCATTTTCTTTAAGATTGCCCGGTTACTCATCGCCACCGCCAGGAAAATAAGCCCCACGGATACCAGCAGGGAAGCGCCGTCCACAAAGTCCGGAATCGAGAACAGCTCCAGAGCCATCGTGCTGGAAATCAGCCTGCTGGCGCCCATGGTCATCGGAACGCCCAGTATCACTCCGCCGAAGGTGAGCAGCCATTGGCTGACCGATACGGTGTCCAGGCATTGCCGGTCGGACAGGCCCAGCATCCGCAAAGTGGCAAGCTCCCGCTTAAGCTCCTCAAAGCTGATCAGCGAGCTGGTGTAGATTACCGCCAGCCCCACCAGAACTCCCATGAACGCCATAACTCCCATGATACCGGTTAAGTTCCCCATCATGCCCCGGTATTGGTCCACCCGCTGCTGCCGGTTCTGAATCGTGGTTACCGATGTAGCGTCATCCAGCCGTTTTAGCAATTCCTGGCGCACCGGCTCCGGCGCCTTGATCAACATGGAAGTATAGGCATCCCGGTATTCGCTGATCTTTTCGACCCCTTGAAGGGACATATAGGCGCTGCTGCCCAGATATTGGGAGAACACTGCGGTCACCGGAACCCGGCTGATACGTTTTTCCGGGTAAGACACCTCCACTTCCAGCAAGTCGCCGGGCGACACGCCAAGCCTCCCGGCCATGTGGACCGACAGGACCAGTCCTTCCGGCTGTACCCTGACCTCCTGCCCGTCCTCGCCGTAAAGGCGGCACAGCCCGGAGTCCTGGGGAATCCCCTGGATCACGGAGTCGATCTCATCGCCCGGCCCCCGCAGGACCGCCGGTACCTCCACGATCCCCTCGATCCGTTCGATACCGGGGCTGCGTACCGCACGCCGGGCGTCACCGGCAGCCACCGGGGCGCTGAAGGATACGGTTATGTCCTGCTGCTGGTTCTTTTCCAGATAATCAAACAAAAAGACGTCAAACAGCGAATTCATGGAGACCAGAGTCGCCGTAATCATATAGGCGCAGGCGATCCCGAACAGCGAGAGCGCCGAACGCCTGGGATTACGTGCGATACTGCGCACCGCCATGGTTCCCGGCACAGTAAACAGTCCGGTAAATCCCGGGATCTTCTCCAGAAACAGCTGCCTTGCATTCTTCGGCGGGGCGGGATGAAGCGCCTCCGCGGGCACCAGCCTGGTTGCCGATTTCACGGACAAGCCTCCCACCACCGCACAAAAAAGGGTAGCGGCAAAAATACCGATGATCATATAGCGCGGCGAGACCGGCGACGACACTTTCGGAAGGCTGAAATATACCCGGTAAAAATCCGCCATCGGTCCCGCGGCCATACTCCCGCCTATCCCGCCGAAAAATCCGCCTGCCAGTCCCACAGCAGCTCCATAAGCGGTATAATGCCAGGCGATGGACCGGGCCGGAATGCCGAGCGCCATCAGCGTGCCGATCTGGGTCCGCTGCTGTTCGATCAGCCGGTGCAGCGTTATGTACAGGATGATGGACGACACCATCAGAAACAGGAAGGGAATGGCTGCCGTCACTTTATTAAGTTGTTCTAATTCCATTTCCAGAACCGAGACGGAAAGTTCCTCTTTATTTTCATAGACCCGGTAGCAGCCGTAGGGTTTCAGGGTTTCTTCCACATCCTTTCGGACCTGTTCCCAGTCCGCGTCCGGCCGGAGGGTCAGGACGAAATTATTGGCCCGTCCCTGCATGCCGTATAATCTCGCCATCATATCGTAATCCATAAACGCAGCGTCATAAGTATCCGGCGTAGGCAGCAGTTCGTTGATATTTTTCACCAGATAAATATTCTCCGGCGATATCCCGGTGCCCACTATGGTAAATGCGGTTTCCCGGCCCCCAACGGAGAGCTTCAGGGAATCGCCCGGCGACAGATCCCATGCCTTGCTGAAACCGTCTCCCGGGATGATCTGCCTTTCTCCCGCCTGGGGCATCATTCCCCGTGATAACAGGGGCAGATTATAACCATCCCCGCTGACAGAGATAAGTTTTAACTCCGCTTCCGCCGGCAGTCCCGCCACCCGCGCTGTTTTCACCAGACGGGCTTCTGCCCTGCTGATTCCCTCGATGCGCTCCAGCTCCTTCACGGCCGAGGCAGGAGCTTCCTGTACCTCCGCAAACGCGTCGCAGAAATTGGTCTTCTCAAAAAAATAATCCTTGGAATCTTCCAGCTGGTCCGCCGCGATCGACATCACCGAGTATCCTGCGAACCCCGTCATCACAATAACCGCTGCCACGATATAGGAAGCGGCTCCTTTGCGCATATCCCGAAGCATCTTTCGGAACAGATATCCTACCATGTCATCTCCTCCGCAGATACGGGAGCCGGGTTTACTTCCACCCGTTCGATGCGCCCGTCCCGCATATAGAACACCCGGTCGGCCACCTGGGCCATCCCCGCGTTATGAGTGATGGTGATCACCGCACAGCCCAGACGTTTCCGGACTTCCAGCAGCAGATTCACCACGGCGATACTGTTCTTGCTGTCCAGAGCGCCGGTGGGCTCGTCGCACAGCAGCAGGCCGGGATTCTTCACGATCGCCCGCGCGATGGATACCCGCTGCTGCTCCCCACCTGAGAGCTGGGATGGAAAATGCCTGCTCCGCTCCTTAAGCCCCACCATCGAGAGCGCTTCGTCGGGATTCATGGGGGAAGAGACGATACTGGCGGCAAGGGCTACGTTTTCCCTTGCGGTCAGGGACGGGATCAGGTTAAAGAACTGGAACACAAAGCCTACGGTGTCTTTCCGGTATTCCGACAGCTGCACGTCATTTAACTGCGTAAGCTCCCTGTCCCGGTACCAGATATGTCCGGCGCTGGGACGGTCCATTCCCCCCAGCATATTAAGCAGCGTACTTTTTCCTGAGCCGGACGGCCCCAGCACCACGATAAATTCGCCTGCCGCGATATCAAAAGCCGCTTCCGTCAAGGCGTTGACCTCAACGCCGGCACTACCGTAGGTTTTACTTAAGGCTTCCCCCCGAAGTATGGTTTCCGGCATGCTGCACCCCCTTTTCTGCAATTCCGTATATCAGAATTTCGAAGACCTGCTTTATTTTTTCGAGAGCCTCTTCCCGCCCTCCCTTGCTGTAAAAATCCTGAAGAAGCGAAGTGGCCAGCGGTAAGATCATCTCGATCACCAGATCCAGATCCACGTCTTTTCGCACCAGGCCTTTTTGCTGATCCTGCCGCAGATACTCAAGCACCTCGCTCTGGGACCGGCCCATCTGTCCCACGATATGCCGGATGAACTCGCTGTCATCCTGCGCCATCAGCATTCCGATCTGATTGTACCTGGGACAAAGCTCGATCCATTCCAATATCCCCGGAATAGAGGCAAGCGCCGCTTCGAAAAAGGTGATGTCGCCGGAAGGTTTCGGGTACCTTGAAAATATTTCCAGCTTCTCATGGCCGATCTTGTCGAGAATCAGCATATAGAGATCCTCTTTCCCTGAAAAATACTGGTAAAAGCTCCCCCGGGGGATACCGGCCGCTTTGACAATCCGGTTGATGGACGCGTCTGAGTAACGGTACCTGGCAAATTCGTCAATGGCGGCTTCTATGATCCGTTCTTTTTTGGGCGGTGGGAGATTTTCGAATGTAGACGTGGGCATGGATGGTCCTCTCCTTTTTCAACATGACAAGGTTGTCACATCATTTTTATCAGTATAATACACTCTCTTGAAAATAGCAATACAGAATTAAGGAGGGACCGGCCTCCTCCGAATCTGCCGCCGCCCGGAAGAGCCAGTCCCTCCAATTTCGAAACTTACTGTTTGTATATGTAACGGCTTTATGCCACCTGGCCGCCATGTAAGGTAATCACCACATCCGCCTCTTTTGCCACTTCATTGGAATGGGATACCATCACCACACACCGTCCATAGGTTTTTGCCGCATCCTTGAATACCGCCGTGATCTCCCGGGCCGTCGCCTCATCCAGGTTACCGGTTGGCTCATCTGCCAGGATCACAGGGGCCTGAGACGCCAATGCCCGGGCGATCGCCACCCGCTGCTGCTGGCCGCCGGACAGCTTCAGTACATTACGCCTGGCCTCCTCCCCGGTCAGCCCCAGCCTGGCCAGCACCGGAAGCGGCTCCTCCTTCGCGGTCAGGCACACATTCTCTTCCGGCGTCATATAGTCGATCAAATTATAGTTCTGGAACACAAAGGAGACGCCTTCCCGCCGGTACCGTTCCAGCCCGATTTCCCGGATTTCTTTTCCGTTAAATATGACCTGGCCTGCGTTTGGAACGTCCATGCCTCCCAGCAAAGATAGCAGCGTGGTCTTTCCACAGCCGGACGGCCCCAATATCACATACATTTTGCCTTTTTCAAATCCCAGATCAATCCCGTTCAAAACCGGCCTGCCTTCCGTATAATAATAGAAAACCTGTCTCGCTTCCAATATGTTCATTCTAACCTCCCGTATCCCATAGCTCCCAAAGGACTATGATCCTGCCGATCTGCAAATTTTCTTATTCCATGACCGTTAAGAGTTCCTTCGGCTTCCTGCGTACGATCACAAGAAAAGATATTCCCACCGAAATACCGACAATCACGATCCCCATAACGCCGGACAAGGCAAGCACCGGGAGCCGCAGCTCCGCCCCGAAGTTTACCTCCGGCGCCGCCGCATCCACGTCCACGGGATCATTAGTGAACGTGTAGGATACCGCTTCCGTATTCTCCTCCGCCTCCCCTGCGGCATCATGATAAAGCACCTTCCCAGCCTGCCGGGACAAAGGAAAGGAAACGGCGGCCGCCAGGCAAAAGGCCAGTGCAAAGATAAGACCGCACTCCAGAAAATGCTGCCACAGAATATTCCTCTTGGAAATCCCAAAAGCCATCAGCACCCCTGCCTCATGAATGCGGTCCCGCTCCCACAGGGTCAGCAGCAATGAGAGCAGGCTCACACTGATTACCGTGATCAGCCCCACCATCAGAAAAGTCATTCCGCTCAGCCTGTCCAGCGGTTCCACACTCTTTTGATAAGCCGTATTATTAACGGTCAGTCTCAGGGAACCCCAGTCTACCCCATCAAGCCTTTGAACCTCCTGCACAATCCGTTCCAATTCTTTTGGGTCTCTGGCAAAAAATGCGGCTCCCCCGTTAAAATATCGCTGTGACGTCCCCTGCAGTTTCCGGCCTATATCCTGACTGGTTGCGGCGTCTATGAAAATGAAGTTAGCCGGCAGGTCACATTCCGGTGTGTTCTGGTTTCCGGCCTCCGTGTGCATTTCATCAAAAATACCTGCGATCTTCAGCCGGTAGCCGTCCTCCGAAGCGCCCGCGCCGGCAGCTTCACCTGTCACATTGCCGTCTTCTGTTATATATGCGGTAAATGTATCGCCCGCCTTCAGCTGATTCATCTGCGCTAATTCCCGCGATATTAACGCCTGCCCCGTATCGTCCGGCCTCAGATGCCTGCCTTCTTCCAGGGTAAAAATATTCAGCACAAAATATTCATGCAGGCTGCTGTCGTTATTGCCCAGCAGGCGGGTCATCTGCGCTTTACCGTCGCCTTCCCCGGTGAACTTTCCGGGCTTTAGGGTCAGCTCCGGCACGCTCAGATACCAGGTATCCATGGCGTTATACGCTTTTATCCCCTCTGTTTCCATCACCTGATCGATCAGCTGCCGGTCCGTGAACTGCCGGATATTCATCTTCTGGTAATCGGGCGCGATCTTAAAATATCCGCCTATGCTTTCCCGCAGCTGAGCCGCCGCTGTCTTAGCGGCCCGGTTGACCGCCATCCCTGCCAGCAGCAGGGTCATAATGACCAGAAATGTGACCAGCAGCAGCGCCGTTTTTCCTTTTTTCCGAATAACAAAAAGATACGCTCTGCGATATGCCGGCATAGCATCACCCTCCTCCCAGAATATCCCGCGGCTTCTGCCTGATCACCCGCATGGATGAGACGACCACGGATGTGACCGACACCAGCAGCATGGTCAGGAATACCCCCGACGCGGTTCCCGGCGTCAGATGATACGTAAGCGACACCTCCGCATCCGGCATTTTATTAACCATCACATTGGATTGCTGGTCTATGACTACCTCGAAGGGCTGGGCGCTGCCCGGCGAGCTGACCATTCCCGCCAGTCCATTCCCGATCACATCGGTTACCGGCCCGGCCAGCAGACCGGCCAGCAGAAAGGCTGCTGCGGCCACAACACAGCATTCCAGAAGGAACTGGGCCAGGGTTGTCTGCTTTTTCACCCCGATGGAGGCCAGTATGCCGATCTCCCGCTTTCTGCTCCGCACCCACATAGTCAGAATCAGGGAAAGGACCGCCAGCGCTCCCGCGGCCATTATAACAGCCAGCACCGTGGACAGCTTTACCATCGTCCGCAGCGGCCCGGCCGCGGCCTGATAATCGTGATCGTAGCGTTTCAAGCTGTAGTAGCTCCAGTCCACCGTATCGTTTGCCAGGACCTGTTCCTTTACGGAATCCAGCAGCAGAGGGTCTTCCACGAACAGGGTCACTTCACTGATCACCCGGTCGCTTTCACGGGCCAGCACGTCATTGCCGTAATGGGTATTGTATTCAACCTGCGCCCAATGCCGCATGTTGGGGTCTGCGAAGATAATATTGGCAAAGATATTGTCCTCGGAAGTCCAGTTGGACAGATCCTGTTCGAAATTGATCCGGAAAATCCCGACGATCTCCGACTCAAACGCCGTTCCGTATCGCTCCCCGGTGATAAAATCAAAATTATAAGAATTGATCCGGTCACCGATCTGAAGCCCGTTCATCTTTGCCAGCTCCTCTGAGATGACAGCCTTTCCATAATCTCCTGTTTCGATATGGCGGCCCTGTGTCAGCTCCAATGCGCCGTTAGCGAAAAATGGATGCCACCGGCCGTCTTCGATCAGATAAAAACCATTGGTATGGGAATAGGTCTCATCGGAAAGCCTGCTCTGCCGCAGGCTCTCGTCCAGCCCCTGCGGGTCCGTTTCTTCTATCTGCCGCAGCTCCTTCGAATACCCTCCCGGCCTTACCTCCAGGCCGGTATATAAGGTTTCATGCCCCATTTCGGAAAAAAATCCGCAGACTCCATCGATATCCAGCAGCTGTTCCAGCTTGGACTGGGTCAGCAGGGGCACCTTCAGCCTCCGCTCCATCTCCCCGTCCTCATTTTGAGCCAGTTCAAACAGATGCTCCCCCGATATCGGATTCATTTCCAATACGAGTCCGGTGTTCATGGTCTTTCGCACTTCATCCGCGGCCTTTTGGGCGCTGGCGCGGATCGAGAGTCCCACCAGCAGGAAAAGGCCCGTCACAAGCATGATCAGGAATAATAGAATACTTCTCACTTTTTTCCTGGTGACGTATAAATATGCCCTCTTAAAAACACCCATACAAAACCCCCTTTGCCACTTGCTGCGCCTGTACCTATTTTATTGACCATATTATATCATAGCTATTTCTGCGGTTCAATTTGTAGTTTTGGCAGTTTTGGCTGGCTGCGGTGCTGTAAATATCCTTGTGCTGCCGGATACGCCATGTTACAATTATAAAGCAAATGGGATATTCCGTAATCCTTTTATCCTCCGTTTGGATCGGATTATATTTCTTATAGATTAAAAGAGGTTTGAACCATGAAAAAACACCCGGTTATTTTACTATATATTCTCCTCAGTATTCTGGTTTCCTGTATTTTCACCGGATGCGGGTCCGCCCGGAGCCGGAATATCATATTTGAGAACAGTCAGGAAGACGTAAAACCACAGGTCTCCTTGACTTTTTTTGGGTTCAAATACGAGGCCCTCAATGTCACGGCAATCGAAAATTCCCTGCATGGCTTCATGGATCAATACCCGGACATCTCCATCTCCTATGACGGCATTAAAAATCCCCCATATTTTGAGATACTCGAAAAAAGACTGGCTACCGGAAACGGGGACGACGTCTTTATGCTGGATCATGCCAGGGTGCTGGAACTGGGCCGGCAGGGTGAACTGGCGGATCTTTCCGGCCTGTCCACCCTGGGGAATTTCAGTGAGCTGGCAAAAAGCCAGATGACCGCCCTCGACGGTATTTATTATCTTCCCACCTCCATCTCAGCTTTCGGCCTGTACTGTAATCTGGATCTTCTAAAGGAGCACGGGCAGGAGGTTCCCCATAATCTGGCGGAATTTGAGCAAGTATGTGACTATTTCGCCGCGGAAGGTATCACGCCGATTGTGGCCAATAACGATATTTCTTTGAAAACCGTGGTCCTGGCAAAATGTCTGCTGCCCTATTATTCGGGTGCTGCCTCCGGTCAGATCGCGCGGTTCAATGATGATCCGGCCGCGCTTGCCGATACCCTGCGCCCCGGCTTTCAATTCGTAGAGCGGATGTTCACGCGCCGCTGGATAGACCGGAAGGAAACGCAGCGCACGTCTAAGACCAAAGAGGATCTGGCCGCCTTTTCCAAAGGGGAGCAGCCGTTTATGTTAACCGGCGTCTGGGCCGTCCCCCGGCTGCGGGATCTGAATCCCGATTTTGAATTCGAGGTCTATCCCTACCCTATTCTGGATGACGGAAGCGTGTTGGTGATCAATATGGATACCCGGATCGGCATCAACGCCAACAGCCGCTATCCCGAAGAAGCCAAACAGTTTGTGGAATATCTCACCCAGAACGATGTCATGTGGGAATTTGTCGACAGCCAGAGTTCTTTCAGTCCGCTGAAGGAGAACCGTCTGGCCGAAGACGACGCGATCCAGCCAGTCGGGCCGTATCTCACCAACGGCCGCAGTGTAATCGGTTCCGATGACAATCTGCTGTTCCCGATCTGGGATCTGTCCCGGGAATGTATCGAGGGTATGCTGGAGGGCGACGATGCGGATACGGCCGTATCCCATATGGAGCAACTGCTGACACAATAGATTGGATTACGCTGGAGGAATGAAACATGAAAATAAAACACAGATGGAAAACGCTTCTCCTTGCGGTCCTATCCGTGTCAATCGTGCTTTTGGGCAGTATCTACTACCTCAGGAGCGTACAGAACTCTCTGTGGCTCAAATCGGTAACCGACGTCCTGGAAGTAACGGCGCAGGGCTGTCATGCGCTGGATACTTATATTGAAAAGGATATGGAGATGCTGCATTGGCTCGCCGAAGACCTGTCGGCGGAAGATTCCCGCGACGGCAAAGCAATTCAGGAGGAAATGCTGCATCTGTCCGGAGATTCCGGCTCCTCCTATATCTGCGTCAGCCTGGATACCAATACCTGTTACGGCACACAGCCCGGGGAGGCGCAAAAGCTTAACCCGGAACAGGCCGAGGCTTTATTGTCCCTGCAGGGCAGCGGAATTCGGGAACCGTATCTGGATGGCCGTACCGGCGTGTGGACGTTGGGATATTACGAACGGTTTTCATTTCAGGACGGAGCGGAGGGATTCCTGCAAAAGTCCCTGCCCCTCTCTACGGTCGCGGAACGGTTTTCCCTGTCTTTCTACGACGATACCGGGTTTTCTTATGTGGTCAGCCCACAGGGGGATATTTTGATCCGCTCTTTACACCGCAACAGCAACCGTACCTTTCAAAACCTGTTTGATATCATCGACCTGCAAGGCAATGATCCGGATGAAATCCGGTCATTTCAGGCCGCATTGGAGCTTGGGAAAAAAGGGGCTGCCCGCTTCCACTATCAGGAAGAAGACTACGTGTTCTGTTACGTGCCCATGGAAAATACGCCGGGATGGTATCTGGTGTCCATTGTCCCCAACCGGGTCATCATGGAACAGACCCACAATATTGTCCAAAATTCCCAGGTGTTTCTCATTCTGATACTGGTAAGCGGTCTGATCATGGCCGCATTTTATATCGTCCACCGAACCACCTCCCGGCGGATACTCCAGGCCGAAGAACGCGCGCGCCTGGCCGCCGAGAGCGCGAACACCGCCAAAAGCCGTTTTCTGTCCAATATGTCCCATGATATCCGCACTCCTATGAACGCCATCATCGGTATGACCCAATTGGCTTCCCGTCACGCCGGGGAACCGGATAAGGTCAGGGAATATCTGAAAAACATTGAACTGTCGGGACAGCTTCTGGTGGGACTGATCAACGATATTCTGGATATGTCCAAGATCGAAAGCGGTAAAATGAAACTGAATAACATGGATACTTCCCTGGAAACACTGCTTACGAATCTGGTGCGAATCATACAGCCGACGGCTGCACAAAAGAACCAGGGATTCCACATCTATTTACACGGCATTACACACGAAACGCTTTCTTTTGATCCGCTGCGCCTCAATCAGGTGCTCATCAACCTGCTCTCCAACGCGGTAAAATTCACGTCGGAGGGCGGCGCGGTCCGGGTCGATATTACGGAAAGTCCTTCCGTCCGGGAAAACAGAGCCCATCTGACCATCCGCGTGGCGGATACCGGGATCGGTATGAAGCCGGAATACCTCCGGCACATCTTTGATTCCTTTTCCCGGGAACAGGACGACCGGGTTCATCAGACCGAAGGAACCGGCCTTGGCATGGCCATTGTCAAAATGATCGTCGATATGATGGAGGGGACGATCACCGTGGACAGCAGACCCGGGGAGGGTTCTGTCTTCACCGTGGACCTGGACCTGCTCCTTGCGGCCGCTGCCGATCAGGAAAACCCGGCGCTGCCCGGCATCCGAATCCTCATCGCGGACAGTGATCCCGAAGAAAGCCGCACCACCGCAGAATTTCTGCGCGCTCTGGGGCTAAGCCCGGATCTTGTTCCGTCAGGAGAAGCGGCCGTACAGAAAGCGGCCGCCGCCCACAGCCGCGGGGATGATTACACTTTGATCCTGTTGGATGCGGAATTGGAGGATCCGGACGCGGTCGGGACAGCCCTGGCAATCCTGGAGCAGACGGGCGAAAAACCGCCGTCTCTTCTCCTGTCCGCGTATGATTGCGCGGGTATGGAGGAGGAAGCTGCCGCTGCCGGCATAAAAGATTTTCTTCAGAAGCCGTTACTTAAAACCGCTCTGCACCGCTGTATCTGCCAAAACGTCCTGGGAGATAAACCGACGGCGACTTGCAAAGACATGAGCCAGGATCTGACCGGCAGGCGTATTCTTCTGGCGGAAGATAATATGCTGAACCAGGAGATCGCGCGGGAATTATTGGAAGGCCTGGGCGCGCAGATGGACATGGTTTCCAACGGCCTGGCCTGTGTGGAATCATTTGAAAAATCGTCTCCCGGGCATTATGACCTGATATTAATGGACGTGCAGATGCCCGTCATGAACGGGTATGAGGCGACAAAACAGATCCGCGGCTTAGACCGTGCGGACGCCGGCGTCATCCCCATCCTGGCTATGACCGCGGATGCCTTCGCGGAGGATGTGGAGGCCACCCTGGCCGCGGGTATGAACGGTCATCTGGCCAAACCACTGGATATTCCGACAATGATAAGACAGATCCATCTACTCTTGAATGGGAATGGAGACTGACCGCCGCCGCAACCGTTTACAGGTAGCCGTGTGTCCGCAGATAGGGATTTTTCACATGGGACATGTTGGGGCCTGCCAGGGACTTCCGGTATTTCAGGGGCGGCTGCCCGTAATAGTGCTGGAAAGCCCTGGTAAAGGATCTGCTGTCGGAGAAACCATTGTCCAGAGCGATCTGCAGGATGGAGTAGTCGCTTTCCGTAAGGTCCTGGTAGGCGTGGTGCATGCGGATACTGGTCAGATATTTCTTAAAGGTGGTGCCCATGCACTCTTTAAAGGTCCGTGACAGATGTTCCTTGGATATTCCGTAGTCCCTGGACAGGGTATCCAGAGAAATCGTCTCCCGGTAATGCGTATCGATATAGGCTATAATATCCTGGCACCGCTCCATGTACTTCTGGGTTTTGATAGCGGTAGGCACCTCCTTCTCCCTCTTGAACTCGGTGAGAAGTATATATAAGATCTCATAGAAACTGCTGTTTAGCTTCAGCTGGTAATGAAGATTCGTTTTCCGGTTGCTGAACACCGGAAAAATTTCTTTAAAGATTCTGCCCAACTGGGTATAACCGGCTTTCTCCTGATCCAGCACAAAACAGATATCCTCATAGGCGGGGTAAATCTGTTTTAAAAAAGCCACGGGAAATATAATAGTGATGGCCTCCGCAGGGCTTGAATAATTCATATGGCAGCCGTGCACCTCTCCCCCGTTGATCAGGACCAGATCCCCGGCCTTCGCCACGAACCTGCGGCCGCCCACGTCAAACAGGCAGTCCCCCCACAGGATGTAGGTCAGCTCCAGGCTGCGGTGCCAGTGTTTATCCACCTCCATGATCTGGTTCTCTGTGTGTACATACACCCAGGCGAGAAATTTTTCAGGAACTTTAATCGTCTCGTGGGGATATTCCATAGAATCCTCCTCTGCCGTTTGCCGGCTCTTTTTTTTCTATTTTTCTTTCCTATTTGACCTTCTATTTTCTTCATATCTTGTCTTTATTATGGTAAATCCCTCTGAAATTGTCAATATTACGTTAAATAATATCAATTTTTTGCATATTTTTCGCTAATAATCGAACTGAAACTCCACGGAAGCCGGATTATAATAAAATCACTGAAGAAAACAACATACCCACATACCACGGTAAAGAGGCTGTCATGATGTAATAGAAAAGTTATTACGGATATGGCGGCCTTTCAAAAATAAACAACATTATCAATGGAGTTTCAAGGAGGTAGGTAATCTGTGAAAAAGCAAAAAATGGGATTTTGGCGCCACGCGCTGTTTCTGGGGCCGGCATCCCTGGCCTTTGCGCTGGCCGTAGTCGTTCCGTTTGTAATCAGCGTCATCTATTCGTTTACGGACTGGAACGGAGTGGCCAATGACATCAAGTTTATCGGACTGGACAACTTTGTGAGAATCTTCTCCGGGAAGTCTAATTTTCTGGGTTCCTTCTGGTTTACACTGAAAATCTCGGTGGTGAACGTCATTTTGATCAACGTGCTGGGAACCCTGCTGGCGGTAGCCCTTACATCGGCCATCCGCGCAAAAGGGCTGTTCCGTGTAGCCTTTTATCTGCCGAATACGATCGGCGGCCTGATTCTGGGTTTCGTATGGCAGTTCATCTTCGTCACAGGCTTTCCCGCTATTGGACAACTGCTTCAATCGGGCTTTTTCAACCAACAGTGGCTGGGCACGGAGTCTACCGCGTTTATCGGACTGGTGATCGTCAGCGTCTGGCAGAACGTGGGGTATGTGATGGTAATCATGACCGCCGCACTGATGGGCGTCCCTTCCGATCTGATCGAATCCGCCCGGATCGACGGCGCGTCGGCTGTGTGCACCTTCTTCAAGGTAAAACTGCCTCTGTGTATGCCTTACATAACCGTGTGCCTGTTCTGGACGATCTCCAACGCCTTTAAGATGTTCGAGCTGAACTACTCGCTGACGAAGGGCGGCCCCTATGGATCTACCAATTCCATGGCCCTGTATATTTACAACGACGCGTTTGCCAACAATAAATACGGGTTAGCCACTGCCGAGTCACTGGTGTTCTTCGTAATTATCATGCTCATAACCGGCATCCAGATGTACTTCACCGGCAAGAAAGAGAGGGAGTACCAATGAAAAAAGGTAAAATCGGATCTGTCATCCTGTTTCTCGTCATGTTACTGGCGGTCCTTGTGTTCCTCTATCCTCTGTTCGTGGTGGTGATGAACTCCTTTAAGCCGCTGGGCGATATTATCGCAAGGCCTCTTGAGATTCCCGGCATCCTGCATCTGGAGAATTATATCAATGCCTGGAAAACGGTAGAAATCCCCAGGGTCATGTGGAATACCGCCCTGGTGACCGTCCTCTCCGTAACCGGGATCGTACTGTTAAGCGCTATGAGCGCCTACTGGTCCGAGCGGCATCCCACCGTTTATTCCCGTATATTTTCCAGGCTGCTGGTTCTGTCCATGCTGATCCCTTTTGCCTCCCTGATGATTCCTCTGGTACAGGTGATGCGGGTGTTCCGCCTGAACAATTCCCTGTCCGGGGCCATCGTCACCTACTGGGGAATCGGTCTGGCCTTCGCCTTCTTTATGACACAGGGCGCGGTGAAATCTCTCCCCTATGAGCTTGAGGAGGCGGCCAGAGTAGACGGCTGCGGCCCGGTGCGGGTATTCTGGCAGATCATTCTTCCGCTGCTGCAGCCCACCATGGTGACGATCTTCGTCATGGACATCTTCTGGATCTGGAATGACTTTATCGTTCCGCTGATCCTGCTGGACAGCAGCCAGCTGAGCACGATCCAGCTGGCGATCAAGAAACTGTTCAGCCAGTATTCCAGCCAGTGGGATCTGGCGCTTCCGGCGCTGGTGATCTCCATTGTTCCTATATTAGTGGTATTCGTCCTGTTACAGAAAAAAATCGTCGGCGGTATTCTGGCCGGAGCTGTAAAGGGATAAATATAAAACAAAACCGTAAATACAGAAGGAGGAAACGTATATGAAAGAAAGAAAAAGACTTTTGGCACTGCTGTTGTCAGGTGTGATGGCCCTGGGCATGTTTGGCTGCGGAGTTACCACCGGTTCCGGTGATGCCGCCCCGGAAAAGACCCCGGCCGCACAGGACAGCGGGGAAGCCGCCGGCGATAAGGGCACTGGCACTGCCGATGCAGGTACCACAGAGAAAAAGACCATCTACATCTATCAGCTGAAGATCCAGATCGACGAGGCATTGAAAAATGTATGCAAACAATATTCCGAGATGCATCCGGAGGTGGAATTCGTGGTGGAATCCGAGGCCGATAACTATTTTACCTCATTAAAGACCAAGTTTACCGGCGGACAGGCTCCGGACGTGTTTACCATCGTAGGTAACGCGGACGCGAAGCTGTGGCAGTCCCACCTGGAAGACTTAAGCGACCAGCCCTGGGTAGCGGATATGATTGACCTGGCCAAACAGGACATTACCATCGACGGCGGCGTATATGGACTGCCGGTTTCCGTGGAAGGCTATGGTTATATGTACAATAAAAAACTGTTTGAACAGGCGGGAATCACCGAGGTGCCCACCACGCTTACCCAGATGAAGGCAGCCGTGGATAAATTAGAAGCGGCAGGCATTTCCCCCATCACACAGCCCTACATGGATTGGTATCAGGCCGGAAACTTTATGGTAAATGTAGGGATTGCCAGACAAGAGGACCCCATGGCGTTCCTCCAGGGATTAAACGACGGCAGCACCACTTTCGTGGATAACCCCGTATTCCTGACGCTGGCGGATTATCTGCTCTATGACGTATCCAAATGCACGAACCCGATGAATACCGACTTCAACACCCAGACTTCCCTGTTCAGCAACCAGGAAGTGGCCATGACCCTGGGAGGAAACTGGAACCAGCCCACGCTGGACGAAGCCGGACCGGATCTGTCCGCGGGCTTAATGCCTTTCCCCATCGATGATGACAAGGAAGCCAACGATATGCTGTTTGCCGGGGTAACCGGATACTGGGGCATCAACAAGGACTCTGAGGCAAAGGAAGAGATCAAGGAATTCTTTACCTGGCTTTCCACCACCCCGGAGGGACAGAAATGCATGACCACCGATCTGCAGATGATTCCCGCCTTCCGGTCCTTTGAAGCGGACCCGGACAGCATCGGTGAACTGGGAACAGATCTTTCTTCCTATATTAATCAGGGTAAGGTATATGGCATGTATCATTCCTATTATCCGGACGGATTTGCCCAGGCGGCCGGGGAGGCCGTACAGAAGCTGGTGGCCGGCAACATCGACGGCGTGGCTTTCACCCGTGAGCTTCAGAACGGCTGGAATAACTTAAAGACCGAGTAAACGGAGGTTATTTTGTGAATATAGAGGATATTATCAAAAAAATGACCCTGCATGAGAAGGTGATGTTCTGCACAGGTAAAAATTCCTGGAGAACGCTGGACTTGCCGCACCTCGGAGTGCCGTCTGTCCTGATGAGCGACGGCACCAGCGGGGTCCGGTTCCAGATGGGCTCTGACGATCCAAAGCCCTCCACCTTTTATGACACATTAAGCGGCCGTTTCGACGACGAGAAAGCCCTTAACAATACCTGCGAGGCTACGGCATTCCCCTCCGGATCAGCCATCGCCTGTTCCTGGAACAAAGACCTGATCCGCCAGGTCGGCCGGGCCATCGCAGCCGAGTGCCGGGGTATCGGCATCCAGCTGCTGCTGGGCCCGGGTATCAATATCCGCCGGCATCCCCTGACAGCCCGGAACTTCGAATATTATTCCGAGGACCCCTGTCTGGCCGGCGACATGGCTGCCGCCATGGTAGAAGGTGTCCAGAGTCTGGGTGTGGGAACCTGCATGAAGCACTTCGCCTGCCACAATTCCGACACCCGCAGAACCCGTGTCAATGTAAAAGCGGAAGAAAGGGCTCTGCGTGAAATCTATCTGGCCCCCTATGAGCGGGTAGTAAAGAAAGCGGATCCCACCAGCGTCATGTCCGCGTATAACAAGATCAACGGCCAGGAGTGCAGCGGGGATAACCGCTATGTCCGCGACATTCTGAAAAAGGAATGGGGATTCGACGGCTGTGTCATCTGTGACTGGGGCGCCGTCAAAGATTCCGTGGAGGCCTCCAAAGGCGGCATTGACCTGCAGATGCCTTTAAGCCCTGCCTCCTCCAAATATCTGGAAGAAGCGGTACAAGACGGCCGTCTCGATGAAGCGCTGCTGGATGAGCGCGTACGCAATATTCTGAAGCTGGTACAGCGCCTGTCGGAATCCGCGCCTGCCGATTCCGATACGGAGGCAGACTTTGACCGGCATCACAAGCTCGCCAGGGAGGCCGCTTCGGAAAGCATGGTCCTGCTGAAAAATGACCGGATACTGCCGATCCGGCCAGGTTTTGCTAAGAAGCTGGCTGTAGCCGGCCTGCTGGCCGAACAGCCGCTGTACCAGGGAACCGGCTGCGCCATCGTCCGGGCCAAAGAGGTGGATATCCCTCTGACAGCCATCAAGCGCTACGCCGATGAAATGGATATGGAAGTCACCTATGTCCCCGGCTACGGCGCGGATGGCACAATCGACCCGGATCAGCTTAAAAAAGCAGAGCTTGCCGCACGGGAGGCCGATCTGGTCCTGGTATTCGCCGGTTCCTTCCTGCCCGAGGAGGACGACGACTATAACCGTAAAAACATGGCGATCCAGGAGGGACATGAAGCTTTGATCCACGCAGTCTCCGGCGCCAATGAAAACACTGTGGTCATCCTGTCAAACGGGGACGTATGTGAAATGCCCTGGGAGGCGGAAGTAAAAGGGCTTCTGGACGTGTGGTACAGCGGGGAAGGCATGGGACAAGCGGTAGCCGATATCCTGTTCGGAGAAAGCAATCCCTCCGGCCGTCTCTCCGCCACCATTCCCTTCCGGTTAAGCGACACTCCCGCCTATCTGGAATTCCCGGGCAATACGTTTGACCTGACCTACAATGAGGGCATCTATGTGGGTTACCGGTATTATGATAAAAAAGATGTGACACCCCGCTATCCTTTCGGTTACGGGCTGTCCTACACTAATTTTCACTATTCGGGCCTGAAGGCCGGCGATGACTACCGCGTTCCCGGGACCTACCGGGTCAGCGTGGACATCACGAACCGGGGGGCCTACGGCGGAAAGGAAGTCGCGCAGCTCTACATAGCCCAGGCCGCTCCCGGACTGCCCCGTCCTGTGCGGGAGCTAAAAGCCTTCGAAAAGGTGTACCTGGGGCCGGGAGAGACAAAGACCGTCACCTTTGATTTGACGGAGAGAGACTTTTCCTATTATGACCCGGAATCCGCAGGCTGGGTCGTGGACTCCGATACCTTTATGATAGAGATCGGCGCTTCCAGCAGGGACATCCGGGAAAGTCATAAAGTTCAGGTTTACAATGAGAAAAAGCCCGTGCGCAGATTGCGCAAAGACTGTGGTTTTGCGGAGCTTCTCTCCACGGAGCAGGGCAGGGAAATCTTCTATAATTTCCTGATAGAACGAAAGCTGCTCACAAGGGATCAGATCAATCCTGAGACGGAAAAATCCTTCCTGTGGGCCTTCTGGCCGGTCCGTTGTTTTCTCGATATGGGCGCCGGTGAAATGATTACTTACGAAATGATCGATGAGCTCATCGACCGGATCAATCAGGCATTGGAAAACGGTTAATCCGATCGTGGCACAGGAGGAATCTCGATGGACAGAATCTTATTAAAAAACGCGTCGGCAGTCGTGACCTGCGACCCGGCGGATCATGTGTACTATGACTGCGATATCCTGATCGAAGGGCCGAAGATCCTTTGCATAGGTAAAAATCTGGACGCAAAGAAACAGGATACCCCGGGGAATCGCAGTCGTGCCGCGGACACGCAGATTATAAATGCCAGGGGGAAATTCGTATATCCCGGACTGATTAATACTCATCACCATTTTTTTCAGACTTTTGTCAGGAACCTGACGGCGATCGATTATCCCAACCTGATGGTGATGGACTGGATTGAAAAGATATATCAGATATTCCAGATCATAGATTCCGAAGTCATCTACTACTCCACCCTGACTGCCTTCGCGGATCTGATCAAGCACGGCTGTACCTGCGCCTTTGACCACCAGTACTGTTACACGAAAAAGACGGGCAAAGAGCCGGTGGACAGGCAGATGGAAGCCGCCGAACTGCTGGGCATCCGCTATCACGCCGGCAGGGGCGCCAACACCCTCTCCATGTCCGGAGGCAGCTCCATCCCCGATAACATGCTGGAAACCACAGAGGAATTCTTAGTGGACTGTGACCGGCTGATCGGCAAATATCACGATCCCCGTCCGTACTCCATGAGGCAGATCGTCATGGCCCCCTGCCAGCCTCTCAACTGCCGCCCGGAAACCTTCCGGGAAACCGTCCGCATGGCCCGGGATAAGAAGGTGCGTATGCACACCCACCTGGGCGAGGGTGAAAATGAAGGGATGCTGGCCCGTTACGGCAAGCGGACCATGGACTGGTGCCAGGAGCTGGGCTTCATCGGACCGGATGTGTGGTACGCCCATGACTGGGAAGTGCTGCCGGAAGAATACCAGGTGCTGGCCGGGACCGGTACGGGGATATCCCACTGCCCGGCGCCCGCTGTGTTGGGAGGATTCCCCATCCTGAACCTGAAGGAATTGGATCAGGCCGGGGTGCTGGTAAGCCTGGGCTGCGACGGTTCGGCTACCAACGACAGCTCCAATCTGCTGGACTCCCTGCGCATGGCCTATCTGATGCAGGCCTATCATGCTAAGAAGCGAAATGGCTGTGTATCCGCTTATGATATGTTAAAAATAGCTACGGTGAACGGAGCAAAGACGCTGGGGCGCACCGATCTGGGAAGTTTGGAGCCGGAAAAGGGAGCGGATCTGTTTTTGGTTGACACGGAGAACCTGGAGCTTACAGGCGCCCTGCACGACCCGAAGAATCTCCTGGCCCGGGTGGGCCAGACCGGCTCTGTATGGATGACCATGATAAATGGGAAAGTCGTCTATAAAGACGGGGTTCTAAGCGGCGTTGACGAGAAGCGCCTGGCCGCTGAAGGGGAGGCCGTCTGCAGCAGAGTCATCCGTTTTTCCAGCAGTGCCTTTCCACATTTTCAATAAAATTATATTCAATAGCACGATCGTCTTTGCTGAACAAGTAAGGATCGGGAACCGGGAAGAGGTGAATCAGCTTTTTGCTTCTTCCTTTTTTCCGAATATGTAGCGATAGAAATTTACAGTATACAGTCCCCACTGATTGTACAACGAACGTCTTACTGGTATAATTCAAGGAAAGGCAGAGCCAAAAAATGAAAAGGACAAAAAACATGGAAAACATAGAAAAGATCCTGCGATTTATAGAGGAAGCGGAAGGGCTGAAATCGGTTACCCGTTATGCCTGGACGAAGGATGGACGCCGGGAGAGCACTGCGGAACATAGCTGGCGTATGACTCTTTTTACCGCACTGGCTGCGGCAGAGGACCCTTCCATCGACTGGAAAAAAGCCGTCTTGATGAGTCTGATTCACGATATGGGGGAATTATACGACGGAGATATCTCCGCCGCCACAAAACCGGATGAATCAGTAAAATATACCCAGGAGCTTCGGGCGATCGAAAATTTGGCCTCTCTGCTGCCGGCGGATCAGGGAATGATGTTCCGGAACCTGTGGATGGAATATACAGACGGCAGTACGAAAGAAGCCCGACTGGTCAAAGCTCTTGATAAAGCCGAGACGATTCTGCAGCACAGCCAGGGACAGAATCCGGCTGACTTTGATTATGCATTTAATCTGAAATACGGTAAGGAATATTTTGACAGTGGCTCGGGACTTACACGGCTTCGCGAACTATTGGATGAAAAAACGCAGAACCGTTCTGCAGAATTCTCAAAAGAATAAATACTGCAACCTTTCCATAGAGCTCCCTACTTCTACTTTAATATTTTTCTAAATATTGATGCAGTAATCTCATGAGTTCCATTCCGCTGCGGAAATAGACTTTACGCCCCTTTACCCGTATCTCCCCCTGCATACTGGCATGCTGACGGTAATATACCCTTATTTCAACCCCTGTTTTCGTCGCATTATATTTCCCATCCCCTTCTGAATTCAGATCTTTTTGCGGGGTCCAGGCAGACAAATCCAGGAAGTACGGGCTGCTGTTTTTTAAATGCCTGTGGTCGACACTGGACTGGGGATAATTCACGGAATCCATAACGTCATCCATAATCAGCAGCAGTTGATCCAGTCCACAAAAATCAAATTCCTGTTTGTAATACCAGCTATAGAGCTTACCGCTGGCGACCTTGTCCTGGTATGATTGAAACTGCACATACATTGTGCGCGTACACTCCGGGACACATCTCTCATAATATGTAAGGGCTTCTTCCATAATACACACCTCCATGAAATCTAAATAGGTTTCCAGTCACACTGGAGTTTCATAAAGAGACAGAAGATTTATTCTGTCTTGTTTACAAAGAATACCGCAAATGAAACTCTGATTTTCTATTATTCCGTCTTCTTATTTCCGACAAAAAGGTGCATAAAATAGACCGGAGGATGCCCGGTCTATTTCACGCACCTTTTTCTACTTTTTGTTCACTTTGCAGACATGTTATGCAACTAAAATTTGTTGTAAAAGATAAGAATTTATAGTAAAATTAATAAGAATTATGTATTCGGCAATCTCGATCTGAAATTAGCCAAGACAGAATAAATCTTCTGTCTTGTTTACTTTTTCAACAAATCAAATGAAGCCTGTCTAACGCCTGCATATGCTCTTCACCGGAGGACAATAGATAGATACGGGTAGTTTCTACGCTGGAGTGTCCCATCAAATCTGCCAATTTAGCAATATCTTTTTGAGAATCATAAAAAATTCGTGCAAATAAATGGCGTAAATTATGTGGAAAGACTTTCCCCGGATCCACTCCGGCTGCACAGCAAAGATGTTTCATCTGTGCCCATATCTCTTTGCGGTCCAACGGACGTCCGTGTCTGGTCAGAAACAACTCTCCTGAGTCGATTTTTTGGTCCCTCGCATATTTTAGTAATTTATAACAGAGCTTTTCCGGGAGCAGGATGGTCCGTGTTTTTCCTTTTAATATAATCACGGCTTTTCTGCACCGGGCAGCTTCCACCGTAATATAGCGGACTTCGGAAGCCCGGATGCCGGTCGAAGCCAGGGTCTGCAGAAGAAGGGAAAGCCTGCTGTTCTGCTTGCGGTCAGCTGTAGAAACCAGCCGTTCATATTCACAGCGTGTCAGTTCTTTTTCTTTCGACGCAAAAGTCCGCCGCTGAAGCCGAAGAGGCTTCACAATACAATCTTCCCAGCTCATAAAACGGAAAAAACCATTGAGGGCAGCTAACGAAGTGTTGACACCGGCAGGCGCAAATTTACGTGTCAATTCATTTTTATAGTCAATCACGCCGTCTTTATCCAGCTGTTTTTTCTCTGGCAGCCAGTGATAGAATCTTGTCAGTGCCCGTTCATATTTTTCAATGGTCGCAGCACTGCGCTCCTGACAGTGTAAATCTTCCAGGTACCTTGTAAGATCCAGCAAATCCATACCATGCATCATAATTCATACCTCCTTTGTAATCATTAGCATGACCTTTTTGCAGTAGATCATACATAATCTTCATGTTATGCCCTGAGCCTTTTTTTATCATACCTCGATGCTTATCGCTCAAACACCATATCATTTTCAAAATTCATGATAAAAGAATTATAAACCATAAATTGACATGAACTTCAAAATGAATTAACATAAAATTAAACAAATTTTTACATAAGGAAAGGTCGGTTTTCGACAATGGATATCGTATCAGTCATTACGTTGCTGGGAGGTCTCGCATTTTTTCTGTTTGGCATGTCCCTTCTGGGAGATTCTCTAAAAAAAGTAGCCGGTAGCCGGCTGGAGGTATTTCTTGGAAAACTGACCTCCACCCACATTCGGGGGATTCTGCTTGGGACCTTTGTGACGGCCGTAATTCAGAGTTCCTCCGCCACCACCGTTATGGTCGTGGGTTTTGTAAACTCCGGTGTTATGAAACTGTCCCAGGCGATCGGCATCATCATGGGCGCAAATATAGGGACCACGGCCACCGGCTGGATCTTAAGCCTGACCGAGCTGCAGGACGGCGGCACAGCGGCGCAGTTGTTTTCCGTGTCCACCATTTTTGCCCTTATCGCGCTGATCGGTATCATTCTCTACATGACAGCCCACAGTACGAAGAAGAAAAACGTGGGCGTTATCCTGCTGGCATTCTCCATATTAATGTACGGCATGCAGATTATGAGCAGCGCTGTGGAACCTCTGAAGGACAGCGCCGAATTCATACGTGTGCTGACCGTTTTCTCCAACCCCTTCATCGGAATTCTGGCCGGAACCCTGTTCACCGCCGTTATCCAGAGTTCTTCTGCTTCCGTAGGTATCCTTCAAGCCCTGGCCGTCACCGGCAGTATATCGTACGATATGGCGGTCCCGCTGATCCTGGGCATGAGTATCGGTGCCTGCGCACCGGTTTTGATATCCAGTATCGGCGCAAACAAAAACGGCCGGCGGGCCGCATTTATCTATTTATATTATAACCTATTCGGTTCTCTGGCCTTTATGGTGGTCTATTATGCCGGTACGCGGCTGCTTGGCCTATCCTTTACCTCCATGGCCGCCACCGCCGTAGGGATCGCCATCGTCAATACGGTCGCCAAACTGTTTGCGACCATTGTGCTGCTTCCCTTCATGGGCCAGCTGGAGAAGCTGGTTTATCTCACCTTCAAATCCTCACCCGAGGATGAGGAGTATGAAGAAAACCTCTTGGACGAACGCTTCCTGAATTATCCTCCCTTGGCCATTGAACAGTGTAATCACACCATCAATAAAATGGCTTGGGCCGCTAAGAAAAATATACTGCAGGCAATTGACCTGCTGTCTGATTACCGTCCCGAATCCGCGGAAAAAATCGTTAACCGGGAAAACGTGGTGGACAAGTATGAGGACAAGCTGGGTACCTACCTGGTTAAGTTAAGCGGTAAGGAGCTGTCCCACAGTGAAGCCCGCCAGTCCTCCAAATGCCTCCACAGCATCACCGATCTGGAGAGGATCTCCGATCATGCCGTGAATGTGATGGAACTGGCCGCAGAACTCCACGAAAAGAAACTGACATTTTCTGCGGCAGCGGACACAGAACTGAGTATCTGTATCGCCGCCGTCAGGGAGATTCTGGATATCGCCTTTGGTGCTTTCACATCAGACGATTTGGACATGGCACACCGGGTGGAACCGCTGAAGCAGATCATCGGTGAAATGGCAGGCGCGATGAAATCAAGCCACATCGAACGCGTCCAGGCAGGCAAATGTACTTTGGAACTGGGATTCGTGTTCAACGATCTGCTCAATAATTTTGAGCGGGTGGCCGATCACTGTTCCAATGTAGCCCTGAGTGTCATCGAGATGAATGACCTCTCTTTTGAATCCCATGGCTATTTCCGCTCCTTAAAATCCTCTCAGGCGGAGAACTACGCGGAGCTTGTGGAGGAGTACAAGAAGAAATACTACATCCGGCTGCCTTTTCAAGAGGAAATACCAGGTCCAGAGAAAGCGGTTAACGGTTCTGCCGGTTTTGACTCTGATTATGAAAAAACAGCATTACACGCTCCAGGTGCCTGACGTGTCCTTGATGCCATCAGGCTGTTGCAGCAGCCGAACCAACAGTTACTGCCAGCAATAGTATCTCACAAACTCTCCTGACACATCCCGGACGATCCGCTGTGCATCCACCAGGTAATAGAGGTGGGCCAGCGTTTCCGCCATGGCGAACCAGCGCTGATTGTATGGGAACATCTCCCATGACAATCCCCGAAGGGACCAGTGTATCAGCCCTGCTGTCTCGTAGGCGGTAATGCCTGGGTGATCGATTACCGTCTGCTGGATCTCGTCCAGCCGGCACCTGTGGTGTTCCAGAAGCTGGTCGATTCTTTGATAGAAATCCTCACCGGCCTCTCTGTGAGCCGGAAAGGACGCGCGGACCGGTATTTTCCGAACCATTTTAAGGCTTTCCAGATAATCGGCGAGGGAATGGGGCACGGAAGGCCAAATGCTGATATTCGGCGTTATGTCAAACAGGATATGGTCCCCGGTAAACAAGAGCTGCTGCTTTGGCAGGTAGAGAACGGTATGTCCGGGCGTATGGCCCGGAGTACAGATCGTCTGCACCTTCAGATCTCCCATCGGCAGATCATCCCCGTCTTCGATCACGTTTACAGGGAATCCGGGCCTGGGTATTTCCAGCCTCCCTTTACTCTCCCCGATGTGACGCATCTGCAGCCCCCCTGGAAAACCCTCCTGCGTAAAAGTTACGTTCATTCCGCCTACAATATTCTCAGCGTTTATCTTCTTAGAATACTCATATTCTCTTTTTCCCATATAGACAGGAACACCGCGCTCCACAAAATCCCACACCAGCCCAATGTGGTCCGCATGGAAATGTGTCAAAAATAACGCCGTACTGGATAAATCCAGATTCAGTTCCGAAATCCCCGCCCACAGAGCCTCATGGCACTCCGGATTGTTAAATCCTGTATCTATCACCAGCGACCGCCCCGGGGTCTGCAGCACATAGATATTCAGATTTTTAAGGGGATTCCTCGGAAGTTCAATTCGAATTCTATAAATTTTCGGGTCTTTCCAAACAAGATCTACCATAGCAAGCGCTCCTTTTTTCCGGCTGTCCTGCCGTCTTTTTTCGCAACGCCCCATCACGGCACTGCTCTTCGAACCATATCCGGGCTTTTCTGATTTCATCAGTATTACCAGGTCTAATGTTATTATATACCAGATTGCCTCCTAAGCACAAAGCCTTTTATAAATAAGCAAAAAATCACTATTAACAAGTCGGATTATGAAAGCTTTAAACTGAAACTCACTGACACTCAAGGAAACATTGGTACAGCCGCAAAATACCCGGTCTCTGGAAGAACCTTTCCGGCTCTTTAAAAACCTAACCTATGGTATTACTCCTGGACAATTCTATAAGTTAATTGAAAAAGAGGAAAAACTTTCAGAACGTTGATTGTATTAACAGAAATAGTATTACCTACAGACATAAGAAGAAAATATATCCATTAGATTAAAATAGTACAAATATAAAAGCCCTTACAAACCTGTCGTTTGCAAGAGCTTGATACGTGCGTGAGAGGGTTCGAACCCCCGACCTTCTGGTCCGTAGCCAGACGCTCTATCCAGCTGAGCTACACGCACACGAATTTCCTTTAAATGAAAACCCGTAACAGTAGATATTATACAACATTCTCAAGTTTTGTCAATAGATAAAGAAATAATTTTCCATAATTCTTCTAAACTATTTTTTTAAATATTAAAAAGATAACAGCTAAGATCAGCATACTCACCGGCTGATGCAGCAGATAGATTGGAAGGCTCTGCCTTCCAAACCAATCCGCCCCCGGTATATGTAAGCGGAACACTTCGTCATATTTCTTACTTTTTAGGGTTTCCCATAGAAAATATCCGGTACAGAATAAAAAAAACCAGGGAAATACCGGAAAATAATCGCTGGACGAAAAGCCTTCAAATGGGAATCCCAGAAAAGTAAAAATCTTTATCCTGTAAATCTGTTTTGGGATCTCCAGAATTCTCCACGCTCCCAGTCCCAGATAACCACTTTCGATCTGCCTGGTAAGCCAGAACAGCCCGAAGGACACCAGTATCCCCACATACGGGCTCATACGGCGCAGCAGACGCTTTACCGGGATCATCAGCCACACTGCACATCCCATAAAGTTCAGAATACCAAACCAGACCGTTTCCGTGGGAACAGCTACGGCCGTTACCAGTGTAATAAGGATACCGCAGCCGTTCAGCAACAACCCTCTTTTCCAATTGCTCCGGCCGTACTGCCAGACCGCCCCGGCCACCAGGATGAATGTCCAGCAGATCTCCTGCTGCCATAGCCTGATATACCATTGTCCATACCAATGCCGGTTGTAACCATATATGATATAAATATCATACAGAAAATGAAAAATCACCATTTGTATCACAGCGATTCCCCGGATCCCGTCCAACGTTTTATATCTGTTGTCCCTGCGGTTCCCACTGTCCCGGCGATTCCCACTGTCCCGGCGGTTTCTGCTGTCTCGGCAGTTTTTGTTGTCTTTCTTATATTTTATGACACGATTGCATCTGCCCTTAACGGCTGTATATTCCCTCATTCCCTACCCCTCCTGCCACTGTCTTTGTCACTATACTAGCAGACAGGTTCTTTGGGGTAGCATACATGGAAAAACAAGTACTGTTAAGGGAAAAATCAATCCATATATAACAGGATATCCACTTGGAATCTTTCTTCATTATAATAAGTGCGGCACTCTCCAGAGTATTTTTCCGTGATTCTCTTCACATTTTCCAGGCCGATTCCGTGATTGCACGAGTCCGGTTTACGGGTAATGAAAGTCCCTCGCTCCTCCCCCACGACACCTTCATAGGTATTCGCAACCGTAATCACCAGAAAGCCACGGTCCATTTTTATCCGCACCTCCAACTTTTTGTCCGCGGTGTTTCTTAGTGCGGCCATGGCATTTTCCAACAGGTTGCTTAGGATTACATTGATATCAAAGGCCGGGAAGGGCAGTGTCTCCGGGATCTGTATATCCTTTTCCACAGCTGCACCCATCTGTTTCGCATCTCTCAGATAATAATTCAGGATACTGTCGATCATCTCATTTCCCGAGGCCGCATACTCTTCTTTATTCTCCATAAATTCCCGCATCTGCTCCACGTAAGCCAGCGCTCCGTCCTGGTCTTTGGCCCGGATCAGATCTTCCAGCATACGCAGATGGTGCTTCATATCGTGTCTCAGGCCCTTTACCTGATTCTGGGTTTCATGAATCAGCGCGAACTCACTGGAATACATCGCCAGCTGCCGCTTTAGCATCTCAACATTTCTCCTGCGTCTCATCCGCTCGATATTCTCGATTCCCAGTTCAGCCAGGAGGAAAATCACCAGGGACCAAACATCACAGCGCAGACGCTGCTGCTGTGTTACCGGATACTGGACCAGAATTACATAGCCCATAATCTGCCTGATCAGAAGCCGTACTGCCTCCTCTAAAACTACGACGCCTAATTTGCGTCCCAGGCGTTCCTTATAAGTCAGGGCCGCGCCGGGCAGCAGCAGCATCCAGAGGATCCAGTCTACATCTGTGGGCATTACGATGCTTAAATAAGTGCTGGCCAGCAGACATAACAGATAAAAGATACATTCCCGTCTTTTCCCCGCTTTGGACCGGTCAAGAAAGATTCCCAGGAACCTGATCACGATGAATACTCGAAATATATTGATCAGAAAAATGTAAAAATTCAAATAGTCCATCAGATCTTCCTTTCCGCATATCCCGCCAGCAGCTTCTGCCGTATCTCATTCCGGTACCTCTGGCTGATCGGAAGCTGATCCTCATTGACCATCATCACGGTATCATACCGGTACTCCTTTACGCAGTTGGAATTTATGATAAATGATTTATGTATGGTCCAGAAGCCTTTTTTGCACATCTGCTCTTCCACATCCCGCATTCTGCCGTAAAACTCCCTGGTTTCGCCGAACTGTACCACACGGATTTTCTTCCCGTCACATTGAAAATAAAGAATGTCCTGATATAGTACTTTGCACAGCGACCTCCCGCTGATAAAAGAATAAAAATCCCGCTGTCCCCGGGTCAGTTTCAGATACTGCCCGATCTTATTCCCGATTTTTTCCACCGACAGCGGTTTGATCAGGAAATCCATAGGCCGGACCGCGAACAGGCACATGGCATAGCTCTGCCATGAGGAAATATATACGATCTGCGTTTTTTCATTTCCCAGCTCCTCCCGGATCATTCTGCCGATATCCACTCCGCTTAACCGCGTCAGCTGGATATCCAGGAAGATCAGATCGAAACTGCTCTCCTCCTTCATATAGCGGTATAAGGCTTCCCCGGTATAAAACACCTCAGTTTGTATTTTCAAAGCATATGTTATTGCAAAGCTTCGCACCGCTTCCTCAATCTCAGAGCAAGTACCGGGCTCATCATCGCAGACCGCAATTTTTAGGATAGCGGTCTCATCCCCGCTTCCAAATATTTTTTTCTGTTCCAACCTCACACTCAACTTTCTCGCTAATTCAGCCTGTTATTTGCTATTTACCAGTAGTTTAACACATTGGTCTCCTTCTTACAAACAGGCTTTATCCGATGGCTGCCTGCATTGTAATCCAGACATTTTTCTGATACAATAGGCAGGCGAAGAAATGGTCTTTTTCGAGCAAAAATGCTGTATCAAAACCCGGCGGACGCCTTCTGCAGTATCCACGAGAGTGCGGCAAGCCGCAAAAACAGAAAGAAATCAGGTGATACCCTATGGATCGAAGTGAAAAAACGATAATTACCAACATGTGTATGATATATGACGATGCCGGCTATGTACTGGTGCAGGATAGGAAAGACCCCGGCTGGAAAGGCATCGCCTTCCCGGGCGGACACGTGGAAGCCGCAGAATCCTTTACGGATGCGGTGATCCGGGAGGTGTATGAGGAAACCGGCCTTCGTATTTCCCAGCCGTATCTATGCGGAATCAAACAGTGGCCCTATGACGGCGACACCCGGTATGTGATCCTCCTCTATAAAACCAACCGTTTTACCGGTGATCTGACATCCTCCCCGGAGGGAGAGGTCTACTGGACGAAGCTCTCCGAACTGCCTGCACTGAATCTGGCCAAGGGCATGGCAAAAACACTGCGGGTCTTTCTGGAGGAAGATCTGTCTGAGCATTATTGGCAGGTAAAAGATGGGGTCTGGCTGGACTCCTTAAGATAAATTCCGATATCCCGCACAGATTATTTCCTGAATATAATTTTCTTCATTTCCTGCAAAGGATAACTTCGTTCATTGTAAAAATATTTTCTCTATGCTAAGATAATTGGGTGCCCCCCTGATACAAGGGCATACAGATCTGAACAGAAAGAAGGCCGATACATAACTATGATAAAAAAAGAAGTACTGGAAATCCGCAAGCAGTACACCCCGCAGAACTGCACCATCTCCCGGATCTGCGGCTGTTACGTGGACGCGGAAAAAGAAAAGAAACTGGAACTAAAAGAAGCTTTCCTCTCCCTTCCGGAAGAGGAAATGTTCAAATACTTTGATATATTCAAACAGACCCTGTCCGGTACCATCGGAAAAAACCTCATCAATATGGATTTTCCCCTGGAACAGGAAATGCCGGGAGGCACGCAGGAATTCCTGTTAAAACTTCGGGACAGCAAGCTTCAGGACGATATGCTTCTGGAAGAATTCTACGACAAAGTCATAGAAAACTATTTCTACGGGGAAAACTATCTGATTCTGCTGATCCATGCGGCTTACGATATCCCCGGAAAATCCACCGACGGCTCTGAGATGTTCGACGCCTCCGACGAAGTCTTTGAATATCTGCTGTGCAGTATCTGCCCGGTGAATTTATCAAAGCCCGGCCTCTGCTATAACGCGGAAAAGAACAGTATCGAGGATCGGATCCGGGATTGGATCGTCGAACATCCGGTAAAAGGTTTCCTGTTCCCTGTTTTCAATGACCGAAGCACAGATCTTCACAGTGTCCTATACTATTCCAAAAATGCCGAGGAACTTCAGCCCGACTTTATCGATCAGATGCTGGGATGTTCGCTGCCCCTGACCGCGGAAGGCCAGAAGGAGACGTTTAATACCATTATTTCGGATACGCTTGGTGAGGAATGCGATTATGAGGTGATCCGCACCATTCATGATAATTTAAATGAGATGATCGAAGACTTCAAAGAAGCCCCGGAACCTCTCTCCCTGACGAAAACAGATGTCAAGCATCTGCTGGAACAAAGCGGTGTACCGGAAGAGAAGCTGGAAACCTTTGAGACGGACTACGACGCAGTTGCGGGTGAAAAGACGGCGCTGCTGGCTTCGAATATCGCCAGCGTCCGAAAATTTAACATCCAGACCCCGGATGTGGTAATCAATGTGAATCCGGAACGCACAGACCTGATTGAAACACGGGTGATCGACGGACGGCAGTGTCTGGTCATCGTGGTGGACGATCATATCGAGGTGAATGGTGTGAACGCCAGAACGCTGAGAATGCCTGCGCTGGGGGATGATGAGTAGGTCTGTTGATGCAAGAAGGGGGGAACTGCTTGGTGGGGCTTTTTTGAAGGCTCTTCTTTGCTGTTTTACGGCCCGCTTTCGGGGCTTTCGGGGACATGTCCATTTTGATTTTGGTATTTTGATATATTTTATTCCAATAATTGCTTTCTGATCTCATCCGGGACGAATCTGCCCCCGGTAGCCCAGATCATATGGGTACTGCCTTCCATGGAGCACCCCATTTTTTTCATATATTCTCTACCCTCCTCCTCTGCGAACAACCGCACAGGTCCCCATATCGCACTGCCTGCGGAGGGTTCCATAAAGATTCCTTCCGTCTCATAACACATTCGGATGGCCGGGCAGAGCTTCTCATCATCCACAGTGAGTACCCCGCTGATAAAATGCTCCATAGTCTTCCCCACAAAACCGGAGGCCCGCCCGACAGCCAGACCATCCGCCTGTGTCTTTCCCGTAAGTCCCAGATCCTGCACGCTGATCTGGCTGTGCAGACCGGTCAAAAGCCCCGCCAGCATGCAGGGTGCCTGCGTGGGTTCCACAAAAAAGCAATGCACCTGATCCCCGAAGATCTGTTTCAAACCGAAGGTGATCCCGCCCGGGGCCCCGCCGATTCCACAGGGAAGATACACAAAGAGCGGATGCTCCCTATCGACCTGAATCTTCGCTTCATGAAGCTGTTCCTGGATCTCAAGCGCTGCGGTGGCATACCCCATAAACAGAGACCGGCTGTTTTCATCATCCACAAAATAGCTGCGGGAATCCCGCTTTGACTGTTCCCGTCCTTTCCTTACAGCCTCAGCATAATCCCCTTCGTATTCCACCACTACCACGCCGTGGCCGCGCAGCAGCTCCTTTTTCCACTCCTTCGCATCCGCCGACATATGTACCACGGTCCGGTATCCGAACACCGCGCTGATGATACCGATACTGATTCCCAGATTTCCGGTGGACCCCACCTGGATTGTGTGGTCATGAAATACTTCCCTGCTCTTATTCTCCGCGAGCTTCAGATAAGAATCGCCTGGCTTCAGAATTCCATACCTCTCAGCCAGCTCTTCCGTATATTTACAGATTTCGAAGATTCCGCCTCTGGCCTTTACGGAACCTGCGATCGGCAGATCAGAGTCCCTCTTGATCAGCAGCTCCCCCTTTATCTTTATCCCCGCTTCTTTTTCCAGACGCTTCTTCAGACACTCTGTGAGGGTCAGCGGCGATTCTATTCTCCCGCATCTGTCTGCCGTCTCCGGGAAATAATATCGGATAAGCGGGGCAAAACGCTCCCAGAGCTTCTGTGCTTCCAGTATATCCTTTCTATCATAGGCACATGTTTTTTGCGCCTTCACATAGGGCTCATACTGTGGATTCTGCCAGAATAATTCTCTGGCCTTGGATACCTCCTTTAGAATTGTCTGCTGCTTTAACGGCAGCTTGCTATAATTAAGCTTCATATCCCTTCGATTCTCTCCTCTCCATATAATCTGTGGGGCTCACCCCCGTAATGGACCGGAAAATCCGGCTGAAATAAAACGGATCTTTAAATCCGGTCAATACAGCGATATCTTTTATATACAGCCTCTGCGGCCGCCCCATCAGGTCTTTTGCTTTCTGAATCCTCGCCGCGGTCAGGTAATTAATAAAGGAATCTCCGGAGTACTTTCGAAAAATTTTACTCAGGGAGGTCTGGGATATCCCGAATTCCTCACAGACACTTTGCAGTGTCAGCGGTTCCGTCAGATGTCCCTGTACATACTTCTTGATTCGTTCAAAAAATTCCGCTGTGTCCACCTTGTACCCGGTACTGTCCTGGCTGGACAGTTTCTGCGAGAGAATAGCTTCCACCCCATCCCGAATATCATCCATCGAAGCCGCATAGAAGAAAATATCTTCCAGTATGAATTCCAGGCTCTCTTCCCTTTCTTCCAGATGCCAGAATTTCTTCAACCCATATATCATTCTGTGGACCATCTGTTCCACCCAGATCTGAGTCTTTTTCTGCCGCTCCCACTCGATCAGGCTCTGATTGATCTCTTCTTTCAGATGTATCAGGTCTTTTTCTTTCGCCCAGTGGAAGATATTCTGCAGCCGCTCCTCCACGCAGGTGTTACCGTCCGGCTCCTTTTCCCACTGAATCTGTTCCAGGACCAGTTTCTGGTCATAACCGATGATCAGGCGGGAGTACAGCGCACGGTAGAGCTGCTTCATCTTTTTCGGAAATTCCCGGGGGCTGCACGGTTCCCTGGAGAGGATGGCCGTAACATACTCTCCGGCCGCCTTTTCCCCTATCATATGCAGAAGCCGTTTTTCAAAGGACGCGATGTCGTAATCATTGCTATTCATAAAGCAGAGCATCTCCATCTCATCCCGGCCGTACAAGAAGATCCCATTTCCCTCATAGGAAAAGTTTTCCCATCCTTCCGTCATGGCGAAACGTTTTGGCAGGCCATTTTTCCGGACTACTCCACTGTAATAAATATCTTCGTCGAAATATCTTCGGATCTCATTTTCATCTGGCTGCTCCCCCTTTTGCATCCTGCGGATCAGCTTTAATTTTTTATCATAATCATTTTTTTCAATCTTTATCCTCATCTGGTCCATCGCATTTTGCAGTTCTTTAGGGGCCACGGGTTTTAAGACATAATCACATACCCCCTCCTTCATAGCGCCCTTCAGATATTCAAAATCCTGGTATCCGCTAACAATAATGAAAAGCATATCCGGATATCTTTTTTTAGCCTGCTGCACCATCTCAAGTCCCGACATCACAGGCATTTTCATATCCGCGATAACCAGATCCGGACGTCCCTCCTCCATTTTTTCCAGCCCCTCCAGACCGTTGGCAGCGGTCTCCACGTTTTGAAATCCCGGACATTTCTTCTGAATAATCGTACAGATATATTCGAGGGCGGAAGGTTCGTCATCCACGACCAGTACCCGATACATACGCTTCACCCACCTTTTCTTTCATATATACCGGACCTCCGATCAGTATGGTGGTCCCTGTCTCACCGGAGTGGATATGGAAAATCATATCCTCTCTATAGAAATAAAAAAGTCTCATATAGATACTGACCAGCCCCATTCCTCCCAGCTGCATACCTATGTTGCTGCTTCTGTTCTGTAGGATCACCCGGGTCTCTTCCATCTCCTTTTCCAGTTTTTTCAGTTCCTCCCCGGAAAATCCTTCTCCGTTGTCGGCTACCTGCATAAACCACTTACCATGCTCCTCCCATCCCCGTATCTCAATGTACATCACCTCCGAGGAATGAGCATAACCGTGTACAATCGCATTTTCCACCAGCGGCTGAAGGATGACCTTCGGCATCGTCTGACTCCTGATCCCTTCCTCCACCTCAATTTTATATTCCAGCAGATATTCGTATCTGCATTTTAACAGGAAGAAATACTTTTCCAGACACTGAATCTCGTCCCGTACCAGTGCGTACCGGTTCTTCGTATTGGTTGAATACCTCAGAATCGCCGCCAGGCTGCTGCACATCTCGCAGATCTGATCGTCATCGTTTTGCAGCCCCCGGTTGGAGATCACGTTCAGGACATTGTACAGGAAATGGGGGTTCACCTGGGCCTGGAACAGATCAAACTGAGCCTGGATCTGCAGGCCCGCCATCCGTTGTTCTTCCAAAACCGCCTGTTTTAAACGCTTCATCATATTCTGATAAGCATTTTCAAACGCCTCCAGTTCATCATTGCTCTTGGAGATGGAGACCTGCTCCTCCATGGATTCAATTCGGGTATTTTCCATCATGGTTTTTAATTTTCGTACCGGCTTCATCAGATATCTTGTGATGATGACCACATACCCCATGGACAACAGGAAAAATCCCAGCGCAATCGCAAACGTCGTCCGGATCGTGTAGCTGTTCTGCTCAGCGATTACATCCTGACTCTCCACAATCATCATCCGGACACCGGTCGCATCGGAGACATGCATGCTGATGATCTCCTTTTCCCCATTTTGTGGATTTTGATATTCCCCGCTTCCCGCCCGGATACCCTTAGACAGCTCCTGATAATACGCGCTCTTTTGTTCCCCGGTATCCGTATAGAGAATTTCGCCGTTTTCTTTCAGCGCGACGATATGGATCTGATCATTGGGCGTCCGGAAGATCTCATCCCAGTCCGTAATCAGCTGCTGTACCTCTATGTAACCCATGTTTTTTCCCTGTATCTCTTTTACCACGGACATCACCTGCGGCCGGGTCTTAAGGCCCCAGACGTCTGGATGGCTTCCGAACAGAACAAACCTTCCCTTAGTCCCTTTTATTTGATCAATCCAGGGAAGTTGTGCCGTGGCCACCCCGGTGTTGATCTGCCGTTCCCCATAACTGGCGCTGGAAATAATATCATTGTTGGCATTAAACACAATGACACGGTAAAAATTATTGATTATATAATCTGTATTCAACTTTTCCCGGATGGTATCATATGCTTCCTTCCGATAGGTCTGCCACTTATCGCCCTTATCCATCGTCATGGTCCGAAGTGCTTCCAAAACACTGGGATCGGAGAGAATATAACTGCAGACCATTTCCATCGTTTTCAGATTTTCATCCATCTGGTTCAAATACTGCGCCCCGAGCACTTCCATGTTCCGATACTCGGTCTTAAGCGTCTGCCCGCTGCTGTATCTGTAGTACCAGCCTCCCATCACAAACGTTGTCAGCAGTACAAGCACTACATAAAAACAGATCAGTTTCGATTGAAATCGCATTTTCGTCTCCCTCCGATCAGACGAAACGGCAGACCTTTTATCCCTTGATTGCCCCAGCTACCATTCCATCTACGATTTGCCTGTTAAATATAATAAACAAAATCACCATGGGAATCGTAATAATTATAACATCCGCAAACAGTAAATTATAGGAACTGGAATACTTTCCCATAAAATTATACAATGTCAGCTGGATGGTGGCGTTGGCATTTCCGGGCAGGAAGTAGAGCGGATTGGTAAAATCGTTGAATACACTGACCGCATTCAAAATAATCACCGTGGCGTTCACCGGCTTTAACAGCGGAAATATAATCCGGAAAAACATCTGTATGCGATTACATCCATCGATATATCCCACCTCTTCCAGCTCTTTGGGTATCGCGCTCATATAACTTCTGTACAGGGTGATCGTAAAGGGCGTCAGCAGAGCGGTCTCCACCAGAATCATCCCCAGCAGAGTCTTATAGATATGTAATCCCTGCAGCACCCAGATCGTGGGCATAATCGCAGGCGGTACCATAAGCCCGGTCATAATCAGGACATTGATGACTCCCACCGCCCTGTCTTTTCTTCTCTGCAGTACATAGCCCGCCATGGAGCACAGGATGACCAGCAAAACCACGGAAAAGAAGGTCAGAATCACACTGTTTTTAAATGCGGTCAGCACAATTCCATTGCTGGTTTTGAGCACTTCCACATAATTATCCATCCGAATGTTATCCGGCCAGGTGATCCGCAGCAGATTTGCCTCCCGTCTTTCTTTTAAAGAGTTCACAAACATGAATAGGAAAGGGATCACAAACACGCAGAACACTACCGCCAGCCCAATCAGATCCCCCAGCGTCAATTTTTTCTTTTTCATGCCATCTCCTCCTCTCTCTTGAGAAGAAATCTCTGCAGCGGAAATACAATGAGCGCAATCATCACAAACATAATCACGTTACCCGCGGTGGACAATCCATAGTAGCCTGCAGCATACTGCTTATACACGACGGAGGCCATCACATCCGTGGCAAAGCCGGGGCCGCCTCCTGTCATCGCCCAGATCAGATCAAAGCAGCGCATACCGCTTAAAAAGGAGAGCAAAATGATGGAATTGCGGGATGGTCTGACAAGAGGCATGGTAATATGCCGCAGACATTGCAGTTTGGTCGCCCCGTCCATTTTCGCCGCCTCATAATAATTTTTGTCGATAGCCTGGATTCCGGCGATATAAATGACCGTGGCGACGCCCACACCTCTCCAGATCTCTACCCCGATCACCGAGAACAGCGCGATGTGGACATTGCCAAGCCAGTTTACACCGGAAAGGCCGACCGCCTGCAGCACCAGATTAAAAAGCCCCTTCGTCGGATGCATCAGCGCACAGAACGTAATGCCTATGGCTATGGTACTGATCAGATTCGGGAAAAAGATGAGTGACCGGAGCAGATTCTGAGTCCGTCTCCCCCCGGTGAGAAAAGCCGCGATCAAAAATGCGATGATCACTTTCCCCGCGCAGGACAGAACCGCGTACAGCAGACTGTTGATAATTCCTCTGTTCAGGGAATCCTCCTGCAAAAACATTTTGAAATTATCCAGGCCCACAAAGATAAATTCCTTAAAGTTCCAGACAGTAAGGCTGAAGAAAAACGACAGAACCATCGGCAGAAGAAAAAACAAGGTAAAGACAGTGAGGGCCGGTATGACAAATCCAAGCGGATATATTTTCTTTTTTTTCATTCCCATTACTCCTTATATGTAAATGGTTTTTCAATAATAAAATTCCGGAGATGATGCTTCCCGCACATCTCCGGAATCATACTTACCAGAAACCCAAATCCTGACAGCGGAAGTTATTTCCAGTCCAATCCCATCTGTACCGCAGCCTTCAGACAATCATCATCATATTTTTGGGCGGCTTTCTTTGCTGTCGTCTGCCCTGATATCAATTCCTGGCAGATGGCCGGAAGATCCGCACCCTTAACAGATGTCTGGAATTCCATGGCCGTTCCCCACTTTCCCGCTTCTATATAGCTTTGTTCCTGTTTTACCATATCATACACGTTATCGGGCAGTTCATAACCCTTTTCACAGAAAGGCCCGTCCGGCAATAAGGCGGAGCAATAGGCATCCAGCGCTTCCGGTGTAATGTAGAATTCAAAGAACTGCTTAATCGCCTCGATGTTTTCAGAATTTTTATTTCCATAGAAGGATTCCGGAATCCACACCGTGATACCGTTGTTATCCGCGGAATCTCCAGGTACCGCGAAAGCTCCGATCTTGTTGGCGGCTTCCTCGCCGTACAGTTCATAGATGTTCTGGATCGCGTAGCTTAAGATCGGCCAATGGGCGCCCTCTGCGTTAGCCAGCTTATCGCAGGCGTCATCATAAGTCGTGGCCAGGAAATCTTCATTATAGTAAGGGATGGTTTCCTCCAGCTTTTCAAAGCTTCGAAGGGCTGCCGGTGTGTCAGCGTACTTCGCCGAGCCTTTCTGGAATTCCTGGGCAAATGCCGGATCCTGTGCGTTAACATTATAGAAATCCCCCAGCTGTATTACCTGTCCCGTCCACGGGGTCGCCAGAGAACCGATCAGCGCTGTTTCCCCGCCTTTTTTGATCGTCTCGCAGTTCGCCATGAATTCATCCCACGTCTTCGGGACGGAAAGCTTATATTTATCATAGATATCTTTGTTATACAGGATTACCCCGCAGTTCATGGAGGCGGACGGAATTCCGTATACCTTATCTTTTACTGTGACCGATTGCAGATAATTGTCATCCAGATTTCCCATCCATGCCTCATCTGTCAGATCAATAAAATATTCTTCCGGGTTCAGCGCGGCAAAGGTAGCCCCTGAATTATACACACAGATGTCGGCCATCTCTCCGGACGCCAGTCTTGTCTTCACAATATTATCCCCGTCGCTGCCGCCGACTCTGGTCTCGATCTCCACATGAATTCCCATCTTTTTTTCCGCCAGATCACACACGGCTTGGATTCCTCCCAGGGCATTATCGGCATTGATCAGCATGGTCAGATCTGCCCCTTCGGACTTTCCGGAATCCGTATCTTCCTCCCCGGCGTCAGGCTGTACAGACCCGGATGTCTCCGCGGCCGGCTCCACGTTGTCTTTTCCCCCAGTCGTGTTATCCTGTGCTTTACTTCCACAACCGGCGGCCGCCACAAGACTTGCCATCACAAATGCCATTACAATACACAAACCTTTTCTTCTCAACATACTACCTCCTTCTCCGCTACCCGAGGCCGATAGCCTCTTTATCTGTTACGATTTCAATATATCATTTCTACATTTACCTATACATGGATTATCCAGCGCGCTGTCATGCATAATCGAGGTTATTTTTTTATTTTACCCGTTTTGTTTTGTATTTTCCATCCCGGTGTGTCGGATTCTTTATGTACTTTTTTCCGGTATCTGCTTAACGTTTAAGGGTAGGAAACTCAGAAGCGGTATCGGCATAAAAGGAAGGGGACTTCCTTCTCGCTATACTATAAACCTATACCGTAAATAGGAGGATTAATATGAAAGAAAATGCAGACTCTTACGAATTATGGAATCGGTTTTGTGTTCCCCCTTCCGATGCCCGGACTGCCCCGTTCTGGATCTGGAACAGTTCTATGGAAGAATCGGAAATAACAGAATCTCTGGACGAGTTAAAGTCCCACGGCTTCGGTGGGGTATTTATCCATCCCAGACCCGGACTGTATGTCCCCTATCTTTCCCCGGAGTGGTATCAAAAATGTGATTTCGCCCTCAGGGAGGCCAGGAAGCGGGGACTTAAAGTGTATCTGTATGATGAGAATTCCTACCCCTCCGGTTTCGGCGGCGGACATGTCAGCGCAGAATTGCCGGACTGCCTGGCAACCTCTGTCCGGTTTGAACTAAAAACCGGGCAGGAGCTCGCAGCCGACGACGCCGGGCTGACCAAATGGTTTGCGGAAGATTCCACTGTGAAGGTATTCTCCTGTTATGAGACCGGGGAGACTCTGACCCTGACACGAGATATCACCGAGTGTCCCAGGACTCTTTGGACTACATATGGTGATCTGTTTTGTGTGCTCAGTTTCGTGGAGGCCAAACCGGAAAAGTGGCTGGGGGGATTTGCCAATGTAGATCTGCTTCGTCCGGAGGCAGCGCAGACGTTTCTTCAGAAAATCTATCAGCCCTACTTTGAACATTTCGGGGAGTATTTTGGAAGTGATATTCCGGCGATCTTCTCCGACGAACCGTCAATCACCGGCAGTAACCTCTACGGTACCGGCGCCGGACAGTCACTGCCGTTCAGCTACTGGTTCGCCTATGAGTTCCAGAGGGAGAACGGTTACGATCTGACCGCTTGCCTGCCTGCCCTCTTCTGCGATGTGGAGGCACCCTGGTTTCCCCACGACTGCAAAAAGATCCGCTATGACTACTACCTCACCTCGCAAAAGCTGTGGACCGATCATTTTTTAATCCCGGTCTCCACCTGGTGCCATAACCATGGGATCGCCTGGACCGGGCATTTTATTGAGGATGACTGGCCCCGGGCCGGATCACAGGTGGTGGATCCCTCAACTATGGCCAATTATGAATTTATGGATTGGCCGGCGGTGGATCTCCTCATGAATTTCCGTTTCCTGACAGATCCGACCGACACGCTCTCCTTGATTCTGTGGGAAGTCAAAAGTGCTGCCAATCAATTCGGAAAGGAAAAAGTCCTCTGTGAATCCTTTGGAGCCGGCGGCTGGGACTCGACGCTGGAAGATTTTAAGCGGATCGGGGACTGGCTGCTGGTCAATGGGATTAATTTTCTAACTCCTCATTATACCGCGGTTTCCCTGCTGGGCTGCCGAAAAAGGGATCACCCGCTCTCCTTTGACTGGAGGGAGCCATGGTGGGATGACTTTACCGAACTGAATGACTACTTTGGCAGGCTCTCGAGCCTCTTTCAACAGGGCGTCAACCGCTGCCGGATTCTGGTAATCCATCCCACGATGACCGGATATCTTCGCCTGCAGGACCGCGAGCCCGTCAACCTACAGTATGGGATCCTGCCTTCCTCTCCTGATATGCGCGGCTATTTGGACTTTTTACAGAAACTTCGTTTTGAACAGTGGGACTTTGATCTGGGGGATGAGATTCTCTTAAGACGTCACGGCAGCTGTCAGGATGGTAAGCTCTGTGTGGGCCAGCGGGCATACGATCTGGTTATCCTTCCCGCGGAGGCGGAAACGCTTTGCTCCTCAACATGCAGCCTTCTGTCAGACTATCTGGCCCAGGGAGGAGTCCTGCTCACTACCGGTACCCCCGGGATGCGTGTGGACGGGGCGCTCTGTCCGGATGCCTGGGAGTTTCTAAAAGCCTCCAGCGGATGCCAGACAATGGCCTCCTACGATGAACTCTTATCTCTCCTCCCCTCCTATCTGCCCCCCCGCATAACCGCGGATATTCCCTGGGCAGCCGGTGTCGAACATATGGAAAAAGAGTTAAACCCTACACAAACCCTGTATTTCATTGTCAATCACAGTCTGGATGTATTCCGGACGAAGCTGACGGTTGCCGGATCCCACGTCGAAATCTGGGATCCGTGGACCTTGCGAAAGACAGTACCCGCCTGCGTGAGAGATGGTTCCCATATTACATTTACGCTGCGCTTAAACAACCAGGAATCCCTGCTTTTTATGGTAAGTAAGGATCCCGCATGCCAGAGTATTAAAACCTCCTTGGATTATCCCGTCCGACACCAGGGGAACGTCCAGGACAACGATTTTCACCCGCTGCGTCCGAGCCGCATTGTCCCGGAAACCGACAATTATTTTCTGCTGGACTACACAACTATGCGGCTGGATGGACACAACCACCCGGATCTGTCCTGTGCCGCCGCCACAAAAATCCTGTACCGGAAGCGGGGATACTCCAAGAATCCCTGGGATAACGAGATTCAATTCAACTCCCGGACGAATTCCCGGAATCACTACGACGCACAGAGCGGCTTTTGCCTGGAATACCGGTTCGACGTCAGATCTATTCCTCTGCGTGCTGAACTGCTCGCAGAGCAGGGGGAGGCTTATGAACTGCAGGTCAACGGGCATTCTGTGCGTTGGGAAGCATCCCCGGGCCACGAGGCATCCCCGGGTCTTGATCATGATCTGACCGCGGCAATGATCCGGGATCACCTGGTTTTGGGGTCCAACTTCATATGTCTTCAAAACGATCAGTTCCACAACCGGCTGGAAATCGAGAGTCTTTTTTTAAAGGGATCTTTTGGGGTATACCCGGGCGAGACTCACTGGCATATGGACCATCAGCCAGATCTTACCCTGGGGGCGCTGTCCACACAGGGATATCCCTTTTATCCGGGTACGGTGCGCTATGAATTTGAATACAGATGGGACGCTGTCCACCGGGTTCTGATACGGCTTCCCCACTGTGAATGCAGCGCGATGCGTCTGTTTGTCAACAACATTCCGTACGAATTGGCTTATGTCAACGGCCAGAATCAATTTGACATAACTTCCGCCCTTCACCCGGGCAGCAATCTTCTGTGCGTCAGGCTTTGCGCCAGCTTAAAAAATCTCCTGGGACCTCACTTCGCTCCCGATATTCCCAGGCGAACCGCATGGCCGAATATGTGGCGGCATACCCCCGCCCACACACCGCCCCACCCACTAGACTATGATCTGATTCCCTATGGGCTCACCGATCCGCCTTCCATAGCCGAACTTCCGCTATAGTCAAGCAAAGTGTCAAAATCAATCGATTGGAAAACCGTGGCCATCTCCATACATATATTCGGTATCCCTCTCGCATCGAAATTCGCCCACCGGGCAACAGGCATGATTGAGACCAAATATTACACAAATGCGGCCGGTCAGGGGAGCTATCTCCCCTTTAACTGTCCCTCCGAAGGATCATCACGTACGTTCCCTCTTTTTTCGATATAACGAACTCTTCCTTCAGCCGAAAACCTCCCGCCGCGGAATAATTTCTTACGTCATCCCGGTTATGGGTGTACAGCACCGCTGTCCCATCTGCCTTGAGCACCCTCGCGGCCGCGGGGAAAAACTTCCGGTACAGCTCGCGGATCTCTTCCTCCGGCCATTGTCCCGTACGAAACGGCATATCGGTAAAGATCTCATCAAAGAGGTATTCATGCCGAAAGTCGAAAAAATCTCTGTGCACATAATGAATAATCTGCCCGGCTGCCTCTGTGTTCAGTCGGGCTTTCTGTACCGCCTCCCCCAGGAAATCGATCCCATAAGAAGTGTTGGCCTTAAGCGCCCGGTGCCTCTCGATCAACATCGTTCCCACGCCGCAGAAAGGATCCAGCACAGCTGCGTCTTCCTTCAGATAATCCATAGCCAGTGCGGCGGTAAGCGCCGCATTCACCGGTTTTATACTGGCCGCTGTGACTTCTTTCCGGTAAGAGAAACGGTCATCCCTGACGGTAAATAATTTCACCAGAACGTTAAAGTCTCCCGCCCTGTTTTCGATCAATCTGATCTCCACTTCATAACTGGATACGGAATTGATCAGCCTGCGTCCGGACATCTGTTCTATGCGTGCCGACAACCCTTTTGCCAATATTCCCCTGGCGCCCGGCTGCATTTTACTCTTAACTTCGATCCGGAAATAATAAGGAGGCTCGCCTCTGTGAGCCTTATTCAGTAAATCAAAAATACCCGATTGGACTATCGTCCGGGCGGCTTCCTCCACCCCGGCCGGGCAGGTCCGTAATCCCTTCACCACAAACAGCAGCTCCTGGTAAGTACGGATTTTATTGATCCAGCTCAAATTAGACACCCTGGCCGTAACTCCGGCCCCAAATGGCTTAGCCTGTGCCCGCGGCTCGTATTTCTCCAATTCCCGCAGTGTTATGTCCTGATGATCCCGGTTCGTCAGCAGGATAATATCGTAGGTTTCATCCATCCCCCTGAACGAATGCTGTTTCACGCCTTGGAGTCCAACCAGCAGATCCGACAGACTGCGGATTTCCTCCGTCAGATGTTTTTGATTTTCCGGGTTCGTTTCTTCTGTAAGTAAAAGATCCAGACGCTTATTAAGCTGATCCCTGTACCTTTTACAATCCATATTTTTCATGGCAGACAGATACGAACTTTTCACGAAACGCTGCGGCTCCGCCTCATAGGCCTCATACAGGGATTCTAGGTAAAAGTCATCACCCAGTTCCCCCATCAGCAATGCCGCATTTTTTCTCGTTTTGGCATCCTCATGCCGAAGAAGCTCCACCAGTCTTTCTTCGTCCCCTTTGATGCACCGCCGCAACTCTTCTTTTCCCTGGCGCTGCTTTATTTCCATACGGAGTTTGCTGAGATTCTGCCGGACATCCGCATTTTCTGTTACCGCCTTCCAAAGATCTATCACCATGATTGCTTTTCCTTTTTTCCTTACTTATTTGGGATCACGCTGTTGTCTGGGTACAGACCTTTCAATGTACCGTCAGATATTTATCCCGGAATATTTCTTCCGATATCGGTCTGGAAATGTAGAATCCCTGGATACAATCCGCCTCCATATCGCACACTGCATCCAGTTCCTCGGTCCGCTCCACGCCTTCTACACACACAGCGATTCCCACGCTGTGGCAGAGTTTGATAACGGAACCGATAAAATTTCGGTTAAACGCATTCTTCATCTCTGCAATATCCGTAATAAACAACCGGTCTATTTTCACAATATCTGCCGGTGACTGAGCCAGCATTCCCAGTGAGGAATAGCCGGTGCCAAAATCATCCATGGCGATTTTTATATTGAAATCCCTGAGTCTGCGGAATGTCTCTCTGAGCGCACCCATATTCGTGACGAAATAGCTTTCCGTCAGCTCTAAAACAATATGTTTCGGATCAACCTTATACTTGCACAGGGTCTGTTCCACCGTGGGAATAAACTCCTCATCCAGCATCTGTAAATAGGAAACATTGATATTCATAACAAAATCGTCCTGTACCTCGCTCCAGTCCCTGCAAGTCATAGCGGCCTGATCCAATACCCACTTACCCACCGGTAATATCAATCCGCTGGATTCCAGCAGCGGAATGAATTCCATAGGAGACACCTCGCCAAAAGGTTCACAGGACCAGCGCAGTAAGGCTTCCGCTCCCGCGATCTTCAGACTGTCGCTGTAAACAAAGGGCTGAAATACTAAACAAAAGTTTTTCATTCCTTCTATCACACTGAGCTGCAGCTGATTGGTCATTTCCAGTGCTCGGATCTTCCCCTGCATCAATTCCGGCGAATACAGCGTCAGAACATTCTTTCCCCGTTTTTTGGATGCCTCCAACGCACCGGATGCACATCGGATAATCCCTGGGTAATTATCGCTGTCTCTCCCTAATAATGCGGCTCCCGCCGACACCGTACAAAAATACGTAACCTCATCCAACCGTTGCGGATGGTTGCAGTACGCATATATTTTATCATAAAGGGATTCCAGTTTTACTGAGGTGGCATCTGGATATACGATCGCAAATTCATCTCCGTCAAACCGGTATATGCTGGCCTCCTGCGGCAGCTGCTGCTGGACACCCTGGGCAAACTGCCGCAGAACCGCGTCCCCGAACGCATGGCTGTTCAGATCGTTAATCCGTATGAAATCGTCCAGTCCCAACAGCATGATACCGCAGGAATCAGCCAGACCTTTTTCAAATAATCTGCCGATCTTCTTCTCACATTCCCTGTGTGTAAACAATCCACTGATATAATCAATCTTGCCCTGTTTTCCCAGCTCGCTGACTACGCCTGCGAACATCAAAGGATCCCCATTCTCATCCCGCTGCAGGATTCCCCGGCACAGAATCCAGATATACTCACCCTTCCGGTTTTGTACCTGGTATTCTACATTGTGCTCGTTGGTCACTCCCTGCAGCATGAGATCAATGGAATTATAATAACGCTCTTTGTCTCTGTCATGGATCAGACTTGCCCATACGTCTACCAAGCCGTTCACAACCCTCCCAGGCAGTTCGAAATCCCGCTGCATGTTTGGTGTGACCAGCGCTACATCGTTCTTCATATTAATAATGTAAATGTAGTCGTCGGTGCTGTTGATGATTGCCTCATAAAACAGTTTTGAGTCCAGTTGAAACCCTTCCATAATATTATCTGGATTGTTCATAAAAGTCCTCCGATTTCACAGCCCCCTGTGTTCGGGATATACAGTATTATCCTGTGTAATTACAAACTGATATAATTATAGCAAATATGTATCATAATATCAATTCGATGCAGTCCTCTGGTAACGCGCTCCTGTAACCGCACTGTTTATTGCATGTATGTACTTTCTTAATCGAATAAAAATGAAAAGCTCCAAATGCTGTAGTATCAACACTTGAAGCTTTTCGTTACTGCCGGCGACCGGAATCGAACCGGTACGGGAGATTAGTCCCGCAGGATTTTAAGTCCTGTGCGTCTGCCAGTTCCGCCACGCCGGCATTCAGAGTTACAAACTCCGAATGGGACCTACAGGGCTCGAACCTGTGACCCTCTGCTTGTAAGGCAGATGCTCTCCCAGCTGAGCTAAGATCCCACACACGAATATTAGAAAACGAAACGACCCAAGCGGGACTCGAACCCGCGACCTCCGCCGTGACAGGGCGGCGCTCTAACCAACTGAGCCATTGGGCCAAAATCTTTTTGTTTAAAAATGGACCTTCGGGGACTCGAACCCAGGACCGACCGGTTATGAGCCGGTTGCTCTAACCAACTGAGCTAAAGGTCCGCAAACAAAAGCCGATGATCGGACTCGAACCGATAACCTGCTGATTACAAATCAGCTGCTCTGCCAATTGAGCCACATCGGCGTAATCTCAAAATGACTCCAAGGGGATTTGAACCCCTGTTACCGCCGTGAAAGGGCGGTGTCTTAACCGCTTGACCATGGAGCCAGGTATAATTTCCCGAGTTGGATCTGAACCCGACTCAAGGAGAGATTAGCATTGTTTTTATCAGTTTTCCATCTGGCTTGTAACCTGACGCTTGACTATAATAGCATATCTTTTTTGATTTGGCAAGGGGGTTTTTAAATTTTTTCATCACAATTTGTCATTGTATTCACCAGTACCAGTGTGTTAAGATAAATGATATATATGTTTTCTGTCCATTTTCCGAAAGATAGCTTTTTCGGCCGGACTAATAGAAAACGTAAACTTTAAAAAGAGAGGGTAAAAAGATGAAGAAATATAGTATTCTTCTACTGGTGTCTCTGACCGTCACACTGGCGCTGACCGGATGCGGTAAGGACAAAGAAAAAGATGCTGAAAGCAAAGAAACACCGGCGCCTGTGGAAAGCACGGCTCCAGCCCCTGAAGAGAATGAAACGCAAGATACTGAGCAGGCCAAATCCGATGAACCTCCGGAAGAAGGCATGGTACGCAGTGCCATGACTAACGATTGGATATCCCCGGAAACAGCTTCTGCCCGGCCTATAGCCGTTATGTTCCCTACAGACAAAGGTTCCCAGCCTCAGTATGGTATTGGTTCCGCCGGAGTCCTGTATGAATGTATGGAAGAGGGAGAAATGTCCCGCCAGATGGGTGTGATCGAACAATGGCAGGATCTCAAACAGATCGGAAATATCCGAAGCGGCCGTGATTATTATGTTTATTGGGCACAGGAATGGGATGCCTTCTATATTCACTGGGGCGGACCTTTTTATCTCAGAGAAATGGTTGACCGTTCCGATGTGGATAATTTAAGTGCAGCCTCAGTCGGGGTGCCTGGTAACAGTTCACCGGCTCTGGGAAGCGAGGCCTTCTACCGTTCGGATCCGAAGAATCCCACGATTCATAACGGCTACACTAACGGTGAAAAACTTACAGCTGCCATATCCGCCCTGGGTTATGAGACAGCCCACAGGGAAAAATATTATCATCCTGATCACTTTACCTTTGCCACTGTCTCCGAACCCAATACCCTGGAAGATGCGCCCGGTGTCTTCGACGCAAAGAAGATTGATTTTTCCAAGATTTTCACCACCACCAAGACATCACTGGAATATAATGAAGACGAAGGCGTTTACTACAAATCCCTGTATGGACAGCCTCAGATCGATAAGCTTACCAACAAACAGCTCACCTTTGATAATGTAATCGTTCAGAGTACCTATTGGGATTACCGCCAGGATAATAAGTATCTGAGATTCAATGTAAAGGACTCCACCAGTGATGGATATTACTTTACAAAAGGAAAAGGAATTCACATCACCTGGAAAAAATCATCCGATAACGAACCTACCAAATATTACGATGATAACGGAAATGAAATTGTCCTCAACACTGGAAAGACATTTATCGGCATAGCGCAGAATGGCAGACAGATTATATACGAATAGGATTCATGTCGAAAACCTGCATAGAAGAGTTCCTCTTTATATGTGGATAACAGCATATGAATGAATATAACCAAATAAAAAGGAAGGCTGCTCACGAAAGAGACAGCCTTCTTTTTTATTGCTTAATATCTAATGCATACGGACACTTTCCACATTCGCTTCCCTGATCTGTAAATACCCCATACAGCCATGCTGCACGTTGCTTTCTAAGGCAAAACCTGTGTGGCGGTGTCAGATGCAAAACCAGCGGTTAATACGTAGTTTCACTGTAATACCATACATGTTTCCCTAAATAAGCCGTTATTTGCCCTGTGGATGCCTTGTACGCGTTCCACTGTTAGAATCTAAAACTTACCCATTCACATTCTTCCTACGCCTGTTTAGCCTTCCGGACAATATCTGGTTTTCGCGCTCTCCAAGGAAGAATTACTCTATATAAGAACAAGGAATATAGCTAAAGCATTGTATATTCATACCATTTCCTATAAAACAAAAACCGTAAATAATAATATTTACGGTTTTTATAAACTCCCCGAGTTGGGCTCGAACCAACAACCCTTCGGTTAACAGCCGAATGCTCTACCATTGAGCTATCGAGGATCATATGCAATTGACATGTACCTTCAAAACTACACACTGTAAAAATCATTGCCATCCGTTCGGCTCTCTTACAAGCCTCTTATCTCAAACCACCAGACCATTCTGGTCAAGCCCTCGACCTATTAGTAGCAGTCA
>NZ_JAHQCX010000017.1 GCF_019042245.1 Diplocloster modestus
AAAGAAATTTGGGAGTATTAACTCCTTTTGAAAAATACGAACAATATATGTTGGCAGCATAAAAACTGCCACCAGCTAATCGCATCTGGTGGCAGAAATAATTTTTATTTTTTTTAATTGTCTACTTGACGGGAAGCAGTTCATTGTAAATCGGGAGTCTGCTTTTACTCGCTTATTTACATTAAAATCATTTCGTAATTTTCTATATCCTCCAGCTTTATGCCGAAAGATCCAGATGGAACTACAAATCAGTTATCAATCAGTTTTTTCTCATCTGTCCAGCTCATCAGCTTACGAAGCTCTGCGCCGACTTCCTCCAGCTGATGTTTCGATTCCATTCTTCTCTTCGCGTTAAAGTTGGTGCATCCGATCTGGTTCTCTAACAGCCAGTTGCGGGCGAATACGCCTTCCTGGATGTCTTTTAAAACCTGACGCATAGCGTTCTTGGTATCCTCGGTGATAATCTTCGGTCCGGTAATATAATCGCCGTACTCCGCCGTGTTGGAGATAGAATATCTCATGCCGGCGAAACCGCTCTGGTAGATCAGGTCTACGATCAGTTTCATCTCATGGATACATTCGAAATAAGCGCTCTCCGGCTCATATCCAGCTTCCACCAGAACTTCGAATCCACATTTCATAAGGGCTGTCACGCCGCCGCACAGAACAGCCTGCTCACCGAACAGGTCGGTCTCTGTCTCTTCACGGAAGGTCGTCTCCAGGACACCCGCTCTTGCGCCGCCGATCCCCAGTGCATAAGCAAGGCCGATATCATGCGCTTTACCGGTGTAATCCTGATGAACAGCGATCAGGCAGGGAACTCCCTTACCTTCCTGATATGTACTTCTTACGGTGTGGCCCGGTCCCTTCGGAGCGATCATGATGACGTCCACATTCTTCGGCGGTATGATCTGTCCGAAATGAATCGCGAAACCATGGGCGAACATCAGCATGTTACCCTCTTCCAGGTTCGGAGCGATGGATTCGTTGTACATCTTCGCCTGCTTCTCATCATTGATGAGGACCATTACGATGTCTGCTCTCTTTGCAGCCTCTGCCGCGGTATATACTTCAAATCCGGCTGCTTCTGCCTTAGCCCAGGATTTACTGCCCTCGTACAGGCCGATAATCACATGAAAACCGGACTCCTTAAGGTTCAATGCATGTGCATGTCCCTGGCTGCCATAGCCGATGACTGCGATGGTCTTACCTTCCAGTAAAGCCAGGTTGCAATCTTCCTGATAAAAAATCTTTGCCATTTTACTCATCCTCCATTTTTTATAAAATGTATGCCGGAATCTCCCGGCAAAATATGGTTAAAGGTTATTTAAGCCTCTAGCACTCTCTAATCAAAATACCTGACATCCTTAGAACCGCGCGACAGTCCGGTAATCCCGGTTCTGGCCAGTTCCAGAATCTCATATCCGGATAACAGACCGATAAACGCGTCCAGCTTGGACTGATTTCCCGTCAACTCGATAATAAGGGAATCCGGCGCCACATCCACGATATTCGCCCGGAAAATATTTGCCACCGCTATAATCGCCTGGCGATCATCGGCCTGGGCCCTCACCTTTAACAGGATCAATTCCCTGCTCACTGATTCCTTATCCAATAACTTTTTGATATCAACCACATCCACCAGCTTACGAAGCTGATTCTCGATCTGCTCAATAATCACCTCATCTCCGCGGACAACTACCGTCATCCTGGAAAATCTGGGATCTGCTGTCACTCCTACGGTCAGACTTTCGATATTATAGCCTCTGCGGCTGAACAAGCCCGCCACTCTGCTTAACACACCGGAGGTATTGTCAACCAACATAGATAATACGGTTTGATCCATACAGACAACCTGCTTTCTTTATAGAATTGTACTAAGTGTTATTCTATCAAGTCTTAAAATTTTTGTCAAATAGAATTTCAACACTTTACTGTGCTTAAGTAGTAGAGCATCGGAATATCTGCCCTTAATACTATAAACTCACTTTAAGGGCTTTAGATTTACCTGATACATTACTCAACCATTCGAACATGGAACTTAGCCTTCACCAATCGAGGGGGTGCGCAGAGCGGCCCGACATTCTGAAGACTACCCCTCCCCCAGCAGCCGTTCGACTAATTTCACCGCCTCAGCGGCATCTTTGGAATAGCCGTCCGCTCCGATTTCATCTGCGTAGCTCTGGGTAATCACGGCGCCGCCGATGATTACCTTGGCTTCGATGCCGAGTTCTCTTACGTAGGCGATGACATGGCGCATTTCCTGCATTGTGGTGGTCATCAGCGCGGACAGGCCGATTATGGCTGCGTGATGTTCCATGGCAGCTTTTGCGATCTGTTCTTTGGGGACATCTTTTCCCAGGTCTATGACGTCGTAACCGCAGTTCTTTAACATCAGTCCGACCAGGTTCTTGCCGATGTCGTGAATGTCTCCCTCGACGGTGGCGATGACGATGACCGGCTTTTCTTTTTGGTCTTCATCCTGTTCCAGCATAGGTTCCAGATATTCGATCGCCTTTTTCATAACTTCCGCGCTGGATATCAGCTGGGGCAGGAAATAGATCTGTTTGTCGAAGAGTTCCCCCACCTCGTGGATGGCCGGGATCAGCATTTCGTTGATAATGGCGGAAGGCGTGTATCCGTCCGCAAGCGCAGCTTTTACATGGTTCAGAATACCGCTGCGGTTCCCTTTCATTACACTTTCATATACCTTGGGGTGCTCTGCTTTTACTTCTGCTGTCTTCTGGGCCGGGTTGGTTTCGGGAGTTTCAGCCGCCTTTCTGGCATTCATCCGGTTGATGTAGGCCAGATCTGCATCCGGTTTGTTCATGAGCAGGTCTGCGGCCATCGCACTGTTTACCAGAAGATCCTGGGACGGGTTCGCGATAGCCATCGTCAGGCCCTGCTGTATCGCCATGGTTAAAAAGGCAGCGTTGATAAAACTGCGCTCGGGCAGGCCGAATGAAATGTTGGAAAGGCCCACGATCGTGGCCAGACCTAGCTCTTCCTTGCAGTAGCGGATGGTTTCCAGGGTCTCTAAGGCGGCTTTGGGATTCGCCCCTACGGTGGCCACCAGACCGTCCACTACGATGTCCTCTCTGGTGAACCCAAGGATTAACGCCCGTTCCAGGATCTTTTGGATGATTTTTTTCTTTTCATCCAGTGATTTTGGCAGACCCTCGTCGGACAGAGGAAGCAGGATGAACATGGCTCCGTATTTTCGGGCGATGGGCAGCAGTTTCTCAAACTTCTCCGTTTCCAGGGAAATGGAATTGATCAGTGCCCGTCCCGGATAACGCCTGAGCGCCGCTTCCATCACTTCGATATGACTGGTATCCAGGCACAGCGGGAGGGGGGTTACAGCCATCACCTCATCCAGCACCTTTAACATGGTTTCTTTTTCATCGATACCGTTCATTCCCACATTGATATCCAGCACGGATGCACCGCATTCGGTCTGGTCTTCCGCAAAGGAACGAACCATACCGTAATCTCCGGTCCGCAGTTTTTCCTGAAACTTTTTCTTACCGGTGGGGTTGATCCGCTCGCCGACGACATGGAACCGCTCACTTAAGCCAAACGCCAGCACCTGCCTCTCGGAAGCCAGCAGCCTTACGGGCGCTGCAGGCTGGAACGTGATGCGGCGGTCTGGAAGGGATGCTGAGAGCTTTTGTATAAACTCCGGCGTTGTACCGCAGCAGCCGCCGAGAATCGTGGCACCTGCTTCAATCAGCGCATGCATATGTTTTACATAGATATCGGCATCCATATCGTATATGGTCTCACCGGCCTCATTGATACCGGGAAGACCCGCGTTCGGCTTCGCAATCAACGGCACCTTGGCATATTTCTTCATCTCCCGCACGAAGTTTAACATCGTGTCCGGTCCGGATGAGCAGTTTACGCCTACCGCATCCGCCCCCAGGCTCTGAAGTACCACTACGGAAGTGGCCGGATCTGTTCCATAGAAAGTCCTGCCATCGGTATTAAAAGTCATAGTAGCCATGACCGGCAGACTGCAGACCTCTCTGGCAGCTAATAAGGCGGCTCTGGTCTCCTGAAGGCTCATCATTGTCTCGACGACCAGCATATCAACACCGGCCTGGTCAAGGAGGACGATCTGTTCTTTGTATACATCCACCAGCTCTTCAAAATCGAGGGTCCCTACAGGTGATAACTGTTCACCAGTCATGGTCAGGTCACCGGCGATCAGAGCCTGTCCGGCGGAAGCCTCCCTGGAAATGGATACCAGGGAATGAATCAGTTCCTCCATCCGGTCTTCCAGGCCATATTCCTTAAGCTTAATCCGATTCGCTGTAAATGTCGGAGCATAGAGAATATTGGTACCCGCCGCCACATATTCCTGCTGAAGCTTAAGCATCACTTCCCTATGACCGGCGATCCAGGCCTCCGGACAAACGCCGGATGGCATTCCCCGTTTCTGGAGATTAGATCCTGTGGCGCCGTCCAATATAACCAGATTCTTTGTTGTCCAATCTCTGAATTCCTGTCTTGTCATTTTTCCCTCCAGTGTAAGCAGCGTGCCGCCAGATACGCTCTGTTAAACGGCAGCATAAAGTAATATCCATCCGCCACATCCTTAAGCTCTTCCATCATCTGCCGGGCAATTCTGACTCCGGTCTCTTCCCCCTGCTCCTTCGACATCCCGGGATCAAACGCCTGAATCACCTGCTCTGGTACCTGTATCCCGGTCACTTCATTGCGGATAAAGCATGCGTTCCGATAGCTGACCAGAGGCATGATTCCACAGAGTATTCTGGTATCCACTTCTTTTTTTATTTTACGGATCCGCTCGGTTTCTTCTATAGAAAATATGGGCTGTGTCAAAAAATAGGAGGCACCTGCCTCTATCTTTTTCTCCATACGCCGGATCTCGGCATCCAGATTTTTGCGTCCCTGATTGAGGGCACCTCCGTAGCAGATCGGTTCCTCCCGGAAATGCTCCTGGTTCATCTCTTTTAAAAACTGCATCAGAGTGATGGAGTTAAAATCGAAGACCCCGGTGATATCCCCTCTGTCCCCTCCGGCTACCGGATCCCCGGTTACCACGAGAAAATTACGGATCCCGTTGACGTACGCGCCCAGAAGCCCGGCCCGCAGAGCAATGGTATTCTTATCCCGGCAGGCGATATGGGGCATAACCGGCAGTCCGGTCTCATGAAGCACCTTGGTCCCCATCAATATGGAATCCACCCGTCCCCGCCCCATGGGCGAATCCGCGAATGTAATCATGTCGACCGGAGCAGTCTTTAAGGAATTGGCATACTCCATAATCCGGTTCGTATTGGCGTCGTAGGGTGGGTCCAGCTCCACAGCGGTCACTTTTTCACCCCTTTGCATTTTCTGCAGAAGCGGATTGACAACCGCTGCTTTTTCCAGAATCACCGGCGGAGCTTCCGTTATCTGTCGGATCGCCGTCTGCCGGAAATCTACCGTTTTTCCCACCGCTTCTATATAAGATGGGTTCGTACCGCAGCAGCCTCCCAGCAGGTTCACTCCCAACTCTGCGATATCGTTCATCCTCTGTCCAAAATACTGTCTTGTATCTTTAAAATCAGTCCGCCCGGAACTCAAAGCCGGATAGCCGGAATTCGGAAATGCGGTGATAATCTTATCTTCCGGCAGCTGCAGTTTGCTCATCACCTGCCACAGATGACCCGGGCCTATCCCGCAGTTAAAGCCGATTCCGTCAATCTCTTCCATTCGGGCTGCATCTTCCAGCAGCCTGGACGCGGGGATACCATATTTAGAATAACCATAACCGTTGACGCAGAAGGATACGAAGACAGCCGCATCGGACTTCTCTTTTAACCAAAGGATTACAGGCTCTATATATTTCATATCGGCAAAGGTTTCAAACAAAAACAGATCGGCCCCCTCACTTAAAAATGCGTCGCAGATGTAGCGGTACTCTTCTATGACCTGTTCTGCGGTCTGATGGATATCCATTGGAATGGGACCGATATCCGCCGCTGTCAGGAGCATACTGTTTTCTGCCGTATCCTGTGCATGCTCTCTTCTATAAGTCTCAGCGGCAGACCGGGCAATCCGGTAACCCGCTGCCGCGACCTGTCCGGCTTCCCTGCGGCCGCATTCCAGCCGCCTGGTATTGGCAGCAAAGGTATTGGCGCGCAAAAATCGTGCACCGGCTTTTATATATGCCCGGTGCACCTGCTCTACCTGATCCGGCCGGCGCAGATTATCCCATTCGGGAATTTTCGCAGCTCCGCCCTGCAGCCCACTGTAATAGGTACCGAAGGCCCCATCACCTAAGAGCCTGTGCTCTTTCAGTCCTTTTACCCAATCCTTCATTTTCAACCATTACTCCTCGAAATCAAACCGGAAATTCCACTGCTTCCGGCAGGTATCCATAATTTTCATCACAGTCAGGGTATCGTCAAGCGGCACCTTGTCACTTTCCGTCTTCCCCTCCCGCAGGCAGCGCATGGCTTCCAGCGCCTCATATTCATATCCATTGCAGATAAACGGCTCTTCAAATTGCCGGATCACCTGATTATCATAGTCCAGCACTGAGATCTTTGTAGCCTGGAAAAAGAATTCCTGATTTAACAGTACCTTTCCTTTGGTCCCCTGTATATAGAAGAATACCAGTTTCTCCGGTCCCAGGCCGCTGGATAATTGTGCATATGCGCCGTTTTCATACTCTAACACGACACTGTTGGTATAGTCTACCTTTTTTTCACCCATAAATGCATGGCTGACCACTTTTACCGGGGTCTGGTGAAAAACGGACTGGGCATACATGATCGGGTACATGCCCAGATCCAGCAAAGCCCCTCCCCCGTTCTCATAGGAATAGAGCCGGTGTGTCGAAGGAGCAGCGGTAAAAAAACGGCCTTCGGCCATCCGGATCTCCCCCAAGACCCCTTCCCTGATCCACTCCTGCAGTTTCAAAAAGGCGGGATGGCATTTTGTCCAAACCGCTTCCATAAAAAACAGCTTCTTTTCTCTGGCCAGAAGAATCAGTTCTTCCGCCTGAACCGCGTTGATCGTCAGGGGTTTTTCCGCCAGCACATTCTTACCGGCCAGCAGGCAGCTCTTGATTCCCTCGTAATGGTATCTGGCCGGAGTCGCCACATATACGATATCCACCTGCGGATCCGCCAGCAATTCCTCATAGGAGCCATACGCCTTCTGAATCTGGTTCTGCCTGGCAAACGCAACGGCCTTCTCCAAAGATCTGGAACCGACCGCATACAGGTTCGCCTCCCCGCATGCGCGCAGCGCAGCGGAGAAAATCCCCGCAATCCGGCCGGCCCCCATAATTCCCCAGTTAATCTTATTCATTCCATCCGCATCCTTTCCTAATCGTTCAATTTGGGACATGTCCATTTCAGTCTGGGACATGTCCATTCCAATTTGGGACATGTCCACTCCAGTATGTCCGCTCCAGTGGATACATATTTACATAAACAGACTACCTATTTGATAAACCAGTACTGCCCCGAGCCATGCGATCAATAACTGAAAAATGACCATTCCCAATGTCCACCGGGTAGAATTGGTCTCTTTGCGAATCGTTGCGATCGTAGCCATACAAGGGGTATATAACAGACAGAAAATCATAAGTGCGTAAGCATTCAGTGGCCCGAATCCATAGGCCCCCAAAGCCTCCGACATCTGCATCATTCCTGCCGCTGAGTTCACATTAGAGATACCAAAAAGTACAGCAAAGCTGGATACCACAACTTCTTTTGCCGATAAGCCTGAAATCAGAGCTACAGCGATCTGCCACAGGCCTAAACCAGCCGGGGCCAGGACCGGGACCAGGAAGCGTCCGATCGCAGCGCCGAAGCTCATCGAGATATCCGATACCATCCCGGTAGTTCCGAAGTTTAAAACAAACCAGATCACAATGGAAGCGACGAAGATCGTCGTTCCCGCTTTACTCAAGTAATCCTTAACCTTTTCCCACACATATACGGCGATGGTTCTGGGATTTGGCGATTTATATTCCGGCAGTTCGATCAGCAGACTGTTGCTGCTTTTCCCTTTAAAGACGCGATTGGATAAGAGGGCTATCAAAATAGCCAGCACAACGCCAATCACATAGAGGGAGAACGCGGCCACCATAGCATAATCTTCGAAGAAAATATCAGCGAACAGCACATAGATCGGCAGTCTTGCTGAACATGACATAAATGGAGTAACCAGAATCGTCTTTTTCCGGTCGCCTTCATGTTCCAATGCCCTTGTTGCCATGACGGCCGGGACCGTACAGCCGAAGCCAAGGATCATAGGAAGAAATGCTTTTCCGGACAGTCCGGCTTTTCCCATGATACCGTCCATGACGTATGCCACCCGGGCCATATAACCACTGTCTTCCAATATGGCCAGCGCCAGGAACAAAATAAAGATGTTCGGCAGGAAAGTCAGAATTCCCCCGACTCCCGCGATAATTCCATCCACGATCAGTGAATTCAGCCAGCCGGCCGTGTGCAGGCTGGTGAGCAGATTTGATACCGAAACCGATAACCAGCCCAGCGAGACTTCAAATCCGCCCTTTAAGAAATCGCCTACTGTAAACGTCAGAAAAAAGACCAGTGCCATGATCCCCAGAAAAATAGGGATACCCCAGATTCTATGGGTCAAAACCTCATCAATCCGGTCCGTACTGGCCAGCTTCTCTTTCTTATAAAAAAGGCAGTCCTCAATAACTTCCTCAATATAATCATACTTCTGATTAATGATATCTTTTTCATAATTACGATCTATGATTGCGGTCACATCCACCGGATGATGATTCATCACTTCCTCATCGTATTCCAGGAGTTTAATCGCGTGCCATCTAAGATTAGACGCATCCGGATAGCGTGCTTTGATCACCACTTCCAACTTCGCAATCTTTTCCTCAATGGTGTCGTCATAGGTTACGACATGTTCCGCCGGTCCTTCCAGATAATGATGAATCACCGCATGCAGCAGTACATCTAACCCCGTCCTTTTCCTGGCCGATACCGGAACAACCGGAATTCCGCCTAACATTTCCGGAAGGCGATGCAGATCCAGTTCCATCCCGCGCTCCTCCACAATGTCCATCATATTAAGCGCCAGTATAACCGGCTTGCGAAGCTCCAGCAGCTGCATGGTCAGATAAAGATTTCTCTCCATGGAGGACGCGTCCACAATATTAATGATCACATCAACGTCATCACTCATAATACACTGGCGGCTGACTTTTTCCTCGATCGAATAAGAAGTCAGACTGTAGATGCCCGGCAGATCAATCAGCTTTAATTTACTGCCCTTATAAGTGGTGGAACCTTCCTTTTTCTCAACCGTAACCCCCGGCCAGTTGGCCACCTTCAGATTGGCTCCGGTATAGGCATTAAATAAAGTAGTCTTACCACAGTTGGGATTTCCCACAAATGCGACGGATATCTTATCTTTCATTGCGCGATCTCCTTTACATCAATTCCTTTGGCTACCTGCTTACCGATTGCCCAGCGGGTTCCCCGCACCTTGATGATCACAGCCCCGTGCCGTTTTTTGTTAAAAACCTCCACCCGGGTCCCTTCGTTAATCCCCAGGGATTCCAATCTGCGGGTGATATTCTCCTCCAATCCCAAATCAACCACCTGATAAGATTGACCGATTGCTCCATCATAAAGCCTCATGTTTTCCTCCAGTGACGCATTTCGCACTTCTCTACAAAATACGACTAATTTTCTCTTCGTCTATCTTACGATTTTTCCTGGGGTATGTCAATAAAGTTAAATGCCAGTTATATGTGGAGTTAAATACCAGTTATATATGGAAGGGCCTGAGATTTGTATGGGAGCGTTAGGTTACCTTCTGACAGAAACCATTTTTTTCGTGTTCGCGTGATACAGGTAGGCGAAGCCGGAATCGGACAGGATTTCCTTTCGCTGTTTCCGAAGGTTCAGACGGCTGGCAGTAATTTTTATCATACCATAACTTGCGGCACTGAGGACACGGGAGTGAGATCCTATGGCCAATGCGGACAGAAGCGCCGGAACGGAGGAACTGTCCAGTTCAATCAGGGATTTGACGGTGGTCAGGGCCGCTTCGACACCGGACTGGTGCATGATCCTGATAAGTTTTCCTGTTTCCAGCTCCATCTTTTCCCGGAAGCTTTCACTGGATTTTTGTATTTCCTGCGCGTCCCCGCATGTTTTTAAGCTTTTTTCAAAGGAGTCTAATTCATGGCGGAATTGGAGCAGCTCATCCCGGTACCGCCTCCGGAAGGACAGGATTTTCTTAAGAGGTACGCCTTTCCTGGGCGTCGGAAGTACATTCTGCATTACACAGTCAATACACCAGCTGCCGTTCGTCAATGGCGAGCACACATTTTCATAGGCATAGGACAGATTAACCGGACGGTCCGTACCCACAGCGATGAATTGGCCGGTTCTTCCGCCTTCCGCCTTCGCTAAATATTTTGCAAGAAGGGACATATAGAGTCTGGCGATCCTTTCATCCAGCACATACCAGTTACCGTTGCCGTCCCAGTGTAAAAGCTTATGCTCACACATGAAATCATATAGTTTCCCATTGGTTTTTTCCTGATGAAGCAGGACGGGTAATTCATGCCACGGAAGCTTGTCCTCCTGTATGTAATAGCGGCCGTAGTCCGTGCCAGGCAACCGCAGGTCCGGGACGCAGGAAGCAGCTTTCACGGAGGAACCGAACTTGTGTGACCGCGGATCCGGCAGGCTTTGCGGATCGGATAACCGTTCTATGACTTCTTCTTCGAAATCCGGCAGGAATTCTGATTCAAACAGAGTGGACGGATAGATTGGACGATAGCATTCCTGCTCCATAAGTTCACATATTTCAGGGGAAAGGCAAATCGTCTTATCCCCTTTTGGAACGATGGAGCTTACTTTGTCCCAATATAAAACTGCATTCCGAAGCCAGTTCTGATCCTTTATATTAATATCCGGATAATATAAGATTGATCTCAACTCACACCTCCATTCCCAGCTTGAGCATAAGCGGCAAACAGTTTCTTCGCCACGGGTACTGCGTAATCACTTCCAGCTCCGGCGCCCTCCAGGATCACGGCGACCACCAGGTCAGGGGAATCCACATTGGAAAAGCCAACGAACCAGGCATGGCTTTTCGCTTTGTTACTGCTGTACTCGGCACTTCCTGTTTTCCCGGCCGCCGTGTAATTCTGGCCGGAAAGCTTGGTGGCCGTCCCTTCTTCCACCACATCGATCATATAAGATTTCAGAAGCGCCGCTTCCCCTTCGGAGAGCAGGGTGCCATACTCAGCCGGCTTGTACTGTTTTACCTTATCCCCGGTATAATTTTCGATCCGGTCAATGAAATAGGGCTTCATCAGCACACCGTTGTTGGCGATCGCTGAGGTAATCAGCGCCATATGCATGGGGGACACCAGTGTGCCTTCTCCCTGGCCGATGGCCGTCATCAGCTTCTGCGCGGTATCATCCTGAGCAGGCGGCGCGAATTTACTCTTGCTGTAAGGGAGCGAGATCGGAAGTTCCTTGTTAAACAGAAGGCTGTCACATAAGCTGTTAAAGGATTTCATATTCAGGTCCATCCCGATATTGGCATAGGAGGAATTACAGGAATGGGCAAAGGATTCCATCAGATTCTGAACACCATGGGACTTATGCTTATAGCAGTTGATCGTCACGTCATCAGCCGTAAATTCGCCATGGCAGTCATAGCTGTACTGCTCATAATTCCCATTCTCCCGCACATATTTCAGCGTGGTTATTATTTTAAAGGTGGAACCCGGAGGATACAGCCCCTGGGTCGCCCGATTCAACAGCGCGGTACTTTCGTTTCCCTCAGCGGTCAGCTTTTCCCATTGCTCCTGTATTTTATTCGGATCATACGTGGGCTTGGAGACCATGGCCAGCACTTTTCCAGTGGACGGTTCCAACGCGACCACGGCGCCGTCATATTTGCCCATAGCGTCATAGGCTATCTTCTGGAGCTCCACATCCAGTGTGGTCACCACATTATCACCGATGTTTTTCTCGCCTTTGAACTCATTTTCCAGCTGTTCCAGGAAAAAAGCGTGGGAGGACAGAAGGCTGAAATTGCCCAGGGATTCGATTCCGGTTTTTCCTACCGTGGAATATCCCACCACATGGGCGAACAGGTCTTTATAGGGATAGCGCCTGGTTTCCGTACCGTCCCCTGACAATGCGGTTTCTGCCAGGACTTCCCCGTCATTTGCCAGGATTTTCCCACGGATATAACGGTCCGCAAAAGTATCCTGCCTGGAATTATAAGGATTGTTAATCACATCATCCGCCTGGGTCGTATTAAAATATACGAAATAGGCCATCAGCAGAGTAAACATCCCTACAAACAGATAGGCAACCAGTAATAGTTCTCTATTTCTCTTTTTTCCGTCTCGCTTTTGCGGGCTTGTCGTCCCGTTTTCCCCGTCCTGAAGATCCAGGTCCAGAATTTCCTGTTCCTTTACGGTTTTTTTGTTTTTGAACTTGAACATTGGCCTTAACATCCTCATCTTCTCTTAATAAATACATGCCCTGGATGATGGCAAACATAATCAGCGTGCTAAGCATAGAACTTCCGCCATAGCTGACAAGCGGCAGCGTAACCCCGGTGGAGGGGATGAACTTTGTAACACCCCCGATGGTCAGAAACACCTGGAACCCATAGACCGTCCCCAGCCCCAAAGCCACCAGTTTATAAAAATCATCCTTGATCTGCATCGCAATATTGATAAACATTAAAAAACAGCTGACACAGATCAGGATCAGACACAGCGCGAAGATCCCGCCCAACTCCTCGGAGATGGCGGAAAAGATAAAATCCTGATCCACCACCGGAATCTTATCCGGTGATCCCTGAAAAAGTCCCATTCCGAACCAGCCTCCGGTTCCTATGGCGAACAGGGACTGGGTGATCTGATATCCCTCTTTTTCAATCACGTCCCAGGGATTGCTCCAGGCCAGTACCCTGGTACGCACATGGCCGAACAGGAAATAGCCGGCCACAGCGGCGGCACAGCCCCCGGCCAGCCCGCCCATCAGGTATAAAGGTTTTCTCGATGCCACATAAAGCATGATCAGATAGACTACGAAATAGATCAGCGCCCCGCCCAGATCTTTGGAAAGCACCAGAATCAGTACATGAGCCACCGCTACCGCGGTTGCCTTCACAATATCCTTGAATTCCGTAGATCTGCTGAGCAGCGCTGCCACGAAAAACACAAAGATGATCTTAACAAACTCGGACGGCTGTACGGAAAGCTGTCCGAAGGATATATTCAGTTTCGCTCCGTATACCCTGCTTCCGGCGACGGCCACAACTCCCAGAAGCCCTATTCCCGCAGCCGCATACAGCCATGTAAGCTGCCGCAGGAACTTCATCTTCCGCACCAGTAACGGCACCAGAAGCGATACGGCCGCCGAGACAGCTACGATCATAAACTGCCGCTTGGATTTGTCAAAGGAAAGCCTGGTGAGAATAATAAAGCCGATGGATAGCAGCATGCACATATTATTGACCACCAGACGCGAAGCCTTTGGATAAGCCACATGATAAAAAGCCAGGATCGCCGCCAGCAAAATCACCTGCTCTCCATAGAATAACAGGATCTGCAGATTATTTGTTTTCAAATACATCACCAGATAAGCGGTCAGATGAATGAGAAACATCAGCGTATTTTGTTTCCGGAAGATATTCTTCTGCCGGACCGGGTCCCCATGCCCGAATACCGTATAGCTCTGGTACGTATACATGGCAATCAATATGATCATCAGATATTTGGATAACTCAACGATGACATTAACCATTATTCTACGCCTCTCTTGAAGTGTCCCCGTGTAAATTCTTTCCAGGGCATGTCTGTCTGAATGCCGTGTATATAGCGGTCTATATAAAGCTTTGCCGTTTTCAACGTCTCTGCTCCGGTCTCCACGGTAAAATCCAGCCGGAGGGCCGCAGGCCCCAGGGACTTGATATCCTTATCCTGATCCAGCAAGACCAGCGGAACGGAATTGTAAATTACATTATAGCAGCTTTCCGGCATACAGAAATTCTTGACATAAAAATACTTCTGATACCTGTCCTTTAACCGTCTTGTCTCCGGAACATGGGTACAGTGATCCGCTGTCTTTAACAGGCACTGTGCCGATACCATCATGGGCAGATGCCCATAGGCGATGATTTCACTGCCTTCGCAGCCTCTTGCTCTTAACTCTTTCAGGTTCAGCTCCACAGGCGCGGTATCCCGGCCGCAGCCCTTTGCTGCCCAGAATGCGCGGCTTCTTTTGTTAAAGGTATATACATTGGCATCCGTAACCACGGGCTTTGTAAACGAATGGCGCTCAAGGAATTCGTACTCCTCGTAGTTTCGAATAACGATGCCGTCAATACCGGTTTCCATCAGCCTGTCCCAGATCCCTTCGAATACCTGTCTTAAGCTTTCCCTGAAAATCACCGGAAGAACCAGATAACATTTTTTCTTATACCGGTGAACCTCCTGTGTCCATCTCTTCAGATCAGCCAGTTCTGCTTTCTCATCCAAAATAGAGGGAAAAAGAGAGTAGTTTACATACAGATCCGATATCTGTTCCAGTGTGACAAGCGCCTCCAGCTGTTGGGTTTCTTCCACATATGCCCGAATACACAGAGCCTTTTCCTGCGCCCTGGAGGCATCCGCGCCCATGCCTCTTTGTGCGTTCTCTTTCTCCCAGCTTACAGGAGGAGTACGCCTGAAAGGCGCTAACAGCTCCCGTTCCAATGCCTCCAGGGCATTTCTGCGCAGTTCATTGACCGCCTGTAACGGCAGAAAGAGATCCTCTTCCATTTCGATCTGGAGCTGCCCGAATAAGAATGGAGTGTTGCCTGTCTTTCGAAGCTGTTTCTCCACCTGATCCCTTTGGATAGGCCGTTGTACTGCCTGCTCTGCACAGGCCCCCGTCACAGTAACGGACGCGCTCTGCGTATTAACACAGAGTTTAGCATGATTTTCTTTAGAAAGTATTAACATACCATTAATTTTTTCTTTGGATTGGTTTTCGACATATTCTCTGCGCAGCGTCTCCATAAGATTTCCCATACGGATTTCTCCGCCCGCGTTGTTTAAACTTAACATTTTCCGTCCGTTGTGCTGTTGGTAATAGCCTTTTGTGAATCCTTCCCGGCTGAACAGACATTCCAATTCTCTGCGGTCTTCCTCCGAAACCCGGTAATCCCTTGCCCCTTTTTCCAGAAACAGATCCAGATATTTCCGGTAAATCCGGACCACACCCGCCACGTATTCCGGCTGTTTCATTCTTCCTTCGATCTTTAAGGAGGTCACTCCGGCGTCCAGAATGTCAGGAAGAAGATCAATGGTGCAAAGATCCTTCATACTTATCAAATGTGAGGCAGAAACCGGTACCGCCTGCTTTCCCCGGCCTGCCGCAGCTTTGGATCCTGTGACGGCGCCTCCGGTCAATTCATAAGGCAGCCGGCAGGGCTGGGCACACCGCCCCCGGTTACCGCTTCTGCCGCCCAATATGCTGCTTAACAGGCACTGGCCGGAATAACAGTAGCACAGCGCACCATGCACAAATGTCTCGATCTCCAGACTGGTCTGTTCCCGTATCATACGGATTTCCTGCAGCGAAAGTTCTCTGGCTGGAACGACACGGGACACCCCTTCTTTTTCCAGGAATTCCGCCCCCAGCGGGCCGGTGATGGTCATCTGGGTACTGGCATGTACCGGAAGATCCGGAAAATATTCCCGGATAAAGGACAACACTCCCACATCCTGCACGATCACCGCATCCAGCCCTTCCTCGTAATAAGGACGCAGGTAATCGTACAGTTCCATCTTAAGTTCCCGCTCCTTCAATAGGGTATTCACCGTCAGATAGATCTTCTTTCCCCGCAAATGGGCTTCCCGAAGTGCCTGCAGCAGAGAGTCCTGCTGTGGGTTATTCGCGTAGGCTCTGGCCCCGAATTTGCTCCCGCCCATATAGACCGCATCCGCGCCCGCCTGCATCGCCGCCCGAAAGCTGTCATAAGAACCGGCCGGAGCCAGCAGTTCGATTTGTTCCCTGTCCATATCTTCTACTCCCATATTCCTATCATTCTTCGTTATATAGTGCATTTTCTTTTCGCCTGCGGAATTTTCCGTCATCTTCTATTTGAATGAAAAAGGACGTGGGATTTCGACAATCTCACGCCCCCGCCTTATCATTTACCTTAAGTTCCGCTATCTCTTACGCCCGTCCAGTTCGGTTTCCAGCTTCACGATCTGCTTTTGCAGATCATAGGTCTTGGTCTGCATTTCCTTCATGGCTTTTTCCATGTTCTCCAGCTGTACCTGCGCGGCGATCATTTCATGCTTCAGATCATACATCTCTTTGTCTTTTGCTTCCATCTCTTCGGACAGGAGATCTGACTGCTTTTTGGCTTTAAAATAATCATCGGCAATATTCAGCAGAACCATCAGATTCCGGTTCTCGCCCGACTGCTTGCGAAAATTCTCTACCTGGTTAAATTCTTCCAGCCTGTTATTGATGTAAGTGGCAACCTTATGCAGGTATTCTTCGCCTTCTACCCCTGCCAGATGGTAAACCTTACCGTCGATCAGCACTTCCGTATGATTCTTCTCTGCCATAATTCTCACCCCTTCTGTCCTAAGCATCCTATTTCTATTATAAACAAATTTGTCTAAAAAACAACCTTTTTATATGGTCTCATGTTCCAACCCCAGATGGCTGTAAGTCAGATCGGACGCCATCCGTCCGCGGGGCGTACGGAGCAGAAAGCCGTTCTGCACCAGATAGGGCTCATAGACGTCCTCTATCGTTCCGGCATCCTCACCGATCGCCGCCGCCAGGGTATCCAGTCCCACAGGCCCGCCGCTGAACTTCTCGATCAGTGTGCGTAAGATCGTCCGGTCGATCTGATCCAGGCCCATCCGGTCCACATCCAGCAGATCCAGTGCGAATCTGGCCACATCCTCCGTGATATTGCCGTCGTATTTCACCTGGGCGAAATCCCTGGTCCTCTTCAGAAGCCGGTTTGCAAGTCTCGGCGTGCCCCTGGAGCGTCGCGCGATCTCCTCAGCTCCCTTGGCATCGATCCGGACCTTCAGCACTTTCGCTGAACGGATGACGATGGTCTGCAGCTCCTCCACCGTATAGAATTCCAGATGATGAACCACCCCGAACCGGTCCCGCAGCGGAGCGGTCAAAAGCCCTGCCCTGGTCGTCGCCCCCACCAGCGTGAATTTCGGCAGATCCAGACGGATCGAACGGGCGGTTGCCCCTTTACCGATCAGAATGTCAATCGCGTAATCCTCCATCGCCGGATACAGAACCTCCTCCACCTGCCGGTTCAGCCGGTGAATCTCATCCACAAAAAGCAGATCCCCTTCCTGCAGATTATTCAGAATCGCTGCCATCTCGCCGGGTTTCTCGATCGCCGGCCCTGAGGTGACCTTAATATTCACTTCCATCTCATGCGCGATGATACCGGCCAGGGTGGTCTTACCCAGCCCGGGAGGGCCGTAGAACAGCACATGGTCCAAAGCCTCCCCTCGCTGTTTTGCCGCCTGTATAAAAACTTTCAGATTTTTTTTGGCTTTCTCCTGGCCGATATATTCATCCAGGGTCTGCGGCCGCAGACTATATTCGATTTTCAGATCCTCTTCCAGGGTCTGTGTGGTTATAATCCGTTTCTCCATACTAATCTCCCGCTATCGTCCTGCTTTTGCTATTTAAAATGCATTCCTTATTATACGATTCTTATACGCGTCTATTTTTATAAAAAGGACATCTTTTTCAGCGCGCCTTTTAAGATTGCCTCCACATCCATATCGTCCGTGATATCAACCGTTTTCACCGCATGCAGCGCATCGGTGCTGGAATACCCAAGCGCTACCAGCGCCTGCACCGCCTCGTCCCTGGCATCCGAGGCAGCCTTTTGCTTTCCGGTCAGGTTATGCTCCAGTTTCCGTTCAAAGGCATCCTCCAGTTTTAATTTATCCTTCAGTTCCAAAATAATCTTCTGCGCGGTTTTTCCGCCGATCCCCGGGGCTTTGGAGATGGTCTTCGCGTCATCCGTAAGGACCGCGAAGCGAAGATCATCCGCTGACAATCCGGACAGGACGCCCAGAGCCGCTTTGGGGCCAATACCATTTACATTTAACAGCAATTGGAATACTTCCAGATCGTCCCTGGTCAGAAAGCCGTAGAGCTGCATCGCATCCTCCCTGACATTAAAATACGTGTGCAGCTTTATCTGGGCCCCCACAGCCGGAAGCTCAGATAATGTCTGTGTACTGATAAAAACCCGGTATCCGATATTCCCCGCTTCGATAATCAGGGCGTTTTCCTCCACCTCAACCAATTCTCCTTTTATATAAGCGATCATTTTATCCTCCTGTTCCCGGCGGGCAGTTTTTTCAAAACCTCCCTGGCCGCTACACCGATCAGCATCCCGGTAATCACTCCGGAAATCAAAAGCGGCGGCATGTAATACGCAAGGCTTGCATTCTCCACAACCGCCATGGCCACCAGAATCTGGCCCACGTTGTGAAAGACTCCGCCTGCCATGCTGACCCCAATCACACTGAAGCGGTTCAACCTTTTCAGCAGCACCATGACCAGAAAGCTCAGCATTCCTCCGGCCAGACTGTATAAAATACTGTATAGATTGCCGAACATAAAGCCAGCCAGCAGAATTCTGGCAAAAGATACGGTCAACGCCTCCTTTGTCCCCATCAGATATAACACCAGTACAATCACCGCGTTCGTCAATCCCAGCTTCACACCCGGGATACCAAAATAAAATGGGATCAGGGACTCTATATAACTGGCAATAAGGGCAAATGCGGTAAACATTCCCAGAAACGCTATTTTATGCTTCAACTTTCACCCTCCTAATGCGCAACTGCATCCAAACCTTTTGCATCTTCCCCCTCCGAGTTTCCGGCTCCTTTTACCTCGGCCACCACCTGATTGGGCAGGCATACGATTGTTTCCCCATTGCGCTGTATCGCCTTTTGATGCACGCAGAGCTTATCCGGGCAATCCGCCCAGACCATATCTGCCTTACCGTCCCGGATCTCCAGACGATTAGTCCCCTGAATATCGATGACCGTGTCTTCACTTAAAGGATACGTCCCATACAGTTTTCCTTCCACGGTTACCACGACCTCTTTTCCCGGCTTATGGACAATCCAGGTATTTACCACATAAAGGCCGGCCGCTATCACAATCACCGCCGCCAGCAGCATCCAGTCATTTTTCCTCATACTTTGCTCCTTACAATCTTGTACCATTCTAGCACAAATACTTGCCGGGTTGCAATGTTTATAAACTTTTCCCGGTGTGTACTGCATGGTAAAGGGTACCTGCTATTTTATCAGCAAAATGCATAATGAAAGGCAAACTGCCGGAAACAAACTGATTATAATAATATTTGCGGCTCAAGATGTATTATGGTAGAATGGGTCTATCATGAAAAAAGGAGTTTGGTTATGGGTATTTATAAAAAACCGGAGGAACGATATGAAGAGACCCGTTCTTCGGCTTATACATTTTTGATTGTCGGGGGGATCGGATTAATTCTGGACCTGCTTGGATTTGCTGGTATTCTGCCGCTCCCCTTCGGAAGGGAAAGCAATACGCTGATGCTCAGTGTGATGGGGATTCTGTTCGCGGCCTGTGTTGTTTTTGGGGTATACTCTATGAAGTCAGCAAAAAAGATATCGGAACAGGTTGTGGTGGAAAACGCGCAGACAGAAGAAATACTGACCTGGTTTCAAAAGACGATTGCTGTGGATGCACTGGAAGCGGGGATTGATGCGGATTTTTCTGAGGAAGAACGATATTTTAAACGGCTGGAAAATATTAAGGATGTCATTATCCGGTCATATGGGGAGCTGGAAGAATCTTATCTGGACAAACTGTCCGATGACCTGTACCTGATATTTTTTTCGGAAGAATAAGTATATGTAGGGAAAAATAATATACGGTCTTTAGACAAATAAAAAGAGCAGCCTCCATTTTTTGGAAGGCTGCTCAAATTTAATCAGGAGTCTTCAGAACCACTCTCCGCCGCTGCTCTGGCTGCAACTTCTTTTTCCTGAATATCGGAAGGTGCCTGCTCATAACGGGCGAACTCATATCTGTAATCTCCGCGTCCTCCAGTCATGGAACGAAGGTCGGTGGAGTATCCATACAATTCCATCATCGGGATATCTGCCTCGATCACCTGTTTTCCGCCGGCTGTAGGATTCATGCCCAGTACACGTCCGCGGCGTTTGTTCAGATCCCCCATAACATCACCGGTATATTTATCCGGAACCGTTACTTTCAGGGAAGCGATCGGCTCTAACAATACAGGGGAAGCATCCATAAAGCCCTTCTTGAAGGCCAGAATCGTCGCCATCTTGAAGGCCATTTCCGATGAATCCACCGGATGGAAGGAACCATCATATAAGGTGGCCTTCACGCCCACTACCGGATAACCAGCAAGAGGGCCCTTCTGCATGGAGTCCGCAAGTCCTTTTTCTACTGCCGGGAAATAGTTCTTCGGTACCGCGCCGCCCACAACGATCTGTTCGAATATGAAAGATTTCTCCAGATCACCGGAAGGTTCGAAGGTCATCTTTACATGGCCATACTGGCCATGACCGCCGGACTGCTTCTTATGCTTTCCTTCCACATCGGATTTTTTCCGGATCGTCTCGCGGAATGCCATCTTTGGCTTGGTCAGTTCAATTTCCACTTTATACTCATCCTGCAGTTTGCTGGTAATGATATCCAGATGCTGGTCTCCCATGCCGTATAACAGGGTCTGACGGTTTTCACCGTCATTGACTGCCTTGATGGTCTGATCTTCGATCATCATCTTGTTCAGAGCCTGGGATATCTTATCGTCATCGCCCTTATTCTTGGCTTTGTATCTCTTGTATGTATAAGGTATGGACATCTCTGTCTTGCCATAGGCGATCGGAATCGCTTTCGTCGCGAGGGTGTCACCGGTTCTGGCAGCAGAGAGCTTGCCAATCGCACCGATATCACCGGCATGAAGCTCTTTTACCTCGATGGGTTTGTTCCCCTGGAGTACATAGAGCTTGTTCAGTTTCTCTTCCGTATCTTTATCTGTATTATACAGCACATCGTCATTCTTGATTACACCGGAAACCACTTTGATCAACGAATACTTACCAATGAACGGGTCTACGATTGTCTTAAAGATATAAGCAGATTTTGCTTTCTGGAAATCATAATTTCCTTCAAAGATCTCATTTGTCTTTTTATTCAAGCCGGCGCACTGACGTTTATCCGGGCTGGGGAAATATTTTACGATATCGGTCAGCAGATTATGGATGTTCCTCAATTCAACAGCGGAACCCATCTCCACCGGTACGATGGAGCAGTCATCAATGTTGAACCGAAGGGCCGCGCGAATCTCATCTACGGAGAACTCATCTCCTGAGAAGTACCGCTCCATGAACTCATCGCTGGTTTCAGCTACGGAATCCATCAGTGCCTCACGGTATATATCCAGATACTCTTTACAATAATCCGGGATCTCACACTCTTCCCTTTTTCCTTTGTCTATAAAACGGCGGCCCGCCATCTTAACAACATTGACATAACCGACAAATTTTTCATTTTCACGGATCGGCTGGAATAAAGGCGCAATTTTCTTTCCATACATATTGGTTAAAGTTTCCACTACTTCACGGAAACTGGCATTATCCACGTCCATATCGCTTACGTAAAACATTCTGGGCAGATTGTATTTTTCACAGAGATCCCAGGCTTTTTCCGTACCGACTTCCACGCCTGCTTTACCTGATACAACGATAACCGCCGCGTCAGCCGCCGCAACCGCTTCTTCCACTTCACCCACAAAATCAAAATATCCGGGAGAATCCAATATATTAACCTTCACGCCTTCCCATTCCAGCGGGATCACGGAAGTAGAAATTGAAAACTTTCTCTTGATCTCTTCTTTGTCATAATCACTTATGGTGTTTCCGTCCTCGACTCTTCCCATCCGGCTAGTAATACCGGCTAAATATGACATAGCCTCTGCCAAAGTAGTCTTTCCTGAACCGCCGTGGCCTAATAAAACGACATTTCGAATTTTGTCCGTGGTATAAACGTTCATATGAATTCCTCCGATACTGTTAGATTTACAGCGGTAAACCGCCCCGCTGCATGCTGGAAATGTCCATGGGTATATTCTACTAAAAATCAACTATATTTACAAGTGTTTTATTCATATTATACAAAGTTATCCATGGAGATTTCGTATGCTGACGCCTTTCTTTTTCTTTGAATTCATTAAAGCGCAGTCCCTTTTTTGGGGGCAAACAGCTTATCCATCTGCACATCCTCCAGTATCAGGAGGCGGATCTTTTTCTCTAATCCTCCTGCATATCCTGTCAGGCTGCCATTCGTTCCGACTACGCGGTGGCAGGGGATGATAATGGAAATGGGATTGTGGCCCACCGCGCCGCCCACTGCCTGAGCGGACATTCGGGCCAGCCCATGACGGCCGGCTATTTTTTTGGCTATTTCCCCGTAAGTTGTTACCTCCCCATAAGGGATTTCACATAAGATGTCCCAAACCTCCCTGCGAAACACACTGCCGGCAGGGGAAAGAGGCAGTTCGCGGATGGACGGTTTTTCCTTGTGAAAATAGCGGTCCAGCCACTGTTTTATCTGATCGAAAACCAGGGAGCTGCCGCATTCTTTGGTTTCTTCCCGCAGCGAACCCATAAAGTATTTTTGGCCCTCCATCCACAATCCCACCAATGCCTCGTTCTTCTCAGCAAGCAAAAGCTCACCAATGGGAGAACCGTATTTCGTTGTATAGATCAATCTTTCACACCTCCTAGATAAATTAATTCCTTTTTGATTATAATACAGATGTCCGATCAAATCACGCCATTTTCGGACAAGTTTTTCATTACATTGCCCTGATGTCAATCACTCTTTAAAATTCCATCAGAAATTCTCATTATTTTTTCACTTTAAAGTGAAAAAGTGTTGACAATCGAAACCCGCAAAAGTACAATGGATACAGAAAAATTGCCGTTGTTTTACAAAACGGTGTTGGAGGAATTGTAGATATGATTATTGTAATGAAACCCGGCGCTCCGAAAGAAGCGGTCAATAATGTGGTAAAAACGATTGAAAATAATGGACTGACGCCCCATCTGTCAGAAGGAAGCCAGCTGACGATTATCGGCGTGATCGGCGATAAATCCAGATTGAATAACCGAAATCTGGAATTGGCGCCTTATGTGGATAAGATTGTTCCGGTTACGGAGAGCTATAAACTGGCTAACCGTAAGTTCCATGCGCAGCCCTCCAGAATCAAGGTTGGAAATGCCGAGATCGGACCGGATACCCTGGCTTTGATGGCCGGACCCTGTGCGGTTGAGAGTGAGGATCAGATTTTGCTGATCGCTCAGGCTGTGAAAAAAGCGGGCGCTAATTTTTTAAGAGGCGGCGCTTATAAACCCAGGACTTCTCCTTATGCGTTCCAGGGGCTGGAAGAAGAAGGACTTAAGTATATGCAGGAGGCCGGCAAGGCCACAGGGCTTTATACCGTATGCGAGGTGACCAGCCTGGAGGCGATCAATGCGGCGGTAAAGTACGTGGATCTGATCCAGATCGGCGCCCGGAATATGCAGAATTTCTATCTGCTGAAGGAGGCCGGAAAATGCGGGCTTCCGGTGATCTTAAAACGCGGGTTGTCCGCGACGCTGGAGGAATGGCTGAACGCGGCTGAGTACATTATGTCTATGGGCAATGAAAATGTGATTCTGTGCGAGCGCGGTATCCGGACATTTGAAACCGCTACCCGCAATACGCTGGATATCAGCGCGGTTCCGGCTCTGAAGTCCAGAACGCAGCTGCCGGTTATTATAGATCCAAGCCATGCCTGCGGAGTCCGGGCTTATGTACCGGCATTGGCGAAAGCAGCTGTTGCGGTGGGTGCGGACGGATTGATTATGGAGGTACATAATAATCCGGAATGCGCGCTCTCAGACGGCCCTCAGTCCCTTACCTTTGAACAGTTTGATGTTTTGGCCGGTGAGCTGAAAGCTTACGCGGCGCTTTCCGGGAGGACACTGTAATGGAACAGCTGCGCATCGGTTTTATCGGCCTGGGCCTGATCGGAGGCTCTATTGCAAAGGCTGTCCGGAAGTTTTATCCGGACAGCGGGATGCTGGCTTATGATACCAACCGCACCACCTTGTCCGCCGCCCTGAAGGACGGCACCATTGATCTGGCATGTACCAGCATTGACAGTCAGTTCGCCGGCTGCCGTTATATATTCCTGTGCGCGCCGGTTGCCAATAATTCTTCCTGCTTGTCCGCCCTTAAGCCTTATCTTTCTAAAGATACGGTTTTGACAGATGTCGGAAGTGTGAAAACCGGAATTCACCGGGAAATCACTGCCGCCGGTATGGAAGCGAATTTTATCGGCGGACATCCCATGGCCGGTTCTGAAAAATCCGGGTATGAGAACTCCAATGATCATCTGATTGAAAATGCCTATTATGTCCTGACTCCCACCGCGTCGGTCAGTCCGGAGAAGGTAACGGCCTACAGCGATCTGGTCCGCTCTCTGGGGGCGATACCGCTGATCCTTAATTATCAGGATCATGATTATATCACTGCGGTAATCAGTCATCTTCCTCATATCATAGCGTCCAGCCTGGTGAATCTGGTACGGGATTCGGACTCTTTGGAAGGTACCATGAAGGCCATCGCCGCCGGCGGCTTCCGGGACATTACCCGGATCGCTTCCTCGTCCCCGGTTATGTGGCAGCAGATCTGTCTGACAAACCGGGAAAATATCTTAAAAACGCTGGATGATTATATCCGCACGTTAGAGACGGCCCGGGATGAGATCAGCCGTTCCGATGAGGATTCGCTTTATCAGCTTTTTGATTCCGCCAGGGATTATCGCAATTCCATGCCGGAATCGTCTCTGGGGCCGATTAAAAAAGCGTATGCCGTCTACTGCGATATTATTGATGAGGCAGGAGGCATCGCCACGATTGCCACGATACTCGCCAGTAATCACATCAGTATTAAAAATATAGGCATCCTTCACAACCGGGAATTTGAAGAAGGCGTTCTGCGAATTGAGTTCTATGAGGAAGAGGCCTCCCGCCTTGCGGCAGAGCTTCTGCGCAAGTACCACTATACGGTTTATGAACGATAAAATGGGAGCGCTATACAGCGGACTTTATTATTTCATAGGATAATGCTCCTATGAAATAAAAAACGCTCCGCGGGATCGCACTGCGGCGGAAAGGAAGATGCCGCTTACGCGGCCCGCCGCATGCGGAGAGTTTCGCAAGCGAAACTCTTTTTTACACCCAGACGGGTATTCTATCGATAGATTGGAGTTTTTACAATGAATTTTCATAAAGTACATCATATAAAGGGCCAGGTTCGGGTTCCGGGGGATAAATCAATCTCCCACCGCGCCGTCATGTTCGGAGCGCTGGCGAAAGGCACTACTACCGTCACTAATTTCCTGCAGGGCGCGGATTGCCTGTCCACCATCTCCTGCTTTCAGCAGATGGGGATCCCGATTGAAAATAACGAAAGCGAAGTGCTCATTCACGGAAAAGGCCTGCACGGTCTGACCAGGGCGCAGCAGCCGCTGGATGTCGGGAACAGCGGTACTACCATGCGGCTGCTGTCCGGTATCCTGGCCGGACAGGAATTTGAGTCTGTGCTCACCGGGGATGCTTCGATACAGCAAAGACCCATGGGACGGGTCATCGAACCGCTCTCCCAGATGGGGGCCGGAATCATCAGTATCCCGGGCAACGGCTGCGCGCCGCTTCAGATTACCGGCGGCGGGCTTACCGGCATTCATTATCACTCAAAGGTCGCTTCCGCACAGGTGAAGTCCGCGATCCTGCTGGCTGGCCTCTACGCAAACGGGCCTACTGCCATAACGGAACCGCAGCTCTCCCGCAACCATTCGGAGCTGATGCTGCGGATGCTCGGCGCCCAGGTCTCATCCCAGGGTACTACGGTTTCCATTCAGCCGGAACCGGTGCTGACCGGACGCCCGATTCAGGTCCCTGGTGATATCTCATCTGCCGCCTATTTTATCGCGGCTGCCCTCATGATCCCGGATTCCGAAGTCCGTATAAGAAATGTGGGTATCAATCCTACCCGGGACGGAATCTTAAGAGTCTGCCGGGATATGGGCGCAGATATAACCCTAGAAAATGTCATCGATACGGATGGCGAACCTGCAGCAGATCTGATCGTCCGCCATAGCAGGCTTCACGGGACGGTCATCGGCGGTTCCATCATACCCGCTCTGATCGATGAACTGCCCATTCTGGCCGTATTAGCCTGCTTTGCCGAAGGCACAACGGTCATTCGCGACGCCCAGGAGCTGAAAGTCAAAGAGTCCAACCGGATCGACGTTATGGTAAAAAATCTTTCCGCCATGGGCGCCAGTATACGTGGAACAGAGGATGGCATGATCATCGAGGGCGGCTTGCCCCTTCATGGGGCTGTTATCGACAGCCGTCTGGATCATCGGATCGCCATGTCCTTTGCCGTAGCAGGCCTAGCCAGTGACGGAACCACACAAATCCTGGACAGTGACTGTGTAAAGATCTCCTATCCTGGATTTTATGCAGATCTTCGGAAGCTGACTTTATAGATGGCTGCTCTCCTTAAGGGGGGGTTTTATTTACTAAGGGCCGGAGTGTGCAGGCGCGAAGGCGGGTTCCGGGAGGGGGCGCGCAAAAGTAACAGGAGCCGAATCGCATCGGCCGGACCTAAGAACGGGTAACTCCGAAGCGGAAGAAACCTCTGATTCGCAGGACCCGGGGCAAACTCGCCATAATACGGCTCAGACAGTGCCCCGGGTCCTGCCAGGTTTCTTCCTCTTCTGCGTAACCCGTTCTAAGGCCCGGCCTCAAGCGATTCGGCTCCTGTTACTTTTGCGCGCCCCCTCCCGGAACCCGCCTTCGCGCCTGCACACTCCTACATTGGTGATCAATAAAACGCTCGATGACACAAAAGCTGCTGCGAATTAGGCGGAGGCTCATAAGGAAGTAAATAAAATTTTCCGGTAGAACCGGCGTGGTAACAATCACGCCGGTTTTTCCGTGCTTGCAGGCAGCTTCGGTTTTTGAAGGGGAATCCGAATCTTGCCTACATAAGTAAAATAAATCTCAATCGTCATATGCTTTCTTCCATCGATTTTCTCCGGGCTATGGATGACGATTTTTTCAATCAGTTCGTTGACTGTCGCAGCGTCAAGTTCTTGTATATCGGAATACCGTTCCGCAAGCTGTAAGAAACGCCCCACATCCGAAACCTGCTCGGCTTCTTCTGCAATTTCCCGTTCCAGTGTTTCGGAAAGCTGCCTGATTTCTGCCTGTTCGGTCTCATACTGTGCAGATAACTTCTGGAAACGGAGGTCACTTAGTTTCCCTAAAACATTATCTTCATAAAGGTGTTGGATGATTTTATCCAAGTCCTCCATACGCTTCTGTGCACCTGACAGGGCTTTTCGTTTCTGTGCCAGTTCTGCTTTCCGGCTGGCTTCATCCTGCATCAGCATTTCCTGGGTGAAGTCATCCTGAAACAGTCGCACATAAGTCAGTGTCCGTTGAACACATTCCAGCACTCGCTTATACAGCGTGATTTCACGGATATAATGAATCTGGCAGGAACCGGTATTGCTTTTGTAATTGGAGCAGACGAAATGATCTTGCGAATCATCTTTGTAGCTGTTGCAGGTACAGTAATAGAGCTTAGCTCCGCAGTCAGCACAATGAACAAGGCCGGAGAAAATGCTTGTCTTGCCGGTTTTGGTCGGTCTGCGTTTATTTTCCCTGAGAACCTGTACCCGTTCCCATTGTCCGTACTCAATGATTGCCGGCTGTGTTCCTTCAAATATGCGCTGATTTTCTTTCGGATTTTCCAGCCGTTTCTTAAATTTCAGGGATTTGGTATAGGTCTTGAAATTAACCGTACATCCGGTATATTCCCGCCGTTCCAAAATACCGGCGATTGACTTTTTGTTCCATCCATATAGATTATCCGGCATTGTCCAGCCTTTCTGTTTGGCATGATAGGCTGTAACAGTCAGCACCTTTTCTGCTGTCAGTATTTTTGCTATCTGCATCGGCCCTTTCCCCGCAATGCACAGGTCAAAGATACGTCGCACCACCTTAGCCGCTTCTTCATCCACAATCCATTTCTTTTTGTCATGAGGATCTTTGATATAGCCGTAGGGAGGGTTACTGGCAAGGTGTTCCCCGGCTTCACCCCGCATTTTAACGACTGCCCGGATTTTCTTACTGGTGTCCTTTGCGTAATAATCATTGAACACATTTTTGAAAACGGCGAAATAAACGTCCCATATAGGAATACTCCCTGCCGAGCCGGGACAGGTCTTTGACAATCAGAGTGGAAACAGAATAGTCCTCCACATATTTCATCATTTCCTGAAATCCGGGTCTTTGAAAACTCGTTCCTGAAAATCCGTCATCCACGAAGAACATGGTATTGCGGAAGCCGTGTTCTGCAGCATATTTGGAGAGCAGTACCTTTTGATTGGTAATACTGTTGGATTCTCCGTCAAGGGCATCGTCCTGGCTTAAACGACAATATAAAGCTGTAATTTTATCTGGCTGCTGGTTCATAAATAGCTCCTTTCCTCCCGAAAAAGGGATAACAGCCAGGTAAACGGTTACCTGTATTATAACGCATTCTTTCTGTTTTTTCAGCCTCCCTCATTTACATTTCCTCCAAGTTTTTTGCAATCATCCGGCGCAGCTTGTTTAACACACTTTCCGCATCATCACCGGCATAATGGGGAATCACATGATAAACCGTGTTGCCCTCCACGGTGATATGTTCCTCGGTATCAAAATCAAATTCAAACACGCCGTTTTTGAAATGCTCTGCCACACGTTCCGCCACTTCCGGTTTTAGAAATTGCGGAAGTGTACCCAAATCTTTTTTATCTGCCATTCAGTCAGTTCTCCTTTCCTGTCGCCGGAATCTTTAGGGTAATTACTGCAGGTCTGCCAAGCCCCTGTTTCCTACGGATAATCAGTCCGCTGTGCTCTAATTCCTGAAACGCACGGGTCGTTACCTGACGGCTCCGGTGCAGCTTCCCTTTTGCTTCTTCTACTGTAAAATACAGCCGCACCGATCCGTCTGTTTCTATGTAACCATTTTCCCTTGAAATGCCTGCCCGGTCAAAGAGCAGGGCATAAAGCACCTTTGCGTCATTGGATAAATTGAGTGTTACCAAAAAACGCGGAAACGGAAGATACGGCGGTACTGTTGTATCAGCTTTATAGGGGATAAAAATATTATTCTGCATACATTGTTCCTTTCCATCAATCCATCCTGATTGATTAGATTGATATTGACTATTTTATAATTTACTTATTTCTCTTTAATTTCCGTCTATTTTCCGGCTCTCCAAAGCGTCGAAATATACACTGCCGGAAAGACAGCTTTGGGGCAGTGCAGATGGGCAGCTTTTCCAGTCTCTGAAATCCCAAGACAGGATAACCCCGTTTGGGAGCGAACTCTAAAATGCATGAAATATAAGAGAAATAGATGCCACCTAATCGGGAAAATCCCAGATAGGTGAAATTACCTCTGCGGACAGTTTCAAGCCTGCTTTCCGGGGGTAGAAGGGATTTATACTGCCTGCCCACTGACAAGCGTTGAAACGCCCAGCAATATCAAGGCTTTTTCGCTTCTAATTGTCCGCATAGGAGCCTTCTTTTACGATCGCTGGCATTCTTCTGTTTCCGATGTACCTTTGCCGCACAGGGCTTACAGTATTTTGCCCGGTTGGAACCGGGGAGAAATGGCTGGCCACAGACAACACACCGCTTCATACTTCCTCTGTATAACAGGGCTGTTTCTAAAGGCTTGTCCAATGTGAGAACCGCAATCCGAAACCATCTGCATAATAGCGAATAGGAAATGCTCTGGACACAGACGCATTCCTCCCCGTCATCCAGAATGATACAGTTTCCGTTATCATAATTGCAGCACGCATGGACTAATTTTCTTGCTCTGCGGTACTGACTGTAATCCATGACCGGTAATTTGCTTTTTATATACGTCACCTCCTGACTGTCAAAAAATATCCCTTCACTATTCCGTACATTTTTTTGGCAAAAATAGGGGGTCTTTTTGAAAATTTCACAAAAAATTCACAATTTACCCTGTCAGAAGTGGCAGCCCCAAAATTCCTCCATTATTTAGTACATATTTCAGGAAAAAGTTGCCGTCTATCCTGAGAAAGTACAAAAAAATTCACACCTCAGGTTTTACCCTATGGTGTGAATTTATGGCAACACAAACTTATATCCGATTCCGGTAACACTTTTGATATAGTCGGGATCGCCTGGGTCTATCTTTAATTTTTTCCGAAGATTACATACATGGTTATTGATTGCTTTTCTGGAATAGTAAGCATAATCCTCTTTCCAGACCAAATCCATAATAAGTTCATAGGTAAATACCCGATTTGGATTCATAATGAGCAGCGACAGAATATCAAATTCTTTAGCAGTAAGTTCGATTTTTTCTTCTCTTACTTTTACAATGCGTTGTTCTACACAAAGATATAAGTTGCCTTCCTGAATTTCCGTGAGGGAATCAATTAATTGCCAACCGTGTCTTAAATGCTGATATGTAACACCAGCATTTGTTTCCACAGGATTATCAAGAAGATATTTCGCAAGTTCTTTCCTCTGTTTTTCGTCAAGTAAGAGTGCTAATTTCTCACCAATCTGTACACCAGTCTCGGATAAATCCAATACAACTAATTTCCCATAAAATCACCACCAAATTATTTTTTAGAATATTTTCTCATATAATAACCAATGTATCCGAACAACCACATAATCGACAAATAATCTGCTAAAAATCGGACAATCGGTTCTTCATAATTGAAATACACAAACTGCTCCTTCAGCACCATATAACTAAAGAGGTCGCGATATATAAAAGCATAAACACCATATCCGGCAATCAGCAACGCAAAGCCTCGAAGAATCCATTTGCGGATTGCAGATGTTTTTTTGATGTGCTTGTTTACTATGTTCATCACCATGCCCCAATGGAGACCAAGATGAACCGCCATGAAAACAAATCCCCAATAGGCTGAAACCATATGCAGATTTCTGGCAAAGGAGCGTCCGCCTTGAATAGGCAGAAAATCGAACACATAGCGGGACAGCATAATTCCACTAATCATAGCGCCGAGCATACATAACACCAACAATGCTACGAGTATAGTTTGTATCATGCGGTATGGCGTGTATTTTCCTTTGAAAACAGCCTTGCTCCACTTATGATTGAAAATATGATGAATAAGCACTAAAAGAAGCATTCCAGTTCCCAGCCATTCATGTGTAGCTCTGCCGATTAGTTCATAGGTCATCAGAAGAAGCAGGAGGATTGTCATAATGAAATCCAATGTTAACTTTTTAAGTGCTTGTGGGTTCATACGCTTCACTTCCTTTGTGCTAATCCTTATTCCCGAATAAAATTTGTAAAGGTAACGGCTTCTGTTTCCGGTCGGTCAATACAGATCTGTCGGCCGGCCTCAATGCAGCGAAGAAAATATGCCATGTTTTTTCCTAAAATACGCATAGTTTGCATACCTTCCTCATCTTTCTTGACTTGTTCGGGCGTTGCACCGTGAACAATCGTCCAGTAACGGGAAGAAATAATCGGCATCTGCATTAGGGCAAAATATTTATTGATCTGATCCCATGTTGCCGTGGTTCCGGCGCGACGGGCAGATACAACAGCAGCCGCAGGCTTTAAGAGGAAACGATTTCCACCGCCGCAGAGATCAGCATAAAAAGCACGGTCAAGAAAAGAAGTCAGAGCGCCGCTGGCTGCTCCCCAATGAACCGGAGTACCGAATACAAAACCGTCATAATCTCCGGCGATCTCTAAAAATTCGTTTACCGTGCCGCCAAGAGCACATACACCTTTCTTCACACAGGCTTTACAGGCAATACAGCCGGAAATCGCCTTATTGCCAATCCAGAAAACATCGGTATCAATACCGTTTTTATTCAATGCTTCGGACACCTCGCAGAGAGCTGTATAGGTACAACCCTCTTTATGAGGACTCCCGTTTACAAGCAATACTTTCATCGTTTTCACCTCCGTTATTTTGCACGATGACCGCCAAAGACATCAAATGTCATAGAGTTTAATTTGTTATCAATTTCAGAAATTTCACCGGCAGTTAAGAGAATATCGCCTGCAGCAAAATTTTCACGAATCCGGTCAGGCTTTCTGGAACCGGGAATCGGAATAATGTAAGGTTTTTTGCAAATCATCCAAGCCAACGACAGTTGACTCATCGTGCAATTCTTTTCCTGTGCCATCCGTTCCAGCAATTCCAAAAGTTCTTTGGCTTTGCTATATCCTTCTTCTGTGTACTGCGGCATACCTGCCCGGTAGTCATGCTTTCCCTCAAAGACAGTACCCGGTGTATATTGTCCGGTCAGAAAGCCGTTTGCCATAGGAGAAAAAGCCACATAAGACACATTCAATTCTTCGCACACAGGAAAAATAGATTCATGCCACCTTGCCATCATGGAATATCGGTTCTCTATAGCAGTCACCGGGCATACTGCGTGTGCCCGCCGCAGGTATTCTTCCGTTGTTTCGGAAATTCCCCAATGTCGGATTTTACCTTCTTTGATGAGTTCAGACATGGTTTCCGCAACAACCTCCGGTTCAACCTTTGGGTCTATGCGATGCTGATAATACAAATCGATATAATCCGTACCCAGCTTTTTCAAGCTGCCCTCTACGCTTTTTCGGATGGTTTCCGGACTGCTGTCCAAAGAAAGGGATAAATCTTCGTTATGGAAAACACCCATTTTGGTGGCGATCACAACTTTGTCCCTTACATCATGTAGTGCCTGACCTACTAATTCTTCATTATAGGACACAGAGCCGTCCGGGAAGAAGCCCGTATAGGCTTCGGCGGTGTCAAAAAAGTCATATCCCATCTCATAGGCCTGTCGTAATGTTTTTATTGCAGTATTTTTTTCGGTCGGCTCACCGGAAGCATGGCTGAATCCCATACAGCCAAGACCCACCGGATTGACCATCAAATCACTGTTGCCAAGTTTTCTTTTTTGCATGGTATGTTCTCCTTAAATTCCTTTGCCCATTTCATAGGCTTGCTGCATCGTAGCTGTGTTCTTAATCACACCGGCTTCATAAACGCCTCTCCCGTAAATAACGCCCATTTCCTTTGAGCCGGAAAGGCAGGCGGCAAGACCTCGGAAACACTCTAAAGTGCAATCCATAACGGTGCTGCTTTCCTCCGCAGCAGTCATAATGTAATAAAACTCTTTGTTCTTAATCTGCGTCCACTGTGCCACTGTACGGTCAATCACGGTTTTCATCTGTGCGTCGATAGAGTAAAAATAGACAGGGCTTGCCATAACGATAACATCCGCCCAGTGCATTTTCTCAAGGATTTCCGCCATATCGTCTTTAATGGCACAGACACCGCCGCTTTTTTTGCAGTAGTAACAGGTGTTGCAATAGCCGATTTTTTTGCTTCGCAGAAAAATCTTTTCTACCTCGTTACCGGCTTCCTGCGCCCCTTTCATAAACGCATCACATAACACATCGGAATTGCCTCCATTACGGGGACTACCGGATAAAATCAATACTTTTTTGCTCATAACAGCCTCCTCCTTAATAGCCAAGTTCATCCAGCCAGCTTATAATATCCGGCTCAGCTTCCTGCACATTGTTGCGGGATACTGTAAATCCGTCCTCGTTGACTTCGGTATTTGGCTCCAGTTCTGCAATGGTGCCGATAGTGCCGGAAAATCCACTGCCGCCGTGGGTGTTAAACGGAATAATGGTTTTGCCGGAAAAATCATAAGTATCAAAGAAAGTATAGAGAATCATCGGCATATCGCCCCACCAGTTGGGATAACCCACAAAGATGGTATCATATTGATCCAGATTCTCAATCGTATCCTTAATAGCGGGACGGGCATTGTCATCCTGTTCGTCAGCCGCCAAATCGACAAGGGTGTCATGGTCAGTCGGATAGGGAGTTTCCGGTTCGATACGGAAAATATCTGCGTTTGTTTGCTCCTGAATCACATAAGCTACATACTGTGTGTTTCCGAGAACTTCTCCATTAATGACAACAACACTGTTATCTTCCTCTTGCGTCATGTTGTTTGGATCAGTTGTTTCCGGCATGGAGAAGTAAACAACAAGGGTTTTCGCATCCGTTTCCGGCTGTTCAGAAGGTGTTTCAGCAGGTTCTTCTTCATCAGAAGAAGATGGCTGCTCTGTCTGCTCTGCACTTTCCGTAGCAGGTACAGATGAAGAAGATTCCGATGAATTTTCGTCTGCAGATTGACTATTACTACAAGCTGCCAGTGCAAAAATCATAGTCAGTGCAAGGCACAGGGAAATTATTTTTTTCATAATGGTTTCCTCCTAAAATTGATTTTTTTTATTTTTGAGTTACTATCGGATAAATCTTTATCTTACTTTTACAGATTCAGACCTTCAATCCATTCTGTTACCGCATCTTTTGAGACACTGGAAGAAAAGCGTTCACCCTCCAGCCAGTTTCCAGTTCCGGCCATTTCCTCTAACAATTTACCGCTTTCACCGATATCGTCATTAGCAGAGGTAGCAAAAGGTATTACCGTTTTGCCTGTAAAATCATTGGATTTTACAAAGTCATTTACCGGCCACGCAGCAATATCCCACCAAATTGGATATCCGATAAACACGGTATCGTATTCATCCCAGTTTTCCACGGTATCCGCCGCAAGCTCCACATCCCGCAAGGATTCATCCTCGTGCTCTCTGGATACACGGCTGTCCTCATTGCTATAATTCAAATCTTCATCCGTGTAGGGTTCTGCCGGTTCCAGCTCGAACAGGTCGCCGCCAGTTTCCTGTGCGATGTAATTGGCTGCTGCTTCCGTGTTGCCTGTGGCGGAAAAATAGACCACCAATGTCTTTCCGTTTTCTGATTCAGAAGATTCGGAAGCAGAAATATCCGCAGGTGTTTCTGCACTTTCTGTTGTTGGCTCGGATAAAGATTCAGATGAATCATTTGTCTGCGGCTGATTGTTACTGCAAGCTGCCAGTGTGAAAACGAAAGTCAGTGCAAGGAATAAAGAAATTACTTTTTTCATGGTGTTTACCTCCTAAATTATATGGATTCTTTTAATATCTGCCGGATTTCTTCGGCAGTCATTTTTTTGTAACTTCCGGGAGCGATATTACAGGAATCTGCCACCTCTCCCAGAAGTGCTTCGTCTGTAATTCCCAATTCGGTCAGAGTGGTAGGCAAGCCAATTTCTGCGATAAACATAGCCAGTGATTCCACACCGGATTGTGCAAGTTCTTCATCGCTCATGCCTTCACGGGGAATATTCCAGACATTTTCTGCAAAGCGAATGAACTTCGGCAACCCGTCTTTATAAATATGCCGATAGTAGATTGGGTGCAGCACTGCCAGCCCTTCGCCGTGGTTGCAGTCCGTGTAAGCGCCAAGCTGATGTTCCATTTGGTGGCACTGGAAATCACACCGCTTGCCCAGCTTGATGATACGGTTTTCCGCCATAGTCGCTGCCCACATAAGGTTGCTCCGGGCAGTATAGTCCTTCGGATTTTTTATCACCTCCCGCAGATTGTGGATTACACTTTTCATCAACGCCTCTGAAATGTTGTCAGAAACATTATCTTCATTCGGCTCGCTGAAATAGGTCTCCATAATATGAGAAAGAATATCGAAACCGCCGGAAATGGTCTGACGCAGGGGAACGGTCATCGTGTAGACCGGATCAAGCATAGCGAACTTTGCATTGCAGGCAGGATAGTCCCGCCCCGTCTTGATTTTACGCTCCTCATTGGTGATAACAGCTCCGCCGTTGCACTCACTGCCGGTGCCTGTAACCGTAACCACGAATCCAAGCGGAAGCGGCTCAAAATCCACAATACCGGCTCGCTCCCAAAAGTCATTCCATATATCACCCTCATACCGGGCAGCCAGTGAAACCGCCTTGCAGCAGTCCATCACAGAACCACCGCCCACGCCGAGAATGAAATCAACGCCTTTTTCTCTTGCAAGGGCTGCGCCTTCCAAAACTTTTGCATAGGTGGGGTTAGCCATAATTCCGGAAAACTCAACAATTGTTTTCTTTGCGGCGGTCAAAGCCTCAACGATTTCATCGTAGATACCGTTTCTCTTGATAGCCTCGCCCCCATAGGCAAGCATAACGGTTTTTCCATAATGGCTTAAAACACTGGAAAGATATTCTTTCACACAGCCTTTACCAAAATAAACTTTGGTGTCATTTTCAAAAATAAAATTGTTCATCTGTTATTTCTCCTTTGATTTCACTTTATTCTGTGATACAATCAGAGTATAACAACCGGTTGTAACTATCGGTCAATACCCTTTTTAAAAGATTTTTAATTTCTTTACACACATAGGAGGTAATCGTTATGTACACGATGATGCAGGTATGCAGAACACTCGATATGACATACCAAACCTTAAAATTTTACTGCAACGAGGGGCTTATTCCAAATGTAAAGCGTGATTCCAACAATCGCCGGATTTTCGATGAACAGGATATAAAATGGATTAAAGACCTTACCTGTCTGAAAAAATGCGGCATGAGCATACAGGAAATGAAAGGATATCTTTCACTGTGCCTTGAGGGACAATCAACTATTTTATCGAGAAAAGAAATGCTCGCTCAGAAACGGACAGCCCTTCTCTCTGAAATCGAAGAACTAAATGCCAGTGTCGCTTACATCGATTGGAAACAAAATTTTTATGATGATGTTCTCTCAGGAAAGCAACCGTATATAAGTAATTTGATACGGACAAAAGAGTAAATCTACACTCTGTCACATTTGCTTTTCCCAAAAGGCAACAGCATCATCAAACCAGCCCTCGGCTGCTGTTCCGATTCCAATACCAAATCCGTGTTCCAGTCCGGGATATTTGTGAAACTCTGTATCAATACCAAGAGAGTCCAAAACCTCCAAACGCTGCTGCATGGTGCGCCAGCTTGCGATACCGTCATTTTCTCCTACGCAGGCATAAGTTGGCGGGTCGTTCTCGGTGTAGTCGCTATGACCTGTGTACTGCATGATAACGGCTCCCGGCTGGGGTAAATCATCGCCGCCGAAAGCAGCGGGACCATAGGAGCCGAGCCATGCTGCCATTCTTGCACCAGCCGAACCGCCCCAAAGAGAGTAGCAATCGGTATCTACCTCCAATTCCTCGGCGTGTTCAAAAATAAAACTGATGGCTCGTGCCAAATCTTCGCAGGCAGTTTGTGAGCCAGGACGATAAATCAAAGCAAAGGCATTATAGCCTTTTTTTGATAATTCCAACGCATGAGGGAAACTGTCCTGCATCGCTCCCACATAAGCAAATCCGCCGCCTGCGTTGCACACAGCGAACTTCTCGCCGGGATTGCCTTTGAAAAAGAACAGCCCCGTATCTTCTTTATCCGGGTCAGCCGCCTTTTCTTCCTCCGTATAAATATCATAGAATACGGTTTCTCCGGCATCGGCATGGCTTTTCAGATAGTTTACAATTTCTACTGTCTTATCCGGTGAAATGTTGTTGTACCATGTGAGTCTTAATTCTTCCAACGTGTCTCCGCTGTAATATCCGGTATCAGCCGGAAAAATCAACCTGCCGTAATCACCGAAAGAAGAATCATTAATTACATCTGCTATACGGGTGTTTTTATCAAAGCTGCTCAAATTCATTTGCTCCATTTGTGATTCCGCTGTGTTTTCTGTTTCGGGGCTGACGGAGGAAGTATCTTCAGACGAACAGCCGGCGAAACAGAAAATCACAAGAAATATCATAAAAAGAATGGTTGCTTTCTTCATTTCGATCACCTCTGCTTTTTCTTTACACCTACATTATAAAAAAATCGAGACCTCAACAGAAGTCTCGATTCGTTCATCAGTTTATACCTAAAGGTTATAACTTCATTTATTTAATTGTCTGAATAATGGAAAGGAAATCCTGAACAGTTTTTGTCGGCTCCGGCGAATGGAGCAAACCAAATGGAATGGAGTAATCCCATTCTACAGGAATAATTTTAAGCAGCGGATGCACACTCTGCCACGAATCAATCGCCATTAAAATGTCGTTACTGTTTTCGCACTGATTGAAAACGCTGACATTGTAAAAGTCAAAATCTATAATCTTAATCTGCGGATGGTTCATCCACAAATCATCCCGCAATTTATCAACATAGTGGCTCCAGCCACGATGAATGAGCATTAAGTTTTCACCATATAAGTCAGTAACTTTGAGCTTATCTTTTTCTGCCAACGGGTGATTAATGGAAACTGCACAGCAAATCGGATTGCGCATCAATTCAAAACCTTTGCATTTTCTCAAATCCAGCAATGTTTCATCAAAAATTCCTGCAACAATATCAATATTCTGTCCGAGGTTGGCAAGGATTTCTTTTGCATTTTCTGGCGTGTTTTCAAAGGGTACAAGCTGAAATTTCATATTAGGATAATGCTCGTGAATTTTGGGCCATAAAGCCAATAGCACCTGTGCCGGTGTCATGGGAGAGGTACCGATACGAATAATCTGCTCGTCCTGCTGCATGGCGTTCTTTGCCCGAACAACGGAATCACGGCAATATTGAATAATATATTTTGAATCCCGATACAGAGATTTTCCTGCTTTGGTTAAAGTAAGTCCACGATGTGTGCGGTCAAATAGTGCTACCCCTAAACCTGTCTCTAAAAGATTTATTTGCTTAATCACAGCCGTAGGTGTGATAAAGGATTGTTCTGCCGCTTTATTAAAACTTCCGGCGTCAGCCACTTTGATAAATGTTTCAAGTTGTGGGTTATACATGAATATCACCGCCTTTCTTGTTGGGTGCTACGCCTTCGTAAATCATTTGGTTTTTTAGAATTCCTGGGTATCATCCACGATCTGCCGAACCGTTCAACACCGTCAATTCTTCCATCCTCACACAGCTTTTGAATTCGCCGTTCCGAGATTGCCCATTTTTCGGCTGCTTCTTTAACTGATATGTAATCCATTTCGCCCTCCATAACATACGCATATCCGTATAATATAACACCTATATTATATTTGTACATATGTATTTTGTCAAATTTTCAAATTCGGCAAGCAATGCAATCTTCCGTAAGATTGCGTATTATTGCAGATTTTCCGTTCCCGGAAAACCTGCAATAATGCTTGTTGGTGACATATCCCCAAACCCATGAGATCGCCACCTGCGGTGACGGCTACGCGTTCTGCGAACGCTGAAAAACTCAAAAACAATATCCCTAACATGAAAAAACTCTATGCGAAAGATTTCTCAATCACATAGAGTTTTTCATTTTTCCGTTTACCTGGCATAACTCATAGTTTTTGTCATGTTTCCTTATGAGCTACCGCCTTTCAGGTAGTAGCTTTGATTTCTAATTTACTAATTATTTATGGATTTTTAACAGACAATGTGATGTACTTCAGATGTTAGAGCCAGGCAAAGAATCCACTTTCTCATGTTTAGGGTCAAAGTATTGTTCTTTCTTAATAGGGTATGGCCTGGTATCGGAATTTCCTCCGCTGGCTCTGCATAAGTGTCCGAGCGCTTCTAGATATCTGGATATATCTACTCTAAGAAAGAACCCAAAGTATCGAAAAAAGGGATCTTATTGATGATTTAATATTTCTTGATATTTTTAGCTTTTGTATTGTATTGTTTACTTGACGTATTTAACTTGACGTATAGCTGTCATATTTTAAATGGTATAATGTTCAAAACGAGAAAGGGGAATGTATATGGCATTCGACTATAAAAAGGAATATAAAGAATTTTATCTGCCAAAAAACAAACCGGAAATCATAGAGATTCCTTCCATGAATTTTATCGCAGTCAGGGGACAGGGAGATCCGAACGAACCGGATGGGGAATATAAAGCATCCATCGGCCTCCTCTATGGCATCGCCTTTACCTTGAAAATGAGTCCAAAGGGGGATTACAAAATTGACGGTTATTTTGATTATAAAGTTCCCCCCTTGGAGGGATTCTGGTGGATGGACGGAATGGAGGGAATCGATTATGGCCGGAAAGAAACTTTCCGATGGATCTCCGTCATCAGGCTCCCTGATTTTATACAGCGAAAAGATTTCGAATGGGCGGTAATGGAAGCTACCCAAAAGAAAAAAGCAGACTATTCCAAAGTAGAATTTTTTAACTATACAGAGGGCCTGTCCGTCCAATGTATGCACATCGGACCATATGACGATGAACCACAGACCATACGGCTGATGGATGAATACGCACGGGAAAATGGTTATCACGTCGATATCACAGAGGAACGTTTCCACCATGAGATCTATCTCAGTGATGTGCGCAGATGCAATCCTCAGAATCTGAAAACCGTAATCCGCCACCCCCTCAAGGCAATATAACACACTCATGAAACGCTTTTATTTATCGTCACCCACTATCTAAGCCAATTTACGGGACACCACTCAGGGCCTTGACGGTCCGTGAGTGGTGTCCTGCGAAAAATGGCCGGGCCGGACATGAGTAAATGCTCATGTATTATATAGTAACACAATTATTTTAATAGGCAGCCTTATCCCTTTATTCCGTATATTATAAGGAAAAATTCATAGAAAAGTTAATGTTGATATGATAAAATGGAACAGATTAAAAGTTGACCACATGGAACGTAGCGGTAGCTAAGAAGGGAATTGTAATGAAAATAAATATTAAGAAAAATCATCTATCTCGTATTTTGATCTTTTTCATTATGCTTCTTTTTGTTATGGGCTTAACTATGAATGTGTTCTTATGCAATAATTATAATCTTTATAGATTATTAGATAAGATAACTATAATTGAGACGTGGGCAAATTCGGAAAGTATTGTTTCCAAGGAAGGCGGTGATGATACTACCCATATTAAGGCTTCATTTTTGAGCAAACATAATTCTCATACTGAAACTATAACGAAGAATATATGTCCAATACCTATGATTGCAGCTATCCCCAAAGGATTCAGCCTGCTTCTTTTTCTTATCATAGTTTTTCTGTTTTCCTTTTCGACCTTATTTATATTATTGCCTGATGAATGGACACTAATTAATCAAAAGGTACGTCTGGACGATTGAATCAACTCCTTTTCAAATCATTGCAAGTTGCTGATGGTTGTAAGCCATTTTTAGAATCAAACAATGGCTTCCTTTTTGTATGCAAATAGATAGCGGGTAATCAGCCACTCACTTATTATGAGAGAAAGCAAATCAGAGATTGAATTGGAGGAATATAATTGAAAGAAAAGATATATAAATTATTTCTCATCCTAATGGTGAGTCTATCCTTGGGTTCGGGTTCCCTGGCCCAAAATGAGATACGCGAGCTACTTGAAGCTCTTTCGGGAACAGGTGATGCACAGGTGGTTCAAGAACTTGATGAAGAAGATCATGAGTCCGAAGAAAGAACAAATTCTTAAATTATTTTAAAGATATCCTTTGATAGATATTTATTACAGCTTTATCGGCAGGGTTGACTTGACGAAAAATAGCCCGCACTATCCGGCGTAATAGCGAAACGCCGGATAGGAACGGCAAAATTTTTACACTTCTTTTACTTCTTTATGGCACATAAGCAAAAACCCTTGGAATCCCTCAAACCTGGCCCCCAGAACGCCTTCGCCTCAAATAATAATGCAGACGATTCCCCCGTTACTGTCGTTCACTATTTTCTGCATCGTCTCCTGTAACTTCACCTGGCTTTCATCGCTGATCTGTGAAATCTTCGTCCGGATTCCGTCTTCCACCAGCTGCTGTACGGATTTGCCAAATATATTCGTATCCCAGATCCCATTCTCACCCTCGCTGTTGGCCTTAATGTAAGTGATCAGATCCTGGGCCTGCTGTTCGCTGCCGACGATCGGCGCGATCTCAGTCTCTATGTTGGCTTTAATCATATGAATGGACGGGGATTCCGATTTGATCTTCACGCCGAACTTATTCCCCTGTTTGATGACGGCCGGTTCATCCAGCACGATCTCATCCAGATTCGGCGTTACGACTCCGTAGCCCTTGTAGCGCACATCGGACATGGCTTCCAATACTTTGGCGTATTCCTTCTTCATGGAGGATAGCTCTTTGATGGTGGCGATCAGCTGGTACTCCCCGGAGATCGGGGTTCCGGTCAGCTCGCTTAATATCTCATAGTAGAAGCTGTCATCCACATCGATGATGATCCGGATACAGCCGGATGCCATATCGATCTTATCCAGTTTCGTTTTTTTCGTGAAGTCTCCGGTGAACTGGATATTCTCATTGGTCACATCCCGGATCGTGTTGATTTTCTTCAGAAGCTCCCTGACATTAGCGATCATATCTGCCTTTACTTTATGGTCGGGCGGCAGCATTTCCACCCATTTGGGCATAAAGAATTCCATCTGGGCGACTGGGAATTCATATAAAATACTTTCCATGATTTTATGTATGTCGTCTTTTCGGAGCTGCTCGCAGTTTACCGGCATGGCAATGACGCCATATTTTTCTTCGATCTGCGCAGCTACCCTCTGGGCATCCTCACTGTAGGGTTTCTCCGAATTCACCAGTACCAGGAACGGTTTGCCCAGCTTCTTAAGCTCCAGGATCGTCTTTTCTTCCGGGGCCAGATAGCTTTCCCGGTTCAGATCGCCAAAGGAGCCGTCACAGGTGATCACGATACCGATGGTGGAATGGTCGTTGATGACCTTCTTCGTTCCAAGCTCCGCCGCCTGTGTAAACGGGATTTCATAATCGAACCAGGGGGTTTTGACCATCCGCTCCGTGTCCCCCTCGATGTGTCCGGTGGCGCCATCGACCATATAGCCGACACAGTCGATCAGCCGCACTTTCACCTGTACATCTTCGCCCAGGGAGATCTGCGCCGCCTCTTTCGGGATAAATTTCGGTTCCGTTGTCATGATGGTCTTTCCAGCTGCGGACTGCGGCAGTTCATCTCGTGTGCGGTTCTTGGCATGCTCATCTTCCATGTTCGGTAAAACCATCAGGTCCATGAAACGTTTGATAAATGTGGATTTTCCGGTGCGTACCGGCCCTACGACCCCCAGATATATTTCTCCGTTCGTGCGGGCCTGGATGTCTTTATATACGTTAAAGCTGTCCATAAAAGTAACCCCTTCCATATGTGCTGTTACAATATATGATGGAAGGGGTTTTGATATGACAGGAAGTTCTGTAGTGAGGGGACTGGCTCCTTTCGGCTGTAGCGCCAAATTGTTCCGCGGCTATGTGGAGAAAGGTGCCTGTCCCCGGATGTGGGCCTGCCCGAGTCTGCTTCCGGGGACAGGCACCTTTCTCATCCAGTCACTTTACGGGGCTGCGTGACAGCCGAAAGGAGCCAGTCCCCTCACTAACGCGTCAGATCTGATGAATAAACAAACCGCTGCGCAGCTTTGGCTCAAACCAGGTGGATTTCGGAGGCATTAAAAGATCTGCGTCCGCCACAGCGAAAAGCTCCTGAATAGAGGTGGGATACATGGCAAAAGCCACCTGGCTGTCGGCCGCTACACGCCGTTCCAGTTCATTTAACCCCCGGATACCGCCCACGAAGTCGATCCTCTTATCAGTTTTCGGGTCCTGGATATTAAGAACCGGATGCAGCAGCTCCCGCTGCAGGATGGACACATCCAGCCCATCTACGGGATGCCTGGAACGAAGTTCCTGCCTGACGGTCAGCTTATACCAGCTCTTGTCCAGATACATTCCGATCTCGCCCTTGCAGGCTGGGCGAAAAGGATCTGTCCCTACTTCTTCCAGCTCAAACTTCTCTTTTACTTTCAGCAGGAATTCCGGCACGCTCAGACCATTCAGATCTTTGATCACCCGGTTATAGTCCAGGATCATCAGCTGGTCATCCGGAAATAACACCGAGAGAAAATAATTGAATTCTTCCGTCCCATTGTAATCCGGATGCGCTTCTCTGCGCATTAAACCCACCTTCACCGCCGATGCCGCCCGATGGTGCCCGTCCGCGATGTAGATCCGGTCCAGATCCGCGAACGCTTCCCGCAGGCCCTCTACCAATTTTCGCTCACAGATACGCCAGACACGGTGTCCCACCCCGTCTGGTGAAACGAAGTCATAGATCGGTTCTTCCCTCTTTTTCCATTTGACAATCATATTGATCCTGTCATCTGAACGATAGGCCAGGAAAATGGGACCGGTCTGGGCGCCGCAGGTGTCCACATGACGGATCCGGTCTTCTTCCTTATCTGCCCTTGTATTCTCATGCTTCTTAATCACGCCGCTTAGATAGTCATCTATGGAAGAACAGGCAGCGATTCCGGTCTGGGCCCGCCCGTCCATAGTCAGTTCATAGATAAAATAACACTCATCGCAGTCTCTCAAAAAATATCCGTCTTCGATCATTTTCTGCAGGGTGGCGCGCGCCTTTTGATACACTTTTGGATCATAGGTGTCCACTTCCGGTCCGAACTGCGTTTCGGCCCGGTCGATCTTTAAAAAGGACATTGGTTCCCGCTTTACCTCTTCCAAAGCCTCTTCCCGGTTATATACGTCATAGGGCAATGCCGCTATCCTGTCCGCCAGATCAGATCTGGGACGGATACAGCAAAATGGTTTCACAGCTGCCATACGATTTCCTCCCTTGTTCATAATAGAACGCTCTTTTTCCACGTGATTTCCTGCTGAATGGGAAGAGACGGAAAGCAGATACCCCTTCCGTCTCTATGCACCTTGCGTTACTATGAGTCTTTCATTTCCACACTATTTTTTGATCACACGGACCTTCAACACGCCGTCAACCGCCCTTAATTTTTCTATGACCTCTTTGTTCACTGCGGTCTCCAGATCCAGAAGCGTATAAGCGTAGTCGCCTTTGCTCTTATTTACCATGTTGGTGATATTGACATCAGCCTCAGCCAGCATGTTGGTGAACTGCCCCAGCATATTTTTTACATTTCTGTGATTGATCGCCACACGGGATACACTATTGCATACGCCCATGTTGCAGGACGGATAGTTTACAGAATTGTTGACATTACCATTTTCCATATAATCGACCAGTTCTTTGACCGCCATAACCGCACAGTTGTCCTCGGATTCCTCTGTGGAAGCGCCCAGGTGGGGGATGACCAGCACGCCTTTTGCGTTTGCTACCTTGGGATTCGGGAAATCGGTAACATATCTTTTTATCTTACCATTTTCCAGAGCACTGAGCATCGCATCTTCATCCACCAGAGTGTCTCTGGAGAAGTTCAGTACGACAACGTCATCTTTCATCATTTCGATAGCGTCCTGATTGATCATCTGCCTCGTTCCATCGGTCAAAGGCACATGGATCGTGATATAATCACACTCGCTGTAGATATCCTCTACTTTTTTGATGTGCTTGATACTTCTGGAAAGATTCCAGGCAGCGTCTACGGAAATGTAAGGATCATAGCCCAACACGTTCATGCCCAGATGAGTAGCCGCATTGGCCACCTTGACACCGATGGCCCCCAGACCGATAATACCCAGCGTCTTGCCTTCGATTTCATTACCTGCAAACGCTTTTTTCGCTTTTTCCGTCGCTTTGGCGATGTCTGGATTTTCTCTTTCCTTCTGAACCCAGTTGATGCCGCCGATGACGTCTCTGGCGGCCAGGAGCATACCGGCAATCACCAGTTCTTTCACGCCGTTGGCATTGGCTCCGGGTGTGTTAAAGACAACGATACCTTTCTCCGCGCACTTGTCCAAAGGAATGTTATTGACTCCGGCTCCGGCTCTTGCGATCGCTTCCAGCGTGTCTGGAAGCTCCAGATCATGTACGCTTGCACTTCTCACAAGAACGGCATCCGCTTCTGCGAATTCCTCCACTCTCTCATATTCATCGCTGAACAAATCCAATCCTACCTTGGCGATGGGATTCAGGCACTTATATTTGAACATTTTATGTTCCTCCTGTCTAATCAGTTTATTATCCATCCGGATTACAGATTCTTTCCTTCAAATTCCTTCATGAAGGCAACCAGCTTCTCCACACCCTCGATGGGCATGGCGTTATAGATACTGGCACGCATACCGCCAACGCTTCTGTGGCCTTTCAGGTTCTCAAATCCGGCCGCTTTGGCTTCTTTGACAAACTTGGCGTCCAGCTCCTCATTTCCGGTTATGAAGGGCACATTCATCAGGGAACGGTCTTCTTTGCGCACCGTGCCCTTGAACAGCTTGCTCTGATCCAGAAAATCGTACAGGATCGCGGCTTTCTTCTCATTGTGGGCTTTCATGGCCTCCAGGCCGCCCATGGACTTAATCCATTTGAAAACTTTACCGCAGATATAAATACCGTAACAAGGAGGAGTATTATAAAGGGATTTGTTATCTGCATGAATCTTATATCTGAGCATGGTGGGTGTTCCCGGGAGAACATCTTCTGTGATCAGGTCTTCCCGCACGATCGCGATCGCTACACCGGCAGGACCGATATTTTTCTGTACGCCGCCGTACATAATCCCATATTTTGTGATATCCACCGGTTCGGAAAGGAAACAGGAGGATACATCCGCTACCAGGGTTTTTCCTTTGGTATTGGGAAGGGTTTTGAATTTGGTGCCATAGATCGTGTTGTTTTCACATATGTACACATAGTCGGCGTCTTCACTGACCGGCAGATCGGAACAGTCCGGGATATAGGAGAAAACTTTGTCCTCGGAAGATGCGATGGCATTGGCTTTTCCATACAACTGCGCCTCTTTGAATGCTTTCTTCGCCCACTGTCCGGTTATGATATAATCGGCCACCTTATTTTTCATCAGGTTCATGGGAATCATGGCGAACTGGGTCGACGCGCCTCCCTGTAAAAACATGACCTTGTAATGATCCGGAATCCCGATCAGCTCCCGCAGGTCCGCCTCCGCCTCATTGATGATCTCTTCGTAAGCTTTGGAACGATGGCTCATCTCCATAACGGACATGCCGGTCCCCTTATAATCCAGCATCTCCTCTGCCGCTTCTTTCAGCACCGCTTCCGGCAGTACCGCCGGCCCTGCTGAAAAATTATACACTCTGCTCACTTTCATTTCCTCCTTGCATTTTCATTTATCTGAATAGTTGTGGCTTTTCACGCGGCGTTTTGTCCACCGGATGACGCCGCATGTCCGCCCGGGGAGTCAGATTTACCTGCTCCCGGACGGCTGAACTATTATCAGCTCTCTGGTTCTTCCCCTGTCTCCTGAACCGGCGCTTCTTCCGGAGGCGTCACATTTTCAGGTCCGTAGTAAAAGACACAGGGAGTTCCCGTCTCAATGTTCTCAAAGATGACCTTTACCGCGCTGTACGGCGTGTTGATACAGCCATGGGAACCATTTTTGACATAAATCTGACCGCCAAAGGACTTTCTCCAGCTGGCGTCATGTATCCCAATATCTCCGGCCACCGGCATCCACATCTTCACCGGTGTCTCATAATCTTCTCCCCGCAGTACGGCGTTGCGCTGTTTGTAGTGGATAAAGCCGACTAACGGCGGGGTAGCCCGTTTTTCAGTCATCATACCGCTGACGATATCGGTATCTTTCACCAGAGATCCATTTTTATAAAACCACATATGCTGTGTGGTCAGATTAACTTCCACATAGGTATTTCCGATATCATTGGCGTCTCTGGACGCCGCCGTCTGGGAATAAATCGGTTCTCTGGCCTCTTTGGCCCCCTTCTGAATCAGTTCATAGAGAGCTTCTCTTTCTTCCGCCCGATTGATTTTCCAACCGTAGGGACCACCGCTGACCTCCTGGATATAACCCCCGCTGGTCTTAAATTCCCGTTTTTTACCCACGGTATCGTAATTGCTGGCCAGCTTTTTTACATAGGAGGCTACATCATCCTCGCTTAAAACCGCTTCATTCTGCTCATCAATGCTGATCCACTGGTGTATCGTATCTTTATCCAGCACCTCTTTATCCGAACCGAATTCGTAGGTGATCTCGGTCTCCAGATATTTTTCAATCTGTGCCTTCGGCTTGCTGATCTCCTCAGATTCCATGGTGATCTCCGGTTTTACATAGCAGTCTGTTTCTTCCAGAGATAACTGCGTATCATTAGAATTGACAGCGGCTATCACCTGCTCTTTCACCTGGCTTTTTACCAGTTTGTTCCCCTGCACTTCTTCCACGAATACAAAGCCGGTATCCGTATGCTCGATATAGGCGTCCTCCGGATCCGTCACGTTGGAAGGATCAAAACAGGAAAGCGCGTCCAGCACGTCATCCAGTTTATCTTCCTCAAACTGCACCCTGGGCTCTATGGTAAAATTCTTATGGTCCATCAGCAGCGCTGGCCAGGCAAAAGCGCTCTGTGCATCCAGAAACTCCTGCACTTCCACAGAATAATCCCAGGTAAGCCCAATATCGGGACCGCTGATCGTCTCCGTCTGACCGGAGCGTTCCAGCAGTGTCAACTGATATTCGGATGACTTTGCCGCCAAAAGCTGTGAAACCTTTTCCGGAGAACTGCCAAAGCAGTCCACTCCGTTTATTGTGGTTCCATATAGGAAAGAATTCATGAAAAAAACGGATATGCCAATATAGGCAAGCAGCAATACCCCTAAAGGAATTCCTATGCCCAAAACCAGTTTCTTATGCGACTTCTTTGGTTTTACTCTCCGGTTGGCCTGGTCAGTCAGATCCAGGATGACCGCTTCCGCAGTTGACGCGGTTTCGCCAGCCGGATCTTTGGGTGTCTTTATTTTCTTTTCTCTCTTAGTATTATTCACTCTTCGGGTTTTGTTTTCTTCCATAATCTGCTATCTTTTTTTCACAAACTCCTCTCTGGTTTTTTAGATTTATTCTGGATTTCTGTCCCCCTCACAATATATATGACTCAGAAACAAGCATTATCCTCTATTTTCCAAATCCTGCTGGTCAAAGGCCTCTTCAATCGAAGCTCCAGGAGAGACCATCGGGAATACTTTATCATCACAGTCGATCTGAAAATCAATAACAACCGGCTTATTTAAAGCGATCGCCTTCTCGATGGCAGGAGCCACCTCTTCCTTTTTACTCACACGGATTCCTTCCGCCCCCATGGCTTCCGCCAGCTTCACAAAATCCACCGGGTCATTTAAGACCGTATAGGAATACCGCTGCTCATAGAACAGGGTCTGCCACTGGCGGACCATTCCCAGCACATGGTTATTGATCACCATCTGGATAATCGGAATATTATATCTGGTCGCTGTAGCCAGCTCGTTCATATTCATCCGGAAACAGCCATCCCCGGCGATATTGACTACCAGCTTATCCGGACACCCCACCTTGGCTCCAATGCAGGCTCCCAGACCGTATCCCATCGTACCAAGCCCTCCGGAGGTCAGGAACGTCCGTGGCTTCGTATACTGATAATATTGGGCGGCCCACATCTGATGCTGCCCCACATCTGTGGTGATGACAGCCTCACCTTTTGTGATCCGATACAGCTCTTCTATAATATAAGGACAGGATAAACCATTTTCGTTATATTTTAAAGGGTATTTTTCTTTTAATTCCAGAATATGGGATACCCAGGTGTGCCTCTGGTTCTGTTCAATCAGGGCATTCAGCCGTTTCAGCACTTCTTTTAAATCACCGATGATGCTTAAGGATGTCATCACATTCTTGTTGATCTCCGCCGGATCCACATCGATCTGCAGCACCTTGGCATTTCTGGCAAACCGCTTGATATTGCCGGTAACCCGGTCACTGAACCGCACACCCAGAGCGATCAGCAGATCGCATTCGGTCACGCCCAGATTCGATGTCTTGGTTCCATGCATTCCCAGCATACCGGTATATAACGGATCGGTCCCGGGAAATGCCCCTTTGCCCATCAGGGAATCCGTTACCGGCGCGTGGATCTTATGCGCGAATTCCTCCACTTCCCCGCTGGCGCCGGAAATAATCGCGCCACCGCCCACAAAGATATAAGGCCGTTTGGCGCGGTTGATCATGTCGACCGCCTCTTCCAGATGCGCCTGGACAATCGTGTCCGTAACCCGATGGATCGGGGCTGGAACCGCAGGCTCATACTCCGTGACGGCTGCCGTCACATCCTTAGTGATATCGATGAGGACCGGACCCGGCCGGCCGGATTTGGCTATGGTAAATGCTTTGCGGATCGTATCCGCCAGCTTGGTTACATCTTTTACAATATAGTTGTGCTTGGTAATCGGCATGGTCACGCCAGCGATATCGATCTCCTGGAAGGTATCCCTGCCCAGAAGGGGCACCGCCACATTGGCGGTGATGGCGATCAGCGGTACCGAGTCCATATACGCGGTAGCGATGCCGGTTACCAGGTTGGTGGCGCCGGGCCCTGAGGTGGCGAAGCACACGCCCACTTTGCCGGTGGACCTGGCATACCCGTCCGCCGCGTGGGCGGCACCCTGCTCATGGGATGTCAGGATATGGCGGATTTCACTTTGATGCTTATATAATTCATCATAGATATTCAGAATCGTACCGCCCGGATAGCCGAAAACGGTATCTACTCCCTGTTCTTTCAGACACTCTATGACGATTTCTGATCCATTTAACTGCATAGACGAAACCTCTCTTTCTATTTCTTCTGTCCCGGGACTTCCAGGACCGCGCCGCGGTTTCCGCTGGTTACCATCGCCATATATCTGGCCAGGTATCCGGTGGTTATCTTCGGCTCTCTGGGCTGCCATTTTGCCCGTCTGGCTTCCAGCTCTTCCTCGGAAACCTCAAAGTCCAGCGTATTATTCGGGATATCGATCCGGATCATATCCCCTTCTTCCACCAGCGCGATGTTACCGCCCACAGCAGCTTCCGGTGATACATGGCCCACACAGGCGCCCCTGGACGCCCCTGAGAAACGGCCGTCCGTAATCAGTGCTACAGAGGAGCCCAGTCCCATCCCCATAATCGCGGAGGTGGGGTTTAGCATCTCCCTCATACCGGGCCCCCCCTTCGGGCCTTCATAGCGGATGACCACCACGTCACCGGAGTTGATCTTTCCGCCCTTGATCGCGTCGATCGCGTCCTCCTCACAGTCAAAGACTCTGGCAGGCCCTTCATGAACCCACATCTCCGGAGCCACCGCCGAGCGTTTGACCACACCGGAGTCCGGAGCCAGATTTCCCTTCAGCACAGCGATACCGCCTGTTTCGCTGTAAGGGTGATCGATCGGCCGGATCGTCTCGGGATCTTTATTATCACATCCCTTAATATTTTCCGCTATGGTCTTACCGGTTACGGTCATCAGATCCGTATAGAGCAGGCCTTTTTTGTCCAGCTCATTCATAACCGCATAGACTCCGCCCGCTTCATTCAAATCTTCCATATAAGTCGGGCCTGCCGGCGCCAGATGGCACAGATTCGGGGTCTTTGCGCTGATCTCATTGGCAATATCCACATTTAAGTCCACGCCGGCCTCATGGGCGATCGCCGGCAGGTGCAGCATGGAATTCGTACTGCATCCCAGAGCCATATCCACGGTCAGGGCATTTAAGAACGCTTTTTCCGTCATGATATCCCTGGGTTTTATATTTTTCTCAAGAAGCTCCATGACTTTCATGCCGGCATGCTTCGCCAGTTTAATCCTCTCGGAATACACCGCGGGGATCGTACCGTTGCCCTTAAGCCCCATGCCGATCGCTTCGGTTAAGCAGTTCATACTGTTGGCCGTATACATCCCGGAGCAGGAACCACAGGTGGGACATACCTTGTTCTCGTACTCCGCCACCTCTTCCTCCGTCATCTTCCCGGCGCTGTAGGAGCCAACGGCTTCGAACATGCTGGAGAGGCTTCTCTTCTGCCCTCTCACCCTGCCGGCTAACATCGGCCCGCCGCTTACGAACACAGTGGGTACGTTGATCCGGGCGGCCGCCATCAATAGTCCGGGTACATTCTTATCGCAGTTGGGCACCATCACCAGAGCGTCAAACTGATGGGCCAGAGCCATGGATTCCGTGGAATCCGCGATCAGGTCCCTGGTAACCAGAGAATATTTCATCCCGGTGTGGCCCATGGCGATTCCATCACAGACCGCGATCGCCGGAAATACAATGGGCGTTCCTCCGGCCATAGCCACCCCAAGTTTTACCGCTTCCACAATCTTATCCAGGTTCATATGTCCCGGGACGATCTCATTATATGAGCTGACGATCCCGACCAGCGGCCGTTCCAGCTCTTCCTTCGTAAGTCCCAGCGCGTTAAACAAAGACCGGTGCGGGGCCTGCTGCATACCTGTTTTTACTGAATCACTTCTCATATCTATTCCCCTTTACTGTACCTGTTTTCTTGTTTCATTCAGATCCTCTGCACGATCAGATCTCCCATCTGCGCAGTCCCAACCTGAGCGCAGCCTTCCGATTCGATATCCACCGTCCGGTAACCTTCCTTCAGCACCTGCTTCACGGCCGCTTCCACCGCGTCCGCCTCCTGGTCCAGATCCAGGGAGTATCGGAGCAGCATCGCTGCGGACAGAATCGTGGCGATCGGATTGGCGATTCCTTTACCGGCGATATCCGGAGCCGATCCATGGCTGGGCTCATACAGGCCAAGCTTCGTATCATTTAAGCTGGCGGATGACAGCATACCGATGGAACCGGTCACCATGCTGGCCTCATCGGAAAGAATATCCCCGAACATGTTCTCCGTCAGGATCACATCGAACTGGCCCGGATTCTTCACTAACTGCATGGCACAGTTATCTACCAGCATATGCTCCAAAGCCACATCCGGATAATCCGCCGCCACTTCCTGAACCACTTTTCTCCACAATCTCGAGGAATCCAGCACATTGGCCTTGTCCACGCTGGTCACTTTCTTTCGCCTCTTTCTGGCGACGTCAAATCCTCTTATGGCAATTCTTCTGATTTCGTTTTCGTTATATGTAAGCGTATCGACAGCTGTCGTGAGACCATTTTCTTCAAATGTTTTACGTTCTCCGAAATATAGACCTCCGGTCAGTTCCCTCATAATTAACATGTCGAATCCGTCGCCGATGATTTCGTCCCGAAGCGGGCAGGCGGCCTTTAATTCATCATACAGAACAGCCGGTCTTAGATTTGCAAATAGATTTAATTCTTTTCTGATTTTCAGCAGTCCGGCTTCCGGGCGCAGCTCCGGTGCCAGCTTATACCAGGGCGAGGTAGTCGTATCCCCCCCTATGGAACCCATCAAAACCGCATCACTCTTCTTCGCGGCGGCTACAGTCTCATCTGTCAGCGGGACTCCGGTGGCATCGATGGAGGCGCCTCCTAACAGCAATTCCTGATATTCAAATTCATGCCCATATTTTTCAGCAATCCGGTCCAGTACTTTCCTGGCCTCAGCTACGATCTCGGGGCCAATCCCGTCTCCCGGAATCAACGCAATATGATAGTTCATTGTCCTCTCTCCTTTGTTCCTTTAACCTAAATAGAGTTTCGTTTACGAAACTCTCCGCCAGCGGCGGGCCGCGCAAACGGCATCTTCCTTTCCGCTGCAGTGCGATCCCCCGGAGGGGCTTTTTCTTCATTAGGAGCACTTTCCTATTCAAGAAAAAGCGATATTAGTATCATGATAGCCTATTTCTTTCGAGATTTCAACTATTTCTTCAATTAACCGGGTCCATGATTCCGGTACTGGGAATGAAAAGAACACCTCCCAAGCATCTAAGCTTGAGAGGTGTACAGGCTGCAGTAAAGTTCATCCGTCACAGGCTCCAGCCACTCATTTGAAGTATCCACACCCGGACACTCTACGGCCAGATGGCTGAACCAAGTGTCCGCTTTCGCTCCGTGCCAGTGTTTTACTCCTGCAGGGATCGTAACGACTGTTCCCGGTTTCAGGCTCTGTGCGTCCTTGCCATCCTCCTGATACCAGCCTTCGCCGTCTACGCATTTCATCTGCATTTTACATAATTTTACAATCTGGCCCTGAAAAATTCCGCCATCTGGTCAAATGGGATAATATCCATCTGATCGTAAAGATCTGTATGGACAGCCCCGGGGATAATAAGAAGTTCCTTGTTGTCACCCTTCAGTTTTTCAAAGGCATCTTTACTAAAATAGCAGGAATGCGCCTTTTCACCGTGAATCAGGAGAACAGCGCTACGGATCTCGCTGCTATACTGCAGAATAGGCATATTTAAGAACGACAAAGCAGACGTTATATTCCAACCGTCATTGGAATTTAACGATCTCTTGTGGTAACCGCGCCTTGTCTTATAATAATCATGATAATCTTTTACATAGAACGGCGCGTCTGCCGGCAGAGGATCAACAACACCGCCGCCCCTGGCATATTCTCCAGTTTTGTAATCATTGGTTCTTTGCGCATTCAGGGCTTTACGTTTCTCATAACGGGTCTCTTCGCTGTCCTCGGAATCAAAATAACCTTTTGCGTTTACCCGGCACATATCATACATGGTAGAAGCCGCCGTCGCCTTAATTCTCGTATCGATTGCGGCCGCATTTAACGCCATCCCTCCCCATCCACAGATACCGATAATACCAATTTTTTCAGGATCGACCTTATCCTGAACGGACAGGAAATCCACCGCGGCCTGAAAATCCTCTGTATTTATATCCGGGGAAGCCACATAACGGGGAGTTCCGCCGCTTTCCCCCGTAAAGGAAGGGTCAAATGCGATTGTCAAAAATCCCTTTTCCGCCATAGTCTGCGCGTATAAACCAGACGCCTGTTCTTTCACCGCGCCAAAAGGACCGCTTACCGCGATAGCGGAAAGTTTCCCCTTTGCGTCTGCCGGCACATATAAGTCTGCCGCCAAAGTGATTCCATAGCGGTTATGAAACGTAACTTTACTATGATTTACCTTATCGCTTTTGGGAAATGTCTTATCCCATTCTTCTGTCAAATGTAATTTCTCTTCCATTTTATCATCCTCCTTTATTTGATGGAAGCGCCCATATCATAGGCCTTTTTCAGAGACGGATGGCCTTTTATTTCACCTGCATCATTTACTCCTCCTGCGAATACCGTGCCAGATAAATGGCATTTGCCATAACAGGCGATCCAGCCTTCCAAGCCCTGGACTGCTCTTTCGTCCACGCCATCCCCCTCTTCCGCCGCCGAGGACAGAAAATAAATATCCCGAAAAGCATAGTCTGCCGTGTAGAGCGCATTCGCACGGTCGAGCAATGTCTTCATCTGTCCGCTCATTTCATAATAGTAAATCGGGGTGGCAAATACGATTACATCTGCCGTTTTCATTTTCTCCGCGATTTCAACCGCATCATCTTTTATGACACAGCGGCGCAGCGTCAGACAGGTCAGACAGCCTTTACAAAAAGCGATGGACTTGTCCTTTAAAGATATTTTTTCCACATCATTCCCTGCCGCTTTCGCACCCTCTATGAAAGAATCTGCCAGTATCTCCGAGTTGCTGCGATTTCTTAAACTGGTGCTGATAACAAGAACTTTCCTGGTCATCCTGTATAACCTCCTTAAATGTCAGATTGTTATTTTTTCCAATCTGTGATATTATCATGATAATACCTGAACCTGACTCCAGGTCAAGAACTTTTTATTCAATATGTTTAAGGGAGGTAATTCTATATGTATACGATAGGACAAGTATCAGAGATGTTCCAACTGCCCATTTCGACTCTCCGCTATTATGACAAAGAGGGGCTGTTCCCCGACATAAAGCGTTCTTCCGGCATCCGCAAATTTGGAGAAAAGGAACTTGAAGCCCTCCGGGTAATCGAATGCCTGAAAAAATCCGGTATGGAAATAAAGGATATCAAACAATTTATGGTATGGTGCTCTGAGGGAAGCGATACTTACCCGCAGCGGCTGGACCTTTTTCTGAATCGAAAGGAAGTGGTGGACGCAGAATTAAGAAGATTGGAAAAAGTGCTGGATATGCTCCGCTTCAAATGCTGGTATTACGAACAGGCGCTAAAAGACGGTAATGAAAACCGTCTGAACGAAATGCTGCCGGATAAACTGCCGGATGAAATACAAGCCATTTATAACCATGCCCACCAAGATTAGTTCAAAAAATAAAACGGACAACGTTCTATCTTATTTTATCCCTATACTGTAAAGAGTCAAAAAAATACTGCCGCATCTGCGATGATTCCATCGTCCGTGCGGCAGCAAGCCTGTCTGTTTTTTCAATAAATTTTATTCGATTTCCGCTTTTTCCACATCTGCGATCGCGGATTTTTTCATTGGAATCCTGCAGTTTTTGTTACTGCCGAATTCTACGATCACATCTTCGTCGGTAATATCGATAATGACGCCGTAAAATCCGCTGGTAGTGATGACGCTGTCGCCGATTTCAACAGAGGACAGCAGCGCGGCCATTCTCTTTTGCTCTTTTTTCTGAGGACGGATCGCGATAAAATACATCAGACCGCCAAACACAACAACATAAAAAATCAACAGCACCCAGGGACTGCCTCCGCCTTGTGTTGCTAATAACATAATAGTTCCTCCTAATCTCACTATAATCTCTCCTGGTATTTTTACCCATTACGTCCATTCTACACAATTGCCAAAGATTCATCAAGTACTTTCTCATATTTTATAATTTTTTAATACTTATAAGAGGGGACTGTCGCCCGTTTACTCCCCCGCACGCATACGGGCTATTTTCCCCGCCTTATATTCCTGGTAACGCCCAGCTTCAATGGCGTCACGTATTTCAGTCATCATGGTGTTATAGAAATAGAGATTGTGAAGGACACACAGCCGCATGCCCAGCATCTCTTTGGCCTTGAGCAGATGCCTGATGTAGGCCCGGCTGTATCTGCGGCAGGCGGGACACTGGCACCCCTCTTCTAATGGCCGGGCATCCAGTTCATATTTGGCGTTAAACAGATTTAACTTACCATGGTTCGTGTATACATGGCCGTGCCGGCCGTTTCGGGTGGGGTATACACAGTCGAAGAAGTCCACCCCCCGGTCCACGCCTTCCAAGATATTTTCCGGAGTCCCGACTCCCATCAGATAGGTAGGCTTATCCACCGGCAGATGGGGGACCGTCGCGTCCAGGATCCGGTACATCTCTTCGTGGCTCTCACCTACGGCCAGGCCGCCGATGGCATAACCATCCAGATCGAGGGCGGCGATTTCCTTCGCATGGCCAATCCGGATATCCTCAAAGATGGCTCCCTGGTTGATCCCGAACAGCATTTGATGAGGGTTGATGGTCTCGGGCAGGGAATTTAATCTGGCCATCTCCTCTTTACAGCGCAGAAGCCAGCGGGTGGTCCGGGCTACCGAGTCTTCCACGTATTTTCGCTCTGCCACACTGGATGGGCACTCGTCGAAGGCCATCGCGATCGTGGAAGCCAAGTGGGATTGGATCTGCATACTCTGTTCCGGTCCCATGAAGATCTTGCGGCCGTCGATGTGTGAATGGAAGTAGACCCCCTCTTCCTTGATTTTCCGAAGCCCTGCCAGGGAAAACACCTGGAATCCACCGGAGTCGGTCAAAATCGGTTTGTCCCAGACCATGAATTTGTGCAGGCCGCCCATTTTGTAGACGACATCGTCTCCGGGTCTGACGTGCAGATGATAGGTATTGGATAATTCCACCTGGGTGCCGATGGCGTTCAGATCTTCTGTGGATACGGCTCCTTTAATTGCCGCCGCGGTTCCGACATTCATAAATACAGGGGTCTGAATCACACCATGAACGGTGTGGAACTCCCCTCTTTTTGCTTTTCCGTCCTGTTTCAGTAATCGGTACATTTTATTCTCCATAATTTATAAGTAGTAGTGTTGTCCTAACATTCTGTTAGAGTGTATCATATACCTGGATAAGATTCAATAGAGAGGGGAGCGGCTTCTGCGGCAGGTGAAATCACGGTATAAGTGCTGGATATACAAGCCGGACCGGGTTCTGTGTTTAAGTTTGATCTGGTTCCTCTTTGGAAAAACGGCAGGTAAGCAGATAGACGAGATCATAGGTGCGCAGTGTTTCTTCATCTGTGGGATCTATGGAGATCACTTCCAAACGGTTGTCTGCGTCCATGATCAGCTGGGCCAGAATGATCGGCCGGCCTTCTTCTATGGAAGTTTCTTTTTCTGCCGGCAGATCCCCCAGACATCCATAGGCGGCCCCTATAAATTGGGGTTCCTGCGGCAGCCTTACACTCCACTTTGTCGTAACCTCTGATTCCGGATTCAAACGCTTGCGAATGAATCCTTCCGGTATCTGCCGGATGCCGGCGCGCCAGCCGATCTCCTGATTTTCCCGAAAGATCGCGTCGGAGTCAAAGGCTGCTGTAAGCTCCCCTTTTTTCTCGCTTAAGGGCAGTGTCTGCTGTCCCAGTATGTCCTGTAACTCCCCTTTTTCCCACATCTCCAGCTGCAGCGTTACTCTCCGGTATGACCCATCGGTTTCATAGGAATATTTGGCGGCAGTGCCGCTTATTTCCCTGTTGGTGATTTCATTTTCTTCCTCCTGCGTCAGGTCGAGCCTTGTCAAAAGATCCCGCCCGGCTCCCGGCTGCTGCAGTTTGAACAGGCCGCCTGCCAGAAGCAGGAGGAGCGCTGCCGCAAGAGCTGCTGCCACCGCTGTGCCAAGCCGTTTTTTCCGGCTGTTCATCACATTTTTCAGACGCCCTTCGAGTGATTTCCTGTTTTCTGAAAATCCGGTGGAGAACGCTCCGCCCGGCTGTCTTGCACAAGAGACCGCGGAAAGGAGAACCAGCGCATAGGCTTTTTTCCCGGAGAGGCCGGAATCTTTTATAACCAATTCGTCGCAGCGGCACTCCATATCTTTGTACGCCTCCCGGCGCATCAGATACACAAGGGGATGAAACCAGTAGAGAGCGTTCACGATCAGGAACAGCAGCTTATACCACAGATCATGCTGCCTGATATGATACAATTCGTGTTTTAGCAGATAGCGCAGCTCCTGTTCTTCCATCTTCCGCTGCGGCAGGCAGATCCTGTGCCGTATATATCCAAAGGCGCAGGGAAGGCTCATTTCGCTGCTCCACATCAACTCGATCCGGCCTGGATTTAAGCCCAGCTGTTCACACAGTATTAAAAAGGTGTTCCGGGTCACGGGGTCGGTGACCTCTGCCGCACTCCTCTTTAATTTTTCTGCGAACAAAAGATACCCGGTCAGGTAGGACAGGAGAAAACCGATGGCTGTCAGCGCCCATATCCACATCAGAACCGTAAGAATATTGGAGTCACCTGCCGATGCCGCGTCTTTCCCCGGTTTGCCGGCTGATGATTTCGCTTCTTTTTCTGCGTCCTGATGCAGTTTGTTACCGCCTCCCTGTATGACCTGGCCCGCCGGTTCATTTTCAGCGACTGACGTGGCTGCCCGCATTTCTCCATCCGGAATCTGCACGTGAAATACCGCCTCCGGAAATGGAACCGGAATCAGCAGGCGGACAGCCAGCATGAACCAGATTCCTTTTTTCCAGCTCATGCGGATTCGCTGGTTCAGGAATCTGGAAAACAGCAGCAGCGGCAGAAGGAGTACCCCGGTGGTGACAGACACGGCCGCCATGTTCAGAATAAACTCAGTCATGGATATCCCCCTCTCCCGCCAGCTCATCGATCATCTTTTTTAGTTCCAGCAGATCTTCTTTTTGTATCGCTTTGCCATTATATAAGGAAGCTACCATATCCGGAAAGGAATTTCGGTACAGCTTTTTCAGCATAGTCTTCCCCTCCGCCGCCTTATACGATTCTTCTGATACAGCCGGGCGGTAATAATTATTGCGCCCGTGTTTTTCACAGATCAGAAACCCTTTTTGTGTCAGCCGGGACAATACAGTCATCAGCGTGGGAAGCGCCCAGTCCCGGCCCGTCTGCTCAGAAAGGATATAGCTTGCGCTTACCGGTTCCTCACATTTCCACACGACCTGCATAATCTCCAGCTCCGCTTCCGGCAGATGCTTCCCGCATAACCGATTATACTCCGACTCTCCTGTTCTCATTTGATACAGTCCTCCCTTTATCGGCAAAATATTATACACTTGTATAATCACAATTATATTATACAAGTGTGTAATATTGCTGTCAATGCCTGTTTAGGAATATTAATCAAAACTGCCGGGAGGGGACTGGCATCTTTCGGTAGTAAAGTGAAACCTTCCAGCAACTACGTGGAGAAAGGGGCCTGTCCCCGGATGTTGACTCGAATAGACCCGAATCCGGGGAAACAGACGTTTTTTTCTTCGCATAAGCCGGCATCCCGGGACAGGTATTTTTTCTTCGAATAAGCCGGCATCCGGGGACAGGCCCCTTTCTCCACGCAGCCGCCATAAGGTTTCACTTTACTGCCGAAAGATGCCAGTCCCCTCTTGTAATATTTAGAATATTATAAGAGAAAATTTATATTTTTTTAAATGACAATATGAGAAATAGCGTTATAATAGATAACATAGAATATATTGGAACAATACGAAAAATGGAGATTATCCGAATGAATGCACAACTCGAAAAAGGGATTGATATCCGCGGCGGCCTGACCTCTGAGGAGGTCGAACAGCGGCTGAATGACGGCCGGTTTAATTATCAGGAGGATGCCAACGCAAAGAGTATCAAACAGATCATAAGAGACAACCTCCTGACGTTTTTCAACTTAATCAATGCGGTCTTAGCCGGCCTGATTATATTCGTCGTTTCCTTTAAGAATCTGTTCTTTCTGGGAATCGTGATTTGCAACACCGCGATCGGGATATTCCAGGAAATCCGTGCGAAAAAAACCCTGGACAAACTATCCCTGATCACCGCCTCCAAAGTGACCGTCCGCAGAAATCACAAATCCGAGAAGATTTCCGTCGATGACGTGGTGCTGGACGATATCATGCTGCTCACTACCGGCAATCAGATCTGCGCCGACTCTGTGGTCCGCCAGGGAACCCTTGAGGTGAATGAATCCCTGATCAGCGGGGAATCCGATATCATTGTGAAGCGTCCGGGAGACCATCTGTTTTCCGGCAGCTTTGTGGTATCCGGCCAGGCGGCTGTCCAGGTGGAGCATGTGGGGGAAGATAATTTTGCTTTTAAAATCATGTCCGAAGCCCGTAAATTAAAAAAACACTCCTCCGAGCTGCAGCGTTCCATCAATATTATCCTGAAGATCATCAGTATTCTGATCGTCCCGCTGGGCGCCGGTTTGTTTGCCAGCCAGTATTTCATCAGCGAAGCCGCCTTTGCCGACTCCGTCGTCAATATGGTGGCGGCCGTTCTGGGTATGATACCGGAGGGCTTGGTGCTGCTGACCAGTATCGCGCTGGCCGTCGGTGTCATTCATCTGGGTAAACGCCAGGTCCTGGTACACGAGCTGTTCTGTATCGAGACATTGGCCCGGGTGGATGTTCTGTGTCTGGACAAAACCGGTACGCTGACCGAGGGTACCATGAAGGTGGAGGACTTGATTTTACTTGAGGAGAATGTCCCCGCGGAAGAAATTATAGGAAATATCATGCACAGCCTTCAGGATGACAACGCCACCTTTATGGCGATGAAGGAACATTTCCCGGAATACCAGAACTATCGGGCTGTCCATACGATCCCGTTCTCTTCGGCCAGAAAGTACAGTGGTGTATCCTTTGAGGGAAAAGGAACCTATATCATGGGCGCTTATGAGTTTATGTTCCCCCAGGAAGATTCTTTCCTGCGCCAGAAAATAGATATGCACACATCCAAGGGAATCCGGGTCCTTGTACTGGCCCACAGTCCCGCTATGGCCGAAGGGACCGGTCTGCCGGAGCACTTAAAAGCCTGTGCTATCATCCTGTTAAGCGATGTCATCCGCAGCGATGCCAAAGAAACACTTCGCTATTTTGCCGAGCGCGATGTCCGGCTGATGGTCATCTCCGGGGATAATCCAGCCACCGTAGCCAATATAGCGAGAAAGGCAGGTCTTAATGGGGCCGATGCCTACGTAGATGCCACGAAACTGAAAACAAAAAAAGAGATTCAGGAAGCTGTTGAAAAATACCAGGTATTCGGACGGGTCACACCGGAGCAGAAAAAAGAAATCGTGCTTGCTCTGAAAAAGGCCAAACATACTGTTGCCATGACCGGCGACGGTGTCAACGACGTACTGGCGTTAAAGGAGGCCGACTGCAGTATCGCCATGGCGGCCGGAAGCGATGCCGCCAAAAACTGTTCCAATCTGGTACTGCTGGATTCCAATTTCGGATCCATGCCCTATATCGTGCGGGAAGGCCGCCGTGTCATCAACAATATCCAGAGCGCTGCGTCCCTTTTTCTGGTCAAGACGATCTTTTCCCTGATCCTGACCATTATGTCTTTGCTGATCAGTGCCTCCTATCCTTTCATACCCATCCAGCTGTCGATTATCAGTATGTGGGCCGTCGGTATTCCCACCTTTGTGCTTTCATTGGAACCGAATTTTAACCGGGTCAGCGGAAGCTTTTTAAAGAACGTATTACAAAATGCGCTGACCGGTGCGCTGACCATCGTACTGGAGATTATCTGCATTACCGCATTTTGCCGGCTGTTTGAAACCTCTGTGTCCGTGCGTTCTACCATGTGTGTCCTCACCACCGGTATCACCAGCCTGTATATGATCCGAAAGGTATATCCGCTGGAATCGGTTCTTCGCAAGGTCATCTATTATATGATGTTTTTCCTTTTCCTGGTAAGCCTGCTCCTGGTGCCGGATATGTTAAATATGGTGGACATTAAGTTCCGGGAGATCATCGTGGTTCTGGGGCTGGTGCTCTTTACTCCGCATATTATAGATACTATTTATGAGATTCTGAATTATGGGAAACGGGGATATCGGAAAATTGCTTCTTATTTCCGCAATCGGAAACGGCAGAACTCCGCTGCTCCTAAGGTTCTTCCGTAGTTGTTTGCGGAAGGCTGCAAAGATATCGGTGGAGGGGGACTGGCACCTTTCGGCAGTAAAGACAGGCTTTCGGGCAGCTGCGTGGAGAAAGGGGCCTGTCCCCTCCCATAATTAACCGTGAAAGGCACCTTTCCAGTGTTTTTTATTGACAGCTGGAATCGGAAAGTGTACGATATTATACACTTAGGGATTATTATGAGCCCGCACACATGTGGGAATTGAAAATAATAAGCGGCGCTTTTTTGGTCGCGGTTCGTTTTGATTGAGCAGGGGGAAAATACATGATTAGGAGAGAAGAAGGCAGACGCGTTTCGAATCGTTTTGGAGGGAAAGGCGAGATCGAATTGTATCCGGTGTTAAATGAGGAGGATTTGATGGGGAAGGGCGAGGTTATGCTGCGCATGGTACTGCCGCCCGGGTCGTCTATCGGTTATCACCAGCATTTAGGGAACTTCGAGGTTTATTATGTTCTCTCCGGAGAAGGGATCTTTCAAGATCAGAAGGAGGAGAAGTCCATTCGGGCTGGGGAAGCCGGACTGATCCGGCCTGGCCAGTATCATGGACTTATGAATACCGGAAGCCAGGACATGGTACTGGTTGCTGTCGTCCTCTATGCATAGTTTTATTTTGTGGGATAAGACAGATCCGCTTGCGGAACTTTTTTGTCCGAACTCAGGTTTGAATAAATAATCAAATACGATAAGGAGTTGACTTCAAATGTCCGGATCTACATATGGAACTGTATTTAAAATAGCTACCTGGGGCGAATCTCATGGTAATGGTATCGGCGTGGTGGTGGATGGCTGCCCGAGTGGTCTTGCGCTGACGGAAGAAGATATTCAGGTATATTTGGACCGGCGTAAACCGGGTACGTCCAAATTCGCTACACAGCGCAAGGAAGGGGATCTGGTGGAGATAATCTCCGGCGTTTTTGAGGGCCGTACCACCGGGACACCCATCGCTATGCTGGTGCGTAATACGGATCAGCGTTCCAAGGATTACAGTGAAATCGCCAATTATTACCGGCCGGGCCACGCAGATCTGAATTTTGATGTAAAATATGGTTTCCGGGATTACCGCGGCGGCGGACGTTCTTCCGGTAGGGAGACGATCGCCCGGGTGGCCGCAGGCGCTGTCGCATGTAAGCTTCTCCAGACGCTGGGGGTCACTTTAACCACTTATACGAAGTCCATCGGACCGGTGGATGCAAACCCCAAATGCTTTGATCCGGAAGAGATTTACCGTAACCCGTTCCATATGCCTGATCCGGTCGCTGCCGGGGAGGCTGCCGCCTATCTGCAGGAATGTATGCATAATCAAAATTCATCCGGCGGCGTCATCGAATGTGTGATTCGGAATTTTCCCCAGGGGGCCGGTGAACCCGTTTTTGAAAAACTGGATGCTAACCTGGCCAAAGCTATTATGTCCATTGGCGCCGTGAAAGGGTTTGAAATCGGGGACGGCTTTGCCGCTGCCCGGGCTACCGGACTGGACAATAATGACCCCTACGGTATCGACGCTTCCGGTAATATCAGGAAAGCAACAAACCACGCCGGGGGAATTCTGGGGGGTATCAGCGACGGTTCCGATATTATTTTCCGGGCCGCGGTCAAACCAACACCATCAATCGCTGCCCCGCAGATGACGGTCAACCGCAGTCAGGAGTCTCAGGAAATCTGCATCAAGGGGCGTCACGATCCGGTTATCGTCCCCAGGGCCGTAGTGGTAGTGGAATCTATGGCAGCTGTTGCCCTGATCGACATGTTGTTCCAGAGTATGACTTCCCGCCTGGATAAAATTACGGAATTTTTCAAATGATATCCGGCTGAAGAACGGCTGAAAAAGGCAATTCCCGAAGGATCAGGAATCCTCCGGGAATAATTGATTTTTCACATCCTGGATATAGGCGGATACGTCTTCTGCTTCTATCGTGTCAGAAAACGTGGAAACAATTCTCTGGCTGTCATACTGAAAAACAGAAGCCCCCGTCGTGTATAGTACGAGGAATCCCAGAAAAAGAACAACAGCAATGACACAGCGCACTTTGAAAAAGCTAACCTTTCCTTCTGTCTCCTGCTGTTCCTGCGTTCTTCCGTATCTGGGATGAATCAGGCCGGGATTGCGAAATGCAGATTCACCATGACTGGAAGACATGGTTGCTCTGGCTTCTGCCAACAGCTGCTGCCGGTATTCCATCGGGTTTTTGGGCATCTTATTTCCTCCTTATTCTCAGTCAGGACAGCGCATCCTGTACATTTGGAATAACTTATCCATCCTTTTGTATACTATATGTGAGAAATTTGAGGTTTATGCCGCAATTTGAGGTTTGTGCCGCCTGACCGGTATGATCTGTCTGCATTTCTATCTTCTGGCCAGTTCTCTCATGATATCGTCCCAGGTCACGCCCCGTTCCGCCATCAAAACCATAACATGATACAGGAAATCTGATATTTCATATTTTATCTCTTCCGGATCGGGATTCTTAGCGGCTATGATGATCTCCGTCGCTTCTTCCCCCACCTTTTTCAGGATCTTGTCGATTCCCTTATCGAACAGATAGTTCGTGTAGGACCCCTCCTTCGGATGCTCTTTGCGGTCCATGATAACACCATAGACATCCTCGAACACTTTCCGGGGATTGGTCTCATCGTACTGTTTTTTCACCAGTTCGTTGAAAAAGCAGGAAACCGCTCCCGTATGGCACGCTGCTCCCACCTGGGATACCCTTGCCAGGATCGTGTCCTTATCACAGTCCGCACTCAGCGAGCGGACATACTGGAAATGTCCGGACGTCAGGCCCTTCACCCACAGTTCGCTGCGGCTTCTGCTCCAATAAGTCATTCGTCCTGTCTGCAGAGTCACCCGAAAGGCTTCCTCGTTCATGTAGGCCAGCATCAGAACCTGGTCCGTGCGGTAATCCTGAACCACCACGGGAATCAGACCGTCACTGTTCAACTGAAACTCTTCCCAGGCTAACGCGCTCTCCATGACATCCATTGGATATCCCTTGGCCCGGAACTGTTCCTTTAACTGCATATAATCCACCGTGTCACGGCTCAATGACACGCTGGATACACCGGTAAGTGCGGACTGTTCCAGGTATCCGGGGATCGCAGCTTCCATGTCCACAGTCAGGAAAATAATCCAGGACATCACCATATTCCGCTCCACCAAACCGGCATCTTCCGAACCATAATAGACGACCAGAGAGGCGTTTTCCTGAATATCGGCGCGATGTGTTTGCAGAGATTCCAGATCATCTGCAGACACGGCGATCTTTTCTTTCCCGAAGCGTTTGGAAGCTTCCTTAAGAAGCGCTGTGTGGGCTTCGTTAGACAGCTCCAGCAGTGCTTTATCACATCCGGCGTAGAGAAGTTTCTTCACATCCTCCAGCCGTTTGATATTTCCGCCCGCGATGATGGGCAGATCCACCTTCCGGTAGATTTCTTTTATTTCCCCGATCACTTCGTCGTGACTGATATCATCTGCGGAGCAGTCCAGTATCAGCAGCGCATCGGCTCCCCGGTCTGCGAAGCTCTGAGCCTGCGCAAGCGCATTGTCCGAGCGGCCGTGGATTCTTATATATGGTATGAGTTTTTTCTTATTCATAAGATTTACCTTACACTCCTTACATTTGGCCCATTTAAGGAATTCCTTTAAATAATTCTGTTATGGATTTTTTACAGACTTCTATTTGATTCTATTTACAAGCTTCCTATTTACAGGATTCTATTTACAAGCTTCCTTTTGTAGACAGTACATTTTGTATTCTTCTGTCATACACGGTTGCCTCATCCAACGCTTTGGCGAAGGCCTTAAACATCGCCTCAATGATATGATGATTGTTGCTGCCGTACATCAGCTTCAGATGCAGGTTCATTCCGGCCGCATAGCTGACGGCATAGAAAAACTCCCGTACCATCTCTGTATCCAGATAGCCGACTCTGTCTGACGTAAATTCTGCGTCATAGACCAGATACGGCCGCCCGGACAAATCTACCGCGCACAGGACTAACGACTCGTCCATGGGAAGCATCAGGCTTCCATACCGTTTGATTCCCTGTTTGTTCCCCACGGCCTTGCGAATCGCGTTTCCCAGCACGATACCCGTATCTTCCACCGTGTGGTGACAGTCCACGATCAGATCGCCCTCCGCTTTCACGTCCAGGTCAAACAAGCCATGCCGTGCAAAGCCATTTAACATATGGTCGAAAAAACCGATTCCGGTATCGATCTGGGTCTTACCGCTTCCATCCAGATTCAGCTCCATTTTTATCTTTGTCTCACTGGTATTTCTCTCAACTCTTCCGATCCTCTGCTGCATGACACCTCTCCTATTCTTTCAAACGGCTACTTCATAAAATCGAAAAGATCGATCTATTATTTCGACCTTTTCAGACGATCTGCTAAACAGATCTATTACATAGCTGAAGCAAAATAATTATTCTTCAAAGCGGACTCTAATAGAATTGGCGTGGGCTGTCAGCCGTTCCGCCGTAGCGAATTTGATAATGTCCTCATGAACCGGTTCTAACGCCTCCCTGGAATAGTAGATGATACTGGACTTCTTGATAAAATCATCCACGCTTAGGGGGGAGAAGAACTTAGCTGTCCCGTTGGTGGGAAGCACATGGTTCGGTCCTGCAAAATAGTCGCCCAGCGGTTCACTGCTGTATTCACCGATAAATATCGCTCCCGCGTTCCGGATCTTTGTCATCACTTCAAAGGGATCGGCTGTCATAATCTCCAGATGCTCCGATGCGATCTCGTTGGCTGTCTCGACAGCTTCTTCCATATCCTTTGCCAGCAGAATATATCCGTAATGATCCAGGGATTCCTGCATGATTTCCGTACGGGAAAGCTCCGCCACGAAGGTTTCCACCTCTTTGGACACCTGTTCCGCCAGCTCCCTGCTGGTCGTGACCAGGATCGCGGACGCCATCTCGTCATGCTCTGCCTGGGACAGAAGGTCTGCCGCCACATAACGGGGATTGGCCGTCTCATCCGCCAATACCAGGATTTCACTGGGACCCGCGATAGAATCGATACTTACATGACCGTATACGGCCTTCTTGGCCAAAGCCACATAGATGTTCCCCGGCCCTACGATTTTATCTACCTTCGGCACGCTTTCCGTTCCGAAAGCCAGCGCGGCGACCGCCTGGGCTCCGCCCACCCGGTAGATCCGGTCGATGCCTGCCTCATTAGCCGCTACCAGGGTGACGGGATATACTTTTCCATCTTTCATCGGAGGAGTCGTCATAATAAGCTCTTCCACACCCGCGACTTTGGCCGGAAGCACATTCATCAGCACGGAAGAGGGATATGCCGCTTTTCCCCCGGGCACATAGACGCCCACCCGCTTTAACGGCGTCACTTTCTGTCCCAGCATGGAACCGTTGGGCTTGCTGTCGAACCAGCTGTACTGGCGCTGCTTCTCGTGGTATTCCACGATATTGGCCCTGGCCTTCCGGATGATCTCTACCAGCTCCGGATCGACCAGCGTGTAGGCTTCCTCGATCTCCTCTTTTGTAACCAGAATGTTATCAGCCGTAACTACAGTATGGTCAAACTTTTCGGTAAAGGAAAATAAGGCCTGATCCTTCTTTTGCTTTACTTCGTTTACGATCTGTGCCACCCGCTCTTCATACTCTCCGAAACTGGAAGGGCTTCTTTTGAGCAGCTGTTCCTGAAGATTTTTTCTGGATTCTTCCGTTATCTGTATGGTTTTCATGGTAACCTTGCCTCCTGTATACGGTACATCTGTATTTGTATTTCTGTATATAGTTGTATTTCTTCTTAATTATATTATATTTTTAAATTCATTAACATGCGTATCACTGTTATGCATATTGGCATGTATTCATATTTACGTTACAGAATACTCTTCAAATCCTGAATGATCCGGCTGATCCGCTCATTTTCCATCTTCATGCTGACCTGATTCACCACCATGCGCGCGGACAGCGGACACACCTCTTCCAAAACCTTCAGCCCATTTTCCTTAAGCGTGGAGCCGGTCTCCACGATATCCACAATCACTTCCGAAAGCCCAACGATCGGTGCCAGCTCGATCGAGCCGTTTAATTTAATAATTTCGACCGTCTGATGTTTCTTATTATAAAAATAATCCTTTGCGATATTCGGATACTTCGTTGCCACCCGGATCAGCTCATGATGCTTTAATAATTCCCGGGCAGATTCAGGCCCGCACACACACATCGTACATTTTCCAAAGCCCAGATCCAGCACCTCGTACATTCTCCGGCCCTCTTCCAGTATAGTATCCTTTCCGACGATCCCGATATCCGCAGCGCCGTACTCCACATAAGTGGGAACATCCGGTCCCTTGGACAGGAAAAACTTAAGTTTCAGCTCCTCGTTGACAAAGATCAGCTTTCTGGATCCCTTGTCCTTCATCTCTTCACAGGTAATGCCGATTTTTTCAAACATCTCCAGTGTTTTGCTGGCCAGCCGTCCTTTACCCAATGCAAATGTCAAATATCTCATTCTTACACTCCTTCAATCAGATCTTTCAGGTTCACGGTCTGCCTGCTTCCATCCGACATATGTATCATTTCGATCTTCCCATCAGGCCTTAGGATCAGCATTCCTCCGATCCGGTTCCGCCTGGCGTACTCCAGATATTCCGGCAGCTCATGATCCGGGCTTTTCAATACCATTTCGACCCGGGCTCCCGTCTTTCTAAGCCCCACGGCCAAAGGAATCGCTGCCTTGCGCAGCGGCTCTTCATAGATTAAAAGAGTTGTGCTGTTCGATAGAGGGATATCGATTTTCTGCCTGGACAGTGCCATCATCAGCTGGTCAATCACTATCGCGAAACCGATGGACGGGGCTTCCTTGCCAAAATGCCCCAGCAGATTATCATACCTGCCACCTTTCACGATCGCGTCTCCGGTTCCGTAGGTATAAGCCCTGAAAATCACCCCGGTATAATAATGATATTTACTGATCATCCCCAGATCAAAGGAAATATACGGTTCATAACCATAACAGCACAATACCTCATACAGCTCCCGCAGCCGTTCCAGCGCCTGTAAGGATCTGTCATTGCGGGTCAGTTCCTCCGCCGCATCCAGCACGGCAACACCGCCGAACAGCTCCGGCATTTTCAGAAATACCTTTTTGAGCTCCACACTGAGCTGCTGCTCCTCCACCAGTTCCTCGATTCCAAAATGATTTTTATTGGATATCAGTTCCCGGAGCATTTCCTCGGTGTCTTCTTCTATTCCGGCCTGATCCAGAAGCCCTTTGAAGAAATCAATCTGTCCGATACTCACCTGAAAATCTTTTAAACCTGCCTTCAGCAACGCTTCCACCACCAGTGCGATCACCTCAGCGTCTGCATCCACACTTCCGTCTCCGATCAGCTCCGCACCCATCTGGGTGGTCTCCTTTAACCTGCCCTGATAGCTGGAATGATTGATGAACGTATTTCCCATATAACACATGCGCAGCGGAAGCTTTTCATCCATAAAATATTTAGCCGCGGAACGCGCTACGGATGGCGTAATATCCGGCCTAAGTACCAGAGTATTCCCTTCCCGGTCAAAAAATTTGTACAACTCCCTGGACGGCGTGGTTCCGATCTCCTTGCTGAACACATCGAAAAACTCGATCGTGGGCGTCTGAATATCCCGGTATCCATATAGTTGCATAACCTGGCGTAGATTTTCCTGCAGCACATTTTTCCTGGCACATTCTTCATTATAAATATCCCGGACACCCTCCGGCGTATGTAATAATTGCTGTTTCATAACTGCCTCCGTTTCCTGCTCCTTGTTTCCTGGCCCTTGACGCCTGCATCAAAACTCCATCCTGTCAGTAGCAGGCCAGTCTTTTCATTCGCTTTCATCAGCTTTTTAGCAACTTTTTTCTTTATCGCTTTAAAGTGTTATTTCTCTAATTTGGTATCAAATTAAATCCCATTTATTATAATAAACAATCCGCATACTGTCAATCCCTTTGATCCAGATCTTTCTGCAGCGTTTCCAGATACGGAACCATCACGCCATTTCCCGGATGTATCTCGAACCCCTGTTCCAGCTCCTCCATGCGAAAGCTCTTGCGTCCCCCGTTTTCAGCCCTGCTCCAGAACTTCTGCAGCTGCCGGAAGGTAAGATAATAAAATAAGTTATCAGAAGTATAAAAAAGAAGGAGAAATGCGATTCCTCCCTGATGTTCAAACTCTTCCATAAATTGCATCTGATGCGCATGGATATTCTGAAGCGGAAATGTCTGTGTCGTACACTCTTTTGCGTCAAAACAGACCGGTATCCCCTGAATAGCCCCGATATAATCCACCGTACTTTTCTGTTCAAAATACGCCAGGGTAATATGCCTGTTATCCTTATCAATCTTAATCGGGGTGATAGGGGTCGGGACCTTCTGAATCAAAGCCAGCCCCTTCTCCCTGTATATATCATTGGTCCGGTTAATCAGCTCCTCCAGGGTAGATCCCCTTAAGCCTCTTGAATTCCAGGTAGCCATATCATCCCTCCGTCAATGCAGCATTTGAAAGCCCGGATAATATTTAAAATATGCTTTCCCGATCAGCTCATCCTCAGTCACATAAGTATGATTCCAGAATCTCGAATCATGGGAATCATTCCGGTTATCTCCCATCATAAAATAACAGCCATCCGGTACGGTAAAGGTACCAAAAGACCCGTAAGGGGGCTCTTTCAGATAAGGTTCATCCAAAGGGGTATCGCTGCCGTTGATATAGACTTTTCCGTCCAGGATCTCAATGGAATCACCCGGAAGCCCAATCACTCTTTTCACAAAGTTCTGAGTTTCGTCATCGGGAAACTTAAATACTACAATATCCCCCCGTTCCGGCCCTTTGAACCAATAAGATACTCTCAGGCCCATAATATGGTCTCCTGCCTTGATTGTATTCTCCATCGATTTGGTAGGGACTTCCGCATTGACCAGAATAAACGCGTTCAAAAACAATGCCAGCGCCACTGCGAACACGATAACTCCAACCCAGCTTAAGATCTCCCTCCCTATACTTACTTCTCTGTTTTCAGTTTCTCTATTGTCTTTTGCCATGTATGAACAGCCTCCGTTACTTGATAAAGCGCAAGCGCACTTCCCAACTATTATAACACCACTTTCATAAAATTACCAATAGATTTGACATTGGGCTAATACCTGGAAAGCCTGAGGGATTCCATGCAAAATGGAACCGCCCGTCAGCTGCAAAAGCTGACCGGCGGTTCCATAATTTATTTGAAATCTTTGCTCCTCGCTATAGTTTGGGGTCTGGAGTGGATTCTTTGATTTCTACGAATTCGAGAATCATTTTGACCGCTCCGTCAATACCCAGGATTCCGCTGTCGATACCCAGGTTGTATCCGGTAGCCTCGCCCCATTTTTTACTGGAATAGTAGTTATAATAGCTGGCTCTCTTTTTGTCGGTCTTATGGATGATGTCTTTCGCCTTCGCATCCGTCAGATCATAGATTCTCGCAATACGACGGACTCTCGCCTGTATGTCCGCGTGAACAAATACACTTACCATATTCGGATAGTCCGCCAGTGCGTAATCCGCACAGCGGCCAACTAATACACAGGGACCTTCGTCTGCGATTTTTTTAATGGCATCGAATTGAGCCAGAAATACCTTATGGTTGATGGGCATATCTGAGAATGCCGCGGAAGAATATCCCAAGGAATACGTATCCATAACCAGGGAATATAAGAAGCTGTTGGTGGGCTTTTCGTCATGATTTTCAAATAATTCTTCACAGATCCCACTCTCTTTGGCTGCTACTGCCAGCAATTCTTTATCGTAACATTTGACTCCGAGCTTTTCCGCTACTTTTCTTCCAATCTCACGGCCACCGCTGCCGTACTGCCTTCCGATCGTAATTATAGTATTACCCATACTATTCACTCTCCTTTTGGGCTTCGGCATCTTCTTTCCCGAAGGATGTCTGATTACCAATGTTAAAGCCGCTCCTTGTTGTATATTTATTATAACCTAATCAATGTGAAATGTAAAATATTTTTAAGGAGCGGAAGCGGGCGGAGGATCAGGGGCTTCTTAGGATAGTTAACAGATCGGTGAAGTAAGGGGGGAGCGGAGCGGTAAATTCCATATACTCCCCGGTGACAGGATGGATAAACCCAAGGACCATAGCGTGCAGGGTTTGGCCATGCAGACCTTTTACGGGGCATTTGGAGGGGCCGTAAACTTCATCTCCTAATAGCGGATGGCCGATGCTGGCCATGTGGACACGGATCTGATGGGTTCTGCCAGTCTCCAGTTCGCATTCCATGTAAGTGAAGTTGCGCAGAGGCTCCAGAATGTGATAATGAGTGACCGCTTCTTTTCCGTTTTTGGGATTGACTGCCATTTTTTTGCGGTCGATGGGATGACGCCCGATCGGGGCGTTTACAATCCCATCTTCTTTCAGGACGCCATGCACAATGGCACGGTAGCGCCGGGTGATGGAATGGCTCTTGAGCTGGCTGGCCAGGCTGCTGTGGGCATTGTCGTTCTTGCAGACGACCAGGACGCCGGTGGTGTCACGGTCGATCCGGTGGACAATGCCGGGGCGGGTGATTCCGTTGATGCCGGACAATTGGCCTTTACAGTGGAACATAAGGGCGTTAACCAGAGTACCCCCGGAATGACCGGCCGCCGGGTGCACCACCATGCCCTTGGGTTTGTTAACCAGGATCAGGTCACTGTCCTCATACAGGATGTCCAGCGGAATGTCCTCCGGCTGGATGTCCGGTTCTGCAAGGTCGGGCACCAGGACTTCTATTTTGTCTTCAGCCGCAGTCTTACTGCTGGGGCGGGCCGTCTGGCCGTTGATGGTGATTTGCCCGTCTTTTAGCAATTTTTGCAGATAAGAACGAGAGAAATCTCCCATCATGGATGAGAGATATTTGTCTATTCGCTGGCCGGACTGTGGATCAGACACCTGGAATTCATATTTGGTCATTGTCTTTCTTGGACTCCTTTTGGGATCGGTATTTCTTAGGTATCAGGTTCTCAAAGTCTCCGTCTTTGTAGTAGAACAGATAGAGGAGAATCAGCATGACTGCGGATAGGGTTACATAGCAGTCAGCCACATTGAAAATCGGGAAATTGATTAGTTCAAAGTAGAAAAAATCAACTACAAAGTTTCTGGTCAGCCGGTCTATCAGATTCCCCAGGGCACCCGCTAACAGGAAGCAAAGAACAATGCGCAGGATCCGGAATCTCCGCTGACAGGGAAGGCGGTAGTAGGCGTAGCCGAACACGCTGACGATGATCACCGCCATAACGGCGAAGAGCCATTGGTGGCCCTGCATCATGCCAAACGCCGCGCCTCTGTTTTCCAGGTACTGCAGGCTGAATACCCCGTCGATGAGCGGGTAAGAACCATCTTTTAAATGGCGTACTGCCAGCAGTTTCGTCCACTGGTCCAAAAGAATCAGGACAATCATACCGATCATTCCACATATACAGCTGTTACGTTTCATCTTCTTTTCGCTAGTCATTTAGGTCCTCACTTTTTACAGATATATAATCTATGGCTTCTTTCATTTCCTGTTCCGTTACGGTTTTGTCTATTACAGCTTTTCCGATCCCTTTGAGCAGGATAAATTTCACCTGGCCGCCGGACATCTTCTTGTCGGATCTGCTGGTATCGATGATATCTTCTGTATTCAGGCCGGTTAAGGATATGGGGAGACCAAAGCCTACGAACATATCGCGGATCTCGAAGAATTCTTCCTCTGAGAGACTGCCCCGCTGCCAGGAGATATAGGCGGCGGCTACGCAGCCCAAAGCGACGCATTCTCCGTGAAGCATGGTGAAGTCTTTTAATTTTTCTATGGCGTGGCCTATGGTGTGACCGAAATTTAACAGGGCACGGTCTCCCTGTTCCGTCGGATCTTTTTCTACTACCGCTCTCTTTATTTTGCAGCTTTCAGATACCAGGTGCTGCAGTACTTCCGGCTCCTTTTCCTCGATTTCGTAAAGGTTACCCAGGATCCACTCATAATAGGAAGCGTTCCGAATCAGGCCATGTTTGAGTACTTCTCCCATCCCCGAGGCAAACTGCCGGTCGTCCAGAGTATCCAGTGTGTGTAAGTTGATATAGACCAGCTTCGGCATATGAAAAGCACCCACCATGTTTTTATAGCAGTCAAAGTCCACACCTGTCTTTCCACCGATGCTGGAATCCACCTGGGACAGCAATGTGGTCGGAATCTGGATAAAGCCCACTCCACGCAGATAGGTAGCGGCGGCAAATCCGGTTAAATCCCCCACCACACCGCCTCCGAGAGCGATGAGGATGTCTTTTCTCTCGAAATGATTCCGGATCAGATGCTCATAGAGTTTCTGCACGGTGGCCAGCGTCTTGCTGGCTTCTCCTGCCTCAAATACGAACTCGGTTACAGACTCCTCGATAGGAATCAGATACTCTTTCAGCTGATCTGCATAGAGAGGGGCCACATGGCTGTCGGTGACTACACATACTTTTTTCCGGATTATACCGGTTTCCTTAAGCGCAGCCGGCAGCGCCTGAAAATCCTGTTCCAATATGATATCATAACACTTGTTTCCATCTTTTTTTACCGGTAATCTCTCGGCCATTTTTTCCTCCTGTACGCTTTTACTGCGCCATAAATACTGCGAAAGCAGGTTCACGGAACCTTTTTTCCGTATGTAACGCAAAAGTAGGGATGAACCTCTTTTTGTTCAACCTTATCACTCCAAAAGAAAGAGCATCAGGAGTAAAAGCTTCTTACTGACGCTCTGCACAAGCATAGCCGCCGAACCATCCCATCACTTCGGATGTAATCTCCCGTCCTGGCTATGTAAAATATGTAGTTGATATCTCTTAGTTAATCTCTTGTTTTGCTTTTCCTTTCCAGCTGCTTTAGAAATCTGTCTGGATAGCCGGCACATCAAACGCACCATTTAAAATATCCTGAAGATCACCGGAAATATCCACGCTGGACGGAGTTACAATGAAAATGAAACTGGAGATCTTTTGCAGATTTCCGTTGATGGCAAAACAGGATCCTGAGGTAAAATCAATAATCCGCTGTGCCAGCTCCATATCCAGCCCCTCCATATTCAGTACCACTGTCCTTTCAGACAAAAGGGTCTCCGTAATCTCTCTGGTGTCCTCAAAGGAAGTAGGCTTAATCACACAGACTTCCATTCCGCTTCCTGTCCTCCTTGGCTGACGCATCGGGGTTACCTTATTGCTTGCCTGCTGCTTTATGGGTTTTACCTTTGCCGGCTTGTCTTCCATAAAATCGTCATCATCGTCTATATCGGTTTTCTTAAATTTTCTTTTCTTTGGTGTATCGTCAAAATCTTCATCATCGAAGAAATCGTCATCAAAATCGTCATCATCATTTAGCTTCATAGCATCCAAAAACTTGTCCAAAACGCCCATGACTAACTCTCCTATCTATATACTATTCGTTCCCATGCGGTAATAAACCGCACGCATACCCGAAGGGTATGTATTACCGGTTGCCAGGAATGGTATAATTTCTGGCACCAAAAATACCTGTGCCGACCCGTACCATCGTAGCCCCCTCTTCGATTGCTACCTCATAATCACCTGTCATTCCCATCGACAAGGCACTCATAGATACATTATCAATGTTTTTCCCTGTTATGTCAACAGATAATTTCCTTAAATTACGGAAATGAATCCGGTTATCTTCGGGGTTTTCCACAAACGGGGCAATGGTCATCAGCCCGCTGACCCGGATACCCGGAAGCTTAGCGGCGGCTTCCACCAGAGCAGGCGCAGCCTCCGGCGTGACGCCGAATTTGGAATCTTCCCCCGCCATATTTACCTCGATCAGCACCGGCACCTCCACATTCTTCTTTACCGCCAGCTCACTGATCGTCTCGGCCAGCTTCAGGGAGTCCACCGAATGGATCATGCAGACTTTGTCTACAATGTATTTTACTTTATTTCTCTGCAGGTGCCCGATCATATGCCAGTTCAGATTTCGCGGGAGAACCTCATATTTGTCCACGATTTCCTGTACTTTATTCTCTCCAAAATCTACGATTCCGGCCCCGATCGCCTCTTCCACCATAGATACCGGCTTTGTCTTACTGACTGCTATGAGTGTAACCTCTTCCCGGTTCCGTCCAGCCCTTTCACAGGCCTGGCCTATGCGTGTTTCTACTTCTGCCAGATTCTCTTTTACCATGGAATCCATCTCCTTTTTACTAATAATCTGTCCATAAGTCTGGAACCTATTGATAAATAATATCATCTTCTTTCACCGCGGAACCATCCAAAGCGATATAGTCATAAATAGACAGGCCATATTTGGTTCCCTCTTCCACAATACAATATTCCTCATTTTGATACAGGATATTGACCTGACGGAATACCGCATAGCCCTTGTTGATATTATAAACGCCTTTTAAGGTGGCTTTTTTCCCGATCTGATAGCGTTCCTGGGATTCTGGTTTAATCACATAATCCCCCAGATGAAATTCTACCGTATCCACATAGGCTTCCGTCTCAGAGACCGAATAAACCGTGGGATAAATCATTTCCATAGACGCCTGTCCGTTCTCGTCGTAGGTCTCCAGCATAAAGCCTTCCTGGCTGCTGTTCCCGCCCACCGTCAGATAATCCAGCGGTATCAAATAAAAATCCTTATCCACCAGTGAACTCGCCGGTATTTTCAGACCTTTTGTCTGATCCAGCATCAGTTCTATATTCAAATACCGTTTATCGGCATAGCGGATCATGGAATTTCTGAATTCTAATTTTCCATAGGTATTCCCATCCCTGCTGGACATACTAAACGAAGCCCAGGCCTTTGTATTATCATCCAGGAACCGGACCTGCACATACTGCATGTCCTGCATCCGGCGCACCTGTTCTTCGTCCATCTGGATCACCACAGACCAGTCCTCACCGGTAATCAGTTTGTAAGTGGGGTCACCCGGATTCACGATCTCATTGGTCCGAAGATTCGTCTTTTTATAATTTGCTTCGTTGAACATATCCGCAGTCACCACATCAGCGGTAATCTCTTCCAGCTGATCCACATTATAGACTACGACCCCAGGCTCGGACGCAGAATAAGTGTTGAACATTCCTCCGGCCTGCGAAGCGATATCACTCAGATCCGTCAGCATGGCGGTGTTCATTAATTCTATAATGTCCCCCTCCAGGCTGTATTTAAAATCATAGACGCTGGTAAAATCCGAATCATCGAAACTGTTACTGAAATTCTGGATTTCCGACTTTATGGTTTTCAGATTATCACCTGAAAGAATATTTTCTTCCTTTGCGGATTCCGCCAGAGCTGCCATGGCCTTTCCGCTTTCATCTATAGAATAGACAACTGTTCCGTTGGCTACTTTTTCCTTTTCTCTTGCGTAATAGTTGACATACCCGGACTGCTCCGCATGGACCACAGTTTCCTGGCGCAGAATGAGGCCTGTATAGGTGTTATCTTCAGCCAGACTTCCGGCTTTTACCTCATAAGGTGAGATACGTACGCGCGTGGCATACATATAGACACAAATCACTAAATAAATAAAAATCGCTGCAAATATAATAACTCCAATATTTATGTGAAAAGGCTTCCGGTACTTCGTAACCTTTTTATTCCTGCTGCCTGACAACTTATAACCTCCGATCCTTTCATCGCTTTTTCGATTATACCACTTTTTCCCTCTTTTGTGTATAACTTCTTGTAATTCGGACAATAATAGAATCAGACTGAAAAGGAGGTATGATATTATGGGTTCTAAAGGTATTGACTATACGGTTCTCACTATTGTTATCATCGGAGCAATCAACTGGGGATTAATCGGCTTCTTCGGTTTTGATCTTGTTGCTTTTCTCTTCGGGAATATGACCTGGCTATCCAGAATCGTATATGGACTCGTAGGTATCTGCGGTTTATATATGATCAGCATCTATGGTCGTGTTACTGATTTGGGCCATGCTCATAGTAACTAAGTGTTGAAGCCGTTCTAGGCATAGAAAAAGCAGGGAACCTTTCAAAGATTTTCTGCTTTTTTGTGCCGTTGGCAGGCGGCGGTTATTCGTTTTTCAATGATTTATCCGTATGACAAACTGGGAGTTAGTTGGCTAATACAATGACTTCATCCATAGAATTAAACACCAAATCTGCATTTGAACCCTCAACATTTGAACCATTCCATTTTACCAATGCGGCTGTAATTCCCGCATTTTTTGCACACAGTACATCAGTAGGCATATCCCCAATATATATACTTTCAGTTGGATTGCTTTTTGACATTTCTATAAATTTTAATAACGGTTCAGCATCAGGCTTGTGTTTTTCCGTATCTTCTTCTAATACTACGAAATCCATTATCTTATCAAAATCAAAAGAATTAAAGTACATAGCATATTCGTTTTTGCTTCGTGACGATACAGCACCTACCTGACATTTCAATGATTTAAGTTTTAGCAACATCTCTTTCGCACCAGCGAAATAGTCACTATCGCTCGCAAATACCTCATAGTTTTTCTGCCAATGATTTATAAATTCCGAATCTACGGTTGCATTCAGTTTCTGCAAACCAATATCTGTTGTAACACCAAGCACAACACGAACATCATTAATAGAAAAATCATATCCATATTCCTTTAGGGTAAATTGCCATGTTTTCAATACCGCTTGTTCAGTGTCAATTAATGTACCATCCAAATCAAAAATATAATTCTTATATTTCATACATTCCTCCACAAATTATAATTTGTCGCTGACCTCATTATACTATGACTAGTTACTTTTGGAAATAAATGAATTATAAACTTGTCGGCCATCCCCATTGCCATATCGTCACAGGAATGCTAAATTAATAGCAGGCTCAACCAAAAGCCAATTCAGGAGGTACCATATGGAATTTGATATCAAAGATATGAAATGGATTCATGAACCAAAGTCCTATGAGATCGCGGAAGACCGGATCAGGATCCAAACAGATCCGTTCACCGATTTCTGGCAGAGGACGTATTATGGCTTCCAAAATGACAATGCACCTGCCCTTTTGTATGAGACCGGCGAGCAGTATTTTTCGTTTACAGTCCGGACTGATTTCGAGAGCCAGCACAGATTTGATCAGTGCGGTATCGCAGTTTATGAGGATAGTGAAAACTGGTGTAAAGCATCCGTAGAGTATGAGAATGAACAATTTCAAAGGCTGGGGAGTGTAGTGACGAATCTGGGATATTCGGACTGGGCGACCACCGATATATCTGCAGAAGTAAAAACAGTCTGGTATCGTCTCAGCCGACGTGAAAGTGATTTTTGTATTGAGTGTTCCATGGATGGCCAAGAATACCGCCAAATGCGTATTTTCCATCTGTTCGAGGGCACAAAGAACGTGCACTTCGGTATCTATGCATGCAGCCCGGAAGCCTCTTCATTTTCAGCTTGGTTTAGTGAAATAAAGCTTTCAGACTGTAAATGGCCTGCACATCAATAAGATTCTTCCGAAGGTTTGGGCTGTGCCTCACTCATAAAAAAGGCATTCCCGTGCAGATCAATCTGCCGCAGAATGCCTTTTTTATTCTATTTTTTCTTACTTTAAATTCAAATTGTAGTTTTATGGAACTTTAAATTATTCCCTATGTATGTTTACAGGGAAACCAGGATGTTCTGTTTTACTGACTCAGGGAGTTGGTCTTCATCCAATGAGATACTTAATACAAACTTAATACCGAAGGTTTCTCCGATCTTTTCTATTTTTGCGACTACAGAAGAGATATCCTGCCCTTCCAAACGGGCGATTTTTAAGAAGCTGTCTAAATACATCTGCTCAAGATCATGATCCTGGGAAATAATCCCGCTTAAAAAACCAACAAATTCATCACTGTTTTCAATCAGATATTCTGAAACATCGATCAAACGAATCTTGTTATTTAACTCATACATGTGCTTCACACTTTTATCCAGATATACAATGTTTCCGGAAGCGGCTTTGATCTCCTGATTTACTTTATCCAAGAGATGTTTTGTCTTTCCTTTCCCCTTGTTGCCTACGATTAACTGTACCATTGCAATCTCCTCCTTGTTTCCGGGATGTTCTTGTTCGTTAAATTTACCAAAAACATCTGTTATTTATACTTAATTATAGTCTGAATGATAAAAAAATACAACCTTAATTATTAATTATACTCAACAAATTATTCATCTGTGCGTATAACGCGTCTCTGTCCTTGGCTTTTAAAATTGTGGAAATATATGGATTCCCGGAAGCGTCCTGGGCCAGCACGGTCAGACAGGACTGGGCCTTCTCCGTCGTCCCCGTTTTCCCGCCGATTACAACTACGTTTTCGGGGGCGGTGGTGTCGCCGGTGAGATAATGGTTCGTATTTTTCCAGTTTATCTCTCTGGCTGAGCCGTCAGCGGATGTTACCGTCGCTGTATATTCCTTTGTCTGCATCATATCCAGGAAGGTTTCATTTTGTGTCACTTTCTGGAAGATCAGATAGAGATCATAGACGGTGGAATAATGGTTGTCGTCATGGAGACCGCTGGCGTTTACAAAGTGGGTATCCACAGCTCCCAGTTCCCGGGCTCTCTGGTTCATCCGGTTGGCAAATTCTTCCTCGCTGCCGGCGATATGCTCCGCCACCGCTTTAGCCGCATCGTTACCGGACCACATGATCATCCCGTACAGCAGGTCCCGAAGAACGATCTGGTCCCCTGCCTTGATCCCGCTTTTCTGCGCTCCGGCTTCCAGGGTCACCGCGTTCTCACTGACGGTTACCACATCGTCCAGATTTCCCTGTTCCAGCGCGATCAGCGCAGTCATGATCTTTGTGATACTGGCCGGATATAAAACTTCATGTACATTTTTCGCGTACCGCACGTCCTGCCCGTTGATGTTGAACAGACCCGCGCTCTCTGACTGCGACATGTCGATATCCGCGTCCACATCTCCCGCTGTAACGCACAAATTCGCAGCAAAGGGATTTAACACCTCTCCTGCGTCACTTGATGCACTGGGGCCATAGGCCGGATTGTCAAAATCATAAGCATTTGTAAGCACTGCACTTTGTCCGCAGCCCGATAACAGGACTGTCATAAAAAGTGCGGCACTTACCCCTCTGATCTTTTTATTTATACATCTCACGCCACTCTAAGTCTCCTCTGTCCAGAGATTTGATCAGTAATTCCGCACTGGCCAGGTTGGTCGCCAGCGGAATATTGTGCATATCACACAGCCGCACCACATTGTTGACGTCCGGTTCGTGGGCTTTGGGCGCCAGCGGATCCCGAAGGAATATCACCAGATCGATCTGGTTATGTTCGATCTGTGCTCCCAACTGCTGCTCTCCCCCCAAATGACCCGCCAGGTACTTGTGAACGTTCAGATTCGTCACTTCTTCGATCAGACGTCCGGTTGTCCCTGTGGCATATAATTCATGTTTGCTTAAAATCCCCCGATAAGCAATGCAAAAGTTCTGCATTAGTTTCTTCTTCGAGTCATGCGCGATTAATCCGATATTCATTTACGATTCCTCCTAATGCTAATATTTCTTGGGCTGCATCCCTACATTCAGCACGATCCCCATACCGATGAACAGAGTTACCAGCGATGTCAGCCCATAACTGACAAATGGCAGCGGTATTCCCGTGTTGGGGAGCAGTCCTGTTGCTACACCGATGTTGATAAAACTCTGGAACCCGATAAATGCCCCCATACCACAGCATATCAGGGTCCCCTCCAGATCTCTGGCTTTCCTTCCCATCCAAATACATTCTAACACAATTAAAAACAATAAGATAATGATCGCACAACAACCGATAAATCCCAATTCCTCACCGGCCACCGCGAAGATAAAGTCCGTCTGCGGTTCCGCGATAAAATTACCGTTCTTGACGGATGAGATCTCATTGGTATCCAATCCCTTCCCGTATAGCTGGCCGGAACCTATGGCCATCTTGGAATTCAGCTGCTGGTATGCAATATCCGGATATTTCTCCGGCTCCAGCCAGGCCAGCACCCGCTCCTGCTGATAATCATGGAAAAACGGCTGATCCGGCTGAACAATCAGACTGAAAAAAATGATAACAAGAGGAATCACTACCGCCAGTACTCCACCTATTATTTTATAACTTAATCCGGCAACATACAAGAGGCTGCAGAAAATTAATGTAATTGCAATCGTGGTCGACAGGTTCGGCTCCTTATAAACCAGGAACAGCGGGATTCCGATCAGGATCAGGGAGGCGCCGATTAAGCGCACCGTATTGATATATTCCCGATAATCGGAAAACAGCTTGGAAAAGAACAAAATCAACAACACCTTCGCCAGCTCTGAGGGCTGAAACTGAATTCCAAAAATAAGAATCCACCTGGTAGCACCGTTTACCTCTTTACCGAATATGAGTACCGCCACAAGAAGCGCCACACACAGCAGATACATCAGCCACTGAAACTTCAGAAGGAAATGATAATCAATCAGGGAACACACGATCAGAGCGACCATACCGATCGCCATACCGAAGATCTGCTTGTCCTGTGATGATTCCTGGGCGCTGCCCACGATCAGGATTCCCATTATGGTAACCAGTATAATATAAAACAACAATCTGAAGTTATAGTTTCTAAGCTGATATTGTTTGAACATAAACGCTCCTGCTATTTATTCATTTTCTTCATGTCTTTAATCGGAATGTTTGCGTACAGTGCCGGAACACTGCCGTTGCTTCCTTCCGATTCTGTCTGGGTAATCTGAATATCCAGGCCTTCGGGGTCTATTTCCATATATTTTGTAATTACCTGGATAATATCATTTTTTATCATTTCCATTACTTCCGGTGAACAATTCGCCCGGTCGGAGATTAACAACAGTTTTAAACGATCTTTTGCAACGTCTCCTGAATTTTTCTTTTTAAATAAATCTAACAATCCCATTGTTGTATCCTCCCCCTGATCATTTTTTAAATAAACCGGCCAGTTTTGCAAAGAATCCGCTGCTGACTGCCAAATCCATCAGCGGCACATCTTCTCCTATTACCCTCCTGCAGATATTCATAAATGCCTGTCCGGCCATGGAATCGCTTCCTACCAGCGGCTCGCCCTGGTTTGTGGCGACGACAATGTTCTCATCATCCGGAACCGCGCCGATCAGATTGATAGCCAGGATATCCACCACATCATCAATGGACATCATATCTCCCCGCTTCACCATATCCATGCGGATTCTGTTCACGATCAGCTCGATCTTTTTTAAACCATTGGCTTCCAGCAGCCCGATGATACGGTCCGCATCCCGGATCGCAGATACTTCCGGAGTCGTCACAATCAGTGCCCGGTCCGCTCCTGCGATGGCGTTTTTGAATCCCTGCTCGATTCCCGCGGGGCAGTCCAGAAGTATGTAGTCAAATTCTTCCCTCAATTCATCGGTCAGTTTTTTCATCTGCTCAGGGGTGACCGAAGTTTTGTCTCTGGTCTGCGCGGACGGCAGCAGATGAAGGTTGGGATATCTTTTGTCCTTGATTAAAGCCTGTTTAATCCGGCAGTTTCCTTCTATTACATCAACCAGATTATAGACAATCCTGTTCTCCAGGCCCATAACCACATCCAGGTTCCGCAGCCCTATATCCGTATCGATCAAAACCACCTTTTTATCCAATTTGGCAAGGCCTGTTCCGACGTTGGCCGTAGTTGTCGTCTTCCCGACGCCGCCTTTGCCTGATGTTACTACAATTACTTCACTCATGCTGATTCCCTCCAAATGTTTTTATAAATTTAGTTCTCCGATGGATTCTTTGGTAATTGGCTCGATATAGATATTGCCGTCCTCCACATAGGAGATTTTCGGCTCATTATCGCTCTTCTTATGTGATTCATCCGGGCAGCGGGCGATCACGTCGCCGATCCTGATCTGCATGGGATGCATGGATAAGGCCGCCACAAAGGCGTTTTGATTTCCATTCGCTCCCGCATAGGCATTCCCCTTAAATGCCCCCAGAATAACAATGTTGCCTTTGGCAATCACCTTCGCCCCGGGATTTACATCACCCAGGATTACGATGCTTGTCTCAGACTCCAGCACCTGGCCGGATCTTAAAGTGCCTTTATAAAATTGTCCGTCATGGGCGGAAATTTCATTCAATTTCTCATCCAGTGATTTTTTGAATTCCTGTTCTTTCTGCAGATCTGTGTCTACCACACACAGAACCTTGATATCGGAATTCTCACTGATCGCTTCTAATGCCTGCCCTATCTCTTCTTCCGATAATTTTCTTCCTTCAAAGCTGACAACCATCTGTGCATCTTTAAAAAATTTGGCTGAGTCACGGAACTTTTCAGCAATCTTGTCCAGCAGTTCCGGGAAAGGCATGTCCCGGTCCAGAATCACAATAATACCGTACCGATTGCTTTTGATGATTACAGGCTGATTCATTGCTAATCCCCCTAGTCTCCTGTTACTGTTTGTGTTTCTGTGGCAGTACCGCTTATAATCTCCTCCGCGCTTGCCAGTTTAAAATAGTATTTTACAATATCTCTTGTGACTTCCGCAGTATTCGCGGATGTATAGCCGTTGGCGATCCGTGTCGCGATAGCGATCTCGGGCTGGTCATAGGGCGCATACCCCACGAACAACGCATGGTCCGGCCTGCTGGTGGTCTGCTGTGCCGTACCGGTCTTACCTGCGGCCTGCACCGTCAATCCGTCGAAAGCCGAGGTCTTTTCTACCACCATACGCATGCCCTCGTGGACTGCATTCCAGACCGTATCCGGAAGATCCACTTTATTGCCTTCCTTGGTTCCAAATGTTTTTATAGTTTCTCCGGATGGACTGGCCACTTTATCCAAAAGTGTCAGCTCATAACAATTGCCGGAATTGGCAACCGTCATCACATAGCGGTTCAGCTCGGAAGTCGTATAGGCGTGGGAGCCCTGTCCGATCGCAGAACGCACCGCATCCTCCTCGGAAAACTGCGGCTCCGATTCCGGAATCTCGATCCCGGACTTGGAAGTCAGGCCGAACATCGCCGCATATTTTTTCAGACGTTCCAGGCCGTATTCGCTCTTATAGGTGCCATTGACAGTCCCCAGCCGGTAACCCACTTCGTAGAAAAAGTAGTTACAGGAATCCCGAAGCGCCGTTGACACGTTCTCCGCGCCGTGAGTTCCATGGGAGCGGTTATAGAGCCAGCATTTCGGTGATGGTGTTATTTTATCATAAACACCCAAATCTTGTATAGTGGCAGTTGTAGAAATCACCTGTTCGGAGAGTCCCGCAACTGCGGATAACATCTTAAAGGTAGAACCGGGAGCCGTACGCTCCTGGGTCGCCCTGTTATACATGGGAGCCGCCTCTTTATCCGACTGCAGCTTCTGGAAGTATGCCGAATCCATGGAATTCGCCAGCCGGTTGTTATCGTACCCCGGATAGGATACGCTGGCCAGAACCTGTCCGGTATTCACATCGGTAATTACCGCGGAACCGGAACATGGGTCCAGCCCCAGCTGGCCCGGTGTTATCTGGAGATTCGAGATCTTTTTCATCATAAACTGGTAAGCTGACATCTGGCCGCTCTCAACCGCCGCTTTGTCCTCGTCGTCGGCCGGAAGAATGCCCTGCTCATATAATAACATACAAACTTCTTTCCCGCTAAGGGAATTATCGCGGATCATGTATTTATAAATGAGAGAACTGAACCCTTCCTCGTTTTCCAGGGAGGTGATGATATAATCCACCAGCGCGTCATAGATCTGAGCGGAATCCAGATATTTATCTTCCACAGATATATTGGAAATATCGACCCACTCTTTGGAAATCGCATACTCCAGATATTCCTTAAGTCCGATGGTCTCGTCCGTTTTCCAGGCGATATAAGTGGGATCTTTGGTATCCACAGCCTTGGAGATCAATATCTCATGATCCGTCAGGAATGTGTTGACGATATAACTCATATAGGACTGCATATCCTTCGGCAGCGCCCGGTAAGCGGTTGGGGCAGCGGAGGTGAGTTCGGACCGGATCCGGCTTAACACGCTTTGCTGGCTTCCGACGAATTTATCATACACCGCGCTTTCCGTCTCCTTAGCTTCCGGCTTGGCGAAATGCCCGGTATCCAGTACTCTGTGTTTGAAAAATGCATAATATACGTCGTCGATGGGAATGACGATATCTCCGGCTCCGCTGTTGGATGAGGGAGTGTACTCTTTGATATTCCGGATCTTGGATATCAGAATTCCCGCCAGCTTCTGTTCGATAATGTCGTAGACGGCTATCTGCAGATCCCGGTCGATGGTCAGATACAGATCGTTGCCCGCCTCCGGTTCGGTCCGCTCGGATACCTCGAGAACCTTGCCCAGGTTGTCTACATAGAACTTTTCCATTCCCTTTTTCCCCTGCAGGTCGGTTTCCATATATTGTTCGATTCCGGATTTTCCGATGATATCATTCAGGGCATAGCTGTCATCCTGTTTCTTCAGCTCATCCAGCTCTTCCTGGGACGCTTTGCCGGTATAACCGATAATATGGGAAAAGTACAGGCTGTCGTTATATCTGCGGAGAAATCCTTTCTCTATCTGTACCCCCTGCAGCTTATCGCTGTTTTCCATGATAACCGCAACGGTCTCGTCGCTGACATCTGTCGCGATCGTGGTCGCCATATATTTCTGATAGCTGTTTCCGGCCATGGCAAACCGCACACTGGCTATTTTCAGTATCTCTTCTTTTGTGAAATCGGCAGAGATACCGTATCCGGTCTTATTATCCGCGCACAGACGCGCCATAATCGTGTCGGCAGACGCATTTTTCTGCTCAGGTTCCAGCGCATCTATGGTTTTCTTCCCGTAAACGTCGGCGCGGAAGCGCATCAGGGAAGTCCCTTCCACTGAGAAGATATAGTTATCGTTACTGTCCAGCACAATCTGGAAATCGCTGATCATGGTATCGCCGTTGCCTTCCACGATCTGTATTACCTGATCGATAATATGGTTGAGCTCCTGATTTTTTTTCGATATGCTGTCATATTCCCCGTTGTCCTCTATGGTAACAGAATAAGCCAGCTCGTTATAAGCCAGCAGATTCCCCTTACTGTCGTAAATATTACCTCTGGTGCCGTTTAAAACCCGCTCTTTTTTTATTTTCAGCGTAAACGTATTTAAATAATCCTCTCCATTCACGATCTGAAGAACAAACAGCCTCTGAACCAGTAAGGCCGCCAGCGCGAGAAAGACGATTATCATGACAAACTCTCTGGATTTTACAACGTCCAGGATATAATCTTTGATATCTCTTAGTAACTCTCTAAACAAATTTGTTTGCACTCCTTTTCTCGGCCGCCTCCAGCTTCCGGTTGATCCACAGAATAATCCGGTAAAGGATCACGGTAACCACCACGGTGTACACCACCTCCGGAATGATCACGTGGACCAGGTAATACGGAAAATCCAGCCTGTTGCGCAGCAAAAACAAAAAGAAATAAATCACAAAACTGAATACAATCTCGCTTAAAGTGATCAGGATCATGGGCAGCTTCACATCCTCGTCGAAAAAGATCTTGTGAAAGAATCCGTTCCCATACCCAATCAGCATGTACATCAGCGCGTAAAAGCCCAAAATGTCACCATAAAAAATATCTATCAAAAAGCCGCAGAAAAAGCCAATGATCAGCCCTTCCTTTTTGCCTCTCATGAAACCAAAGGAGGAAGTAACGACAATCAGCAGGTTCGGAGATATACTCGCCAGAGCCAGGCTCTGGAACAGCGTACACTGCAGCACATAACATACAATTATCAATACGGTGACCACCAGAGTTCTCTTCACTTGCCTTTTGTCCTCCTTTCTGCCGGTAATTTCCAGTATTATTTCAGATCCGTGATCACCAGCACTTCTTCCAGATGCTCAAAATCCACCACCGGAGTGATCGTACCTGATTTTGTCAGGTTATTGGCGTCCGGTACGATTTCTTTTACATATCCGATCAGTATCCGCGGCAGATACTTGCTGCTGATAATCGATGTTACCACTTTGTCCCCTGCATTGACCTTATTCTCTTTGTCCGACAGTTCACTGAACTGGATAATCCCCTCGTTCATCAACTGCAGATTTCCTTCCACAATACAGCGGTCCGAAGTGGTCTCGATCATGGCGCTGACGTTGGTAGTGTCGTCGATGATCGACCTGACTGTGGCATAATCTGGTCCTACCTCGGTGATTATCCCCACCAGCCCGCCGCCTGCGATTACATTCATATCCACCGCCAGGCCGTCATTGGTACCTTTATCAATCAGAAATTTGTCGAACCAATTGCCGGGGTCCTTTCCAATGATTCTGGCTCCGACTTTCTGGTAATCAGAATATTCGGAATCCAGCTTCACCAGTTCCCGCAGACGTTCCAGCTCGAATTTATCCTGCTGAAGGATCGTATTCTCCTCCGTCAGCTCGTCCACCTGCTGCTGCAGCTCCTGATTTTTGGCCCGGACTTCTTTTAAATCCGCCAGATTCTCCTTCTTATCGCTGATCCACCAGCCGATCTGATTGATCCCCTTCTGGATCGGTACAAAGACGTAGTTAGAGACACTGCGCAGTGGCCCTGTAGCCAGATCCGTAGTGAACGTAAGCAGCATCAGCCCGATACACAGCAGGGTAAGGACCAGCAGCAGATATTTACTTGGTATCGAAAATCTCTTTTTCTTTCTCATGAATAACCTCTGTCCGATTAATGATAAACCCTGGTCTGCCGTACAAAGTTCAGGGAACGCAGGCTGTCATCGGCGATAATGTTCGCCAGCCCTCTTACCACACTCTCTTCCGGCTCTTCCACGATATTCGCTTTCAGATTCGTCTCCTTGCGTATGAATTTGTCCAGATTCCGGATTCTGGAAGAACCGCCGGTCACATATACACCGTTGGCCACGATATCCGCAGCCAGTTCCGGCGGCGTCCTCTCCAGTATGATTTTAACAGAATCGATAATCGTATGCAGATGATCAGAAATCGCCTCGAAAATCAGAGTGCCCGGCACTTCCACCTCCACTGGCAGCCCGGTAACCACATCGATCCCATATGCTTTCGCGCTGGCTTCTTCACAGTCCGTGGCACACGCCAGCTGCTTTTTCAGATTTTCGGCGGTTTTGTCACCGATATAAAAATTATATTCCCGTTTCAGCACATTCTGGATATCCTCATCCAGCTGGTTTCCGCCCACATGGATCAGGCGGCTGATCACGATCCCTCCCAGAGAGATAATCGCGATCTCGGTGGTATCCGCCCCGATATTGATGATCATAACGCCTTTGGCACTCTTAACATCCACACCCAGTCCCACAGCATCGGCTACCGCCTTTTCCACCATATCCACCTGCTTGGGTTTAAAATTGCTGTTTAACACCACATCATGAAACGCTTTCTTCTCCACTTCCGTGATGTCGTTGGAAAATGTCATGATAAATTCACTTCCCTTTAAACTGCCTTTCGAATGGCTGCTTAAGAATTTGGAAAGGAGCTGCTGCATTGCATTGATATTGGAAATCACGCCATTGTTCATCGGGAAAAACACGTTGATATTAGCCGGCGCTTTTTCATACATCTCAAAGGCCTCATCCCCGATGGCAAACACATCCTTTTTATTGGCAATGGCTATAATATTCTTCTCTTTATAAATCTGGTCGGCATGCCGGTCGTAGATTTTGATATTGCATGTCCCTAAATCCACTCCAAAAACATTGTTCGTCATTTTGCGTTAGTCCTCCTAAATAATTCCTCTTTCCTGTAAACTACAGTATTTTTGATCTCCTATAATAATATGATCTAACATGCGGATACCGATCAGTTCTCCGGACTGTTTGATCCTTCTGGATATGTCCACATCCGCTTTGCTGGGAGACGGATCTCCGCTGGGATGGTTATGGACCAGGATCATATTGACCGCTCCGTAACGCAGTGCCAGAATAAATATTTCCCGTGGGGATACTAAAGAAGCATTGACGGTACCTTTGAAAATAACCTGTTCTCTCAACAAGCGATTTTTGGAATTCAGAAGCAGCACCATGAGATGTTCCTGCTCTAGATGACGGAAATCTTCCATATAATAATCCGCAATAGTAGACGGCCTTTCAAAACGAAGGCTCTCTGTCGCAGCTTTTTTGGCTATTCTCCTGGATAATTCAGCCACACACTGTATCTGAATGGCCTTCACTTTCCCAATTCCCTTTATCTTCATCAAATCCTGTATCCCAACACGGCAGACTCCCAGAAGCCCCTGTCCGATACCGGATAGCTGTAATATTCGATCCGCCAGATCCAGACTGCGTTCCCCTTTGACGCCGCTGCGGATGATCACCGCCAGAAGCTCTGTGTCTGTCAGCGCCCCCGCGCCCAGAGCCAGACATTTTTCATAGGGCCTCTGATCACTTGGCATTTCTTTTACCGTTATGTTCTTTTTTTCCATGTTCTATCACTCCTTAGTATTGTCTCTCTCCAATCGCGACAATACGGCTGCGCCGTTCCTACTAAGGATTCTTACTGTATGAAACGATATGAATCATTGGTATTTCTTGATCGTTATATCATTCGGTAAATGATTATACCCAGAATGACACCGATAATGCTGGCTATGGTTATTTTAATATGAAGTCCGAACGTGATGACCAGAATCCCCAGATTCAGGATAATGGGACTGTCCAGTCCGAACTGCTGCCCGTAATTCAGCCAGCTTAAGAAGGATACTCCTTCTGTCAGGGAGCCGATAAAGCCACCCAGTACAATTCCTGCCAGAATGAGCAGAAAACATGCCCACGCATTTTTACCTGCTGATGCTCTCATAAACCTTATCCTCCGATTTTTTATTCTAACACAAAACAGGATGCTTGTATATCTATAATTTCCTTAATAATTTGTTAAGCAAGAGGCTTAAACCTCTGTGCAACGGCTTCGGCGGTCTTTATTCCGTCCATGGCCGCCGACGTGATTCCTCCCGCATATCCCGCTCCCTCTCCACAGGGATAAAGCCCCTGTATTTCACTTTCATAAGAAGAGTTCCGCAGGATCCTGACCGGGGAAGATGTACGGCTTTCCACACCGGAAAGTATACTGTCCGGCCTTGCGAATCCCGGTATTTTATTTGCGAACACCGGCATGGCTTCCAGGATAGATCTGGATAAAACCTCTGGGAAAACCTCCCGCAGATCCGCGAACTTCCATTCCCCTTTGATGGAGGGCACGATATCTCCCAGATTCCGGCTGGGCACGGCTTCCCGAAAATCTTTCAGAAGCTGTACCGGAATCCTGCCTTCCCCCGCCCGGAATGCGGCATGCTCCAGTCTCCGCTGAAATTCTACTCCCCCGAGAATATCTACGGAACCAAAATCATCCGGCGTAACCGTCACCACGATAGCGCTGTTTGCGTTGCTCCCGTCGCGGGCCTGGTAACTCATACCGTTCACGGCGATGGCCTCCCGCTCGGAACTGGCATTCACCACATATCCTCCCGGACACATGCAAAACGAATATACGCTGTGACCGGTGGACACGGACGCGGTAACCTTATAATCCGCAGCAGGCAGTTTGCCCGCAGCTTCTGCCCCGTATTGTGCCAGATTAATCATATCCTGGGGATGCTCCACCCGGACCCCCACGGCAAACGGCTTCGGCTGCATGGGAACGGCCAGTTCCTTTAACCGGGCAAACGTATCTCTGGCGCTGTGTCCGACCGCCAGTACCACCAGCTCGGCCGGTATGCGTCCGGTACCGTTAACGGTTACTGAACAGATCCGCTGATTCCTGATTTCCAGATCCGTCACCCTGGAATGAAACCGGATCTCTCCGCCCAGGCGGACGATCTCCTGCCGGATATTTTTTACCACGGTTTCCAGAACATCGGTACCGATATGAGGTTTGTGTTCGATCAGGATATCCGGTGACGCGCCCGCTTCCGTGAAGATCTCCAGGACCTTCCGGCTGCGGCCGGCATTATCTTTGACCAGGGTATTCAGTTTGCCGTCTGAGAAGGTTCCCGCTCCGCCCTCCCCGAATTGGACATTCGATTCCGTGTCCAGTACCCCTGTCCGCCAGAAGCGTTCCACCGCGGACTTTCGCTCCTCCATACCAGCTCCCCGCTCCAGGACCAGAGGCTGATACCCATGCTGGGCTAACAGAAGCGCACAGAACAAACCGGCCGGACCGCTCCCGATTATCACCGGCCGGTTTGTAAGCGGCTGCGCTCCCGAAACCTGGAACTGATACCGCTGTTTCTTTACCAAGGTCAGATTTTTACTGTTTCTCTTTTTCAAAAACTGCTGTTCCTTTGGGATATCCACATCGATGGCATAGACATAGAAGATGTCCGGCTTTTTTCTGGCATCGATGGAGCGCTTTATGATATGGAAATTCTTTATCTGTTCCGTAGGCAGCTTCAGGGCGTTTGCAACTGCCTGCTGAAGCATTTCCGGGGTATGCCCGATGTTCAGTTTTAACTGTTGAATGCGGATCATTGTTATTCCTTTCTTGGCAGCCGGCCTCCTGCTGCGCTGGTGCCGGCAATATAGCCGCTGGTCCAGGCCCACTGGAGATTATAACCGCCGCAGGCTCCGTCAATATCCAAAAGTTCACCGGCCAGATACAGTCCCGGGACGATCCTGGATTCCATGGTGCCGGGATCAACTTCTTGCGTATCTACCCCTCCGGCGCAGGTCTGTGCCTGGTCAAAAGAATTGGTGCCGGTGATGTCCACCGGATATGCTTTCAGCAGCAGGACCAGCTTCATCACTCCCTCCGGCGCAAGCTGGCCCACCGGCAAAGCCGCCTCCAGTCCGGCCTTATGGAGCACCGCCTCCGGAAGCTTTCCGGGCAGCATACCGGTAAAGAACTGTCCCATCCGCTTATACGATATATGACTGATTCGCTGCTGAAAAAACGTCAACAGATTATCCGCCGTAAACTCAGGAAAGAAATCTAACCATACCTGGACCTTTTTCTGCTGTTCCAGCGCCTCTGCGGCAAAACGGCTGATCTGAAATACAGGGATACCTGATATCCCATACCCGGTCAGCTGAACTTCTCCCTGATCTGACTGAACCGCGTAATCTCCTACTCTTAAGGTCGCTTTCGCTTCCGCACGGATGCCGGCCAGCTTCTGAAACTCCTTACCGGCTGCCTTTAGCTGCACCAGCGCTGGAAGAGGCTTCACAATCCGGTGCCCCAGCTGTTCGGCCAGCTGATATCCGCTGCCGTCCGAACCTGTCTTCGGAGCGGCTTTCGAACCTGTGCACAGGATCAGAGCGTCGGCCGGATAGGTCCAGCTCTCTGTTTCTATCAGAAAATGCTTGTCCGCAGATATAGACCGTATGGCAGAATTACAGGATATTTTTACATGCTGATGTTCATTTTCGGCTCTCAATACTTCCGCCACATCAGCCGCCTGATCAGAATGTGGATATAGATAGCCGTTTCTGTTTTTTGTATAAATTCCCAGTTCGCCGAAAAATTTAATCGTATCCGGCACGGAAAACCGTTTGATAGCCTCCTGTGCAAATTCCGGATGTGACCCTCTGTAATTTCCCGGTGATTGATCGATATTTGTCAGATTACACCGGCCGTTACCGGTTAAACGGATTTTTTTCCCGATCTGTGGCGTATGTTCCAGAATGGTCACCTGAGCACCTGTGCGCGCCGCAGCGATACCCGCCATCAGCCCGGAAGCCCCGGCACCCACGATCACAACTTTTTTCATAGTCTTACCACTCCCGCATCGATCAGCTTCTGCAACGACATCAGTATTCCAAACTTGGCATGGGGCCATGTAAGCCCTCCCTGGAAATAGACAGCGTAAGGCGGCTTGATGGGACCGTCCGCGCTTAATTCTATGGAGGAACCCGACACGAACGCTCCCGCAGCCATGATCACATCACTGTCATAACCGGGCATCGCCCAGGGCTCCGGGGTCACATGGCTGTCCACCGGAGCTGCCGCCTGTATTCCTTTACAGAATGCGATCACACCCTCCGGCTTTCCGAAGGTAACTGCCTGTATAATGTCATGCCGGCTCTCCTGCGCATTGGGCACCACGGGAAAACCCAGAGCCTCATAGACATTAGCCGCGAATACAGCCCCTTTTAATGCGCTGGCCGTGACTGTGGGAGCCAGAAAGAAGCCTTGATAAAAAGAATTCAGTATGCCCAGAGTCGCTCCGACTTCCCTGCCCAATCCAGGTGAGGTCAGACGGTACGCGCAGTTTTCGATCAGCTCCTGCTTTCCGACGATATAGCCTCCGATCGGCGCCAGGCCGCCGCCGGGATTTTTAATCAGAGATCCCACACATAGATCCGCTCCCACGTCGGTGGGCTCTACCGTCTCCACGAATTCTCCGTAACAATTATCCACCATGCAGATCACTTCCGGCTTTATCTCCTTTACAAACCGGATCAGCTCACCTATTCTCTCCACAGACAAGGTAGGTCGGGTCTGATAGCCTTTCGACCTTTGGATGGTCACCAGCTTCGTTTTCGCGTTAATGGCTCTGCGGATATTCTCATAGTCAAAACCACCGTCCTCCATAAGATCCACCTGCCGGTACGTGATACCATACTCCGCCAGGGACCCCTTGGAAGGCCGGATCCCAATGACTTCCTCCAGCGTATCATAGGGCTTTCCAACCGGTGAGAACAGCTCGTCCCCCGGACGCAGATTCGCCGCCAGCGCCACAGCCAGCGCATGGGTCCCACAGGTCAGCTGCGGCCGCACCAGAGCACTTTCGGTATGAAAGGCTGATGCGTATACTTCCTCCAGCGTATCCCGTCCCAGGTCATTGTATCCATACCCGCTGGTAGCAGCAAAGCACGCTTCGCTTACCCTGTGCCGCTGCATGGCCTTTATCACCTTCAGCTGGTTATATTCCGCGATTTTATCAATCTGCTCAAAACGTTCTGCCAGGGTACCTTCTATCTCTTTTCCATATTGAAATACTTGCGGGCTGACGCCCAGGTCTTTATACATTGCTTCTGTCATTGCTCTTTTCCTTTGTTCACCTTTCCCGAATGTCGATTATGGGGGACATGTCCATTTCAATTTGGGACATGTCCATTTCAGTCTGGACATGTCCCAAACCGAAATGGACATGTCCCTATTTATACTATTTATATTTTGTTAAGCATGAACGCGAGGATCCGGTCTTCGTCGTAGTCAAAATCTGGTTTGTTGATCCAGATCACATCCCGTTCTCTTTTGAACCATGTGAGCTGGCGCTTTGCGAAATGCCGTGTGTCCCGTTTGAGAATGTAGACTGCGTCCTCAAACGTGCATTCTCCGTCGAGCCAGGCCAGGATTTCTTTGTAGCCCAGGCCCTGCATGGAAACCATTTCTTTCGTGCAGCCCATGGCTTTTAGGGCACGGACCTCGTCCGCCAATCCATCCGCCAGCATCTGATCCACCCGGGAATCAATCTGCTGATAGAGCTTCGGGCGGTCATCATTTAACACGAAGTAGGAAAATCGGTATGGGGACTCCTTCTGCCTTTCCGACTGATTGTGAGCGGATATGGGCTGGCCTGTCTGCCGGTAGTATTCAAGCGCACGGATGACGCGCTTTATATTATTGGCATGAATGATCCCGGCCGATTCCGGATCTACTTCGGATAAGCACCCGTGCAGATAAGCGGCCCCTTTTTCCCGTGCCAGCGCTTCTAATTCCTCGCGCACAGACGGATCCTCCCCGTTTTCAGTAAAATCAATGTCGTATAAAACAGCCTGGATATAAAATCCGGTACCTCCGGTTAGGATCGGTATATTCCCTCTGTCATAAATCTGTTCTATAGCTTCCTGGGCCAGTTCTTTGAATTTTACTACATGAAATTCTTCAAAGGGGGACAAGACATCGATCAGATGATGAGGCACGCCCTGCATCTCTTCCATCCGTATTTTTGCGGAACCGATGTCCATATACCGGTATACCTGCATCGAGTCCGCAGATATGATCTCTCCGCCGATGGCCTTGGCCAGACTTATGGATAAACGGGTTTTCCCCACCGCTGTCGGCCCCGTCAGGATAACAAGCGGCCGTTTCATATTGTCACCTTCTGTCTTTTATATCTATGCTCCGTCATTTTCGCCTCATACAATTCTCTTGAATTTCTTTTCCAACTCATATTTAGACATGGAAATAATCGTCGGCCTGCCATGCGGGCAGTTATATGGATTCTCCAGCTCTAAGAGCTCGTCGATCAAAGCTTTCGCTTCCGCCTCAGATAATGCCTGATTTCCTTTTACCGCGGCCTTACACGACATGGACGCGATTTTTTGATTGATCATATCTGCTTCCATGGTTATATGAAAATCCGCCAGCCCATCGATTAATTCAACCAGCAGGTCTTTCTGCGCGATACCGAACAGATTGTCCGGAACAGCCCTGACTGAGTATTCATTGCCGCCGAAAGGCTCGATCTCAAACCCAATCTGCGTGAAATAATCCTGATAACATTTCAGCAGCTCCGCTTCCTGCATGGTAAGCGTCAGAATAATCGGCGGGCTTAGCAGCTGGGACGTAAACTCCCTGGCCCCAAGGCTTTTCATGGTTCTCTCGTACAGAACCTTCTCATGGGCCGCGTGCTGGTCAATGATATACAGATGCTCCTGGAACTGTACCAGCCAATAGGTCTCAAACAGCTGTCCGATGATCCGGTGATCCATCCTGGAATCCTTATCCAGCAGTCGGTGCTCGAACAATTCCAATTGTTCTGCTTTTGTAAATCCAGAAGAATAATCGGCCGGTACACCTGCATCCGGCTGTGTTCTTATCCCGTCCGCTGCCGCCGCACTTTCCGCTTCTGCGCCTACCGTATCTATCCTTCCCTGCGTATCCGTCCGGCCGTAAAAACTTTCTTCCTGTATAAATGCCTGATACTCTGGTTTTCCATTCTCTGTCTGGTTATCCTCGTATAATCCATTCTGATGAAATTCCTTTGACGCAATATCCCCGCTGTCCTCTCCCGGGTTTCTCGTTTTATGAATAGGCTGTATCTGCTCATAGAGACGCTGCGTCTCCATCTGCGCCTCATGATTGGCACGCACACGTCTGCGCATTTCCTGCATGAAATATTCCAGGTTTTTCTGGCCCGGATCACTTTTCTTATCCGCTTCCGGCTGCAAGCTTATCCTGCTATCAGAAGGATTCCCCTTTTTTTGTGCCTCATATTCCAACCCAAAAGGACTTTTCCCTTCCGTCGCTTCGTTTACCAGTACATCCGGTTGGCCGCCCCTCCTTGTCAGCCGCAGATCCAGCGTAACTTCCGGAATCAGCTCTCTGCCGGACAGCGCATCCTTAAGGGTGCGGACGATCAGCTGATAGATCTCCTCCTGATTGGAAAAGCGCAGCTCCATCTTGGTCGGATGCACATTGACATCCAACAGATCCCCTTCAATGGTAAAATGCAGGACGGCAAACGGATATTTGTGCTGCATCATAAAGGTTTTATAGGCATCCTCAATGGCCTTGGATATAATCTGGCTCTTAATATACCGCCCGTTGATATAATAATTTTCATAATTCCGGTTGCCTCTGGATATGACCGGTTTGCCGATAAATCCCCGGATCTGCACTCCAGCATCCCCGGCCTCGACAGCGATCAGTTCAGAAGCGATCTCCCGGCCATATACACCGTAAATAATATCCTTTAGGTTTGTATTCCCGGAAGTGTGCAGCTTTACCTGCCCATTATTAATGAATTTAAAGGAAATGTCCGGATGCGACAGCGCTAATTTGATCAGCAGGTCATTGATATAGCCGGCCTCCGTCATGGCAGCTTTCAAAAACTTTTTCCGGGCCGGCGTATTATAGAAAAGATTTCTAACCAGAAATGTGGTCCCGTCAGGGGCTCCCACTTCCTCCAGACTGACTTCTTTTCCCCCTTCGATGAGATAGCGGATTCCCGTGCCCTCCGCATGGGTCTTTGTCACCAGTTCCACCTGGGCAACCGCGGCAATACTGGATAAAGCCTCGCCCCGGAATCCCAGGGAATGAATCGTCATTAAATCCTCCACTGCCCGGATCTTACTGGTGGAATGGCGCAGGAACGCCGTCGGCACCTGATCTTTCTCGATACCGCTTCCGTTATCTGTGATCCGGATGAAGCTGATGCCTCCCTCTTTTATCTCTACCGTAACCGAGCTGGCCCCTGCATCGATGGCATTCTCCGCCAGCTCCTTAACCACAGACGAAGGCCGCTCGATCACTTCACCGGCCGCGATTTTGTCGATTGTGTGTTGATCTAATACTTCTATTCTACCCATATTTTCCTCCCGTGGCGCAAGGCTCCTACCACCGGTTTTTAATCTTGTTCTGCAGGCGGTAAATGGTATTTAACGCGTCAATCGGTGTCAGAGTGCTGATATCGATATCCCTTAATTCCAATATAATGTCATCATCCCGGACCGTGTCGAACAGGGACATCTGTTCCACGTCCATAGAATGGAGGGATTCCGTAAGAAATCCATTGGAACCGGCCGCGATATCTCTGGCCTTTGCCGTAATATCAGCGTCGCTTAACTCCTCCACCAGTTCTTTTGCCCGGTCGATGACCAGATCCGGCACACCGGCCAGCTTGGCCACCTGGATCCCGTAGCTCTTATCCGCACCGCCCTTGACGATTTTCCGCAGGAATACGATGTCATCCCCCTTTTCTTTTACCGCGATACAATAATTGTTCACATTGTTCAGTTTTCCCTCCAGCTCCGTCAGCTCATGATAATGAGTGGCAAACAGCGTCTTTGCCCCCAGAAGCTTCGGATTGCTTATGTATTCCACTACGGCCCACGCAATACTCAGTCCGTCAAACGTACTGGTTCCCCTTCCGATCTCGTCCAGGATCAGAAGGCTGTCCGAAGTGGCGTTTCTCAAAATGTTGGCAACCTCCGTCATCTCCACCATGAAAGTACTCTGCCCGGATGCCAGATCATCGGAAGCGCCGACCCGGGTAAAGATCCGATCCACGATCCCGATATTAGCACTTTTGGCCGGAACGAAGCTGCCGATCTGGGCCATCAGCACGATCAGCGCCGCCTGCCGCATATAGGTGGATTTTCCAGCCATGTTCGGCCCCGTAATAATGGAAATTCTCTTATCCCTGTGATCCAGATAGGTATCGTTTGGAATGAACATATCATTGGCAATCATCCGCTCCACAACCGGATGTCTGCCGTCCTTGATATCAATGATCCCCTTCTGATTAATCTTCGGACGGACATAGTTATTCCGCTCTGCTACCAGCGCCAGAGAGGCAAACACGTCGGTCTTCGCAACCGCCCGGGCTGTGGTCTGGATCCGCACGACCTCTTCCGCGATCCTGTCCCGGACCTGGCAGAACAGGTTGTATTCCAGCACCGTAAGCTTATCCTCCGCTCCCAGAATCATATCCTCCAGCTCTTTTAATTCAGGAGTAATGTAGCGCTCGGCATTTGCCATCGTCTGCTTGCGCACAAAATAATCCGGCACCATATCCTTATAGGAATTTGTAACCTCCAAATAATAGCCGAATACCTTATTAAACTTTATTTTCAGATTTTTAATGCCGGACTTTTCCTTTTCCCTGGCTTCCAGATCGGCCAGCCAGTTCTTCCCTTCGGTCTTGGCGTGCCTTAACTTGTCCACCTCTTCATGGTAGCCGTCCCGGATGATTCCGCCCTCCCGGATCGTGATCGGAGGCTCCTCCTGGATCGATGTTTTCACCAGTTCATACAGGTCGCTTAACTCATCAATTTCCTCATAGATCTCCTGCAGCAGCGGCGCCTGCAGATTCTTTAACAGGAACTTAATATGCGGCAGCATATACAAAGAACCGGCAAAGGCATTCAGATCCCTGGGGCCGGCAGTTTTATAGCTGATCTTGCTGATCAGCCGTTCCAGGTCATAGACGGGATTCAGATACTCCCTTATCTCCTCCCTGGTAATCGCGTTCCGGTTCAGTTCTTCGATCGCAGACAGTCTTTTTTCGATCTCTTTTTCATTGATCAAAGGCTGTTCTATATAGCTGCGCAGCATACGGGCCCCCATGGCAGTTTTCGTTTTATCCAGCACCCACAGCAGCGAACCTTTTTTTTGCTTTTCCCGCATCGTTTCCACCAGTTCCAGATTTCTCCTGGTGGAGCTGTCGATCACCATAAATTTCCCAGTGGCATAGGGAGTCAGGGTGGTCATATGCTGGAGCGGCGTCTTCTGTGTCTCATAGAGATACTGCAGCATGGCCCCTGCGGCGATGATACCACAGTCATAGTCCTTTAGTCCCAATCCATCCAGGCTGCCCACCTGGAAATGCTCCTTGAGCACCCGGATACATTTCTCGTCGTCAAAATACCAGGCGTCCTGGGAATAAATTGTGATGCCCAGCCTGCTCTGCAGATCTTCAAGATCCATCCCGCTGACGTAAAAAGAGTCGTTGCAGATAATCTCTGAAGGCATATATTTATGGATCTCATCAATCAGTTTCCGGTCTGTATCCAGTTCAGTCACCAGGAACTCCCCGGTGGTAATATCGGAAACCGAAACCCCGTATTTCTCATCCAGATAAACGATGCACATCAGATAATTATTCTTCGACTCATCCAAAGTCTGCGTATTAAAATTCGTTCCCGGCGTCACAATGCGGACCACTTCCCGTTTCACCAGGCCCTTGGCCATCTTAGGGTCCTCGACCTGCTCGCAGATCGCCACCTTGTATCCTTTTTTCACCAGTTTCGTCAGATACCCCTCCACCGCGTGGTAGGGAATCCCACACATGGGCGCCCGTTCCTCAAGGCCGCAGTCCTTTCCCGTAAGGGTGATCTCCAGCTCCCGGGAAGCCGTCAGCGCATCCTCAAAGAACATCTCATAGAAATCGCCCAATCTATAAAACAAAATACAATCATGGTACTCTTCCTTCGTCTTTACATACTGCTGCATCATCGGTGTTAATTCTGCCATCTGTGAAACCTTCCTTATCTTCGCGTATTATCCGTTTTATTATAGCACCTGAATTCCCGGAACACAACAACCTGATTTCAAGGAAAATCCCACCACTAGATGTTGGGTTGCCGAGGGTTACTCTGAATCCAATTGAAAAACGGGATGATTCCGTACCTGAGGCGTCGGTGCCGCGCCTGAGGCTTCCGGAATCAGTCCCGGTTTTTCCAGCAGATGGATATGTTAGAATAGGCGGCTTTCTGCCCATTGCTCAAACTCAGGGATGGGCAGGGGCTTTGAATACAGGTAGCCCTGGATCAGATCGCAGTGCAATCCTTTTAGGCAGTCGAGTTGTTCTTGTGTCTCGATCCCTTCTGCGACTGTTTTTATGTTCAGATTTTTGGTCAGTTCCATGATGCACGCCAGAATATGCTGGCTTTTGGGGTTTGTGATGTCCTGGGCAAATTTGCGGTCCAGCTTGATCGTATCGATATCAAACTCTTTTAGCAGGCCGAGAGAAGAATAACCGGTACCGAAATCGTCCAGGGAACATAAAAACCCGAGTTGATGCATGGTCTTGATATTTCCTTTTACGATTTCGATTCTCCTGTCGTCAAAGAAAACAGATTCGGTCAGTTCCAGCTCAATCACTCCATCCGGCACCAGATATTTTCGGGCGATTTCGGACAGGTGGGGCAGCAGATCCGGATTCTTGAAATGCTGGCGGGACAGATTGACGGATATCGGGATAACCGGCTGCTTATTTTTGATCCATCGTGCGATCAGGGCGCATACTTCCTCGAACATATAATTGTCCAGACAGCAGATATTACCGTTTCTTTCGAAAAGAGGGATAAACTCCGAGGGATAGATCATTCCCCGTTTCGGGTGCTGCCAGCGTACTAATGCCTCGGCCCCCATTATGCGGCCGCTGTACGGACATACCTTGGGCTGAAGATACACCTGAAAATCGTGATTCTGTATGGAATTTCTGAACAGGTCGCTTAACTCATGCTCCTTTTGCAGCTGCCTGGTAATTGCAGAATCATAGTAAGTCACTGTCTGCTGTGATTGGTATCGCTGGGTGCGGCAGGCAGTCTTTGCGCGGTCCTGGATAAGCATAATATCCATGGATGGCTGTTCCACCAGATAAGCTCCCTGGGAAATGGTTAAAAAATATGGTTCCTCTCTGTTTTTGTTAAAGGAGTTCACATCTTCCAGTATCCGTTCCATTCTGGATTGGATACGGTTCCTGTCCGATTCTTTCAGACACAGGAAAAAATTATCGGCTTCTCCCCGGGCACAAAGCTCATCCGCCTTAAGATTTCTCTTCAGCACTTCTCCCACATAGCGCAAGGTGGCGTCCCCCGAGGGGCTTCCAAAATTTTCATTGATCAATTTGAAATCTTTTATATTCAGTGAAATCACGGTGTAGGTACCTGGGGAAGCCTTCTGCAGCATTTCCTTGCATCGCAGTTGAAAAGCTGCATTACTCATACCGCCGGTTATGGCATCTTCAAAAGCGATCCGCTCCAGCACTTTTCTGTGACTTCGGAACGTATTGGTTACGATCAGCAGGGACAGCGCAAATACTATAATGATCCCTGCAGTGATCAGAAAGGTTCTAGTCACATACCGATCCGTGTCACCAGTAATCAGATCCGCTGGAACCAGTGTCAGCAATATCCAGCCATAGGGTTCCAGTTCGTCATAGGAAAGAACCAGTTCTGAGCCGTTAATGGATGTAAAGGTAAAGACCCCTCCCTGATGGTTCCGCATATTATCCCGCATCTGATATATGGATTGAAGTTCCCGCTGCCGGGGTTTCGTTTCTTGTGTAAAAATGTTATCCAGCCTTAAAAAAGGATCCAGGTCCGTGGGTGAAATGATGACCTTTCCCTCGCTGTCTGAGATACAGGTCAGGCCCTTCCCGTCAAAGCTGTGGGGCTGGATTAGTTTCTGCATATTGGATTTGCTTCGTATCCCGGACAGGACCCCCACCACCTGTCCGTCCTTATAGAACGGAACAGAATAGAGGATGCTCTGCCCGTCCAGGAATGAAACCCCATTTTCACCGTTTAAAGCGTCCTGTACCCCGGGAAGCTCGTAAAGATTTTCTACGCTGTTTCCGGTCGAATAGCTTTTTCCCAAACAAGAACTTATCATCAGGGAATCAAATTCCAATATGTCGGCCTTCCGCAATAAAAATTCTTTTAACCCTTCTACATCCTGACCATCGTAGATTTTCAGCACGCTGTCTTCCAGAGACATCATATCCTGGGTGATTTTCTTCAGCCTTCCCTCAATATCACTGGCTAATTGAAGGGATACATCTTTTACATATCTCTGTGTCTTATGTGAAATAATGTAATGAAGTTCAGCCGCATTCCAGACCGTAATGACAGACATGGCAAGAATGATCACGGTCAAAGCTATGACTGGTATTGTTATGGTAAGCGATATTTTTCTCTGATACTTACCCACGGTCAGTATTTTTATTTTTTTCATAACTGCTCCTGAATGACAATTTTCGATCTTGTTTATTTTTCGTTTTTTTAATATTATTTTAACAAAACAAAAACCGACACACAAGATAGTATTTGGGTACGTAAGCATATAGCTTATTGCCATTTTTTATGATATAATACCTGGAGGGATCGGGATGAATAATAAAAGAACATTATTTGACTATCTATATCAAAATTTGCGAAAGCAGATTATAAGCGGCCAATTTGATTATGGCAGTTCTCTGCCGTCCATGAGCCAGATCTGCGAGATTTACCATGTAGGGATACGCACGGTCAAAGATGTACTGCGCGCGCTGAAAGAGGAAGGACTTATCCGTACACAGGAGCGGAAACCGGCGGTTGTAATTTACCGTTGGCCCGGTAACGGTACAGCGCCCTCTTCCGTCCCGTATATCTTAAAATGCCGTTCTGCCATTGCAGACGCATATAGGACGTTAGAAATAATCATGCCCATTCTGTTATCTTTCTCCGTTTCTGTCTGTGATGTGCGGAGCATGGAACATTACGCTAATGCACTGGCATATACCCAAAAAATTAACTCAAAAAATAACTGGCGCACCATTAATTTCCTTCTGCATGATGTATTACAAGCGTCTGGTAATTCACTGTTCAACGAATTGTATTCGAGTCTGCAGGTTCATGCTCACGCACCGTTTTTTGTGGAATACAGCTCACCTGCCGGCCTGTCGAATTTGCAGAATGTCCGCAGGTATATAGCCATCATAATCCAGGCTCTGGAAAAAAACACACCCCAGGATGCCAAACGCTGTTTCCAGGACATTTATCATGATATCACCGTCTATATCCTTTGCCTGCTTGATGCGTTCGCATTGAGTTATCCAAACGTGAAGGAGGATCCCAATGCCTCCTATGTCTGGCATGCAGAGCGGGGCCGGGATCATTATTATACCCAGATCGCCAGGGATCTCATCAATAAAATAGGAACCGGACTCTATCCATCCGGTTCCTATCTCCCGCCGGAAGCCAAACTGGCAGGACAATACGGCGTATCCGTATCCACGATTCGAAAAGCGCTTTCCCTGATAAATCAACTGGGCTTTGGTCAAACCTTAAATGCCAAAGGGACTCTGGTTATCATGCAGGATGACCAGGCCACCTTTCATTGCATGAAGGACAAAACTTTCCAGCATGATACGCTGCTTTATCTGAGCGGCCTGCAGCTCATGGCTCTGCTGATCGGGCCTGCCGCGCTGCGCGTTTTCGACCGGATCACACCTGAGGATCTAAACGCCCTGCAATCACACTTTGAGAAACCAGCGGCGATACCATTAAATGATCTTCTCTTCTGCATTCTGAATTATTTAGATTTACAGCCCTACCGGATTATTTTGGAGGAGGTTAGCAAATTGCTGTTATGGGGTTACTATTTCTCTTTTTACAGCGGCGAAATCAATAGTAAAAACCAGCTAAGCCTACTCAGTCTGAAAGCTTTTCATTGTCTTCAGGCCGGGGATGCCGGAAGCTTCGCCTCCGGACTCTCCGCCTGCTACTGCCATATCCTGACGGTGGTCCGTAATTTTTTAATCAAATACGGGCTGCCGGAAGCCGTGTCGATCCGGACGCCGCCGGTTTTTACCCCGTAATCCATACAGGCACTAAATGCTCATAGCGATAATAGCGATAAAAATGCAGCAATGATTTTTTCTTACAGCATTTTTTTACAGCATTTCTTCCAAAGTCGCTCTCACCGCTTTGATGAATCCTTCACTGCTCAATACCGTCGGATTCTGGATGGTTGTGATCAAGGCCAGATCTTTCGTCATCCTGCCGTCCTCAATGGTCTTGATACAGGCCTTCTCAAGCCGGTTGGCGAATTCGGATAACGCGGCGTTCTGATCCAGCTCCCCGCGTTTGCGCAGGGCCCCGGTCCAGGCGAAGATCGTGGCCACAGAGTTGGTGGAAGTCTCCTCTCCCTTCAGATGCTTGTAATAATGTCTCTGAACCGTTCCGTGAGCCGCCTCATATTCAAAATATCCGTCCGGAGAAACAAGTACGGAGGTCATCATAGCCAGAGATCCGAACGCGGAGGAGATCATATCACTCATCACATCCCCGTCATAGTTCTTGCAGGCCCAGATGTAACCGCCTTCCGACTTCATCACACGGGCTACCGCATCGTCGATCAGCGTATAGAAATATTCAATACCGGCGGCATCGAATCTTTCCTTGTATTCCTTATCAAAGATCTCCTGGAAAATATCTTTGAAGGTATGATCGTATTTTTTGGAAATCGTATCTTTGGTGGCAAACCACAGGGTCTGCTTGGTATCCAGCGCATAGGTAAAGCAGCTTCTGGCAAAGCTTTCGATGGACTTGTTCAGATTATGCATTCCCTGGATGATTCCAGGACCGTCAAATGCATGAATCAATTCCCGTGTCTCGGTTCCATCTGCTGCCGTGTATACTAACTCTGCCTTGCCCGCTGCCGGAATCTTCATTTCCGTAGCCTTATAGACGTCGCCGTAGGCATGTCTGGCAATGGTGATGGGTTTTTTCCAATTCTTCACACAGGGCTCGATGCCTTTTACCACGATGGGGGCACGGAAAACAGTGCCGTCCAGGATCGCGCGGATCGTGCCGTTGGGGCTCTTCCACATCTCTTTTAAGCTGTATTCTCCCATTCTGGCCGCGTTGGGCGTGATGGTGGCACATTTGACCGCCACGCCGTACTTCTTGGTGGCCTCAGCGGAATCAAAGGTTACCTGGTCATCGGTCTCATTTCTGTGTTCCAGACCGAGATCATAATATTCCGTGTTCAGTTCAAGGAACGGGAGTAATAACTCGTCTTTGATCATCTGCCACAGAATCCTGGTCATTTCGTCTCCGTCCATCTCAACCAACGGGGTCGTCATTTTGATTTTTTCCATTACTCATCCTCCTAGTTATTGTAGCCTTTATTCTCCTGGGAGTGCCGTATTGTTTCTGCCCTTCCTCAGCCGAGAATATTTTCCAGACCGTATTTACTGATATTTTCCATCGTGTTCATGATATGTTCGTTAGCCAGATTCTCCGCCTGCTCTTCATCCCTTTCGCGGATCGCCTCCACGATTTTACGGTGCTCCTCGTTGGACTTAAGCGCCCGTTCCGGGGTTGCAATGGATATCTTACGTACACGCTGGACATAATGATGAAAATCCGAAAGGACATGATCCAGGATCTTACTGCCCGATGCATCATACAACAGCTGATGGAACCGGTTATCCAGTTCCAGTACCTGATCATAATGTTCTTTTTCCGCGTGAAATTCCGACAGATAGATATTTTCTTCCAGCTCGCAAAGCTGCTGTTCGGTGATGAATTCCGTGGCCCACTTGGCGCACAGTCCTTCCAGATACGAGCGGATTACATAGATATCCTTCACATCCTTGATGGTGATTCCGGTCACATAGGCCCCCTTGTTGGGGATCAGATTGACCAGGCCCTCAAGCTCCAGCTGCCGGATCGCCTCCCTGACCGGGGTTCTGCTGACTCCCAGCTCTGTAGCGATGGCTACCTCCCGAAGCTCCTCGTTCTGCTTGTACTTTCCGCTTAAGATATCTTCGCGAAGCTTATGGAACACTCTGCCACGGAGTGAAAATTTATCCGTCACTTCTTTTTGCACATCGTAATCACTCAATTCGGATCCTCCTATCGATTATAAAACAATCCCCAGCTCTTTACAAGCATTTGTGATAACAACCACCAGTTCATTGTCGGTGATCACGGTGACACGGCCGGCATCATACTCGGCATCCACCCAGTCTTTTACCTTCATTACAAGCTCGGAGTTCTTATCCACCTGCCGCTGGTCTTTTAATTTATAATATGTATTGATCCAGTGGGCGATCCCGGCCAGGCCGGATGTATTGGATACCGCTACCAAGGCCGGACGGTTCAGAAATTTTCCGGTATCGAAGATGTTGTATATCTCTTCATTCTTCAGCAGGCCGTCCGCATGGATGCCTGCCCTGGTCACGTTAAAGTTCCGGCCTACAAAGGGGGTCCGGGACGGAATGTGATAATCGATTTCCTTTTCGAAATATTCCGCCATCTCCGTAATTACGGTAGTATCCATACCATCCAGGGTACCGCGCAGCTGTGCGTATTCAAAGATCATCGCCTCTAACGGTGTATTCCCGGTGCGCTCTCCGATCCCGAACAGGGAACAGTTTACTCCGCTGGCCCCATAGAGCCAGGCCGTAGTGGAGTTGGAAACCGCTTTATAGAAATCGTTGTGCCCATGCCATTCGATCAGTTCCGAAGGTACGCCCGCATGGGTGGTAAGCCCGTAGATAATTCCCTGTACTGACCGAGGGATTACGGCACCGGCGTAATTTACCCCGTATCCCATGGTGTCACAGGCCCTTACCTTGATCGGTATCTGATATTCCTCCATCAGTTTCATCAGCTCCACACAGAACGGAATGACAAAACCGAAGATGTCGGACCGGGTAATATCCTCCAGATGGCATCTGGGGCTGATCCCGGTCTCCAGGCACTCCCTGACAATACTCAGATAATGTTCCATCGCCTGTTTTCTGGTCATTTTCATCTTATAGAAAATATGATAGTCGGAACAGCTGACCAGGATACCCGTTTCCTTCATGCCAATCTCTTTTACCAGTTCAAAGTCTTTTTTATTGGCCCTGATCCAGCTGGTGACCTCCGGGAACCGGTAGCCTCTCTCCATACATTTGTAGACCGCATCCCGGTCTTTCTTACTGTACAGGAAGAACTCGCACTGGCGGATGATTCCGTTTGGACCGCCCAGCTTATGAAAATAATCATATATCTTCACGATCTGTTCCGTGGAATAAGGCGCTCTGGACTGCTGCCCGTCCCGGAATGTGGTGTCTGTGATCCAGATCTGCTCCGGCATGTTGTGCGGCACGATCCGGTCGTTGAACGCGATCTTCGGGATCTCATCGTAGGGAAATAAATTTCGGAATACGTTTGGCCTGTCTACGTCCACCAATGGGTAGATATGCTCTTCCAATTGAAGCAAATTTGTGTGCTCATTCATTTTAACCGGTCTGTTGTCCATAATCGCCACACTCCTATTTCTCTTTTTTCTGGACTTTACTATTTTTTCCATTATTTAGGTATCATTGTATACAATAATACTCTCTGTGTCAAGCGTAATCTCATTTCCAGTCCAAATCTCATATCCGGTCCAGGCTTTTACAAACTGGAATGCAAGGATGCTGACTAAATCAGCTGTGTCCATGGATCTTTCTGTGGAATCAAAATGCGGCAGTAGAGTAAATCTACTGCCGCACCCGTTTCTGAATACAAATTCATCTTCTGGCACTCTCGTATTTGATATAGGTAAGCAGGCAATTCTGCAATTCCTTATATTTCTGCTGAACATCTTTCCCGCTTAAAGTAAGATCCATAGACATCGCCAGATCATCCATTAATTTATCGTCTATCTCCCTGCGGATTTTCTGGAGGATATCCAGTTTCTCCTGATTGGTGGAAGCATCCAGAAATTCCAGTAGCCTGGGATTCACTGTCCCCTCCTCCAAGCCGTCCGGATCGATCTCTTCTGGTTGGGCGATTCCATCCTGTATACGCTTACTTTCTATTGTCTCCTCACGACTGGAAACATCTCTGCATTTTTTTGGACGCACACGGTTCGTCTCTCTCCCAAAACGCTCCAACGGTTCCACATAAACCGGGAACTCCCCGCTTAGAGCCTGGTAAACCACTTTGCATTCCCCGTCATCCATATCCTGTGCCACTGTGATAATCTGATATAATTGATCCGGATCGCGCCTGTAAAACTCTCCCGGTACTGGCTGCTGTTTATCCATCATACCCGTCTCCTTTCGATGCTGCCGCTTTATTTATAGTAGATCTACAGATATACATTTACAGATATCAATATACATAAGCACTATTTTAGTTGATTCCGGTTGAATTTGCAATACTGTCAAAAATAAACAAACCGGAGCCAGCGGCTGTAAAACCGCATACCCCGGCCTGTTTATTTATTTTATTATCAGAATACCAATTTTTTCCAGCCGTTCAAGATGCCTGCCGTTTCTCTTATTCTCCAACAGCCCAGGTTAAAACTCTTCTCCAAAGTTCCTTGTTCAAATCACTTTCGCAGAATGCAGCCGGCATCCAGTGCGGTGCGCAGTCACTGGCCCAGGCGAAGGTCCTGCCGTTCCCATAGGTTCCAAGCGCCAGGATCGGATCCCCTTCATACTGCGCGATTACCCTGGCTCCATCCTTGGCGCTCAGTTTATTATATCCTAAAAGATACGGCCATGGGGAAGGCAGTCCATCAGCCAGCGGGTCCTGGCAGGCTGTCACTGTTATTCCCTCGGGATGCTCTCTGCGGTCATCTGTCTGCATCATAGTTACTGGCAGAATCTCCTCGATAACCGTACCGTGATACCGGCCCTTCCCCTCGATTCCCATGAAGGTCATGTAACCGCCGATCATTCCGAACGCACCGCCCTGCTCCACATATTCCGCGATCGCCTTCAGTTTGTCAGGCGTCCGGATACTGCGCTGAAAGGTGTCCGGGTGCAGGAGAAAAGAATTGGCTCCCACATCACTGACCAGCACAGCATCGTATTCCTTCAGTTTTTCCGCAGAATCCGGAAACTCTGTGGCTACCAGATGGGCCGGAATATGCGTGATATCCGCATATTCTTCCATATAAGCGCGTACGCGGCCGATCTCTGTCTCATATCCCCCTATGGTAAACTGATCAAAACCTTTTGTTTCCGTCGTGGTAAAAAACCAGGATTCGCCCGCAAATAAAACGTTGAATTTTCTCATACCATTCTCCTGTAAATTTTATGTACTGTGTAAAGTTGGCTAATGCTTCTCTTTCTGAATAGCTCCGCAGCTTACAGGTATATCCCCGGATGTGGGCCTGTCCGAGGCAACTTCCGGGGACAGGCACCTTTCTCCATGAGCTGCATACCTGCCTGCTTTACCGCCGAAAGAAGCCAGTCCCCTCTATCTCAGGCCGGTCCAGTTTATAATCATCTTCGCATAGGACTCGATGGCTTTAAAAAACTGGTCTTTCGTCAGATATTCATTTACCACATGGGCGTTCTGGCAGGTCCCGGGGCCATATACGACCGTAGGAACCTTAGCGATATTGGTAAAGTGTCTGGCGTCGCAGCCCGCGGACATTCCCGCGATCACTCTTCTGCCCGTCACATCCATAGCCACATCCGCCAGTGTCTGTACCAGAGGGTCATTGGCGTCTGTCTCAAAGGGGGCGCAGTCCTGGAACCAGTGGAAGCGGACCGGATGATCCTTCAGCCATTCGTCGCCGTTTGCCATGGCATTTACATAATCTTCCACTTCTTTCACCACTTCATCTTTGTCTACCAGAAACCGGTTGCCCAGTTTATCCAGCTCCGATGGATAGTACTCAATTTCGAATTTCATCAGGCAGCTTTCCGCTACGGTGGAGGCCGCTATCCCGCCCTGAATATAACCAAAGTTGATCGTTGGAGGATCCAGCAGGGGATGCCGCTTGGTGGTCAGCCATTTTAATTCCAGTTCCCGCATACAGTTCATGACCTTGACCATCTTGTCGATCGCGCTTTGTCCAAATCCCCTTAAACTGGCATGGATCGGCAGGCCGTCGATCTCCACCTCGCCAAGCCAGGCACCCCGGTTCACCGGGAATACTTCCAGATTCGTTCCTTCTGCGATGATCACGCCGTCGGCCCGGTATCCCATATCCACGCAGGAGAGAGAACCATTTCCTCCGCCTTCCTCATCTACCACGCTCTGGATCATGATATCGCCTCGCGGCCGAAATCCCGTGGAAAGCACCAGTTCCAGTGCCAGTATCGCAGCGGAAAGGCCGCCTTTCATGTCGTCTGTGCCCAGTCCGTACAGTTTTCCGTCTTCCTCCGTCATCTCCCACGGATTATATTTCCAGCGTTTCAGCTCTCCGGAAGGCATCGTATCGATATGGCCGTTTAAGATCAGGGACCTGCCGCCGCCGGTTCCTTTGTAAGTACCGACTACGTTCGGCCTGTTTTTATACTGATGCCCGCGGTTATATCCGGGATGTTTACTCATGCGCTCATTATCCGGCTCGAACATATCCACTTCACAGCCCAGATTCTTCAGGTACTCCGCCAGGAACTCCTGCGCCTTAGCTTCCTGTCCGTCTTCTCCGTGGCGGATGACGGAAGTATCCATTCCTATAAGTTTTCTCAAGAATTCCAGATAATCTTCCTGCTTTTCCTGTATGCTATTTTTAATCTCGTCCATATTCCCCTCCAGTTAATCGCTCTTCAGTCTGTCCAGTCCGACTGCCACGATGATGATTGTCCCCTGCATGATCAGCTGCCAGTTGGTCGAAATATTCAGCAGGTTCATGCCGTTTGCTATAATTCCCATAATCAGGGCTCCCAGGAATGTTCCCCAGAGACGTCCTTTTCCTCCGGAAGTACTGGTACCGCCGATTACACATGCAGCTATGGCATCCAATTCCAGTCCGTTTCCTGCCCCCGGCTGTCCGGAGAACACGCGTGAAGCCAGGACAACCCCTGCGATTCCTGCGGTCAGTCCGCTGATGGTATGGATCAACACCTTATTTCTGGACACCGGGATACCCGATAACCTGGCTGCTTCGATGTTTCCGCCGATCGCATAGATGCTGCGGCCGAATTTCGTGTATTTTAACACGATGTAGCCGATCACATAACAGACCACCATGATGATGACCGGGATCGGGATCGGTCCTAAATATCCCCTCCCCAGGACCTTAAAAGCAGCGGGCAGACCGGTGATCGGATAGGAATTCGTGATGACCAGCACGACTCCTCTGGCGATATTGAGCATACCCATAGTCACAATAAAGGACGGTATCTTCGCGAATGTGTGTATGGCCCCATTTAAGAATCCACAGAACACGCTGGCAAGAAGCGCCAGGAATATACAGATTCCCATATTCCATCCGGATTTCAGGGTGAAAGCTACGATAATACCGGATAATGCCGCCAGGGAACCCACGCTTAGGTCGATCTCCGCGGATATCAGGACATAGGACATCCCGATGCCCAGAATGGCCACGATCGTCACCTGCCGCATAATGTTCAGCAGGTTTTCCGCTGACAGGAACACCGGTTTGATGATCGCCAGTATCACGATCAGCACAAGTAAAATCAAGACGATGGCCAGATCATTCCAGTTAATCCTTTTCTTTGTTTCTACTTTTTCATTCATTCTGGTTCCCCCCGGTTGCATAATGCATTATCTTTTCCTGTGTTAACTCTTCTTTCATCAGTACGCCTGCAATCTTTCCTTCAAACATGACATTTACTCTGTCGCAAAGTCCGATAATTTCCTGCATCTCGGATGAGATCAGAATAATCGATTTTCCCTGAGCGGCCAGATCCGTGATCATATTGTAAATCTCCATCTTCGCGTTGACATCGATACCGCGGGTGGGTTCATCCAGTATGATGATCTCTGGTCCGCAGTTCAGCCATTTGGCCAGAACCACCTTCTGCTGGTTTCCGCCGCTTAGATACTTCGCTGTCTGGGTCTCAGACGGAGTCTTGATCATCAGCTCCTTAATATACCGCCGGCACAGTTCTTTCGCCCGTTTGGCGGAGAAGAAGCCTTTGACCATGGCGTTCTCCGGTTTCGCCATCACGACATTGTCCACAACGGACAGTTCGGTGACCAGGCCTTCCCCTTTCCGGTCTTCCGGCAGGAATCCCAGTCCATTGTGGATCGCGTCTTTCGGGGAATGGATCGATGCCTTCTTTCCGTTTATCATCACGGTCCCCTTCGCCTTCTTATCCGACCCAAACACCGCTTTTAAAGTCTCGCTTCTTCCGGCTCCCACCAGTCCTGCGAATCCCAACACTTCCCCTTTGCGCAGGTCAAAAGAGATTCCCCGGACTTCCTTGTCATTATGCAGGTCCTGTACCTGCATAATGACATCGCCGATTTTATTTTTCTTTTCCGGAAACACCTGGGACATCGGCCTTCCGACCATGTACTCGATAATCTTATCCAGATTCACATCCTGAATACTGCCGCTGCTGATAAAAGTTCCATCCCGCATAACCGTATAGGAATCGCATATTTCAAATACTTCCTCCATCCGGTGGCTGATATAGATCATCGTGATTCCCTGCTCCTTCAGATTCCCGATGACCTGGAACAGCTTTCGGGTTTCCCCTTCCGTCAGGGCGGAGGTGGGTTCGTCCATGATCACGATTCTGGCATTCAGCGAGATCGCCTTGGCAATTTCAATCATCTGCCTTTGGGCTACACTTAACGTTGAGATCAATACTTTGGGCGAAATGTTCATGTCGATCCTTTTCAAGACCTCAATGGCGTCCTTATTCATTTTTTTCCAATCCAGGAATCCCGCCTTTTTCGGCTGCCGTTCCAGAAAAATATTTTCCGCGACCGACATCTCCGGTATCAGGTTCAGCTCCTGGTATATGATGGATATTCCAAGCTTTTCCGAATCTTTTGTGTGACGGATGTTCACTTCCCGGCCGTCGATCAGGATTCTGCCCGTGTCCTTGCTGTATGCCCCTGAGAGAATCTTCATCAGCGTTGATTTTCCCGCGCCGTTTTCACCCAGCAGTGCATGGACCTCACCTTTTTTCACGCCAAAGCTAACCTCTTTTAACGCCTGTACGCCTACAAAAGATTTACTGATGCCTAGAAACTCCAATATGTATCCGCTGTCCATAAGCCTTCGTCCCTCTTTTTAAATTCCTGTTTTTAGCTGCGTTCTTTTCCATGACTTCCCGTATCAGATCTCTTCTACTGCAGATCCGATGCGTAGAAGATCTTATCCTTCGTGTACACGCCGACCTCTACCGTAGTATCCGCTTCCAGAGTTTCTCCGGCCAGTACTTTATCTACGCATTCTACCGCTGTCTCCGCCAGCTTGCTGGGGAACTGCATAATACTTCCCTTATAGCATCCGCCTTCTGCGATCACGTTCTGTTCCTCCGCCGAAGCGTCGAAGCCGATCACTGCGATCTCATCTTCCCTGCCCGCAGCCTGGATCGCATCATAAGAACCCAATCCGCCGTCCGCGCTGTAAGAAAATACAAGATCTACCTTATCGTTGGCCGTCAATACATCTTCCATAACGCTCATAAAGGATTCTCTGGAATCGGCGCCCTGTTCTGCCACGATATTCGCTTTCGGACATTCCTTCGACAGGATATCTTTAAAACCGTCGATTCGTTCTACCGCAGCGATGGACATCGGGTTGCTTAAGAATACAATATTCGGAGTCTCATTTCCTTCCAGTACGTTCTGGAGTGCCCATTTTGCCGCCAGCTGTCCGCCCAGGAAGTTATCAGAACCGATGTAGGTCTCGAATTTTCCGCCGCTTGGCCTGTAATCCACTGTGATAACCGGAATCCCTTTTTCTTCACAGGTGTCCAGTGCCGGAATGATCCCATTGCCGTCCACGCAGGTCAGGATAATGGCGTCCACTCCCTGGGCGCAGAAATTCTCAATGGCGTCGATCTGATTCTGCAGATCCATATTCGGATCGTTAAATACGATTTCATATTTGTCCTTAGCGGCCTCTTCGATGCCCGCTTTGATGTCCTGGAAGAATTCATACTGGAGGGTCATCAGGCTGACACCCAGTAACTTTTTCTCTCCGTTTGCGTCTTTGGAATCAGCAGGGGCTTCCTTCTGGTCATCTGCCGCAGGTGCTGCCGACTCTTTAGGCTGTGCCGCCGCAGGCTCCCCTTCTTCTTTTCCTGAACATCCGATCATACCAAGTACCATTGCTCCACAAAGTAAAACTGCCAGTAACTTTTTCATAGAAATACCTCCTGTTTTAGCTATTCATGTTTTAGCTATTCCTGTTTTTACTGTTCCCCAATCTTCTCAATAAACCCAAGGTGTTCCATCAATCCCAGCGTCAGTCTGACGATTTTAGCCATATTCGTCAGCTTGCTCTCTTCGTACACATCCTCCGGCGTATGCAGAATACCCTGATCATTAAAAGTGAGCATGCACACCGGAATCCCCTTCTCATAGTATGGCGCGTGATCGCTCCCAGGTGGAGGAGGGCAGATATAAACCGGTGTAAACTCCTCCCTGCTTTCATCCAGGTAAGCCCTTATCTTTCTCTCAAAGTTCTCCGGTCCGCTCCACACTTCCAGAACATTCTCTCTTCCCACGCCGTCCAGATTGATAACCGCTGCGGTCTTCTCCTGATCCCTGGCGCATCTGGCTCTGGCGCCTCTTAAATCGAACTCCTCCCCGTCCGTCAAAAGAATCTCCACCTTTTTCTTCAGACGGTAAGCCTTAAGCCTCCTGGCTGTCTGAAGCACCGCCGCGGTGCCTGCCGCGTTATCATATGCGCCCGAAGTATTATAGACCGTGTCAAAGTGGGCGCACAGCACCACCTTCTCATCCGCGTCTCCCAGACTTCCCACCACGTCATAGCACCGGCTGTCAGGCATCATCTTAGCCTGTACAAATCCCCCGATCCGCGCACCGCTTTCGACTGCCTCCAAAATCCTGTTTTCCTCCTCTTCTCCCACCATAAAATGCGGAAGTTCACTTGTTCCCGTGAACAGCATCTGAGGGATCGCACCGCCTCCTTTTCTGATCGTCACATACGCCTTTATTTCCCCTTCCGGTTCCACCACCGCGTATCTGTCCCAGACATACATGTTCCAAACCCTGTGATATCCGGCAAACCGGAGCCTTCCCCCGAATCCTTCTGACGCCCCGCTGCCCAAAAACGGATAAGCCTTTAATTCTCCGCCTTCCGAATCCAAAAAACCAAGCCTCCAGTCACCAACCTCCCAAGCCGGAATCTCATAGACATCCTGCTTAGCATCCGGACAGATCCTGCCAAGCCTCTCCACCAGGATATCCGCCGCCCGGATCAGATTCGCCGACCCAAAAGGCTTACACCCGATGTCAATCAGTTCTTTCCACTCTTCCTTCATCTCTTCAAAACCGGAATCAACCATCTTTTTCCTACCCCCTTCCAGGCTCATCCAATACAAATACTGCTCTTCCCCAACAACCAAAGCTGCAACCCTTAATCGTCATCGGCCACTATAGATTTCCCAATATAACCGAAGCTGCAAACCGCGCTGGGTTCCTGTGACCGGCCGGGTTCCGGGATATGGATTGGCCCATGAGGGGCTTGGGGGGAGAGATTTCTCCTGTTTCAAAATGCATGGCCGAATAGCGGAGGGAGACTCAAGTGAGTATGGAGGCTCACACGCCGACATACTCGCTGCTTTCAGAGGCTCCCGCAGCTGTCCATGAGGCTGCATTTTGAAACAGGAGAAATCTCTCCCCCCCAAGCCCCTCATGGGCCAATCCATATCCCGGAACCCGGCCGGTCACAGGAACTCACCACCCCCCACCACCCTCAGGTAGAAGACCGCACGATCAGCTTTGATTTCATAACGACAGATTGCCCCACATAGTTGGCGTCGTCTTTATCCGCGATTCTGCGCAGAAGCAGCTGTGCTGCCGTCCTGGCCAGCTCCAGTACCGGCTGGCGCACTGTGGTCAGCGACGGGGTCACCATCTTCGCCACCATAATATCGTCGTAACCCACCAGTGCCACGTCCTGGGGGACCTTATAATTATGCTCGATCAGATACCGGAGCGCCCCCATTGCCATATAGTCGTTGGCACAAAATACTGCTGTGGGCGGTTCCTGCAGTTCCATCAGCTGCTTCATCCCCGCATATCCGCTATCCAGCTTATAATTTCCCTGCACCACATAGTCGGATGGAACCTGTATCCCGTGTTCCCTCAAACATTCCTGATAGGAATCATACCGTTCCATAGCCATGGCCGATATCACCGGGCCCTGAATATGAGCGATCCTCGCATGTCCTTTCTGGATCAGGTGGCGTACCGCCTCGTAGGCGCCTACCCGGTTGTCTATTTTTACAGAATCCAGATTGGTATTTCCGGCATCCCGCTCCAACAATACCATCGGGATATCGGACTGAAGCTTTTCGATATGGGAACTGGGCATGTTCATACCGATCAGGATCACCCCGTCGATCTGTCTTTTTTCCAGCATTTTCAGGCATTCCAGTTCCATCTGAATATTGTTATCCGAATTGCAGATCAGCAGGTTGTAACCGGAGTTCTTCAGTTCCGTCTCAACCCCCCGCATCATCTCCAGGAAAAATAGATTACTCATATCGTTTACCACCAAACCGATCACATTGGTGGACTTCTGTTTTAAACTGCGGGCGATACTGTTGGGCTGGTATTCCAGCTGCCTGATCGCCGATTCGATCCGTTCCTTCGTCTCATCTGTCATATGACCGGCATTCTGTCCGTTCAGATATCTGGATACGGATGTTTTTGAGACATTGGCCAGTCTGGCCACATCCAGGATGGTTGTCATATACAAATCCTCCTTAAAGTTCCCATTAGGAAACCGTTCCCCTAAATGTTTCGAAAATGGTTCCCCTTGATTTCGGGGAACTATTTTCTGTTGCTATGAGCACTTAGCGTACTATTTTTTCTGGCAGGAATTCCGTTCAATCAGTTTCACTTCAATTTTCATTTTCAGGTTTCTTCCCTGCTCTTCTTCCATCTTATCAATCAGGCGGCCCACAGCCAGATCTGCCAGGTCGGTCCACGGAACACTCATGGTGGTCAATTCCGGTGTAACCAGGTTGGCGACGACGATATTGTCAAATCCGACCACCGATACTTCGCCGGGCACATCGATTTTTAACTGCTGGAGGCATTTGATCGTCTCCACAGCCAATGTGTCACTCTCCGTAAAGAAAGCGGTCGGCAGCTTCGAAAGCCGGCCCAGCGCTTCCATCAGATACGGTTCGATCTCCTGTCCGTTATTATCCACACGGATCATATAGGCCTTCTCAGGTTCGATTCCATTTTCCCGCAGCGTCGCCTCATAGCCGGCCTGCCGTTCCTTAAAATTCTCGCTGTCCACAGTGGAACAGATATAGCCGATCTTCGTATGGCCCAATCCGATCAGGTAGCGTACCGCTTCACAGGCCCCGGCAAAATTATCAAAAGAAATACAATCTACACTGATGTCACGAAAATAGCGGTCGATGGCCACCACCGGTACCGGTACATCGCAGATCGCCTTCATTTCCTGGGAGGTCAGATCGGTAGCCAGTACGATGATGCCGCGGATCCGGTAGGTCTCTATAATTTCTTTTAACTTTTCCTGAAAGCCCGCCTGAATCTGGACAGATTTAAAAAATAAGTAATGATGGTATTCATTGATACTCTTTTCAATTTCCTTCATAATCTCGTAAAAGGATAGAGAGACATTCCAGCTGTCCTCTTCCCCAAGATTGGAAACCGGGCACAGGAGCATGATCAGTTTGGATTCCATCAATGACCCGTCACTTTCCATGCCGCCGGTTTTCATCAGTGCATTGGTGGTATAGCCTTCCTCTTTTACAATATCCAGGATTTTCTTCCTGGTCTCATCGCTGATCCCGGCTTTCCCATTCAATGCAAAAGACACCGCCGTCGTAGATACCCCTGCTTTCTTCGCGATATCTTTAATTTTCAGTTTCATGAAAAATCTCCTGTCTATCTGATAATTTCTATAGTGATTCCTTTCTGTAATGCACATCGCAGGAACACAGAGCCTCGCACCCGTCTTCGGTCACCAGATAGCCATTTTCCAGTCTCATTCCACCCCAGTCATTCAGGAACATGGGAATATCAATGGAGAACACCATGTTCTTCTGAAGGGTCAGATCCAGTTTGGAGGACAGGATCGGCGGTTCGAATTCAATTGTACCGGTGCTGTGGATACCGGTATAAGCGAAATGGCTTCCCATCCCGGCCTCCTCTATGTATTTTCTGGAAATCGCATCCATCTCCCGCGCCGACACACCCGGACGGAGCATCTTCCTGGTTTCTTCCTGTGCATACATGACTAATTCTATATAGCGCTTCACATCATCCGCCGGTGTCCCAAGTACAAAGGGGCGGCCAATCGCGCCGTGATAACCTTCATATCTGGGGGCGATCGTGGCAACCACCAGATCTCCCTTTTCAATCTTACGGAAAGTAGTTCTGGACAGGATCGGTGATGTGTTCTCCCGGCCGGAATTGATCATCATGGAGATCCCCATTCCTTCCGCGCCCATCTTCCGCATCACATATTCCGCCTCAGCGGCGATCTCCCGTTCCGTGATTCCTTCCCGGATGCTTTCATATACTTTCTGCATCCCCGCCTCAGCGATCTGATAGGCATAACGGATCACTTCGATCTCATTTTCCGTCTTCACGGCCCGCAGCATGGACATGGATGAATCCATATCCATCATATGTTCTTCTCCAAACTGGCCGATCAGGGTATGATACAAGTCATAGGGAACAGCCGATTTGCCGGCGATCCCCACATTCGTAATCTTTCTCCCGGAGCTTTCCTCCAGTTCCCGGATCACAACTTCCAAACTGGTAACCTCACAGTACGGGTACTCTTCATCCGGATGCAGAAATTCCCAAATCGCTTTCACATTTTTGCATTTGGAAGACAGAAGTGCGAACTCCACCGACTCGGCACCGGTTATAATGCAGGGTTCCCCCACGGCCGGCACCAGCACAAAAGCCGCCTCAAATTGGGGTTCATAATCCACCAGCCATCTGGAATAAGCCTGTCCATAAACATAACGGTCATCCGCGTAAGCTGCCACCAGATCCACCTTCTGCTCTTCCATCAACGCCTGAACCTTTTTCCATCTGTCTGCAAATTCCTGCTCTCTGATTACCGGTCTCATCCTTCTATTCTCCTTTTTCATCCATGTGCTAACGCGTTTTCTAAATTTCTTTAGTTTAATTTTAGCATCATTTTAGAAAAAGTCAAGTAGAAAACTAAAATATTTTTGTAAATGCCCCATTTAATTTTGAATTCTTCGATCATTCTTTTGATTGATTCGCCATATTTTTTTGTATTTTTGCTATTTCATCAACACAATGCACAATTCAAGCCTTTCAATCCGGTCCACGATCTAAACTCAAAATAAATATTCTTATTTTATATAGCTAAAATATTTTAGTTATTTTGTTTCCTATTACCCTAAAATCCACCTTATCTACGGTAACCGATTCCCGACTTCAGATCATCCATATTCTATGGGAAATCCGCTCCATGCAGCCCACATTCCAAACACCCCTTCAAGTTTACACCCCCTTCCGGCCGTATCTTTTCTTCCGCTCAATCCTAACACCTGATGTTCTTCAAAAGCTTCTGCCCGTCCATAAGTCATCCATGAAGTCATGCCCCCATTTTAAGCAAGGCCATATCTCTATTTTAAGCGATTCCTCCGTAATTGGCAAATATTCGTTTTCATACTTAATTTACTCCTGAAATGAAAAAGTAAATTCCACTCTCTTTTCTTGCGGTAGCATTTACTTCTGTACAGTTGATATTTACTCTTTC
>NZ_JAHQCX010000018.1 GCF_019042245.1 Diplocloster modestus
ATAGTCCCTGTTAACAGGATTGCTACTGCCAACAACACCTGATTCGGAGAGTTTTTGCCAGCTTAAATTATTATTTATATTTCTGTCAGCTTCTTCAAGTGCAGCAAGTTTCTGTTCTACTGTCTCACCATCTGCACAAAAAACAACATCCGCTGATGTGTGGGAATAGAATATATTACCGTTTTCATCTTGGCATTCTATCTTTAAAATTTCTGACATTTAATTCACCACCTTGAAAAATATTTTTCTTGTCGTTGCGGTTGCATAAGATGTTCCCACCTTGATTGAGTCACCATCCGCGCCTTTTGGCCCCTGTGCTCCCGTCTGTCCTGTTGATCCGGTATCACCTTTTTCTCCTTTTAAACATCCAATGTATGCCCATTTCGCTGTTGCTGCTGCTCCGGAAAGCGTACATTTATATACATTATATGTACTAGTATTTAGATACTCATCATCTACCAGCGCCGATGCAATTCCAGAACTTGAAAATACAGTTCCTTCCGTTACCGTTCCCGTAATAGCTGTACCAAAATAGTGCTTGCTTCCTCTTTGTCCTGCTGCTCCTGTTTCACCTTTAGTACCAGTTGTGCCTTTTTCACCTTTGATATTTCCAATTTTGTTCCAGCTCCCCGCTGATCTCCTGTAAATATCAAAATTGGAAGAATTCAGATAATAATCTTCATCCTTCCCCGTAGCCGCTGTCGGCGCAGTATTTCCAAACAACCATGTTGTTCCATCCTCTCCCCTTGCACCGGTTTCACCTTTAATACCTTGCGTTCCAGCTGCTCCTGTTGGCCCCTTGATGCTTCCCTTATAAATCCATTTTGCGACTGACGCTGCACCAGCCACTGTACATTGATATACTAATCCGGTATTAGTATTTAAGTACCAGTCATTAATAAGCGCAGCGGTAACGCCTGATTGTGCATATACCATTGCCGTAGTAGATGTTCCTGTTATTCCAGTTCCAGACCACCAGATCGCCCCCCTACTACCTGTTTGTCCTTTTAAACTCCCAGCATCCAGTTTTTGTTGAAAAGTCTCTCCATCGCTAAAATAAACACAGTCAGCGGATGTTAATATATCAACATCACTAACTAAAGTATCATTCGAATCGTATAACTGTACTCTTACTTTTTGAAGTTCACTCATTTAATCTTCTCCTTATATAAGTTTTATTCCCATATTTGGACTAACTCTGATACTATCAACCATGCTAATACTTTGTCGATCCTTTATAAAATAATAGAAAGTTTTTACTTTCCTATTATTTATAGGTATATCCTGGTTTGATACCACAATATTTACTTTATTGTCTAATTGTAACTGTAAATTACCGGCAGCTTCTTCAGATAATTGCTCTTTCATCCTTTCAAACCAAACATTAAAATTATTTAAGTTATCTGTTTGAAATTCGTTAAAATATGTTTCAAACTGTACAGATATTTGCGAAAAATCAATCTGTTCTACCGATCCGGTTACCCACCCGCATACATCACTGTCCATTCTTTTGTCTGTTATCATAGACTGACTAATATTTGTAGTACCTGCCGCTACATTTATATCAGCAAGTTTTATATCGTATAGAACTCCTGTCCTCTCATTCTGTGGACTAACGGGCTGGGACGCATTATTACCTTTTCTTACAATAGCTCCTATTTTTCTTTCAGTTAGGTCTAATCGCAACACGATACTATCCACTCTATTGAGATTTCCACTTGCCGTTTCAATATCCAGGATTAGATTATCTGTATTATGATATCCGTACCCATTAATCCACGCATACCCTGGCTTGATCATAATCTGCATACTTCCATTCGCAATTACCTGTAGATCATTATTAAATACCCCATTGCAAAAAAGCGGTTTAAAATAATCAGCCCAATGTGATGCATTATATTTTCGATCATGATTTATCGCATTAAAAAAACTGCTTAGCTCTGCCGTGTTTCTCACCTCCATCTTAGCTTTCAAGATCAATCTTTTCCGGTAATGGATCTCCAAATGTCGGAAATAGATTAAAACTTCCGTTCTCATAAACCTCCTGCACTTCTGTTATTCTTTTATCTGCTTCAATCCCCCAATCTTTTTTTCTTACCGTCACGATGTCCCCTAATTCGTAATCCTTTTTATATTCAAAGTTTACCATAGGCTTTGTTTCTGCTTCTAAACACTCAACCACACCATATTCGGCCAACTTTTCATGCCCCCTCTGTGATAGCACATCTTTATATTGTACATCAGTAAGTTCATTTTTTTGAACATCCCTTGCATCTACAATCGCTTCTCGCAAATCCCATCCGCTACCCCCTCCAACTGATATAACCACGCGATCGTTTCCCTCTCCTTCCCCCGCTACTATAGCGCACGTTTTAGTGTTTTGGTCATTATATACGTATGAGACACCATTTAGATTTTTATATATTTCCGAAAATGTTACCCTACTTCTATCCCTTTGATTCTCTGATCTGTCAATCCCGCAATATACTTCGAAAAGTAGTAATTTGTTTTTGTAATCTGCTCTTATACGAAATCCTAAATTACTATACTTGCTTAATTTACATATATACCCATACAGCTCTTTATAAGACACCTGAAAAGCTACAATTTCTTGTGACCCATACAATTCACCCAGTTGTAAAAACGGTATTTTCGTAACGGAAGAAACTAATGTTCGCATTCCTACTTCTGTTTTTCCGTTGAAATTTATAGTTTCTCTAATAACTCTTCTGTCCAAAATAGATGAAAGGAATCTCCCAATTGCGGTAATTTCATTAACGGTATCGTCTATCGTAATTCCTTCAACAATACCGCTTTCTTTACAGATTAATTTTTCTATCTTTCCTTGAGATCTCCTAATGTCCCTCTTAGAAACAATACTTCCTTCCGTAAGTAATTTTAAATTTTTTTCATTCAATGTCACATGTAATTCAAAATTACCACACTCGTAATACTTCCTGGTCCATATAAGGGATCTAAATACATCAATTATTCCTTTCCTATCTAAATTTTCATCATAAATACATAACAATACTTTATTTTCGACCGACATATTTATCACCTATGCAAAAATATACTTGTTTGAATATTCAAGCTTAACATTTAAGTATTCGACACCTTCGTCCGCATCATATTTCACTACGTTGCGACCTATCTGTAATTGTATGTATCCATCGTTGTCTTCATCAACCGTATAATTGTAATCAATCACAATTCCACCACGTATCAATTCAATTGTTATGTTACCTTCTATTGTTTTGATAATAATAATGTCATATGGCTCCATTGTGCATAATAGTTTTAACGTTTCATCTGTTGTCTGGTTATATATGGTAGGATTAACAACATAATCGTCTGCCTCTAATGTTATTGTTAATCCTACATCCCTAGTGCTTTCATTATCAATCTGTTTTATTGTTTCTGTCTCCCGGTGTCCAAATTCTATACCTGATTCTGGTATCTCTAATTCAAATTCCCATTCATCGTACCATTGTGACATCTCAACTGTTATTTCTTCTCCATCTGTAAAGTATGGATCTGTACAAATCAGTGAAATTACAGCTGTCCTGATCACCCCAATTTCCGACACTTCTATACTTTCAACCCTATATTTTATTTCTCTTTTTGTCCCGTTCTCTTCATGTATAAAAGTTCCTTCTGAATGAATTTTAAATACCCTAGCAAGATATTCTCTATTTTCTCTATAATTTCTAATTATGTTTGCGGTTATTACGATATTTCTTTCTTCCAACCCCTCCCCGTTGTATGTTGATCCATCTGTAGTTGCGTTTTGTGATCGGTTTACTTTATTTTTCACGGTATAGATACCATCACAACTTTCCAAAAAATATTCCGTCTGCTCATGATCATACATAAAGAGAGCAGATAAACCATTGTCATTTCTACATACAATTTTTTTCATGTTATGCCCTCTTAAGTTGCAGAACCATCTGCCGTGTTGCATTCCGTGTCTGTCTCGCAGTCTCTGCTGGCGACAAAGCTTGCGGACTATTAATTGTTATATTTTGTACATAACCTCCATAACCTGCGTATTGTATCTTATCTGCACTTCGTTTCTGTGCCGTTATATAGCTATCAAATGTAGTCGGAATTGAATCCTGCATATCTTGCTCCTGTGATTCCATTTCATCCACAAATCCAAGGCCCAGACCAGCCGCCATCTGTTTTCCGACTTCATCTCGCATTTTTCTTGAAGGTGATTTTATTCCTAACCATCCTTTAACGGCATTAACAGCATCTTTTGCTGCATCAACTGCTGCCTCTACAATACTACCCGCTGCACTTACAATACCGCTTGCAATTCCCTTTATTATATTTTTCCCTACCTCCAACCAGTCTGTGTTTTTAAAAGTTTCAATAATAGATGAAATTATCTGCGGTAAAGCCTTTATTATTTCTGGTATCGCTTTAATTAGTCCTTCTATTAGTGCTCCAATTAATTTGATACCTGATTCTATTATTTGGGGTAAGTTATCAATTATAAACTGAATAATCGATGTTATTACTTTAGGCAAAGCCTCAACTAATGCAGGAATCGCCTGAATAATGCCGTTAATAATATTCTGTAGAATAACTATACCCTGATCCAATATCTTCGGTAAATTTTGTGTTATTGTGTTAAGAATAGCTGATATCATTTGTGGCAATGCAGCTATTAGTTGTGGTATCGCCTGTATAATGCCTGAAATTATAGCTGATAAGATATTCATTCCAGCGTCTATAATCGCTGGAAGGTTATCAACTACACATTGTACAATAACCGGTATTAATGCAATTATCTGCGTCATAAGTTGCGGAATAGCATTTGCTATACCGTTTATCAAATTTACTAATATTTCGACTCCACTTGCTACTATAAAAGGCAGATTCTCTGTTATTACCGTACACAAATTTGTAATTATCACAGGGAGCATTTCCATTAATTGAGGAATAATCTGGTTTAGTCCATCCATTATTCCGCCAAAAAAAGTTACCGCAGCTAATAGTAACTGCGGTAATAAAGTCGGGAACGTATTTATAATAGCAGAAATCAACCCAAAGAAAGCCGTTAACAATGTCGGAAGCAAACCATTTATCAGCACTGGTAAATTTGTTGCTATCGTTGTTATTATAGCTGTAAGCAAGCTGCTTGCAGTAGCGATTAGATCTGGGGCCGCAGCCGATATTTTTTCTATTGCGGTTCCAAGCAAATCAGATATCGTTATGTTCATTTGGTCTATTAGACCTGATATTCCATCATTTTTATACGCTTGCAGTAGATCCTTGATAGCTCCCATTGCCGTATTCATGGCTCCCGTAAATGTTGTCAGTATTCCTGTTGAGACAAAAGTATTAAATAGGCCTTGTGCTGATTGTTTTAAAGCATCCAGAGTATCCCCAAATACTACCGCAGCGTCGACTGTCTCATCACTCATAACCATTCCCAAATCTTCACATTGCTTCATCAGCTCTTCGACTGATCCACTTTGTTGATTCAGCAAAGGCAACAACGCTTGCCCTTGTTTTCCAAATACCTCCGTGGCTAATGCTGATTTTTCAGTTCCTTCCTCCATTCCCTGGAACGCTTTCACTACATCAGTTAAAGTTTCTTCCTGGTTTCGTAGGCTTCCATCTGTGTTATTAATGCTCACCCCTAATTTTTTGAAGGTTGATTGGGCGCTTTTATTTCCTTCAGAAGCCGTTTGCATAGTTGATACCATTTTTTTCATCCCGGTACCGAAGCTGTCAATGTCTGCACCATTTTGTCCCAATACATATGACCACTTTTGATATCCTTCTCTAGACATTCCCAGGCTTTGTGACATCTTATCAATTGTATCCAGGCTTGATGCTTGCTGGACTGCCAATCCTGCAATAGCTGTTGCACTACCGATCGCAGCTGTTGAAAAAGCGGCAAACGCTTTAGCTGTTCCACCAACGGCAGTTGTTACAACTTGAAAACCTCCCTGTGCAAGTTTAGTTCCTTCTTCCCCCACTTTTTTCAACATCTGTGTTAATGTTGGTAATTTTCCTGACACTTCTCCAACTTTATTTTTGACAGATTCAAAAGCAGAACCTAATTTACCTATTATTGGGATCTTATCAGCTGTAGAAGATACTTTTTCTTTTACCCCTTCAACTGCCGTCTTCACTTTTTGTATCTTCTCTGATCCATCCGCGGCTTCCTTAACTTTATTCTTAACTTCTGTAAACGCTGTTCCCAGCTTGTTTACTACAGGTATTTTCTGCGCTATTGCTGCAATTTTATCACCAAACGTACCCGTAGCTACTTTTAATTTTTCAAATGTAGTAACCTGTGATTTTAGATCATTTAATTTTGACGTTGTTAATACTATTTCTCTCTGTAAGTCTCTATATGCTGGATCATTTACATCTTTTCCTGCCGCAACCATTTGCTTTTGTGCTTCCGTCAAAGTTTTCAGTTTTGATTCTGTTTCGGAAATTGCTGATTTTAGAACCACTTGCTTCTGCCTCAAAAGGTCAGTATTCGATGGATCTAATTTCAAAAGTGAATTGATCCCTTTCAATTCACTTTGCAACTCCTTTGTATTCTTGTTAACGCCAGTCAATGCCTTATTTAAAGGAGTTACATTTCCGTCAATTTCTACCGTAATCCCTTTTATACCTTTTCCCATCGTTTACCCCCTTTCTGAACCGAACAACGATCTTAACTGTTCCCGATCAGGTTCTGTCTGTTGTAACATATACGCATTTTCTAAATATTCTTGTCCGGCCTCTGTTTGATTACACTCATGTATAAACGCATCTCTTCTATACTGCCAATAATCCACGACATTCAGGTTATCAATCTCAATCATATTTAATCCTGTATATTCATGAACTAAATGTTCCCAATATGTTTTGATATCAAAAAACCCTTCTTCCTCAATAGGATAGAAGGGTAAAATTAGTTTGGGTTCGTTTTTACCTGGATAACAAAATCCCTGTATGCGTTATACAGAATAATTAGATCGTCGAAATCTAATTGCTTTGATACATAATCGACTGTTATTTCTTCCCGGGCAAGGTTATTGGATAAAATTAAAGCCGCAAGTTCATAAAGATCATCAATTGTATCACGATTTGATACTGTACAAGTTTTTAATTTCTTATCCATATTTTCCATAATATCGTATGTATATTTACTCGGTGTTCCTACTTTAATCACTTTTCCATCATATAGTTCAAAGTCTATATGTGTCACTTTCTTGTTTTTAAAACTTATACAATTCTCCATTATGTTTCCTCTCTTCCATTGCTTATACTTCCGGTGTTACGCTGATATCTATCTCTTCAACAAACTTGATCAGTGTCCCTTCTTCGTCCTGTGGTTTGCATGAAAATTCAGCATCAATAACTGTTGCGCTGTCTTTTGCATACGTCAGCGTAAAACCTGCCGTATTCCTCCCAACAATAATTAACCAACAGTCCCCTTCTTCTTTGTCTTCATGGTGAAAAATAATTACATAATTTTTTTGATCATCATTATTCACACCACCAATCTTTACAATCCTGTACTTCCCTTCTTCGCTTACCCGTGCTGTTGGTGTTAAAGTCTTTAGAGTATTTCCGTTCCATGTAAAAAGTCCCGTTGTAAATTTAGCCTCTTCTTCTGTTAATACCTCTTTTACTCGATATCCCAGATCGTCTTTTTCCGTTGTAAACGTCGGCTTATACTCAACTTTTGCACCGTTTTTTATGTATCCCATACGATTTTCTTCAATGCATACGGCTGTTATCATTTCTGCCACCGTCATTGCTTTTACTGCATCTTCAAATTCTCTAAAATACAGATGTCCACTGCCCATTGCTACTTTCTTGTTTGTTCCTTTATCCATTATTCTCCATCCTTTCTGCAAACCCAGTATAATATACCGTCATAAACACTTTTTCACTATCCATCCATTGCCGATCTTTTTTATACTCCAAACCTGCATCATTAAATAGTACCTCTATTTTTTCTTCATTTTTACGATTGATCGAGGAATCATAGTATTCCACCGTTAAATCATGATCAATAATGCAATTTTTTGTGTCATGTCCTGACACATTTTGAGTGTCGATAAACACCATAAAAGGAGTCGTGACCGCTTTTTTAAATGCGGTATCCTCTGTTTTTATACCTGTTTGTTTAAGCCATGCTAATATGTCCTTCATTCTGCACTCACCGCCTTTTCACACAATTCCACCATTGTTTCTTGAGCTATTTGCTCTCCAAATTCTATATGTTTTATTTGCGGCGATCTCCCCCCCTGCCGTAAAGCATGACCATTTTCAAGCAGATGTGTTTTTCTGTATTCTTGTGATGCGACATACCAGGTTTTCTTTTTGTTAAATTTCGTTTGTTCTGTTGTTTCAATTCGGAATGCTTTGATATACTTTCCAGTTCTTACTCCATACCCGGTTGATAAATGCGTCTTAATCTCTTCATTGCAACGATCTGCTGCCATATCCACTGCTTCAAATACGCTTGTTGCAACCTCTTCGCACCACTCACCTAACCCTTCCGCTATTGCTTTAGCCAAATCGTCAGGTTTGACACTATTACTACTCATAATCCATCTTCTTCTCTCTGTGCGTCTCTAATTTCGTGAGAGAAATTCTTAAAATAGGCGGTAACGTACTTTTATCCGGTTGGATCTGTTCGATTTCATACTGCCGTCCATCTATGATCACAATATCGTGTGTATCTATCTCGGACATCAATTGTACATGAATAGACTTCACAATTTCTTCTCCAACCGCTTTCGCACCATAATGCCTTTTAATGCTTACTACTTCTTCCCCGTACCTGATTTCATAATCCAGCTTTGGTATTATGTTGTCCTCTTCATTCACTCTATACACAGACATTACACCATCATTAAATTCCTCAAATTTTCCTTTTCTATTCGGCATTACTTTCACCTTCTTTATTTGCCTCAATTGCCCCACGGATAGATAGTTCTGTGATATCACTTAGAAAATCCTTCTCAAATTCTTCAATTGCATTTGATCTAGCATATCTACAATATGAAAATAAAAGCTCCCTGGCCTGCATATCTGTTTTATAATCCAGCTTACCCCCATATTTCCTTTGCAAATAACCTTCCCCACGATTTATAATATCCTGCATCTTTTTATTTAATTTTTGATCGGTATGGGTAATATCAAGCTCATTTAAAATGTCTTGAATAAGTTGCTCATCATTCATATGTCACCTCTTTAAAAATGGCAGCAAGCAATTGCCTGCTGCCGTATCATTAAACCACTTCCTGCGCTTCTAAAAACTCTGTTATTATCTCTGCTTTTACAGTTTTAGTAATATCGTATCCTTTATATGCTGCCAGCCCTTTAATCTGATCAATAGTCATTCCCTCAAGTTCTTCTTGCGTCCATGCAGTTTTTTCTACTTCTACCGTCTGTGTATCCCCTGCTTTTTTAATTACATATGCGGCTGGTTCGATCCCTGAAATGTCTAAAACTTCAAATGCCTTATTGTCTTTCGGCTTACCGTTTCCGTAGATATATGCAAGATATACCCTCTCTCGCTGTAAAAACCGGTATTCATCCGACGCTTCAATCACACCATCCTTACCCGTACCCATTCCCATAAAATACTTATTAACAATTCCAATTACAGCTTTTCCTTCTTCCATCTGTTCGCATTGTATTACCCGAGTCGGGAACGGAAGTATATTATTCACATATGTTCCCTGCGGCGTTATTATTGTCGTTGCCGGCATTACTTTTGTAAAATAATCCACCGGATTCACAATCATGATCACCTCTGTAATTGTTCGCGCCCTGCCGTTTTTTGTTTTCGCCAGTTTAGATAAGATGGCACCGTATGTTGCAGGAGTAAAATCCTTCACAACAATGGCTGTCTTGTCCTTATAAGCTTCTCCGTCTGCACGCGCGGCATCCAGATCCTTTGTCATTCCAATTGGCTGCTCTAAACCAGTGCCGTTTACAATCCCTTCTTCAAGCCCTACATATAATGCATCTTTTAAGACCTCACGCACATATTTATCAAGCCATTGTGCCCCTAAATCCAGCATAGACTTAGCAACTGGCATAAAAGCAGTTAACGAGTGAAGAATCATACTGATTTTTTCAAATCCGCTGCTAATCTCCTTTTCCACTTCTGCGTCTATTTTTCCCCATGTTGCGATCTGCTTGTCATTCTTATTTAAAATCCATTCAGTTATGTAGGTCGTATTGACGAAATCAATCGCATCAAGAAGAGGGTGTTCCGCTACCAACTCCGTGAATACGTCTTCGAAAATTGTTTCAGGCATGGTTACGTCAAGGTTTGTTAGCGCTTGTTTCGGATCATTAGACTTCATAGCATCAATAACAGACTCATAGTATTTCTTTTCTATCGATGTCAATTGCCTGATTCCGCGCTGTGCAAGTGTTGTGGCGTCTGCCTGTTCCACATTAATCAACTGCGCCTCCTGTAGCACTTGTTGTTGTATGTTTCCGGCCATGTCTGCCATCGCCTGTGCTACCTTTTTTTCGTCCCCCGAAGCCAAAGCTTCTGAAAATTGCTGCGCAAGTTCCTGTCTATCCTGTACCATAATGTCTTTACTAATCATTTTCTTTTCCTCTCTTTCACTGCTCATTATTTTTTGCTATCCGCTCGAATATTTCCTGCATCTTACTCTTTTCTGGCTTTATCTCTTCCTTAACTTCATTAACCGTTTTTTCTTCTCTTAATTCTTTATACATATTATTAAGCTCATTCCTAAATGTCTGCTGCTGCATCAACTTTACTTTCATTTCTTGTATAGCCTGTTGCAATGCCTGTTGTGTCTGTTGTCCTTTCTCTTCTCCTTCCATACTTTCCACTTTGTCACAAAATCCATATTCAACGCACTGGTCTGGTGTTAAATACGTTTCCGCTTCCATTTTCTTCTTCAATTCCTCTTCGCTAATTCCCTTAGCGCGTTCCATAAAGATCTTGCGATTACTCTCCATAAGCACGTCCAGATCATCCGCTTCTTTTCTCAATTGATCTGCATTTCCCCATGTCTCGATCCACATATTATGTATTAAGGCACTTGTACCTACACCCATAATTCTTTCGTTACATGCTTGTAGTATTACAAACGCAATACTATATGCAACGCCATCAACGTACCCTATCTTTTGTGCTCTATGACGTTTTAAAAGATTATAGATTGCAACGCCTTCTTTCACACTACCGCCGTTCGAATTGATATGAAGTTCAATCGTATGTTCCTCCGGTATAGCTTCAAGCTGATCTCTGAAATACTTTGCGCTGGTCTGACTTTCTTCGTATTCCCATGTTGACCAATTAAGCGCTCCATATTCCGAAACATTGTCATAAATATATAGCTTATGAATATTACTTCCATTATCCTGCTGAAAGCAAAAATAAAAATCTGTCTCTTTTTTCACTTCTTATTCACCCCCTTCCAAATGTTTAAGTTGTGACGCTTCGGCATAATTCTTCGTAATGTAGTGTTTTTTAGACCATTCGGTATCAAGTGGCACATCCCCTAACTTTGTCCTCAATTCATCAATACAATAGATCCCAGATGATAATAGTTTGTCCGCATTAGTTGCCATGTCGAATACATCCACATGCTGGATCGCATTTGTGTTGATCTCCATGTAATTTCCTTTTGCGAACTGTTCTGCTCCATATCTCTTTCGTGTAATCTCTTCTCCCGCCTTATCTGTCATCGGATCAATACAGAATGTCAGAAAATTTTTAGTAATCTGCTGTACATCCGAAATATCACCCATCATCAATGCCTTTGGTATCTTAAATGCTCTTCCTGATATTTCAAACTCATAGTTTATACGTTCCGATATGTCAGCAGGTGTACTATTACTCGCACTCATTTGGCTCGAAGTATCCGTATATTTATACCCTTTCGTCAGAGGAAGCACCGCACTTTCCGCATCGAAGTACGGCCTAAACCTATTGTCAATTAATTCCTGCAATTCTTTCTGGAACTCTGGCCTCTGCTGTAATGCTGCATCTATTTCTAGTACACCTTTTTGCATATTTGATCGCATGTAGGATCTCATTGCATGGGCAATTGTTTTTCCATACTGTGTGTATGATCCGTCAAGGTAGTATTTTATGTTCTTGTCATTCAACTGCATGTATATGACTTCATGTGCACTAAATACTTTATTTAATGACAGCGTTTTAATCGTTATATTGCTAAATGTGTCTTCTTTAAGTGCAAACTGCTGTCTGGTAAAATGGTCAGCCACATACAATCTTCCATTCAGTTCAACAATTAGTGCTTCATTCTCATAGCATAACTGTGTTATAAATTGCTGAATGAAATCACTTGAATTTTGATTTTGGTTAGGCTCTATATTCCATAAGTAGTATTCCTCTCCCCGTACTGGCTGCCCGAGCTGGTAAGTTCTGAATTCGCACTTGCTAACGGTTGATGCAATCATATTAATCCCCACTGCAATTGCCAACTCTTTTATAAAAATATCTGTTGTCGTATTCATTGTGGCAGTGTTCAGGTTAATCTTTGTCTCCCGTCCGAACACAGCTTTAATCCACTCGGTTAAATTCACCCCTTTTCACCCCCTTTCAGAAAACAAATGCTTGCAATTGTGGTGGCGGCGGTAAAATCTCTGGAAGATCTTCCCACTGCGTCATCGCAGCCGCAAATGCAAAGAATCCGTCTGTTTTTCGACTCTTCGCTTCAATTTTCTTATACTGATAATTTCCGTTCTTTTTCGTTTGCACCTTTTTAGTATTGTTCGCATACCAGCGCATGGTTTGACAATCTCCCCATATAATATTGTGATTTGTGAAAGCACTGTCTATAATCGGTTCTACTAACTCGATGTTTGACGGACGCACAAGTTGTATAACTTGATCTTTCATTTTTTTGTCGGGATCATATATGATTCCAACCTTTTCGAGAGATTTTTTTATCAATGATAAACGATAGTTATCTAGGGCCACACGTTGAATATTATATTTTGTCATTTGTTGTGCTATCCATTCCGAAATCAGATCCGGATCTATTTCTAATCCATCTACCATAATGATTTCTCCCTTCCTTAGCGCCCCTTTCATATCATATTTGATCCGTGGCAAATCTTTAGAATTTTTGCACACCCATGTTTGCTGAAACCATATGAATTTTCCGTTTTTTCGAAATAGCAATCCACAACTTGCAAAATCGTTAATCTTTGTATAATCGATTCCAGCAATTGCCGATTGACCTTCGAGATCCTCCCATGGTATAGGCTGGTTCGTGGCTTTTATATTTTCCCAATCTGTCAACTGTATTTCTTTATTAATCCCCTCCCGGATATTCATTCGCTTTGTCATAAAATCGCTGTTCGCGTCTGGATTATCGCAATAATCAATATATTCTTTTTTAGTTTCCTCATATAAGTTTGGAAAATAACGTAACGACGGGTTCGCCTTATGCCACATTTTTTCGTCTGCATACTCTTCTTTTCTATCCAGCATGCATATAAAGCACAACATTCCGTTGTCCTCGATCGTATCTTCCCAATTCGGCACCCCATTATTATCAATCTTTGGTAGGATCTTATCTGCCTTTTCGATTAGATCATCCAGGACTCCATCTGATATATCACCGTTCGTTGTAGCATAGGTTCTTCGAGGATGTGGTTTCTTGCCCAGAGCAGTTGTGAAAACTTTTATGCTGTCATATGTCTCATATGCGTGTACTTCATCAAAATCTACTTTTCCTGATCGCAATCCATCTTTCGTCTTTGCATTGTTCGTCCTATATTTTAACTTCGAATTATTTTTAATTCCTTTTATAACTTCTTTGTTCCAATAAAAATGTTTCCGTAACTTTTTCCTGTTCTTTGGATTTTCAAGCACATTATACACATCATCAAAACTCATTCTTGCCTGGTCTTCACCTGTTGCACATATATCAATGTCATACTCTCTCACTTCATGATACGGACTGATAAGGCAGAAATCTTCAAATGCTAAATATCCATTCTTCCCCGCTCCCCGTCCGACAAAAATTAAAAGATCTGGAAATCTTGGTAATCCATCTTCTCGAAATACGCAATTATGCAATGTAAAACAAAATTTTTCCCATGGTAGAAGATCGAATGGAAAATATTTTTGTAATCCCATATAGTTTTTTAAAACGTCCGTTTTTATAGTCAAAATCTCATTCGAAAACACTTTTTCTATGAAAAAAACAAGTCTTTTTTGCCATAAACAAACGGGATATTCTCCATTTTTTACCTGTTCAATATACTCTGAAATCTCTGGTACTTCATCATAAAGGATCATCAGGATCACCAGCCCCGATTTGTTGTATAGCTCTTAATCCCAATTCAGATATCAGCTTCAACATTTGTGCATTTGTTTTATGAAAAAGTTCAATACTTTCATTTTTTTTGAATCCCTTTTGTCCACCTCCGTTATCGTAAACAACTGGGTTTCCTCGTTTTTTAATATCCGTCGCAAGTAATGTTTTGGTGATGTACATTGTCATGTAATCATCCACAAGATCTTCGAAATATTTACCACAAGTTCCGTTTGCTTCCAGCTGATCCAGAAGATCTTTTTTTATCAACTTAAATAGCTTTGATCTCTCAATTTTTTTTACATTTTCGCTGCTTTCATTTACCATATACACCACCCCCCTCATATGCGCGCGTAGCATATCCGAACTGTCTACCCCATGCCCCGTTGAGAGATTTTCAATAAAATCCAATTCTTTTTAAGGGGGGAGTCACCACCGTTCTTCATTCATAAATCTATCTTTTCTTTTTCTATTCCCTTTTTCTGGATGTCTTGCATTATGGCATGCCTTACATAACGGTATAAGGTTTTGATATTCCTTTCCGTCATACATATATGTCTTACTAAGTGCAAGTCTCGGATGACTTCTCACGTATTGTGCATGGTGCACACTCCCGGCCCGCGTATGTATCCCTCGTTTCTTACAATCCTGGCATTCATTATGAAAATCATTTAATACTTCCTGACGTAGTTCCATCCACTCTGGATGCTTATAAAATTTCCATAGTTTTCCTGAAGCTAACAAGTGGTTGATATACTTTTCTAAGTCCTCCTGTGTCAAACATATCCCCTCTGTCCTGCTGCCATCTGCTAATCCTTCCAGTTCCAAAATAGCGCAAAGAAGCGGCAAGCTTTCACCTGCCGCTTCTTACAATTTGTTTATACTATCATAGTATCATCTGTAATCCACTATTAAAATACCATCTTTTTTCCACCCTTTTATCACGATCTTATGCTGGTAAAGCATCATATCCCCATATGAGTGGTGACAGTTCCCTTAATACTCCAGATACCCATCTTCTCGGTGTATTGTTTCCACATTCTAATTTCTCGGCGATTTCATCATATGTCATTCCGTTAAAAAAATATAATTCAAATGCCTGATACTCCTTCTCTCTTCCCTCCCTCTTTCTTCGTTCCTCTATCTCTTTTACCATTACATCTATATGGGTAGTCATGAGCATACTTCTTACTTTACTTTCCCTTACAGAATTAAGGAATACTTTTTTCTGTTTATCACTCATACCTTCAATTTTTAATTGCTCTGCTTCGCTTATGCTTCTTTCGATATGTATAGCCACATCTCGATATATTTTCATAAGTTCATACGTATCATGGTATTTATCTTTTTTCTTTTTTGCTTCTTCCTGCCTCTTATATTCTCCTATAGCTTTTTTTATAATTACTTCTAATTCAGCATCATTCAAAACAATTATGCTTTCCACTTAATCACCTCTGTTTATTCTTTATGTTTTGGCGACGTACCCACTGGTTTGAATCCCCGCTTGCGGATCTCCTTGTCTTCTTTTTCTATTCCGATCTTTTTCCCGATCATATTAATAATGCTTAATAAAACAATCGTTAAGCAGATTATTCCTGTTATAATAATTGAATTATCTACCACTTTTACTTCGCCTCCTTTTTAATATTGATTCTGCCGATTTAAACAAGATCATACATAGCATCACTCTTCCTCTAACGCATATTCACGCTTTCTTCGCTTGCAGTCTTTAAGCATAGCTTCCAGTATATTTACTTCTTCATCGTTCAAGTAGATATAATATTTTTCTATCATTTTCAAAGCATGTAGCCTCCTGGCGTTTTCCCTTTCATCTTCCGTTGTGTCAGTATCTGACACCGATTGTCTTTTCTGTTCCTGCTCTATTTTATTTTCTTCTTCCTCTTCAGGTGGATTCAACGCATTTACAACCTGCTTTTTCTCTTCTATCATATCCTGGATTTCCCTGCTTTTTATATCCTCTCCGTCCTCCACCCTTTCTGCAATGTCTTTCTGCTGTTCTTCTGGTAACTGGCTCGCCATGTAAGCAGACGTTACCCCTATGTTCCCTTCCTGCATCTGTTCTTTTAATTCTGCTACTGCATTATTGTTGATTGCTTCTAATTGTCCGATTTTTCCCGTGCTCTCACCCAATATTGCTGCAACGTAATCCCTGACCCTCTTACCTTTTTCCAGTACAAGTGATCCTTCTTTTCTCGCCTGTTGTAATACCTCTTTCCATTCCTGCGCCTGTATCATTAGATCGTGATCCGACAGCTTCCGATTGAACGTGTTTCCGCAAAGAAGTTCAATTCTGAAGTTAAGCTCTGTCATATCTTTATATCGGCATGGTACGTTACGATAAGAAGAATTACCTTCTGCGATTAACAGAAGTAAAGCCTCGCGTCTGCGATGTCCAGAGATCAACCGGTATTCCCCCTCGACTCTACCAATCGCAATAGGCTGCTGTAATCCTCCTGCCAACAAAATCCCTGTTGCCAACTCCTGAATTTCATCCATACTATACTTATTATGATTTGTCACTATAATATTTTCGATATCCAGCGTTATCTCTTTATACTCTTCTGTCTTTTCTGCTGCCATAATTGTTGTTCTATTTAGCATATCCAGAACATTAAATCCTGTCATTTATATTCCCTCCTGTTTCAAATACTCTTCTATAAATTTTTTGTAATCCTGTGATGCGCCACATCTTATACTGTATTCTGTAACCGGCTTATGGTACACCGTACAGTCCTTTGTCTGTTTTGAATGTCTTATTTTCTGATGATATATCGGTTGCCCACTTCTTTCTCTAAGCCAACGTTCAGCCGCTTCACTTGTTACAGACTTTTCATAATTTGTAATCAATACCCCGGCTAATTCCGTTTTGCTATTCAGAACTTTGATTTGCTTAACCTGCTGCACTAATTCTTCCAGTCCATCTAATGACCAATTATCTAGGTTAACTGGAATTATAACTTGATCAGACGCGACCAAAGCATTTATCACATGCATTCCAATATCTGGTGGATTATCAATGATGCAATAATCGTATTCATTTTCTATCTCTCGCAATGCTTCTATGTATCTATTATGTTGTGCTGACTCTGTGTCCAACAGTACCTGCTTTTCCGCTGCTTCCATTATCAAATTACATGGCATTATGTCTATACCTTCATACAACGTATTCCATATATTCTCTTTCGACTTTCTGGTTAGAAGCATGTTCATTGTTCCGGCCTCAATTGTAGGATCATAGCATTCAAATGTTCTCGAGGTGTTTCCCTGCGGATCGTTATCAATCAGCAATACTTTCCTTAACTTTTTAACATATAAAAGGTGTGCCATTGCTATAGCCGTTGTACTTTTTCCTACGCCACCCTTTAAATTTACAATAGATAATACCTTCATGTTCACAATCCCCTTTCCGCATCTTTACGTCCACATTGTTCCATTGTCATAAGCACTGTTTTACCCTGCTGCAAATACCATTCAATAGTTTCTTCTGCCTCAATACTTCCATAGCAAACCGCTGTATAATATCCCTGCTCTTCCAGTTTGCTTATCCAATGCTCTTGATTTTTAGTTGCTTTGTTTGGCCCGACTTTTAGTTCTACATACGCTCCTGCATATCCACCCCTGGCAACTGGCAGCACTAAATCCGGTACTCCTGATTTAACACCCATACGTTTAAACCTTGCCGCTTCTGATTTCGTACGCTTTCCTCCATTCGGCACATGATAGAGTAAATCCAATTCCGGGTACATTGATTTCATATTTTCTGACCACAAAATTATTTGTTCCTGCTCATCGTCTTCCGCTCCGCACCACATCACCTTTCCTGTCGGTGTTCTCATTTGACTTATTTTGTAATTTCGCATGCTTATTTCTCCCTTTTTGTTTTATATGCCGCTCTTTTATTTCTATTTCTCCTGTTTCCATTCCCATTGAAAATATCCTGTCAAATACTATATTTGTTTTTCCAATATAGATTAGTGTATATGTAAAGAACATATATCCTGTTACTTCGTGCCACGCTTCTACTATGCTGTCTTTATCAATGCACCATCCTTCTGGTACACATATCGTATGATTGTACGCGTTTCTCCCCATCACTACTTTTTTTTCAGGTTCTGGTATAATCAGATTTTTACTTGCGTTATACCGTCTACTTGATATGCTTTCCTCTGTCTTCATAGCCTTATCTGAATACTTTATAAAATAGTTTGCCAATCTCCTGTATTGCCCATCATTATCCAATGGTTTTAATGTGATCCATCCCTTATTCCATAGGTTTTTCACTTTCAATGCCTCAATATTGTTGATAACTATATGTATATGTACCGCACCACGTTCTCCCATTTCTGGAACCCATACATACTTTAATACCTTACCCTCCCTTTTATATAACGCACGAAGATTACGAAGAAATTTATCAACATCACATTTAAATGCTTTCTTATCTGTTGGCCTAAGATTTTTTTTATAGCTTAATGTTATATACCATGAACTACCATCAAAATTTGCATTCAATATTCTTGTCAATTTTCTTGCAGAGTTTCTACTATTTATCTTTTTTTGCGCTTCAGGTGTTTTATTAGTATTTTTTTCCCGGGTTCCTCCTTTTTTGTTATATTTGGACGTATAATAAAACATAAATTCCTTCGTTTTACCTGCTATGCAGGTTTGCTTTATATATGGCATAAAATCCTCCTATAGTGTCGGTAAAATAATATGCTTATCGAGTCATAAAAGAGGCTTAACCCCTTAATTTCTTGACTTTATGCCATGTACATGCTAAAATTTAAACATAGATAAATACATATGTTACATGGCACATCCGCCCGGTTTCTGCAAAAACCGGGCGGTTTTTTATTCTTCAAACATTTTTATATTTGTTTTTGATCTCTCAATTTTTACTTTATCTTTAGCAAGCATTTTAATCTTTACTTTTTCTCCACTTGTAACTGTTACGCTAATCTCTTTCACTCTTTTGTCACATATATAATCAGCAAACTTCTTTAATCCATCCGCAATATCAGCATGAATAAAATTAGACCCTGCTCCCTCTCCACATAGTTCATCAATTCTCTTTTTTGTACGTTCTTTTTTTGTCACGGAATCCTGATATGCTTTTGCTTCATCACATTCACATATCCGTGTTGCTTCTTCTTCCAGTTGTGGATCTGTCCATTTATCTTCCGTTTGTATCATATGAGTTTGTCCACAAAAGCGGCACATTCCAACCTGCTTTATCAATAGTGCTTCAGGTGGATTCTCCCTTTTGTCAATGTCTTTTTGAGTCTCTTTCATTTTTTTCCTTCCTGCTATTTTCGCTACTATACCAGTACCGTCCTTCATCATCTTTAAAAAATTTATAAATTTTTTCATTACGGTTGATTCCGCCAATGTACTCTAATCCGTACTTATCTCCTCCGTAATTTCCAATACTTTCAATACTAATAGCTCTTTCCCAGGCAATTTGTAATTCATTAACCACCCCTTCACCTTCTCTTGTACCTCAATTTAAAAACCAAATATTAATGTGTATTTATCGCTTTAACGGCATCATCGATCAGATCAAAAGTCTGATCCACAAATCGTGCGTCATCTATCACATATCCAAGCATATCCCCTTGTCCCGGGCACGCACTTTTAAGTGTGCAAATATCAAAGCCCTTATGATTAAAAACTTTTGCATACCTGTCGTTTAAAAATTTCATCTTGTATCTATCCTTTCTTAAATTTTAATTTTGCTTAGCAAATGTTACACCTTCAAACATCAATCCACTATCATCAACAGAGTTATCAAAAGGAAGTATTGTGGTTCCTTTTTCAACCAGCGTCTTAGCTGCTTCGATCGCTTCTTCTCGACAACTGGCCTCCACTTGCACTGAAAAATTAATTCCATATGCCATTTCAATATCCCATTTTTTCATATATCTCCTCCAGTTCTCCTGAAAATTTTAATTGTCAGTTTTCAAAAAAGCCTGCTCCGCTTCCCCTCGTGTCAGAAAAACACTTTTTCCAAACATAAAAGCACTAGATGAACCAGACATTCCACAGCCTTCATACTCCATATACAGTTCGTCTGTCTCACGTTCATCCTCAAATTCTTCTTCGTCTTCTCCCATCATCCGCCCTATGCGGTATCCAATCACTCGCTGCGGATACTTTGGAAATTCCGCTTCATACACAACTGTTCCTATCTCAACCGGTAATTCTAATGTCTTTTTCATCTTAATTCCTTTCTCCGGTTCTCCCGGAAATCTTAATTATCATCAACTTCAAATTCTACATGCGCCGCATCAGCTATAACTCGCTGTAACCAGTCGCGAGCGTCGCGCTCACGGATCGGATCGCAAAAATCCAGCGATACACTAAAATTATGTGATAACGACAATTTATTTTCTGTTTTTACTCCAACCCCAAACAACTTATTTATCACTATTGCACCTCCAAATGTTAATTTTCTAAGCTAAAAATTGCCCAGCGGAGTGCCGCCGCCACTTCTATATCATGTTCCTCTTCCGCTCTTTCAAGCAGTTCGTATAACTTTTCGATTTTTTGTGTATCCATGATTTTACCTCCAAAAACCTAAGTTAATCACGTTTCAACCGTAAAGTGACATAATGTCTACCACCATCTATCCCCTCAATACTGTAATCTCCAAGATTACCATTAGCGTTTATTTTGATAATATCTCCAAGATGATAGTATTGTTTATAGGTATCCAGTCTCACAAAATGTTCCTCAAAAACCTTATCTGGAATGAAAATCAAGATACCCTCATACTTGATGGACGTATACCCATGTGGCACAGAATAATATGGTGCAATTTCAAATTCCGTACCAACTTCATTAATCATCAATCCGTTAATGGATAATTCATTTGTCATTACCCACTTTTCGCCTTCATTTCCGTACATACATAAAACACCTTCTTTCTTACCCAAATTCCGATTTTGTTGATTAAAATCCGTTCCAGATCTGTGTTCCCTTGTAATCAAAACATTCCGGGTCCAGGCATTCTTCCTGGGTCAGATCTGCGATCCTTTTTCTCGATCTTGAAATATAGAGCTTACTCCGGATCTTCGTATTTGGCTGCTCTCGCTCGAGCATTTCATCAAACTCCACCAGATCCTGGTACTGGCCCGTGTGATTTTGCTTAAGATCAGCGAAAAAATAATTTCGGTGAAATGGGCAGAATGTACATGCACTAGCCTTTGTTTCCAGCCCCCACACGTCTTTGATGTACGCATAGTTGTCCTTGCGTTCGAGGCCCATTTCCACCAAGGGAAATCGATTGATAAACATTCTGTGCGGGTTTTCGCTGCACCGCCTTTTTTCCTCTGTCGAAAATCCTATATGCATTTCGTGGGCTTTGATATCCTCCGGCCTTGTCCGCTGTCCCTTGCTGTATCCCAGCAACTCCCAGCGGACATATTTCTGTATCAGACCGATCTTGTAATCCATCGTGCAGTTTCGCATCATTTTTCCCTTTTTCCCGGCTTCATCCACCGTCCAAAAAGGTATGGAGACAACACGGCGCCTCCCGAAATCCCGCATGTAATCCTCGTACAGCGGCGACCGCAGGATCTCAAATCTGATCCCGGCCTCCTGGCAGGCCACCCGTATAAACTCTACCTGATCCATCACCCACGGCGGTTCCATGCCCAGATCACAAAAAGCGATCAGATCATACACCGGCACGAGAGGATATTTCCACGGCTCGCGAACATTTTCGCAAGCCATCAATGCCAACGCGGTGCTCTGCATACCTGCCCCGCAACTTAATATCTTCATTTTTTCGAAAGGAACCCGGCGCGCCTTTTCCCGGGAAGGTTCCGGCCCCTTTCTATGATTTAATTTTATATCATGTCGAACAAACTAAGCTGAACCGGCTTTTCTTGTTCTTCCTTAATCTTCTGTTTCCGGATCTCTTCCAGCTCTGTAATCCTGTCTTTTCCCAGCCATTTATCAGCATGCACCCGGTCAAGGCTGTAGTCATCTAAATTATAATATCCAACCTCGATTAATTTCTTTTCCAGATGCGCAATGCGCTTCTCCTGTGCCAGCTTCCGGTTCTCTTTTTTCTGCATTTTATCCTTCTTTTCCAGGTCGGATGCATGGGTAATCCTAATTCCGTCTTGGATATCCTGTAGATCCTGCATCAGATCACGGCTTTCCCGCTGTTCCGCACGGACATTCAGAACCTCAACCTTGTAACCCTTTAGCAATACTTCTGCATAATATCTGTCTTTTTCTTTCCTTTCAATCTCCCTTACCGACCTCTTTGCCACCTGCTCGCATATGGTTATGGATTTTGCCGTTTTAAACAGCCTTTTTCCCTTCGTGATCGTCACTACCTCTTCGCCATCAAATAATGTATCGTCTTTTCGGACGTATGATACTTTCACATCATAAAACACATTTCCCTTCTTTTTACTGACTGGCTTATGTGTCAGATCACATGTCTTCCCGATATTCATGCACATTCTTGCGCATGTCATCGGATCATAGTTTTGGTTCCACATTCCGTCCCATTCGTTGTATGTCATATGCCAGTAACATATATGCCCGTGCGCCTTCTCCGAAAACTCATCATATTTCCTGCGTATTTCCTGGCTCATTATGTCACGAACCTTATCCACACTTTTATCGTAGTCGTACGATTCTTCTGTTTGGTGGCAATCACATTGCAATAATTTGCATATTCCTCCTCCTGCCGGACCACCGAGTATTTGATTACGTAAATCACACAACTCCTTACAATATGGGCATCTAATGACTGGGTTATTATTCTCTGGCACCCAGAGAATTCCCATGTACGACATGCTTCCGGAACCCAACTGCGAACCTTTTATAAGCAATCCGCATCCTGTTTTAAATACCATTGACCAAAGCTTATTTTTTGTATATTCAAAGCCTCCATGCAAATTCTGCAATGGCTGTTTCCCCCAGCATCCACTCGGAAGCCGCACATAATCCGGATAATTATCCGACGTATAACCTTCCGCCAGCAGTTTTCGTGTCAAAAGATTGTATTCGTCCTCCATCATCCTACCTCATATCCCTTGACACGGGCGAATCCCGAAGAAGTCTTCCATGCGGCTACGCAGATCATCTACCTCCATGTCATACTCTTTTGCAATACATTTCTCGCATACGGGATTTTTATAGGCCAGCGTTTTCGATAACCGCTTATCCCAACTATTTAACTGCTGTCCACAGGCATTGCAATACTCATCCAACCATTTTAATTTCATGTTCTCCTTCCTTCGCTAAATATTGGTTTATAGGTTAATTGGTTCTTACACTTCTTCCATCATCTTCTTTACCCTTGCATATTTCGTACTTCATGCTCTCCCTCCTAAACCTTTCCTTAAGCTTTTTTGTATATTACTGGAATATCCAATTTTTCCGCCTCTTCTATCTCCTGCTGCATTCCCTCTGTTATCCTGCTGCCGTATACTCTGACTTCGTGACACCCTTTCAACAGTTCTAATCCGATTTTCAAGGCTTTTTCTCTTTGTTTGGGTATTTCATCATGAAGAATTGTTGAAAAAAACAGGTGCGGTGTGATCGGTACATGTCCCTCTTTAATAATCTGTTTTGTATACTTGCGGGCACGATTTAAATTTGTTTGCAAATCTCCTCGACATGGAGAGCATACATATATTTTCAGCATTTATCTCTTACCTCCTGGATCTCATCGTAAAAACATGTAAGTGTCATTCCGTCTTCAAAGCAGATCGTCACCATCCGGTTTTTAAGATCAAATGCTTCTGTTCTGGCTAACTGTCCTGTATAATCAGCGTGAAGATCAGCAATATATTGAACTTTATCCCCTGTTCTCATCGTTTCTCCTTTCCTGCTAACCATGAATATTTACGATCCAAATACCTTTTCTTTCATGGATATTGATCGTGCTTTTGACTTTTTTATTTCTTTCGGCACCGGTCGAAGGTATCCCAGGTTATCCAATAGTGATTCAGAATAAAATTGAACCATAGGAATTTTTATATCTCTTCCTACTTTTGTAAACTCCATTTCCCCCGATCTGCATTTTTTGTATACCGTGTTCGTATGTACTCCTAAGATTTCTGCAACCCTTTCAGGACTTTCATAACGATTTATGTTAGCCCCTACGTCCGTCATAGCTGATATTAACTTTCTATTCTCTTCCATGAGTGTACTTATTTTCTTTTCGAGATGCTCTACTCTTTGTTCTAGGTACATTAACTTCACCTTCTTAATTGACTTTTGATTTTAAAAGAGATACCAAACTCCTATGCCGATCTAAGATCTTCATTCTCTGTTACTTTCTGACTGATTAACAATACGTCAATTCCCGTCAGAATTGTTTTTAAGTTATCTTCATTGAGACTTTCAATCTTTTTGTAATATTCATTAATTGTTTTCTTTAAATCACTTTCCATTTTGAGCCTCCTTGTGTATAATTTTGTTTTCTATGTGTATATATTAATACACATTGTGTTTCTTGTCAATGTTTTTCTGTTGACATTGTGAACTTGTTGTAATATTATCAATTTATAGGAGGTATACTTAATGGAAAATAGATTAAAAGAAATTAGAATGTATTATGGATTGAATCAAGAACAGTTTGGGAAAAGAATAGGGCTAACAAGGTCTGCTATCTGCAATTATGAAAGTGGTTCCCGCCTTCTATCTGAACAGACTATTATCTCCGTTTGTAGAGAATTCAATGTCAACGAAGAATGGTTACGAAATGGTGAGGGTGAACCATATATTAATCCATTACCGGAAATTGAAATTGCCCAATATGCTGCTGAATTATGCGGAGACAATGGCAACAAATTAATTAAAAGTGTTTTATTATCTTATGGTCGTTTAAATTCGAAAAACCGCAAGGTGATAGATCAGTTTACAGATAATATTATAGAATTGCTTAAAGAAGCAAAAGAATAAGCACAAACATACAATTCCAAAGAAATAAGAACACTAGAAAAGAGTGGTATTCCCACTCTTTTTTATATTATTTTATATCCTTTTGTCTTCTCAAATGATAATATTGAATTAAAATATATTTGTTGATGAGAGGCACTAAATATGCATAAAAAAGTAATATATGAAATTTGCATTGGTATATTAGCTATTATATCTGTTATATTTGCATTATTAGATATAACTAAAGGACTTTCCAAATGGCAGATAATTATTGACTATATCATCTTAATAATTTTCATAAGTGATTATTTAATTCGTCTCATAACTGCCAGTAATAAAAAAGATTTTATTAAAAATAATATATTAGACCTTATAGCAATAATTCCTTTTAATTCCGCTTTTAGAATATTCAGAATATTTAAATTCACTAAACTTATTAAAATTGTAAAAATAACTAAACTTACTAAACTTGTCAGATTGTTTACATATAGTTTACGGTTTATAAATAAAATAAAAAATTTCTTAAATACAAATGGTTTTAAATACATGTTAATTTTAACTTCCGTATTAATAACAATCGGAGGCATAGCGATACATTATGTTGAAGACATGGATTTTTTTGATGGTATTTGGTGGTCTTTTGTTACTACCACAACCGTAGGCTATGGTGATATATCTCCATCTACTCCATTGGGGCGCTTGATAGCTATGGTTTTAATGCTGGTAGGTATTGGATTAATCGGTTCTCTTACAAGTACAATTACAAGTTATTTTTTTACAAGAAATAATCAAACACAAAGCGTAAAAGACGAACTGATAGCCAATATCAAACAACGCCTCGATAATGTAAATGATCTCTCCGACGAAGATATTGATGTTATATGTTCAATTTTAAAAACACTTAACAAATAACATGCTTATTCTAAATTTATCAAATGTACTTTAAATACATCTTTCGTGTGATGCTTTAACAGAATTTTGGTTTACAACACAATAAATCATGGTCGTTTCTATACTTTGATGGCCTAAGAGTATAGATACTTCTTGCACCGGCATCCCCCGATTCATGGCATCGGTTGCCATGGTCCTCCGGAAACGGTGCGGATGAACTTTTTCTATTCCTGCCTTTCTTCCCAAATTCCTTATAATACTTTCGATTCCACCTTTAGTAAGTCTTGTATAAGGACTTTTGCATGTCACAAAAAGAGCCGGATTTCCATCTGTCCTACTCAATAAATAAGACTTCAAGTGCAGACTTGCTTTCGCATTCAAGTATACCTTCCTCTGCTTTGATCCTTTACCCATTACTATGCAATCCTTAGATACAAAATTGATATCTGTCCGATTGAGTGCTACAAGCTCTGACACTCTTACTCCTGTACTATACATAAAATCTACTATCGCTAAATCTCTTTCTTTTTCGCAATTACATCTTATTTTTTCCAGCTGTTCATCACTCAAAGGTTCTTTAATCAACTTATCTATTTTCGTTTTTTTTAAACGCTTTGCCGGGTTATTACGGATATATTCTTCTTCTGTAAGCCATCCAAAAAAAGATGTGAATATCCTTCGCATATTATCTATAGTTATATTGTTCACATCATGATCTTTTTTATAGATTGCCAAATAATAACGAAGATCGTTTGTTGTAATTTCCTTTAACAATTTATTTACGTTGTCAATCATTCTGGTCAAAATATAATTATAATATTTCAGCGTGCTATCGGCTCGGCCTTCTACTCGTTTTGTAGCCAGGAACATATCCAATAATTGATAATTCCCGTCTGTTGATATTGTAAGATCAGTGCAAATCTCTTTTATTTCGTAGTCATGTAATTTTATGTATAGCGTATTCTGTAATTTTTCAAGTTGTTCTAATGACAGGTATTCGGTTGCCGATTGTAAAATTTCAATTACTAATCTTTCTTCCATATGTCCCTCCCCTTTTGAAACAATGGTATCTTAATTCATAATTTATATCCGGCAATTGATTTTTTATATCGATATTTGATATTTTCTATCAGAATCCGATACATATTAACAACGCATGATATTATCGGTTTAGGGGTGGTTTTAGATGATCCGAATAATGCTCTCAAGGAAGTTAGGTGAATTACGTTTGACACAAGCTGATCTTTCTCGAAAAACAGGTATTCGTGCAAACACGATCAATGAATTGTATCATGAAATGACAGACCGAGTAAGCTTAGAACAATTAGATTTGATCTGTGAGGCATTAGGCTGCTCCCTGGATGAGCTTGTCGATTGGACTCCTAACCCCGTACCTCTAATTAGCAAAACCCGTACCGGTAACTCAAAAAAAGACATTGTTTAGGCAATGTCTTTTTTGATCATATGGTCGTGGCAATAATTTTTTCTAAGTTTTTTTCTAAGTTTTCTTTGTTTTTAGGTGTTAATATGGGATAGAATTCTTTTAAATTAGGTCTTGAAATATCCGTAAAAGTATTGTAGAATATAGAACGTGGCAATGAGGCAGGTAGTGACAAATGCGTTCGGGACGCAGAGGTCGCAGGTTCAAATCCTGTCGCTTCGATTATCGAAAAGTTAGTATTTTTGCGGATTCGTTATTATATAACGTAATCCGCATTTGTTTTTCTAGGAATATTTCGAAGTATCTGGTTATTTAAAGGATACTAGTTTTTAAATACTTTTGTCTGCATTTTACTATACATCTATTTACATAGTTTAAAGGACGTTAATATATGTAGTGTATACTGTATCACTATATACTCGATATTAATAAACTAATTTCTATATAGCTTAATATTTATTCTTATTAAATTTCTTCATACTTTCTAATTATATGTTTTTAATTGTACATCCATAATAGGGCACACCATAAATCATAATCACATTCGATTGCACTGAGGCTATAGAATGTATTTGCAGGCCGGGTAAAGGTCAATTTTCACCATTATATAAGTATGGTAATTTCATCTTCTGATAAGCATTCTGAAAGCTGACATGCGATAGTGGAGAGAAAGAGAAGGTTTGAACAATTCATAGTTAATGTCACTTTGTTTTTTTTATGGTATGCAGAAAGATCGTAAATGTGAAAGATATCAATATTAACTTTTAAATTAATAACAGTTCGATAGATTTGATTCGTCCTGTTTGTCTTGTTCCTTTTCTGTTTTCTCTTTTCTCTGCTTCTTTTCCAGCTTTACCCGTTTCCTCAGTTCCTTGAAAAAATTTTTTAATAATTCGCTGCACTCTTCTTCCAGTACCCCGTAGGTGATTTCTACCTGATGATTAAATTCTTTCATCTGTAAAATATTCAGGATCGATCCCGCACATCCGGCTTTGGGATTCATACAGCCGATCACAGCCCGATCCATACGGGATTGTACTATGGCTCCGGAACACATCTGGCACGGTTCCAGTGTAATATATATGGTACAGCCTTCCAGCCGCCAGTCTCCTGTTTTTTTGCTGGCCTTCCTGATTGCGGTTATTTCGGCATGATTCAGCGTATTTTTATCGGTGTTTCTCCGGTTATAGCCTCTTCCGATTATTTTCCCGCCGCAGACAATCACGCAGCCAATAGGGACTTCACCCAGGGCATAGGCTTTTTTTGCCTGGCGCAGCGCCTCTTTCATATATTTCTCATCCATCGTTAGCATTTTCTTGTTCCCGTTTCCTATTTTCTTTATTCTGTGTTATGATGGTAAATAGCTTTATTTTTATATTGTATGTATTAGAATATTATTTATTTTAATCTTAACACAGGCAGGTGCTGGTATGCAAATACATGGACTCAATAAGACTACTTTACTGGATTATCCCGGCCACGTGGCCGCTACTCTTTTCCTGGGAAGCTGTAATTTCCGTTGTCCCTTCTGCCATAACGCCGGTCTGGTACTGAATCCGGCTTCGGAACCGGTTATACCGCTGATCGATGTCTTCCGTTTTCTGAAGAAACGCCGGGGTATTCTGGATGGAGTCTGTATCACTGGGGGCGAGCCGACTCTCCAGGAAGAACTTCCCGATCTGATCCATACCATTCGGGATCTGGGATACAAGATTAAGCTGGATACAAACGGCTCCAGGCCAGAGGTTCTGCGAAATCTGCTGGATGAACATCTGCTGGATTGTGTCGCTATGGATATTAAGTCCTCCCGTGAAAATTATGCAATGGTTTCCGGGATATCGGGTCTTAATATGAAAAAAATCGAAGAATCTGTTCAGTTATTGAAAGATTCTCCGATTTCTTATGAATTCCGTACCACGGTAGTGGATGAACTGCATAGCGACGGGGATATGTATTCCATCCGCGACTGGTTAGAAGGTTCCCCCGCTTATTATCTGCAGCCTTATAAGGATTCTGACTCCGTGATTCAGGAAGGATTTCACGCACCTTCACGGGAAACACTGCAAAGATGGCGTGATATCTGTGCCGAAAAGATCGGTACTGTACAAATCCGGGGGCTGGACTAATCGGTCAGTCTCACCCGTTTGTACCAGAATCCAAATTGCCCTATTTTGGATTCTATTTTTTTAGCAGGTTTAAAATTCGGGAAGCCAAACATCACCGCCATCATTTTCTCTCTGTTATCGTAGATTCCCGGAATCCCCAGCACATAGAAAGTCTCCCCGCCTTTCTTCATTTTGCCCAGTAAAAGGTATCGGTAATAGTAATATCCGTGCAGCAGAAAACTGTTGTTACCCAGAATCCACTCCTCTTTGGGAAGCTGTACCAGATCTTTTGGCTCTATACGAATGCACTCTATCGTTTCTTTGTCTTCAAAAGGCACAATTCCGGGGAAAGTATTCTTCAGGTTTTCCCATTTCTGCGAGGGTTGAACATAGCGGCCGGATATATCACAGCCAGGGCCGGCAGTACCCGTATCGGCCGCCGGAGTCTCGCCGGCCGATGGGAAGGGCTCTGCCGCGGCTGTGGAGCTTTGAGAAGTTCCCATATTTACATTAGGCCTCTCGTCGATCGCTGCAGTTGGACCGCCATCAGGATATGCGGCGGCCGCCTCATTCGGCAATTCTCTGAGCACTTCTCTTTGTTCAATCGGAATATATGGTTCTTCCCTTCCGGAGATCGTATCGTCTGCGTTCCAATTCGATAGGTCCGTCTCAGGCACAGGGATATTGTTCAGCGTCTGATCCGGCATTGGCTCATTAGCCTCTGGCTCTTCCGGCATTGGCCTATTAGCCTCCGGCTCTTCCGGTATTGTCCCATTTACCCTCGGTTCATCCGGTATAATCTCTATAGGCAGCGCAGGGACCGGATTGTTCCGCATCTGACCCCCATTTACACGGTGTTCCGGGGCTTTCCACGGTTGCTGTTCATCCTCCTGATCCCAGGGCGCTGTCGGTCCCATCTCTTCATCACGGTCATCCGTGGGTGGATACCATTGTCCCGCTACATCTATCTCTGTATTGGCAGAAACGGCTTCCTGGCCAGCTGCAGAGCTTTGATCAAAATTCATTCCGTACTCTGCATAATCCCCCGCCAGATCTGTTTCATATTTTTGCTCCTCTTCCGCATAGATATTTTCTTCATATTCTTCCATCTCATAAGCATCCGGATCCTCTGTTTTTACATCGCTTTGAACCGCTTCCGGAGAATGTTTGGCACCAGTCAGGCCTTGGGTTTGCTCTTCCATCAGCAGCGCTTCCTCCGAGAATAATTCTCCGTTATGCTCAAACTCCGCCGTCGCCAATATGTCCATCTCATCGTCCGGAGGCAGGTCCGCCTGGGCGGCCTTTAACAAAATATTGGAATCTTCCCGTTGATCAGCCGCTTCCCTGCTTTTCCACTCACTATATAAATAGAACTGCGCCGGCTGGATCGCCTGATCATCCCATTCCGTCGCGTAATTTTTCGCGCCGTCCGACCAGATGTATAGCCCTCCGATATCATCCAGGCTGATTCCGGTATTCATCAAATTTTCTGCATCCGTTATCGACTTAAAGTCTCCAACACCGTTTACAATCCTGAATTCTCCTAATAAAATTCCGTAGATTCCACTGCTTCCTCTGACAAACGCAAACGCTTTTAACGGGGATTGCGTACCGGTATAAATTCCTCTCAGATGTATTCCGATTCTGCATTCTCCGTTCCGGGCCTCTATCTTGGCAAAACCCACATTATTTCCCTTCTGCTCTTTTTCATAGGCATATATGTATGCAACCAGCCGCTTATAATCAGACAAATCGGTCTCTCCTTTTTGTACTTAGTTTCTATAACTATTCTATTCAGGAATGCGGAAATTCATGACAATTAATTCCTTTTTGCAGCACATAAAATGTTACTATTCACGGCCAATGTCAGTTAGTTAAGCTCATAGATTGAATACCCTATGAGCTTAACTAACTGACATTGGCTGTGAATAGTAACCATCAAATGCAAAATTTTGGATTTATGGAATAAAATTGCTTGACATATATAGATCATCGATATATATTTTATGTAGATCATCGATACATAATTCATCTATAACGCTTAAAATGGAGGTGCCTCTGATGAACATCGACAAATCCCTGCTGGCCGGTAGTACCGGTATGCTGATTCTGAAACTGCTGGAAGAAAAAGACATGTATGGCTATGAAATGATTGAGGAACTGCGCAGGCGCTCGGACCATACCTTTGATTTCAAGGCTGGAACTCTTTATCCATTGTTACATTCCCTGGAAGACAAATGTCTGTTGTCCTCCTATGAAAACACTCAGGCTCCCAAAAAACGAAAATATTATACTATTACTAAGAAAGGACTCCGCTATCTTTCAGACAAGAAAGCGGAGTGGAAACTTTATACTTCGGCGGTCAATCAGATCCTGGGAGGTGTCAGCTATGGAATCCTTTCATAAAATCGATGCGTATGTAGCCACGGTCCAGGATCAGATCCGCTGCCGCAAGATCCGTTCCTATGTTACCGAAGAAATCCGGGTTCATCTGGAGGAAGAGCGCAGTTTTCTGCTGGAAGCCGGCATTTCCGATCCGGAAGCCACGGATACCGCCATCAAAGAGATGGGAGATCCGGTAGACATCGGAGTAAAATTAGACCGTATTCACCGCCCGCGTATGGACTGGTTTTTATATTTTGGCGTGGTCGCGCTCTGCCTGGTCGGTTTCCTGATCCAGTTCATCATCCGCTCGGATGGTACCGGTTCACAGTTTTCACCCCTTTCCCGTCATTTCATCGGAATATTGATCGGAATAGCGGCCATGACACTGATCTGCCGCCTGGATTTTACTCTGCTGTCCAAGCACCCCTATATTATCTGGACCGTTTATTGGATAGGCTTATTTATCTATTCGGATTTTGCGCCTAAGTATAACGGACGTTCTATCACACTCTTGCCTTATATGCTGCTGTTCATACCTCTGTTCGCAGGGCTTGTATACAGTACACGGGGCAGCGGCTATGGAGGACTGCTGAAGAATTTACTGTTTTTACTGCTTCCAGGCATCCTCTTCCTCCTCATACCAAGTGCCTCTGCTTTTATGCTGGTCCTCGGCGGCTGCCTGATTCTGATGAGCATCGCCATCTGTAAAAACTGGTTTCGCGTAAAGCGTGGCTGGGCCCTCCTGTGTACCTGGGGTATCAGTGTGATCCCGCCACTGATTCTGCTGTTGTATAACAACGGAGGCTATCGTTTCAGACGTCTTCAAGTATTGCTGCACCCATCGGCATACGCTGACAATGAGGGTTACATGATTATGAAGCTCCGTGGCCTGATCGGCCAGGCTAGCATGATCGGCGGTCTGCGCAACAGCGAAATAACGAAAAACCTCCCGGAAATCAGTACCGACTATTTGCTTTCCTATGTGATCATCCACTTTGGGTGGGTACCTGCGGTTGTTCTGATCGCCTTGCTGGCCGCTTTCCTGATCTATCTGTTCCGTCTGAGCGCACGCCAGACGAATGCATTGGGCTATCTGGTGTCGATGGCATGCAGCTGTACTTTAACCTTTGAAATCCTGCTGTATTTAACCGTCAATCTGGGCATTTTCCATATGGCCCCGCTTGCGCTGCCATTTTTCTCCTATGGCGGACGATGGATGGTTTTAAACTTGTGTATCGTAGGGCTGATGCTGTCGGTTCACCGGACCCGTACGATACTGCCCGCCGGCCGGCTGCACCAGGCATCCATGAACCATCGGTTTCTTACCTTTGAAAACGGTAAAATGACCATCGATTTTAATCGATAGTCATTTCTGCCAGAATATTTGATAACTGCGCAAATTGCTGCAGCGTCAGGGCTTCTCCCCGTACCGCGGGCGGGAAGCCCGCTTTTTCGATTGCCGATTCGATCTGTTCCTTAGAGTAACTAAGCTCCTGTGAATTTTTCAGCCCATTTGCCAGGGTTTTCCTCCTCTGGTTAAACGAAGCCCGGATCATGCGGAACAAAAGCTTCTCATCCGTCGCTTCCACCGGAGACTTCTCATGCTTCGTCAGCCGGATTACCGCGGAACCCACATTAGGTCTGGGCATAAAGCAGTTCGGAGGAACATTGGCCGCGATATAGGGCTTCGCATAATACTGTACGGCCAGCGACAGGGCACCGTAGTCCTTTGATCCCGGCCCTGCCTGCATTCGATCCGCCACCTCTTTTTGCACCATAATCGTCAGGCTGTACAGCGGAACGTGGCTCTCGAAAATACCCATGATAATCGGGGTCGTAATGTAATAGGGCAGATTCGCCACCACCTTGATGGGCTTCCCCGCATTCTCCTTTTGGACCACCTCCGGCAGATCCAGCTTCAGGACGTCTTCATTTACCACTGTCACATTATCATAACCGGCGAGCGTGTCCTCGAGAATCGGAATCAGATTCCGGTCGATCTCCACAGCCATAACCTCCCGGGCATTCTCCGCCAGGTACTGGGTCATGGTTCCGATACCCGGACCGATCTCCAGCACGAAGTCCTCCTTCGTGATATCCGCAGCCCGGATGATCTTCTCCAGTACATGGGTATCGATCAGAAAGTTCTGACCGAACTTCTTTTGGAACACAAACTTATATTTATTCAGAATTTCAATGGTATTCCTGGGATTTCCTAATGTGGCCATAAAGCCTCCTTCACTTCTATACCAAAGGCCAAAGGGGACATGTCCAAATCGGTTTGGGACATGTCCATTTCAGTCTGGACATGTCCCAAACTGATTTGGACATGTCCCCTTTGGTACTTTTAATTCCGGAAGAATAATTTTCGGGCATTCCGGTTTGTGATCTCTACGACCTGTTCGTAAGAGATTCCTTTCAGCTCTGCGATCTGCCGGGCTATGTACGGCAGATTCAGGGAGGAATTCCTCTTCCCCCGGTTTGGCACCGGGGTAAGGTACGGGCTGTCAGTCTCCAGCAGGATCTTGTCCATAGGCAGGAATTCCACAGCCTCTTTTAATTTTTTAGCGTTGTTAAACGTAACCACTCCGCCAACCCCGATATAGAATCCTAACTTCAGGTATTCTTCCGCCATCTCTTTGGAGTAGGAGAAGCAGTGAACCACTCCGCCGATCTCTTCCGCATGCATTTCCTTCATGATCGTCAGCGTGTCCTTTGCTGCATCCCTGCTGTGAATGACCACCGGAAGCTTCACCTCCCGGGCCAGATCCAGCTGGCGGCAGAACCACTTCCGCTGCACTGGGCGCTCAGGCTCATCCCAGTAGTAGTCCAGGCCGATCTCTCCTACCGCTACGATTTTCGGTCTTTCGCACTGCAATTTCAGCCAGCCGATCTTCTGTTCGTCCAATTCCGCAGTATCACTGGGATGAACCCCGACTGCGCCGTACAGAAACGGGTATTTTTCCGTCAATTCCACCGTCTTTTTGGAAGAATCTATATTCGCTCCTATATTGATAATGTATTCGATTCCCTGCTGCTGCATTTTCCCCAGCAGTTCCTCCCGGTCTTCGTCAAACGCCTCGTCATCATAATGGGCGTGGCTCTCAAATATCTTCGTCATCTCCATATGTCACTCCAGATTGGCATGCCGCTTAAACATGGTGTCCGAATCAAGGCCCAGTGCTTCCATCACCTCCATGCTGATGGCGTCCAGACAAATCAAAAATGACTGCTCATACAGGTTGGCCATGGGTTGGAATGATGTAAATCTGCTGGCCTTATCTGACTTCGGTGTGGGTGCGGGTATCTGAAGCACATGGTCCGCCGCCTGGGCCAGACTGGAGTCCGCGAAGCTGGTAATCGTAATTACACTAAGCCCCAGCCGTTTCGCTTTGGCCACATAGGCCTTCAGACTCTCCGTCTCACCGGAACCGCTTCCGACGATCAGAAGATCTCCCGTCTGGGCCCCCGGCGTTGCGGTATCGCCTACCACGTAGGCATTCAGCCCTGCATGCATCATTCTCATGGCAAAGGTACGGATCAGATTGCCGGAACGTCCGACACCAGCGAAATAGATATGGGGCGCCTTCACAATGTACTCTACCATCCGGGCCACCTGCTCTTCGCTGACTTCACTCAGAGTCATCTTCAGCTCCTCTAATATACGTTCAAATTTTGGTTGTATCATGAATACTTTCCTTTCTGCTTTTGGAGAACCGATTATCAGCAGATCTCTGCTCCGGAGGGCATAGGTTTTTCGGGGGTTACCAGAGCCAGATTTCCGTCCGCGTCTTTTGCACACAGGAGCATTCCTTCTGAGAGTACTCCCGCCAGCTTGGCCGGTTTAAGGTTTACGAGGACCATTACCTTTTTGCCTACCATTTCTTCTGGTTTATAGTGGGCTTTGATTCCGGATACGATCTGTTTTACCTGGCCCCCGATGCGTACCTGGGAACATAATAATTTTTTGGACTTGGGCACCTCCTCGCAGGCTATGATCTCGCCTACCTGGAACTGCATTTTCATAAAATCGTCATAGGTGATCTCCTCTTTCGGCTCAATGTCGATACCGGGTTCTTCTGGCTTTTCTTCCTGAGGGGCCGCGTTTGCCTCCTGCATGGCTTCTACTTTTTCCATTACCTCTTTTAAGTCCAGGCGGGCGAAGAGAATCTCAGGTTTTTCGATGACTTTGGTTCCGGAAGGGTAGGTTCCAAATGTGTCCAGGACGTCGAAGTTTCTGACCGGCGCATTCAGCTGGGACAGGATCTTGCCGGAAGTGGCGGGCATGAAGGGTTCTAACAGGGCTGCTCCGATACAGATGCCTTCCACCAGATTGTACAGCACGGTGGCAAGCCGGTCTTTTTTGGCCTCATCCTTTGCCAGTATCCAGGGCTCGGTTTCATCGATGTATTTATTGCAGCGTTTGAATATAGCGAAGATCTCACTGATCGCGTCAGCCACACGCAGACCGTCCATCTTATCAGCCACTTTCTTGGGGGCTTCCAAAATGACGGATTTTAATTCATCATCTACCGGCTCGGAAGCTCCGGCATTGTTTACGATTCCTTCGAAATATTTGTTGGACATGGAGATCGTCCGGTTGACCAGGTTGCCCAGCGTGTTGGCCAGATCGGAATTCAGGCGCTCTACCATCAGTTCCCAGGAGATTACACCGTCATTTTCAAAGGGCATCTCGTGGAGGACGAAGTAGCGGACTGCGTCCACACCGAAGAAATCCGACAGGTCGTCCGCGTACAGGACATTTCCTTTGGATTTACTCATTTTGCCGTCGCCTTGCAGCAGCCAGGGATGACCGAATATCTGCTTCGGCAGCGGCAGGTCCAACGCCATCAGGAATATAGGCCAGTAGATGGTATGGAAACGGATAATGTCTTTGCCGATCAGATGCAGGTCTGCAGGCCAGTCTTTTTTGAACTGCCCGGTACAGCTGCCGTCGCAGTCATAGCCGATTCCGGTGATATAGTTGGTCAGCGCATCCAGCCATACATAGATCACATGCTTCGGATCGAAATCCACGGGGATCCCCCATTGGAAGGAGGTCCTCGATACGCACAGGTCCTGCAGTCCGGGCAGCAGGAAGTTGTTCATCATTTCATTTTTTCTGGATACCGGCTGGATGAATTCGGGATGCTCATTAATGTGCTGGATCAGCCGGTCGGCGTATTTGCTCATACGGAAGAAATAGGCCTCTTCTTTGGCCGGCTGCACAGGCCTGCCGCAGTCGGGGCATTTGCCGTCTACCAATTGGGACTCGGTGAAAAATGCCTCGCAGGGAGTGCAGTAAAGTCCCTCATAATGACCCTTATAGATGTCTCCCTGATCATATAATTTTTTAAAAATCTTCTGCACCTGTTTTTCATGTTCCGCATCCGTGGTACGGATAAATTTATCATAGGAGGTATTCATCAGGTCCCAGATCCGTCGGATTTCCCCTGCCACGCCGTCCACAAATTCCTTCGGCGTTATGCCAGCCTCCTCAGCTTTTAGCTCTATTTTCTGACCGTGCTCATCGGTCCCTGTCTGGAAAAATACGTCGTAGCCCTGCTGTCTTTTGAAGCGGGCGATACTGTCCGCCAGGATTATCTCGTACGTATTGCCGATATGCGGCTTCCCTGATGTGTACGTGATTGCTGTGGTAATATAATATTTTTCTCTTGAATTACCCAATGTACTTCCTCCTATCGTTTTTGCTTTCATACTTAGAAAACGCGGCATAGAAGCGTTTTTTATTTCATAGGAGCACTATCCTTTGAAATAAAAAAGCCTGCCTTCTCTTTCAAGAAGACAGGCCGTCTGCCCGTGTTACCACTTCCGTTCACCTGCTTCTCACGAAACCAGGCCTCTGTGAGTATAAAAATGTACCCATTCCCATACTTCCCGCTATAACAGGCGGACCTGTCGCAGCCTCACAGATTAACCTGCTCGGTGCGCTGCTCAGAAGCCATCTTCAACCAGGTCCCGAACATCCCTCTCAGCTCATGGGAATTCTCTGTAATTCAGGCGCACAGGCTTACTCTCTTCCTCTCTGCGTTTTCGTACATGTTTAATATAGTTCAGCCTAGCACACCGCTACCAGGTTGTCAAGGAGTCAATCCTCCAAGGTTCTCCCCGGTCCATAGCAAACCACCCAGTAACCGGCATACTTTCATATTTCCCTCATAGAATATTATGAAATCATATGTGAACGGCAGACAGTATGAAAAAATATCTTACACGGGTTCTGGCCCTCCTACTTACTGCAGCCCTTCTGCTTCCCGCTGGCGGCTGCAATTCTACCTCTCCAAAAAATACCCTTAAAAATAATTATACGTCTTTTCAGGAATATACGCATGATGTGTTTGTAAATGAGATTTCCAGTAATACGCTGAATCTGCACTATACACTGGCCGATCCGGCTGCGTATGGGATTACGGACCCGAAAATAACACTTGGTGATTTCAGTAAGGAATCTATGCAGGCCGCCGTCATGAGTATGGAGAATTATCAGGCTGTTCTGCATAGTTTTCCATATGAGGATCTGTCTTTGGAGGATCAGTTAACGTACGATATACTGGACAGCTACTTTACCACGGAACTTTCCTGCGCGGATCTATATCTGTATGGGGAGCCTTTAAGCCCTACGATAGGCACTCAGGCCCAGCTCCCTGTATTGTTTGCGGAGTATGAGTTCCGAAGCAGGCAGGATGTGGATAATTATCTGATGCTGCTGTCCCAGCTGGATGAATATTACGCCAGCCTGATGGATTTCGAAAAAGAAAAGGCCAAGGCGGGACTTTTTATGCCCTCTTATGCTGCGGAGGATGTGATTTCCCAGTGCAGGGAATATATTTCCGGGGAAGATGGTAATTTCTTACTGACCATATTCCCGGAAAAACTGGAGACTGTTCCGGATCTGGACAATGCCATGAAGCAGTCTTACATAGAGCAGAACGCTGCAATCGTAGAACAGGATGTCATCCCCGCTTATCAGGCAATTATCGGGGGGCTGGAAACGCTGGAGAAAAAATGTAAAAACGAATACGGACTCTGCCATTTTAAAAACGGCAAGAAATACTATGAATATATCGTCCGGTCGGATACCGGCTCGGCCCGGACGATTCCGCAGATTCAGGAAATGCTGGATGAACAGATGAAAGCCGATTTTCAATCCATGGCGGCCGTAATCGGACAGCATCCGGATATTCTGGATCAGCTGGACAGCTATGACGGGATTCAGACGGACCCCAATGAAATCCTTGTGGATCTTCAGAATAAAATGACACCGTTTTTCCCGACGCCGCCGTCGGTATCCTGTACGGTGAAATATGTGCATCCCTCTCTGGAGAAACACTTAAGCCCGGCATTTTACCTGACACCGGCCATTGATGATATGAGCTCTAATGTGATCTATATCAATCAGGGCAGCAAACCGGATAAACTGGATCTGTATACAACTTTGGCCCATGAGGGTTATCCGGGGCATTTATATCAGACGGTTTATTCGAATTCCACCTCGCCGGACTGTGTCCGCAGCCTGCTGAATTTCCCGGGATATGTGGAAGGCTGGGCTACTTATGTGGAAATGATTTCCTATGGGTTCGCGGACATCGACCGGGCGCTGGCGAAGCTGCTGCAGTCGAATCAGTCGGTTACCCTGAATCTCTATGCCCATCTGGATATCGGCATTCACTATGACGGCTGGACGCCCGATGACGCCGCGGCCTATCTGAATGACTACGGCATCTCAAACCCTGATGTGGTAAGCGAGATTTATCACGCCATCGTGGAGGCTCCCGGTAACTATTTAAAGTATTATGTGGGATGTCTGGAATTTATGGATCTTAGGAAACAGGCCCAGGATTACCTGGGAGATCAGTTTAAGCTGAAAGATTTTCATGAATTTCTATTAAAATGCGGACCCGCGCCGTTTGATATCGTGGAGAAATATATGATCCCCTGGCTAGAGTCCGTAAAAAAACCCTCTTAAATTTTGAAGCGCCTTTACCAGCACTTCCGTCTCTTGTTCATTGAGGCCTTCCAATACCCTTAGTATCATGGCATCATGGAATTTCTTATGGTGGAGGAAGGCCCTCTTTCCTTTTTCAGAAAGTGAGAGCAGCACGACCCTGCGGTCCTCTTCGCTGCGCTCCCGGCTCACATATCCCTTCTTCACAAGGCTGTTGATCGCGATGGTCAGCGTGCCCACCGTGACGGACAGTGATTTGGCCACTGTGGACATGCTTTTACAGCCATCTTCTCCGATGGCATCGATAATGTGCATGTCATTATTACTGATATTTTTGAACTCATCCGTTATGATCGCTTTCTGCTCCAGATCCATAATATCTCGAAACAGATTCACAAGGACATCGTTCAGTGTCTGGTACGTATCCACAGCGCGGTCTCCCTTCCCGGAACTTATCCACATTATACATCGTAATTTGGGACATGTCCAGATCGGTTTGGGACATGTCCATTTCAGTTTGGGACATGTTCATTCCGGTTTGGGACATGTCCATTTTATGAATTGTATTCCGGGTTTACACTGATCATCGGAAGTACGATTTCGCATTGGGTTCCCACACCGTAAGTGCTGTACAGCCGGACGCCATATGCTTCTCCGAATGTGATACGGATACGCTCATTCACATTCAGGAGGGCACACCGGTTTCCTGACGTTTTCTTTGGAGAGCCATCCAGCAATTTTTTATCCGAGACGAGCAATGCGTTGTTAATCCGTTCCAGCTGGGCAGCTTCTATCCCTATTCCATCGTCTTCTACCGTAATGATCAGGCGGCTTCGGGAGGCGCGGAGTTTTATCCGTACCATTCCAGGACCGGTTTTCGGCTCCAGCCCGTGAGCGATGGCATTCTCCACCAGAGGCTGCAGGGTAAGCCTGGGGAGATAGCAGGAGCGCAGATCTGAATTCTGCTCTTCAAAATCCGTAGCCAAGCGGAACCGGTTGTGGAACCGGAACTGCTGGATAGAAAAATAGTTGACCACATGCTGCAGCTCTTCCTGCACCGTAACCAGATTATCAGGCGCGTCTATACAGTAGCGGAAGATGGAGGCCAGGGCCTTCGCAATGTCGGCAATGGGTTTGGAGCCGTCCACGAGAGCCTGTCCGCGGATGGAGTCAATGGTATTATAGAGAAAATGCGGGTTGATCTGGCTCTGCAGCGCATTGAGTTCCGCCCTCTTCTTCAGAAGTTTACTGTTGTACTCGTTGTTGATGATCTGCCGGACGGATAAGAGAACGGAATTAAATTCACCCGCCATGCCGCTTAGCTCCGTGATCCCCTCTTCCGATAGGAGATGATCAAAATCCCCGTCCGTGATCTGATGGAGGGCCGCATTTAGGCGGCGTGTGGGCAGATAGACGGCAAAAATATAAAACCCCAGCACCAGTAAGCAGAGGCCGCAGAACAATACCGCAAGCAGCTTCAGGGGCAGTACGGGCAGGGAATCCGGCCGGAATACAGCGTACAGCACAACAGCCGCACTTCCCCCCACCAGAAAAAGCATGAGGGCCAGCAGCAGTACACTGTTGATATGAAGACGAACAGGTCTTTGTCCGGAATAGGTCTGTGTTCTGGTTTTCTTTTTCATAGAATCACCTGCCGGATTTCTTACGGTAGGCCGAGGGAGTCATGCCCACCAGCTTCTGGAAGGTCTTACTGAAATGGCGCATATCGCCAAAGCCCACAGCCTCAGCCACACCCGCAATGGTCTGCTGGGTATCCGTCAGGTAGGTCTTGGCCATGTTGATCCGATATGCGGCCACGTACTCTGAAAAACTGGTACCCGTGTCCCGCTTGAATATGTAACCAATATAGGAGGGAGTCCGGTAGAGCTGGTTCGCCACGTCTATCAGACGAATATTTTCCTGATAATGCCGGGACACATACCGCTTCATCTGAGCTGAAATATTCGTCTCATCACGGGCATGCTCCTGGTAATAAGCGCGAAGAGGAAGAACAAACAATTCCCGCATCGAGCGTTTCATCTGCTGGATCGTGTCACACTCCTCCATACGCTCCAGATATTCCCGGGCCGTCAGCAGTCCGATCTGGGAGCCAATACACATCTGGGCTGCCGTGTGGCAGTACAGCTTGCTGATTTGTTCCAGCATGGAAAAAAGATCACTGCTCTTCCCGGAGATCTGCAGCATCTGGTCTGTGATATCGTTCAGATTCTGTTCCAGTTCCTCAGTTTCAAAGGTTTCCATAAGTGTCGTAAGCTGCAGCTCCCTGCGGACAGAAAGACGGTTGTGCGGGTTGTCATGGCCGGATTTCGGTTTGCTCCAGATATACAGGCGGCCCCACCCGTCATTCAAACGATTGCGCAAAAGACAAAAAGCCACCTCATAAGATTGGTGAAGCAGGGGCCAGCTATTGGAGACAGGTCCCAGGGCAGCCGTGAGCTGGATGCCGGCAGGTCTGCACAGACTACCCTGGCACCGGAAGAGCTCCTTTGCCAGACGGGTATAGTCCTCCGAAGGCGTGAACGCAGTATTGATCATCAGAATCAGGCGGCGGCCGTCCTGCAAGGCATAGCTGTCATAAGCGCAGTCCCTCAGCAGGCGGAGGGAAGCGTCAGTGATCTGCTGCAGAAGAACTGGTTTTGGGATCCGCTCCATATGGGTAATCATGACGAAAAAGTGGCCGTCCCGGAAATGGCAGTCATATTTTTGATTGATTCCCTCCAGCGAGAGAGCATAATTTTCCTCGTCCCCGGATCGGACCGTCCTGAGAAGAAATTCCATGCGCATCTCTTCCTGCCGGCTTTGTGCCTGTGACGCCGTCTGCCGGATGATCTGCTGGCTGCTGATCCGCTCCACTGCGCTTTGCAGCGCCTGGCGGAGTTCTTCTTCCTCAAGAGGCTTCAGTACGAAGCTGACAGCATTGTACTTCATAGCGGCCTGGGCATAGGCAAAACTGTCATATCCGCTCAAGATAATGAACTCCACCTTCAGATCGGTCAGCCGGACCTTCTCCATCAGCTCGATTCCGCTAAGTCCCGGCATCCGGATGTCGGTGATGACGATATCCGGCCGCAGGCGCAGAATCTTCTCATAGGCCTCGCCGCCGTCTTCCGCCTCTCCCGCCAGCTCCAGGTTCATACCGGTCCAGTCGATGCTGTTGCGTACCAGGGCTGTTACCCAGAATTCATCGTCTGCAATCAGTATCTTATACATCGTAAGCACCTCCTGTCAGATCAAAAGCATGGCAAGCATCTTGTCATAGGAATAATCATTTTTCTCCATACATCGGACCGTGGTCCCATTCTTGACCAGCGTAGCCCTGTCCGTGTAGCGTACCAGCTCTTCGATGCGGTGCACCATACAGACGACGGAAAGGCCCTTGTATTTCAGGCAGGATAAGACCTTCTGGAAAGCAATGGCGTCCTGTTCATTTAAGGATGAGGTAATCTCATCCAGAATGAACAGCTTAGCCCCGGCGATGATGGCGCCTGTCATGGAAACCATGCAGCTTTGCAAATCCGTGAGATTGTCCGCACACTCCTGCAGAGGTATGGGGATATCAAAAAATTCCAGGTACTGCAGCGCCTGCCTGGCAATCTGCCGGCGCCGGAACTGCCATCCAAACTGCCGGCGGGCGATGAGATAGATGTTCTCCAGCACGTTCATATTTCCCTGCAGATTCTTTCCGCTGGCGATGGCATACAGCCCTTTTTGCCTGGATTCCGCAAAGGACAGCCGACCCACGGGCTGATCACAGTAGTAGATCTGTCCCCGCTCCGGCTGCAGAGTTCCAGTACACAGACTGCACAGTGTGGAATGAGTGACGCCGTAATCACCGATGATGCCGTGAATCTCGCCCTCCTGTACGCTGAAATTGAAATTACTTAGCAGATTGCCATAAGTGTCGCTGAACTGGACGTGGTCCAGACGAAGTATCTCGTTCACAGTAACTCCCCCTCATTCCTCCCTTTCTAAATGCATCGTAACATAGATGCAAAAGTGTGTCAATTTTTTAGCAAACGGTCCTGATATCAGAAAAATAGCGTAATTTTTCGACAATTTCAGACAAACAAAAGTAAATGTCAGAAAGTCTTTGAATTTTCACACATAATTGAGAATTGGCGCAGTTGTTTGCATGGGTGGAAACCGATAAAATTTAAATAACACCTAAGTAAACGAAAAAGGGAAGGTGGTGTGAAGGTGGATCAAACAAACAGAGGACAGATCGTGGTCGAGCTGCAGGATATCAGCAAACGCTTCGGCGGGACCGCAGCGCTCCAGCAGGTGAGTCTGACGTTGAAAAAAGGGGAGATTCTGGGCCTGATCGGTGAAAACGGCGCCGGGAAATCCACTCTGATGAACATTATGTCCGGAGCGCTTAAACCCGATACCGGTACTATCCTTTTAAACGGAAGAGCCTATTCCCATCTGACGCCGGCCCAGGCATCCCAGTATGGCGTCCAGATCGTACATCAGGAGCTGTCTCTTTTACCGGAAATGACGGTAGCGGAAAATATTTTTCTCGGAAAGGAGCTGCGGAAAGGGCCGGGGATTATCCGAAAGCAGGAGTGCCGGGAAGAAGCCCGGAAGATTCTCAAGCAGTTTGAGATTGACATTGACGTGAACCAAAAAGTGGCGGAGCTCTCCTCCGCGCAAAAGCAGCTGGTGGAGATCTGCAAAAGCCTGGCGGGAACCATCGAAGTGCTGATACTGGATGAGCCCACCTCATCCCTCACGGAACGAGAGATGATCTGTCTCAAACGGATTCTTCCCATGCTGCGGGAACAGGGAGCCGGGATTATTTTCATTTCCCATAAACTGGATGAGATCAAGGAGCTTTGCGACAGCATTGCGGTTCTTCGGGACGGCCAGCTGGTCCGCCGGGAGCTGACAGAGGACGTGACCATTGAACATATGGTTCAGTTCATGGTCGGCCGCGATATTCATGACGAATACAGCAGTCCGCAGTTTGAGGGCGACAGGAGGCTGGTACTGGAAGTCCGGGACCTTTGCAGCAGGCAGTACGGTGAGGTTGAGCTCAAAGGCCTGAATCTGAAGATCTATGCCGGAGAGATCGTAGGTATCTTTGGACTCATAGGCTCCGGACGCACAGAGATGATCCGTACTCTTCACGGCCTGCGCGCCATGCAGCAGGGAACGGTACTGGTGGGCGGAAAGCGGATGGGAAAGCTGACGCCCAAACGCATGATCTTAGAGGGAGTCGCCTGGGTAACGGAGGACCGGAGGCATGAGGGGGTCTGTCTGTCCATGTCGGTGAAAAACAATATCGGAATGCCTATATACGGGCAGGTAAGCAAACTGGGAGTCATAAACGGAAAACGGCTGAACGAGACGGTAGCGCGGTATATGGAGCATCTGGCGATCAAGACTTCAGGTGAAAATGCATGGGCCGAGACACTATCGGGCGGAAATCAGCAAAAGGTAGTGTTGGCAAAGTGGCTCGCTCTGGGGCCGCAGCTGCTGATTCTGGATGAGCCCACCCGGGGCATTGATGTGGGATCGAAGTCGGAGATCCATCGGTTGATCCGGGAACTGCGGGATGAAGGCATGGCGGTCCTGGCCATATCCTCCGAGATGCCGGAGCTCTTTTCCCTGGCGGATCGGATTCTGGTCATGCGAAATGGCAGCATTACCGGGGAAATCGTAAGGCAGGCGGGAGAAACCGTCTCGGAGGAAGCGGTTATGAAACTGGCTACGTTAGGAGTGTGAGAGTATGAGGAATGGAACCGGAATGAAAAGGCATTTTTCCATAAGCAATCATTTATTGAAATTCGGTGTTTTATATCTGCTGGTCCTGCTGATCGCCGCAGCGTCCGCGATGAGCAAACAGTTTCTGACGACCCAGAATGCCCTGAATGTTCTTCGTCAGGTCAGTCCTGTCATTATTCTGGCTCTGGGAGAAGGCATCGTGATCATTACCGCGGGAATCGATTTGTCCGTGGGCGCTCTGGTGGCCCTGTCCGGCATGGTGGCGGCCGGGGGAGTTTCCTTTTGGAACCTGCCCACCTTTGCCGCGGTGCTGCTGGCCGTCCTTTTCGGAATCGTATTCGGGCTGCTGAACGGGATTATCATCGCGAAGTTTAATATCTCCGCCATGATCGTGACCCTGGCTACCATGAATGCGGCCAGAGGAGCCGCCTATCTGTACAACGACGGGGCACAGATCATCGGACTTCCCGACAGCTTTACAGACATTGGGCGGGGGTATCTGGGTCCCATCCCCATTCCTGCCATTCTCATGATCGTTCTCGTTATCATTATAGTTTTACTGATGAACAAGACGGTTCTGGGGAAATATCTGTATGCCATCGGCGGAAACGAGGAGGTTGCCCGTCTGGCCGGCATCGGTGTGCTGAAAACCAAGATAACGGCCTACGCCCTCTGCAGTATGTTTGCCGCCCTTGCGGGGGTGATCTACGCGGCGCGGATGAATATGGGAGACCCGGCCATGGGCGAAGGGCTGGAGATGGACGCCATCGCTTCGGTTATCCTGGGCGGAATCAATCTCTATGGAGGGCAGGGGAGTATCCTGGGAGCGGTGATCGGAGCCATGTTCATAACCGTACTTGGCAACGCCCTGAATCTGAACGGAGTCAGTTCATTCTGGCAGTTAGTAGTCAAAGCGGTGGCGCTGATCGTCGCAGCTCTGATCTATACAAAGAAAAAAGTATGAGCCTATGCTCGCGGAAACAGAAGCTAATGTTCACAGAAATGAGAGCATGCTCGCAACCATGAAAGGAGGAATCTGTATTATGAAGAAGAAAACCTTATGTTCCCTGTTGGCGCTGATCCTGGTGCTCACCACGCTGGCCGGCTGCGGCTCAAAGGAAAAGACGCCGCAGGCGGAACCTGCCGGGGCAGAACCTGCGCAGGCGTCTGGCGAACCGGAAGAACCGGAGGCGACACCAGCGCCGGCTGCGGCTGCAGCTGACGACAACCCGATCATTGGCTTTGCCAATTATTCCACTATTTCTTATTTTATGGATATGGGAGCTGCCGCGCATAAGACGGCAGATGAGGCAGGCTGTGAATTCCATGAACTTTATCACGGCGGGGACGCTTCCGTTATGGTGGAACAGGTGGAGGATCTGATCGCCATGGGCTGTAAGATCCTGATTACGGAGGAAACAGACGATACCAGTATGGTAAAAACCTTCCAGGAACTAAAGGATAAGGGGATCATCATTGTCAGCTGTGACATCCGAACCAAAGAAGGGGTGGACTATTGGATCGCCTCCGACAATAAACAGATCGGCAGAACCTCCGGGGAAAATGCGGTGGCATACCTGACGGAAAAATACGGGGAGGCCAAGGGAACCATCGCGATCCTGTCCTCCAAGACGACGACCAGCATGATAGACCGTGCCGAGGGCTTCAAGGAAGTCCTAGCAGAGTATCCCGGCATTGAGATTGTTGACGAGCAGTTCCCCACGGATTTCAGCGCGGTGAACATGATGACGCTGACCGATGATATCCTGCAGGTATACGGGAAAGATACCCTGGATGTAATCTTCGCCTCAAACCAGACCCAGGTGGAGGGAGCCAATTCCGCCATCGTCACGGCTAAAAGGCAGGATGTGGCACTCTTCGGCGTAGACGATTCCGACGCGATCTATGAGGCCCTCAAAGATCCCAATTCCACACTGCAGAGTACTGTGGTGCAGGATCCCATCGCTATGGGCGTACAGGCGGTCACGGCAGGTCTGGCCTTGTACCGGGGGGAAACCTTCGAATCCGACACCTACAATCCGGACGTGGTGCTGGTGACGAGAGACAACGTAGCGGATTATATGAGCGAGAAGGCCGCACAGGTAGAAGCGCTGAAAGATTACTATAATTAACCGGGAAACAGCCCCAAATGGTTTGACGGGGACGGCGGATGCCGTCCCTTAAGCCAACCTTCTCATAAAAAGGCAGAGAAATAAAAACAGGAGGGATGCTATGCTGATACCAGAACCAAAACAAATACAAAACCTGGATGGTACATCCAAGGTTTTTCAAAGCATATGTCTGACCGGCTACAGGGAATATAACACAGAAGGACTTTTAAAACGCAAGCTTTGGGATCTTCCCGGCCTTTCCGTTGGAAATGGCTATGAAATCCAGATTACGTCCTTCGCCTCCATACCCGTAGAAGCGCCGGAGCGGCTGTTTCGGCTGCAGGGCTACCGGCTGCTGGTAGGCCGGGACAAGACGTACCTGCAGTGCGGCACGAGAGAGGGACTGGGACACGGCCTGTCTACTTTAAAACAGCTATTGATTCAGAAACCGGATGGCTATACCCTGAGCCTGTGCGAGATCACAGACTGGCCGCTCATAGAAAAACGCAGCCTGTCCAACTGCCTGACCTGGTATTCCGGATACGGGCGGATCGGATTTGACATGCAGCTGTTTGACTATGAGGAGTGGCTGGAGTATCTGAACGTCTGCGCGGACTTGAAAATCAACCAATTTAACTTATGCATCTATGGCTATTGGCCCTTTCACATGCCTGGTTATCCGGAGTCCGAATTCCGGGATGTACAGGTGCAGCTGTACAATGCGGAGGCGGACGCTTTCCTGTCCACCACCTTTACCCATCCGAACCTGGCGGATGAATTTCTCTCGAAGCTGATCGCGGATGCCCATGACCTGGGTGTAAAGGTATACGCTTATATGGGCCTGAACAGCTACTCCGGCGGTTATCCGTGCGTGCATAAGGAGAAACGGATGGTTCTGCCGGAAGGCTCCTCTTATATCAATGATTTTGACCGGATGTGCTTTTCCAGGGAGGAGAACATCCACTATATGAAGGACTGCATCCGCAGAGTAGTGCAGCTTGGATTTGACGGGATCGATTTTGAGGAAAGCGAAGAAGCGTCCTGGTTCTGCGACTGTGACGATTGCAAAAAAAACTTCCTGAAGAATGGCCAGACGCCGTCGGAGGCCATGTTCCAGGCCAGCTTTTCACTGTTTCAGGAAATCTATGCGCTGGTCAGGGAAGAGAACCCGGACTGTGTGATCGGAATCCGGGCTTTCCGCCAGAATCCGCTGATCAAGTCCGGGGAGGATATGGCACGGATCAAGGCGGCTATCCCTGAGGACGTAGTCTTCTTCTGGTCACCGGGCCTCTACGTTCCCAAAAGCGAATTTCTGAAATGGATCGACGCCTTCGGACCGGAACGCATCGTAGGCCGTGACACAGAATCCAACGGCATCTCCGCCTGCTTCGGCCGTCTGATCCGCACCTTCCGCAGCAACGGTCTGCGCTGTGACAGCGAGCCGCTGCAGCAGTACATCGAGGAGGACGTGCGGCAGCACAGGGAAGCCGCCGAGCTTATGGTGGGAGGTTCCAATGGATTTATGTTCGAGTGGTACGGTTTCTTCCTGCATTTGATGGTACACGCGAATTACCCCTGGGGCGGACAGATGGAGGAGGGCGCATTCTACCGGGCCTGCTGCGAGCATCTGTACGGAGAATACGCAGACCGGGTGCTCTTTGCTTTACAGCATATGCTGACCATACACGAGAGTCAGTTAAATATCTTCCCCCAGTACCTGCCCTTCGCCGCCCACAAGGTGGAATCCCAGGATGAGCCGGCAATCCGGGAAGCCATGGCGGTTACGGAAGACATCATCCGTGATCTGTCAGATCTGCTGGATCAGCTTAAAAAGGGCGGCGCCCGCAGGTCCAATGTCAACCACATTCAGAAGCTGCTGTGCGCAAACCGCAGAAACGCTGTGATTTACCGGATGGCGCTGGCGGACCTGAAACTGCTGATTGAAAAAGATCCCCAAAAACGGACCGCTCTTCTGGAAGAACTGAAGAAGTTAAATGAAGGAAACTTTGAAATAGTCAAACATCATTATTTTGATGTATGCCCTATGACCACCACCGGAATCAAGTCCTGTATGATACCTTACCATGAACTGAAGCGTGTGATCGGCAATCAGCTGCATCCGGAAGCCGCGGACGAGGAAATGATCTATCTAGGGGTGGAAGCTCTTGGATGGATGTAAAGACAACAAAAGGGGACATGTCCAAAATAGAGAGGGGACTGGCACATTCCGTCAGAAAAATAGGCTTACCAGGTAACAAATGGCGGAAGGGGCCTGTCCCCGGAAGTTGACTCGCGCAGACTAATAAGAGGACATAAAAAGTAAAAAGAGGACATGTCCCAAACCGAAATGGACATGTCCCCTTTCGACTATATCAAATTCCTGATCTCTGAACATATCCTCTTTGCCACTTTCGGATTATTCATGGTAAATATATGTATCCCATCCACATCATTAGATAACAGCTCCACGATCTGACTCACTGCATAGGCCATCCCCGCGTCAAAGAGGGCATCCCTCCTGTTTTCATACTTGCTCATGATCCGTCTGAACTTCGGGGGCAGAGACGCGCCGCACAGGGACACCATCCGCTCGATCTGGGCTTTATTGATAACCGGCATAATACCGGCCTCGATGGGGACATCGATCCCCGCGATCCGGGCCTTCTCCTGGAATCCATAGAAAAATTCATTGTCGAAGAACAATTGGGAAACCAGATGACTGACTCCCTCGTCGACCTTATGTTTTAAATTCCGTATATCCTGGATCTGGTTCTCCGCCTCCATATGCCCTTCCGGATAACAGGCGCCGCTGATATGGAATCCGCCGTATTCACGGATAAATGTTACCAGATCGCTTGCATACCGGAAATCCTGTTTTGGTTCTGCATCGGGGTTCCGGTCACCCCGCAGCGCGAGAATATTCTCAAGTCCCGCCTCCTTAAGCTCATCCAGAATCTCACAGATCTCCCGCTTCGTATAATTCAGGCAGGTCAGATGAACCAGCGGCTCCACATGATAATCCTTACGGATCTTCTTCGCCAGTTCCACCGTCCGGCTGCTGATCCCGCTGCCGCCGGCCCCGAATGTCACGCTGATAAAATCCGGCTCCAGCTCACATAACACTTTTAATGTATCGTCGATCTCTTCCAGTTCCCGGTTCCGCTTAGGCGGAAAGATCTCAAAAGAAAGCACCGGCTTCCCCGGCTGAAACATCTCCTCTATCCGCATATAATACATACTCCTTTGTCCAAAAATCCATTCTGCAGCTTACACGCGCCGCCCAAAACAGCCAACGCTGCTTCGTAAACCCCGCTTTTTTAATTGTACCAGATAACAATATAGGGCGAAAGACTTTCCTTATTATCTTTTCCAATTATTCCAATCATACTTAACCCTTCCTAAAGCATCCCGGCCAGTATAAGGCTCGCCGCCACCCCGGCAAAGGTCGCCACCAGCGCTCCGGCCAGCGTATATCTTGTCTTGGTCACTTTAGCCGTCATAAAGTATACACTCATGGTATAGAAGATCGTCTCGGTACAGCTCATCATAATCGAAGTGATCGTCCCCAGGACAGAATCCGGCCCGTACTGCTTGAAGATATCCAGTACCAGAGAAGTAGCCGCAGAGGAGGAAAACATCCGGACAATAATTAACGGCACCAGCTGCGACGGCAGATGGATTACATTTGTGAATCTCCCCAAAACATCGGCAATCATATCCAGGAACCCCGATGCCCTTAGAATACCTACCGCTACCATCAGCCCGATCAGCGTAGGCATGATCCGTATCACTGTCTTGAATCCGTCTTTTGCTCCTTTGACGAAATCATCATAGACGTTTTTTTTCATCAAAATCCCATGCCCGACTATGTAAAATATCATAAGCGGTATTATAAAATCAGAGATAAAGACCAGAAATTTCATTTGATTAAGTCCCTTGTTTCCATTGATATATTATATGAGCTTAAACATCGGTACATACCCACGGAATTGAAGTCTGAAATTGGCACCGGGCCTCCCTTTGGTTGCGGCAGCTCCGGGAATCTGCGGGCTTTAACGGTTGCCTACGGCACAAACATAAGAAGGACATTGAAATATCCGTCAGGAACGGATAAAATAGGAATAACACAAAAACAAAGAAAAAATTCTATCTTATGGCCCAGGGAGCTAACGAATGCTGAACATCTTTTTATTTATGGAAGAAAAACAGATCCCTTATCGGTTGATTACCGGCGATCCAGCCTCATTTTCGGACATTACAGGGGTAATGTCCGCCGCCTCTCCCCTGTCACCGGCGCTGGGAGAAAATTATGTATACCTGGCCGCCCCCGGAGAATCCCCATTGTCCGGTTCTCTACCGGTACAGTCTGGTGTAATTATCTATCCGGCAGAGGCCTGCCCTTCTTTGGACAGCAGCCATAACCCAGAATGGACCTGCTGCCAGATCCAGCTTCTGGATTCTTCTTACACGGTACAAATCCTGGAAACCCTGCTGCTTCAGGAGTTCCACAGGCTATCCGTCCGCCAGGAAGAGCTTCTTCGTTCTGAATATATCGATCTGGTTTCCATGGTTTCCAGAGGCGCTTCTTTACATGAACTGGAGCAGTTCGGGCGCCGACTGTTACAGAATCCACTGATGATCACGGACGAGTCCTTTATGCTTTTAGCCTACACCCAAAACCAGGAAGTGGACGATCCCATCTGGAATGAAATCGTAAATACCAGCTACAGCCCCATGAAATTAGTGAACCAGACAGATGTCAATGCATTCTGGGACCGTTTGGAGAACTCCTCCATTCCTCTATTCGTTGATGATGAGGCATTCAGAGGCTGCAATAAGCGGGTTGTGGCCCGTATTAAGATCGGTTCAAAGACGAAGGGCTATATTGCTCTTCTGGAAATAGAAAAAAAAATCACCTCCCTGGACCTGTACGTTCTGCAGATGTTAGCGGAGGTGTGCGCAGTTAAAATCAGCGAGAGCAATACCATCTCTGCCGCAGTCGGTCAGATGAAAAGTGAATTTACCAAAGATCTGCTTCTGGGTAATATGCAGTCGGAAGCTATGATACACAACCGGGCTGAGTCCATGCATTTACAGTTCCGGCAGCAGAACGCCGTGGCAGGTGTATGCGGCGAAGATAACCGAATTTATATCGGCCGCTATCTGGATGATCTGCGCCAGTTCTTCCTGCGTACCGCGGATCTGTGTATCTACACCTTTGACGGAACCACCGGTTACTTCATCTTAAGTTTCCGCAGTCAGAAAGCTTATCAGAACCTTTTAAGTGATGCAATGGATCATTATATGGAAACCCATCAAATGTTGTGCGCGTTGAGCCATCCCGTGGAAGGATTGTCGGCTCTGGCCCTGGCCTTTCAGGAAGCCCGCCGTTTATGCGGCCTTTTTCCCCATCTGCGCCGAATCACCCCGCGTCACCTGTATCCTTATGAAAGATATATGCCGAATCTGCTGCTGGAGCATGCTTATAACAGGGATGACCGCCAGTTATACCGCTGCCAATCATTCGAAATACTCCTGGAAACGGACCTTCATGAAAAAAGTTCTTATATCGATACGCTCCGCTGTTATTTCCGGCACAATCAGAATGTGGGTGAAACCGCTAACTCTCTGTATGTCCACCGTAACACCATTAATTACCGTCTGAATAAGATACGGGAGCTTCTTGAAGAGGATTTTGATGATTCCCAAGTTCGTCTGAATCTGCAATTATCCATAATATCCTATGATATGAAGCTTTAGCGACCTCGAATTGTTCAAACGCACAATTTGAGGCTGTTTATTTTTCTCTCTCATCAATGAAAATCCCCCGGTTGTTTGTTAAACTATTATCAAATCAGTAAAAATCAAACCTATTTATAAGGAGGATTCTCATGAACTACAACAAACTGTTAGAACCCGGTAAGATAGGCACAATGGAGTTGAAAAACCGCATGGTCATGCCTGGTATGGGTACGAATCTGGCCGCTGCGGATGGAACAGTGTCCGACGTCATCGTCAACTACTATGCCAGACGGGCCAATGGCGGCATGGGCTTAATTATCACGGAGGTATGCTGTCCTGATCCCTCGGGCCGAGTGATTCCCGGAGAAATTGAAGCCACGAAGAACAGCTTCATGCCCGGATTAAGCCGGATTCCTCACGCTGTACACTCCGGCGGGGCCAAGGTCTGTCTGCAGCTGGCTCACGGTGGTTGCTTTGCCGGTGAGGGTGTTACCGGCCAGCGGCCCCTCACTCCCTCCGGCGTAGGGACCATGCAGCTTCCCGGGGAGAACCCCAAGGAGATGACCATCGATGAAATCCACGAACTGATCGAAAAATACGGCCAGGCAGCCGGAAGGGCCAAAGATTGCGGATTCGACGCCGTCGAACTGCACGGAGCACATGGTTACATGCCGTTACAGTTCCTGTCGGCCTATACCAATCATAGAACTGATGAATATGGCGGATCCCTGGAAAACCGCGCCCGTTTTGCACTGGAAACCATACATAAGATCAAAGAATACACCGGTTCTGACTTTCCATTGATCTACCGTCTGTCGGCAGATGAGGATGTGCCGAACGGGATTTCCTTGCAGGAAGCCTGTTCATTTGCCAGAATGGCACAAGAAGCCGGTGCCGACGCCATTCACGTATCTGCCGGGACCTGGGATTCCAGGCTTCACAACTATAACGATGTGATGGCTGGGAAAAAATCCCCGGAGGGCCTGAATTTAAGCCGCGGTGTTGCCACCTCCATGTGGGTTCCGCCCAACTATACCCCCAGAGCCAGTCTCGCAGATCTGGCCGCCGAAGTGAAGAAGCAGGTATCTGTCCCGGTCATTGCAGTGTGCAGCATCACACCTGAAAAGGGCGAGGAAATACTGGAAAACAGTGGCGCGGATTTTATTGCTTTCGGACGGCAGACCATAGCTGATCCTGATTATGCCAATAAGATCAAAGAGGGAAAAGCCGATACCATACGGCGCTGTCTGCGCTGCAACGAATGTCTGGGCGAAGTCATGCGCAACTGCGGAATTTCCTGTGCGGTAAACGCCGAGGCCGGAAAAGAATTCGAAGGTTTTACGCAGGTTATACCCGCTATAAACGAGAAAAACGTAGCGGTTATCGGCGGCGGCCCTGCCGGTATGCAGGCTGCCCTTACCGCTGTGGAACGGGGCCACAAGGTAACCCTGTTCGAAAGGAACCGTGAACTGGGCGGACAGCTCTATTATGTTTCTATTCCGGACTTCAAGATCGATTACCGGGATTATACCAGGTATCTGACTCAGGCCGTCCTGTCCTGTGGTGCGGATATCCGGTTGAATGTGGAAGTGACACCGGAAATGATCCTGGAAGGCGGCTACGACGTAGTGATCGCCGCCAACGGCGCAGATACTTTCAGGCCCGGGATCCCCGGAGCACAGGACAGCACCATTCTGGACCCGCTGAAAGTCCTGGATCAGAAGGAAAGTACCGGTAATTCCGTGATCGTCTGCGGCGCCGGGCTGGTCGGCTGCGAAGTGGCCATGGTGTTGGCCGAAGAGGGCAAAAAGGTGACGATGATCGATTTGCTGCCTGCCGCAGCACCGGAACTGGCGGTATATACGAAATGGGTATTGGACGCGAAGCTTGCCGAGCTGGGAGTTCAGTTGAAGATGAACCATAGAATCGTAGAGATGACCGGTGCCAAAGTGGTCTGCCAGACCGGCGGAAAAGAAGTGTCTTATGAAGCCGATTCTGTCGTATGTGCGTTGGGTTTGAAATCCAGAAAATCACTGGTGGACGATCTGCGCGCCAAATGTAACGGTGTGGAAATTATACCGGTAGGGGATGTTAACAAACCCAGAAAAATTATGCAGGCCGTACATGAAGGATTCCATGCGGCCAGAAGAATCTGATTTTCAATCAAATGGGCATGTCAGTTTCCCGGGAACCTGACATGCCCATTCCAGCTATGTACCATCCCTGGTTCTTCTTCGCGTCAGATATGGCCCGGTTTCCCTTTTTTTCTCCCCATGATCTTAGCGAAGGCTACCCCAACGATGGTAGAAATCAGGGTAGCCACAATGGCCGGCGCCACAATGGACGTGGGATTCACCGATCCATACTGACTCCGGTACGCGATGATATTTACCGGGATCAATTGCAGGGATGAGATGTTAACAATCAAAAAGGTACACATATCAACGCTTGCCACCTTGCTGTCCCCGTTTAACTCCTTTAGAGACTTCATGGCTTTAAGGCCGGCCGGCGTGGCCGCCCAGCCCAGTCCCAGGAAATTCGCTATAATATTCGTAGTAATATGCTCCCTGGCTTCATGGTCTTTGGGAACGTCCGGAAACAGAAATCCGATCAGCGGCTGGATTTTTTTCGTCGCGGCCTGGATCAGGCCCGAATCTTTGGCGATCTCCATTAGTCCCACCCACATCGACATAATTCCTACCATGGTAATACATAACGTGACGGCCTCCTGGGCAGAATCCAGCGCCGCGTTGGAAACCTCCGGCATCTTGCCGTTAATCGCGCCGTAAACGACACCGATCACAATCATAAATCCCCATAAATAATTCAGCATAGAGACTCCCGCTGCTATTTTTTTACACTATATGAAAATTACATGTCAAATATGTGGTTGCCATATAAAACAAATAAATTTATAATAAAAATATAGGGATCTAACACTAAATATAGGGAGGTGCGTTTATGAAAGATACTGGTGTTGTCCGTCGCCTGGATGAGCTAGGCCGTATAACCTTACCTATGGAGCTGCGCAAAACACTGCATCTACAGGAACGTGATGCTTTACAAATCTTCGTGCAGGAGGATAAAATTATCCTGCAGCGCTATGAACCCTGCGATATTTTTACAGGTGAGTCGGAAGATTTGGTTGACTACAAAGGAAAGAAAGTATCAAAAAATTCTATCCGTAAATTGGCACAACTGGCAGGCTTGAAAATTGAAGAGGGATGAGCGTACCAAATCCGTAATGCTCTAACCTCTGCTCACAACGAAATATATTATACTTAAGAACAGCCGAAGATTGGAATCTCCGGCTGTCCTGTATTTATTACATCTTATTCCTTGGCACCTACATGCGGCTCATAAGGAACTGGTATTCCGTTTTTTCTATCCTGCTATCCTATTCCTTCCTCTTTTTTCCTGAAAACCTCAAAAATGCTAATGTTATACTGCCCGCTCCTATTGCCAATAGGAAAAGCCATACGATAGGCGTATGATCTCCAGTGTCAGGCGCTGACGCTTTTTCCGTGGAATTGTTCTTTGTATCCGTATGATTGTCATTATTCGTATTACTGTCTGTGCCGGTATTCTTGTCCGTATCCGTATTGCTATCTGCGCCGGTGTTATCGTCCGCATCGGGAGTTGTTCCGGTATTATTATCGCCATCCGGCTTACTGCCGTCAGAAGCCTTTGATAAGGTCAATGATGTGGCCGCTGCCCCGTCAATAAAATTAATTACAACCGTATGGGTCCCTACGGACAGGGCGGACAAATACCCTGATGTGAATGTAACAATTGTTGAGCCTTCGGTAACTTTATAATTTGTACCATCCACCGTATTGCCGTCTACGGCTACGCTTACAAACTTGTGTATATCTGCGTTTACTCTAATGGATACGGCCCCGCCCGCATTCTGAACTATTGTCTGATCCGCGCCCTCAAGAATCGGGTATGCCACCGGTACCTCCGTGTCCTTGTAATCACATGCGATAGAACCGATGGTTAACGCTCCAGACTTCACCCCATCATGGAACCGATACACCGGTCTTTGGCCGTCTCTGGTAAATCTTGCTTCCGCAATTGCAAATCCCTCGTTATTACTTGTTACATCTACACCGCCGGCAGGCATTACATGAACGACATCCGGGTCCGCCTCACCTGTGAATGTTACTACAGCCGCGCGGTTGCCGAATCCATTATCCGCTGCCACCCACAATACCTTTTCATAAGTATCATAATCCAGTGCCATCGCGCCGCCCAGCTTACTGTCGATATCCGCGATCTGCACAAAACTTCCATCCTCATTTAACACATACGCATATACATGGCCATTATCCTCTAAGGCTACGAAGAATACACCGTCTGCAGCAGCGTCCGGATAGTTATCTGCATCGTATCCGGCATTCGTGTTCTGATCATAGAGCTTGCCTGCGACGTCTTCCTTAGAAACCCACTCTACCGCTTCGATTCCGGTATTAGCCGCCACCTGGGGCAGGGACGCTGTCAAATCCCACTCCTGTAACGCAACTACATCTGTTCCTTCTTCCTTCGGATTCACTTTCAGAATTACATTGTAGTTCACACCTTTCGCGGAATTGTCACGTTCTGAAGCAATATATACAAATCCTTCCGCATCCACGCTGATTCCTTCCGCGTCCGGCCCGGCAGCAGAAGCATGATCTGCGTCTTTCTGGAAACGGACCCGTTTCCCGTTCTCAAAGCCTTTGGCAAAAGTGAATGTTCCATCCTGTGCTGCATCCAATATCCAGAATTTTCCTGTCCCGTTGTCCACCGCATATAACTGGCCGTTATAAAAATCTAATCCCGAAGAATCCTCCAAAAAAGTTGGTTCCGTATCAAAGACAGCCACCTCTTCCCTGCCCGGCCATGCCATGACTTCAGGAATCCCGTCGAATATATTGGCTGCGCCCGGTGTTGCTTCTTTCGTATTTCTATACTCCTTGCCGTACACATCCGGATATAAGCCCCAGGTGGGGTTCGTCTGATCAACCCAGGTTGTACTTGCGATGAGCAGATCATTTTCATACAGGCGCACCTTATCATTTTTCCCAAGGCCAAACCCAAAATCATGCTCCGTAAATACGATAAATCCATAGGCTGGAATCTTTGTGCCTGCAGGTATGGCATATTCGTGCGTATCATCGTCATCCTTGATCACGATTCCTGATATATCCAGCTCGGTTCCCGTATTGTTGGCAAGTTCTATCCAATCCGGCCCGCCTTGCGGGTCCTTGGACTGTACCTCATTCAAAACTACCGGATTTTTTATGATATTTGCCTCCCCTTTTGTAGACACCGGAAAATCCACAAATTCTCCGGTTCCGTCAGGGATACGCGCGAAAACTCCGTTTGCGTGATCCTCCCAGGCAAATTCCGCTATCATAACACGGTCTTTGTTATAAATCGTCACCTGGTCCGCTTTTCCCAGGCCGAACGTAAAATGTTCCATTTGATCGAATACATAAAACTCTCCCGGATTGAGAACCGTCCCTTCTGCCACAGGGGTCACGTCCGCCGCATGTCCCACCGGATCGTTGTCCAGCAGATACCAGCCGCTCAAATCAACAGGCGTCGATCCTGCATTGTAAATTTCTGCCCAGTCTGTGGCATCCCCGTTTGACTCCACTTCATTGATCACGATCAGCGGCGTATAAAAGCCATTGCTCTCCCCCGGCGTTTCCGGCATTAGGGCAAAGGACCCTGCCCCATCCGGATACCGCCCAAAAGAAGCTGCCGACTGATCTCCCTCATAACTTGCATGCTCCGTCCATGCGTATTCATCCAGAAGTGCCCCATCCGTGTCATACAGCCGGATAGAGTCCCCGGACCCTATCCCGATCGCCTCCTGAAATTCCCCATTCTCATATGTATCTGTCTGGTCCTGATATACCTGCCCGGCCGTATTTGCATTCACCAGCAGTAATTCACCCGGATTCAGGCTCGTCCCGTCCGGAAATCTCCAACGGTGATCATCCGAATTATCCCGGATTTCATAACCCGAAATGTCGATTGCGCCTGTACCGATATTTGTAAATTCAACCCAGTCATCCGGCGCGGAATTGATCTCGTTGATCACCATCTTACCGTACTGGGGATCTGGCTCCTGATCATTGCCGCCGGTAATGTTTAACTCCCCTTTTGTCGCATCCTGATCCAGGAATCCGCCTGTGCCGTCCGGAACGCGGGAACAGGTCCCGGCCGCGTGCCCGGTCCACTCATAGGAATCCAGAACCTGGCTGTCCGCATCATACAGTACAACTTTATCATTCTTGCCTAAACCGAAATCAAAATTCAGGCCGTCCTCCAGAATCAGAAGCGCCCCCGCTTCCAGCACAGTGCCCTCGGCTATACGCCATGCGCTGCCATCTGTCAGGCGTTCCAGCTCCTTATCGTCTGATATAAACCAACCGCTGATATTTACCTCTTTTTCACCCGTATTGATGATCTCGACCCAGTCATTTCCACCATTCGCGTCGTCTGATTCAATCTCATTGATAAAAACGGTATTTTCTGTTTCCGCTGCGTTTACCACCTGCGCATATTGCATTGGTGATGACAAGAAAAAGATCATTTCCATTATGCCGAGCGCGCGAATCCATGTACTCCTCATACTTCTTTTCATAATATGCCCTTTCTTTTCTCCTGGTTATTCCTGAATTTTCAAGTCTCAATAGAAATAGCATATTAATTTCAAGTACAGATCAAACATACGTAAAATAAACGTAAAATACCCGCTGCCTAAACAAAACGGGCTGAAAACATGGTTGGTTTTCAGCCTTTACTTTATATTTAGAGCGTGAGGCGATACAAATGTTTCGGGTTCTCATACAGCCACATTTCCGCGATCTCCAGGGCGTTTGTCTCATTAATATAGTGCTTCTCTATCATCTCCGACAGACCTTCCGCCAGGATCTGACGGGTCTGGCATAGTACCGCGCCAACCGGTTCTCCCGCGCAGTGCCGGTCCCCGCCGAAGAATGATGTGTGCCCGATCGGCACATTATCCAGAACCTTATTCATGTATTGCTTCGTGTATTCCCGGTCCACGGAAGTGATCCAGGTGCAGTTTCCGTACGCATTGGGGCAGCTTTTCAGAATCGTCATGTAGCTTTCCAGCACCGGATAGTTCAGATGAAGCAGATCAAAATTCACCTCCGGCACGCTGTTCATAATCTTCATATAGTCCTGAAAATGCAGTGCGCTCTCCGCCGAGGTTATGGTGCAGCCTGTATGTACAGCCACCGGCATGCGGTATTCAGAAAGGATTTCATAGACTTTAAACATCATGTAGTCCATCAGGCCGGTACCTGTATCTTTCCCACTGAGGTTTTCCCCTCTTAAGATACGCTCCAGATCCTGTCCGGCTCTCGCCTCATTCGGAAGCTCCAGCTGAAAGGGTCTGAAATACAGATACAATTCTTTAAATCCCACAATGCCCAGTCCGGCGAAAGTACGAATCACTTTTTCCACCGCCCGCTCCCAGTCCTGTAAGGACAGGATCTCCATATCTGCCAGCCGTCCGATCAGATTCAACTGTTCTTTACCTGTCACACAATGAAAATCTGTAATATTTAAAACACGGTAAATCTTCGGATCCGGTTCCATTCCCGGCTTCATATAACCCTTCAGACCCGCCAGCCCCCCGAACATCGGATGTCCGATGGAATTACAGATGTAAGCCCGTATCTGTGGATTCATCGCCGCGACCGACTCCGCATTGCGATGTGCATACCAGCTTTGAAATGCTTTAAAATTTTCTTCTTCAAGCGGAATCCCGGCCCGTCTCGCCATTTCCTCCATCAGGAAACCGCACTGAGTGAATTTTAATGGGGCCCGGATCTCAAGCAATGCCTGGAACTGCCTGTATTCGTCCTCCTCGGGATCTTCCAGTATATCGATCCATTCTTTGGGTAAATATCCGGAAAAGGTATTCGCGTAACAACTAAAATACAAGAAGCGGGGCATATTATAACCGAACGTATCCGAATACCGGTCAAAATGTTCGTGGGTGTCCACCACGGGCATCTCTTCAATTTTTTCCAAAAGTTTTTTACAATCCATGGTATCTGTTCCTCTGTTTTAAGCTGTCACGCCAGGAATTCTCCAATCTTTTCACTCACATCGGCGTAGCTCCATTCTCTTTCATTCAGATTATTTATTTCTCCCACAATCTTCTGTTCATTGAACACCAGAATCCTTCTGGACAGACTGATCAGTTCCGGCATATCCGAGGAAATCAGGATAATGGATTTGTGTTCTTTATCCGCCAGATCCCAGATGAGATCGTGAATATATTCTTTTGCCCCGATATCCACACCTACGGTGGGCTCATCTATGATCAGGATATCACACTGGGCCGCCAGCCATTTTCCAATACTGATCTTCTGCTGGTTTCCGCCTGACAAGGAACTGACTTTTGTCTTTTCATCGGGCGTCTTTACCTCCATCTTACGGATCATGTCACAGATCGTACGCTGTTCTTCTTTTGTATTAATCCGGCGGAACCGGTTGGCCAGCCGCTTCCAGATCCCGATGGTCAGATTAAAGCCCACGGTATTGTAAAGGATCAGACCCTCTTCCTTCCGGTTCTCCGTGACGTAACCGATCCGGTATTTGTCCAGCGCATCCTGCAGCGAATGGATTTCCGCCTTTTTACCATTGACGCGGACCTCTCCCTCGTCCATCTTATCGACGCCGATCAGCAGGCGGACGAATTCTGTCCTTCCCGACCCCACCAGGCCGCTTAATCCCAGAATCTCCCCTTTCTTCAGATACATGTTCAGATGGTCGAACTGCCCGTACACCGTAACATCCTTCGCTTCCAGTACCTTTTCGTCTCTCACGTCCAGAAATCCCTTATGGGCGATATCTTCATTCCTTCCGATCATCATCCGGACGATATCAGAACGGCTGACGCTGTCACAGTCTTTCGTACCGACAAACTTTCCGTCCCGCAGCACCGATACTTTATCGCAGGACTTAAGTACCTCCTCGATCTTGTGGGATATAAAGATGACCCCAACCTGATCCTGCTTCAGTTTCCGGACGATATCCAGCAGCGTCTGTGCCTCATATCCGGTCAGGGAAGAGGTAGGTTCATCCAGAAGAATATAGCGCGCGTTGCAGGATAATGCTTTCGCGATCTGGATCAGCTGCTTCTGTGCCGCGGTAAGCCCGCCGATCTTCTGGGCCGGGTCCAGGTTAAGCCCCACCATGTTAAGGTACTGCGCCGCCGTCTCATTTACCTTCTTCCAGTTCACGACTCCGTACCGGCCGAACTTATCCAGCCGGTCCAGTACGATATTTTCCGCGACCGTGGCCTCGGGGATCACCTGGATCTCCTGGCTGACCATGCTGATTTCGTGATCTACCGCATCCCTGTAATTTTTAAAATGAACTTCTGCCCCATTCAGGCACACCTGGCCTTCGTCCGGCTGGTAGATTCCGGTAATGATCTTCATCAGGGTGGATTTACCCGCCCCGTTCTCTCCCATCAGCGCATGGACCACTCCCGGCCGGAAGGTCAGGGAGATCTGATCCAGCGCCCTTACACCGGGGAAACTCTTTCCTATTCCTGTTAATTCCAGCATAGCGATTCCTCCAACCCTTTCTGCTGGTCCGCGGAAAGCGCGCCTCCCACGGACCAATTTTCATAATTAGTTAAAATAGGAATCCAGATCGCTCATGATTTCTTTCGTCTTGGCATCCAGATCCGCGGAAAAATCGGCCGAATTATCTTTTGTCACCAATACAACGCCGGTGTCCACAAAAGTATAATCACTGACGCTCTTTCCCTCCGCCATCTTCTGCAGCAGCGCGCAGGAGATATAACCGTGCCCATAGGGATTCTGCGCTACCGTCGCATCCACGATGCCGTCGTTGATGGCTTTGATCACCGTTTCATCCGTATCAATGCCGATACAGTAGATATGTTTGTCCGTGCCCATCTGCTGGTAGTAATCCGGCAGCGTCAGCGCCATACCCACGGAAGTGGTATTTCCGGTACAGATAATGCCGTCGATATTTCCCGCGTTGGAGGATAGGGCGGTCTCGATCTTCTGCACCGCTTCTTCCTGCGAATTAATGCCTCCTACTTCCTGCACGATCTTAACATCCGGATATTTGGCAGCCACCTCTTCCACTCCCTCTTTTCTGAGGGCGGTGTTGGGATCTTCCAACACTTCCAGAACATTTAAGATATTTCCTTTTTCACCCATCATTTTAATCAGGTTTTCCGCCGCGTCCATGGCCGCCTGCTTCACATCGGTACCGACCGTAAAGGAAGCGGGGGTGGGGAGGTTGGTCGCACAGCCAAAATTCACCACATTGACCCCATGGGCGGTAATCTCTTCATATAGACTGTTAGCTCCCGACGCATCCGCCGGATAGATGCTTAACGCATTGATCCCCTGGGCCACCAGCGCTTCCACGTCCTCATTCTGGGTGGATTGGGCTACCTCGCTGCCCATATATTTGAGTACTTCAATCCCACTGTCTTTGGCAAAGGCTTCCACTCCCGTATACACCTCTTCCATATAAGGGAAACCGCTGAATCCGTACCATGCCATTTTCAAACCGGAGGCATCCCCTTTGGCCGGCTCGCTGCTCCCACCGGCATCCGCTGCCTTATCCGGATCGGCAGCTGGTTTCTGCTCTTGCGCCGACGCCCCGGAGGGTGCGGATGTAACAGGGCTTCCACAGCCGGTCAGACAGGCTGCCGTCATAACAGTTACCAGACCAAGTGCCAATAATTTCTTTTTCATATTCTTATCCTCCTATTTCTCCTGTTGTTGCTTTTTCAGACGATTTTTCCGGTTCCGGGCATTGATGATCGCTTTGATACTCTCTAAAGAGACAGCAAATAGCAGGATCAATCCCAGATAGGTTTCCTCGTAATATACATTTGCATTGATTGCCACCAGCCCGTTCTTTACCATTACCAGCAGAAAGGCCGCAAACAGCATCCCCAGGCCGTTGAAGATACCTCCGGCCAGCGCAGTCCCGCCGATCGCGGTTACCGCAAAAGATATGATCATCCAGTCACTGCCGGTGGAAGGCTGCGCTGAGCCAGCCTTTGATACCCACAGAAGCGCCGCGACCGCGGTGAACACTCCGGACATCACATTGGCCGTCACGATCATGCGATCCGAATTGATTCCCGACATCCGTGCCGCTTCCTGATTGCCGCCCGTCGCCAGCAGCCGCCGGCCCAGCGTCGTATAACGGAACATATAGATCAGGAACGCGATCGTAATCAGGGCGATAATCAACAGCATGGGTATTCCAAATAGTCCGGAGCGGCCGACGAAGTCAAAATTATCCGCGATATCCGTATAAGAATATCCTCTGGATATTCCGCTCACCAAGCCCGCAAAGATAAAGGAAGTGGCCAGCGTGACTACAAATGCGTTCAGCTTAAGCTTCGTTATGATAACTCCATTCAGGAAACCAGCCGCTACTCCGGTAGCCAGCCCGATCAGGATGGCCGGGAAGATTCCGACTCCCATCTCCTGCATTGCATACCCGATAAAGACAACGATCAGGCCGCCCATACTGCCCAGAGACACATTCATTCCGCCGACGACACACACGATTCCCTGAGCCAGCGCGATAAAGACATAGATCGATGCGGTACGGGAAATGTTAAATAGGTTGTACGCCGTAAAAAACCCGTCCGACATGGCGGCAAAACAGATTCCCAAGACGATAACCGCTAGAATCACCGTCACCTCACTGCGCGCGAATACCGCTTTCCATTTTCCTGATCTCTTTTCGCCGGTTACCTGTACACTCTTCTCTTTCACTTCACTTATCCTCCAATTCCAATCCCCACAGTCCATATTTGCATGATAGGCCTATCTTTTGCAATGATCTGTATTACCGTTGTGTTCAACATCAACTTGCACTCATTTTATCCGCAATGCCAATTTGGATCAATAGGTTTTCGATACGATAATTCTAAACGTTTAGAAACAGTTTACATGGGATATCCATACTCCCGGAACAGCTCCTCCATCTCAATCTGCCCCACCCTGAGTGCCTCTTTCACCGACATACCCTGGTTCAGGATATTGCGCATCACGTTACACAGGATCCGCTCCGGACTGCTGCTGCACATAACCCTGGACGTCACGGTTTTCACGGGGCCGCTGCGGGAGTGTGAATACCGGAAGCTGTCCTGTACTACACGCATCCAGGGATACAGTTCCAGGATCTCATTACTGTGATAAGGATACACCAGCGTCGATTGTCCTCCCAGGATCGTCATATAGTAGCTGGTATCTTTCTGGCACAGCCACCTAAAATACTCATGGGCCAGCTCCTTGTTCCGGGAATATCGGCTGAGTCCCATATTCCATCCCACGGTCATCGGCGCCTTACCAGGCAGCATGGTATAGCCCACCTTCCCAATCACGTTTGTGTCGATGCTGCTTCGTATCTCTCCCGCATATTCCGTACAGGTAACCAGCATCGCTGTTTTCCCGCTGCAAAAATCCTCGATGATCTCTTCGATAGAGGTATCAAACGGAGATCTCTGTACATAGTTTAATGTCTCCAAAATAACCTGGAACGCCTTCTCATTTTGAGGGGTATCCATGCACACCCGGTTTTTACTGTTCCACATCTTCCCACCCTCGGCCCAGAGCCGGATCAGCAGTTCCGGAGCCAATTCCCCGTCAGTTTTTCCGCTGACACTGGTTCCATACTCCGTAGGGGAATACGGATTACAGGACCGGGTGAAAAATTCCGCGATTCCGTTAAACTCCGTCCATGTTCTGGGCGCCCGCAATGGAATCTTATATTTATCCTTAAAAGCCTTCATACTCGAAGCCTTCTCAAACAGATCCTGCCGGTAATACATTCCCTGTGTCCCGCCGCTAAGCGGAATCGCCACACACCGGTTCTTATAATAACAGTTATCCATATTTTCCTTCAGAATATGGTTCCGGTTGAAGTCCGGGCCTTCCACCACCTCCGTGATATCCTCCAGATAATGATTATCCGCCAGGTAATCCTTCCAAGGCACATCGAACACAAAAATATCATACTGGGGATCCAGATCCGGCCCGTCCTCCACGATCCTCTGAAACAAATCCATAATATCCCCGATACTGTCATAGATAATATCCACATCATATAGATTGGAAAAACAGCGTGACACCAGCTTAATCGAATTCGTAGACGGGATCTCGTAATGCAGAATCCGCAACGACCGCCGGCCTGAAGATGAGATCCCCCCAGGTTTCTTCCTTCTGGCCCTGGCCGGCAGGTTCAGTTTCGTAAACACAATATCATCCGTAAAAGACAGGTTCTGTTTCTCCAAGGTATATGGCTTCGCAATATTTCCAATCAGCAGACCGGCCACCGATGTTCCCATCGTAAATGCGGTCCTGGAAGAATGTGTTACCCCGGGAAGCCGGTCTGATTTACTCCAGCTCTCCTCCCCCAGCGTCAACACCTGAATATCCTTTCCTGGAGTAATTCCCTGGATATCCAGTGCCTCCCAAATCCCTCTCGTCATCGTAACGGAAGAGCTGATAATCGCATGTGGTATCTTCTTCTGGCACACCAGCATCGCCGCCTTAAAAGCATCCTCTTTCGTCATATTGGTGACCCGCACCCATTCTTTATGATATGGTCGTCCAGCTTCGTTCAGCGCATCCATATATCCCCTCAGGCACGCCTTCTGGGAGGACAGATGATGTGCTCCCGTGATCAGCGCAATATCCTTGTAATCCTTCTGCAGTAAATTTCTGGTAAAATAATATACCGTCCCATAGTTATCAAAGCTCGCAAAATTCACATGGATACCCTCCGGCATCCGGTCCATGAACACGGTAGGAATATTTAATTTCTCTATACGCCCCTTAAAAAAAACAGTGTTTTCCGGCTGGCACGACAAAATCAGCAGACCCGCCACGTTCTTATTAATAAATTCCTCGATCTTCTCCGACTCACTTTTCTTAGATCCGTAAGAAAACGCCACGTTAATAATATAGCCTTCCTGCTGGCTCTGGGACGAAATACCCTTTAATATCTCCGCATAAAATGCATCGTTAATATCCGGCAGCACAACCCCGATTTCCTTAGAGGATCTCAGCTTCAAATTCCTTGCAGCTGAATTCGGAATATATCCCAATTCCTCAATCGCTTCCATCACCCGAAGCTTCGTTTCCACCCGGACATTCTTCGCACCGCTCAGACAGCAGCTAACTGTGGCAATCGATACCCCTGCCCTCTTTGCCACATCCTTTAAAGTAGCCATACCGCACCTCCATTTTCTAAACGTTTTGATTTATTGATTTAAGCAGTTCTTTAACCAGCAGGACGCAGCCCCGGATCTCTTCAAAGCAGTTGTTCAGGGTTTCCCGTTCGATCGTCAGATAACCGCTGTAGGAGATATCGCGCAGGGCCTGGAGCCATCGGGGAAGGTTGACGCCGCCTTCTCCCAATGGTGTCTCGAGAAAATAATCACTGAGACGCATATCCCCGATGCCGCCCTCAGCAAAGTAACGGTAGATGACGGCCGGATCGGTTTGTTTTAACATTTTCCCGTCTTTGACATGGGTGTGTACGATACGGTCTTTTAAAATACGGACGCCCTCTATGGGGTCATCACCAGTCACCATGACCAAGTTCGCCGGATCGTAGTTGACTCCGATATAGGGACAGTCCAGCCCGGTCAGAAAGCTGTTCAGCACACAGATGGTCTCCGGGCCCGTTTCGATAGCCAGGCAGACCCCATAGGACTCGCAAAGTTCGTTCATTCTTCGGCAGGCATCCGCCAGGACACGGCGGACTGGATCGGCGGGATCTGATGGGATCACCCCCAGATGCGTGGTTATCGTGCGGCAGCCCAGCTCACCGGCCCATTTTATAATGCGACCGGTTTTGGCGATCCGCTCCGGGTTATCCCGGGGGATGGCGAAGCCGTGGCCGCCCAGGTCAGCGCAGACGGCACTGATATCGAGGCCGGTTTTTTGCAGGGCTTTTTCAAACTCCCGGCGCCGGGATGGAATGAGGCGGTCACAGTCCAGAGGGCCGGTGCCGCCATAGAATTGGACGGCATCGGCACCGGTGCCGCGCGCCAGGGACAGGGCGGCGAACGGATCGGTTTGGAAGGCTTCCAGCATAACTCCTATTTGATTCATAACATTCTCCTTCTTTGTATGCCGCCAGCGCAAGGCGGATTTTAAGTGCTGTCTTTTTAGCGCCGCAGGGAAAGCGCGTATTCCGTAGGGGTCATCTGGGTCTCTTCCTTGAAGCGCCTGGAGAAATAATAGATATTATCATACCCTGTTAACTCCGCGATCTGTGTAAAATTGTAATTACTCTCCCGGATCAGCCGTTTCGCCTCATTGATCCGGGTCTTCGTCAGGTAGGCCATAACAGAGGAGCCTGTCTGATCCTTATAGGTGCGTTTCAGCTGGGAGACGCTGATGTTCACCTGGGCCGCCAGGATTTCCAATGTGAGTTTCCCGGCATAGTGGTCTCTTATGTAGGACTGCACCCGCTGCACGATGATCGCGTGGTTCTGCAGGGCATTGGAGCCGATCCGTCTTTCCCGGATGCCGATTCCATCCTGCCGGCGGTATATCAGGATGAAGAGCTGTTCCAGACTGGTTTTCAGAAGCTGATCGCTTCCAAAGGGCGCGTTGGGATTTTTCTGCATATTGATCCCCGGCGCTGACTTTTCAAAAAATTCATAAGCGGATTCCGATTCCGTAACGACCCGGAGAAGGCACTCCTTTTCGAACTGATTCAGCAAAAGAATTTTATTGCGGAAATATTCCATACACGGACTGTCGCAGCAGAAGGACACGACAATAATGTTGGCCGTGGAGTTCCGTATTGTCTGCAGGTCATGGTATTCCCCCGGACAATGAAACGCCATCTCTCCCGTTTTTAACAGATAACGCCGTCTGTCGGCCGTAATAATGAGTTCCCCCTTGTCCACATAGACAAATTCCCAGAAATCATGGCTCTCCCCTTCGAATATATAATTTTTAGGCAGGACGTAATACGATATATTGACAATGTCCGTGATAAATACAACGGTCTCTAATTTTAATTTATAGTATTGTTGCATATTTATCCTCACTTTTTCAAAAGATGCTCCGATTATATAAATTTGCGGACGTTTATTGTAAAGTGTAATTCTTAAAAAGCGTTTATAATTAGAGTTATCAAAAGTATATACTTTTCGGCCAATCATGTAAATAGTGTTCACACAGTCAATCATGTAAACCTGTATTCAGACGGAATACAAAAAGAAAAGAAGGTGGATTATTTTGAAAAAAGCAATCAGCATCTGGTCATTTACCGGCCAGCCTCTGAGGAAATGTATGGAGCTGGCCAAAGACGCAGGATTTGACGGAATCGAGCTGGCTATGGATGGCACGGGGGAATTGACACCGGATATCACAGACGCGGCATTGAAACGGATTTTAAAAGATTCCCGGGAGACAGGCATCCGGATTCACAGCATCGCCAGCGGTCTGTACTGGGATTATTCCTTCACGTCGGATGAGGAAACCCAGAGGGAACGGGCCGTGGAACTGGCCCTGCGGCAAATCCGGATTGCCAAAACGCTGGAAGCGGATTCGGTATTGATCGTGCCGGGCGCCGTAGGTGTTGATTTTTTACCCGGCCGGGCCGTGGTGCCTTATGACATTGCCTATGAAAGAGCGCTTCTGGCGTTGCGGAGGCTGGCGCCCGCAGCGGTGGAGGCACAGATCCAGGTCGGTATCGAGAATGTGTGGAATAAGTTCCTGGTGTCCCCGTTGGAAATGCGTGACTTTATCGATCAAGTGGACTGCCCGTACATAGGCTCCTACTTCGATGTGGGAAATGTGGTATATAACGGATATCCGGAGCAGTGGATCCGGATTCTGGGCAAACGCATCAAGAAGGTTCATTTTAAAGATTACAGAAGAGCGGCGGGAGGACTGCACGGGTTCGTGGATCTGCTGGCCGGTGATGTGGACTGGCCGGAAGTGATGCAGGCCTTCCGGGATATCGGATATGAAGGCTATTGTACCGCGGAAATACTGCCGCCCTACGCCTGCTGGCCCGAACAGATTCTCTATAACACGGCGGCCTCTATGGACCGCATCTTTGGAAAGGAGTAAATTCTTATGCTGAAAATCGGATTAATCGGCGCCGGATATATGGGCGGGATGCACACTGCCTGCTATCAGGCCCTGATGGAAGAGGATGTAAAAGTTACCGCGGTGGCGGACCTGCGGCCGGAGTATGCCAAAGCTGCCGCTGAGAAATTTTCCGCGCAGACCTATGGGGAGGGAATGGACCTGATCGAACAGGCGGATGTGGATGTGATCGATATCTGCCTGCCCACCTACCTTCATACGAAATATGCCGTTGCGGCCATGAAAAAGGGCCGGGCCGTATTTATAGAAAAACCGGTTTGTCTGCGCCCGGATGAGATGGATCTTCTGCTGGCCACTCAGCAGGAAACCGCCGTCCCTGTCATGGTAGGACAGTGTATCCGGCTGTGGAGCGAGTATGCCTGGCTGAAAGAGGCCATGGAAAACCAGACCTATGGAGCGTTCCGATCCGGTGTCTTCAAACGGATCAGCCCGCTTCCCGGATGGGCATGGGAGAACTGGCTTCACCGCCCCGAGTGCTCCGGCACCGTAGCCCTGGATATGCATGTGCATGACGTGGATTATGTGCGGTATCTGCTGGGTGATCCCCTGGAAGTAACCGCCCGTGCGGCCAGGGATTCGCAAGGTGTCATCCAGCAGATCTTCGCCACTTACGGATATGAAAACGCTGCCGTCACTGTGGAGGCCTGCTGGGATTACCCGGATGCGTTCCCATTTACCATGGAATACCGGGTTAAATTCGACGAGGCCACCGTTGTATTCGATTCCTCCGCCACTCCCTCCCTGGCCGTCTATCCTAAGACCGGCGGGCGGATCATCCCTGAGCTTGACAAAGAGTTTGAGAGTGAAAATGATATCGGTGGAAATATTTCTTCTCTGGGGGGTTACTATAACGAGCTCCGGTATTTTACGCAGGGTGTTAAAAACCATACCCCTCTGACCGCAGCCACGCTGGAGGAGGCAGTCCGTTCCGTCCGGCTTGTGCTCCAGGAGATCGAACTGGCGGGGGGTATGAGACGGCCATGAGAAAAACCTATGGCGTGGCGCTGATTGGCTGCGGGCATATGGGGGAGGCTCATCTTTCTCAAATTTATTATAAAGAAAATGTGAGGCTTGAGTATGTGTGTGATCTGGACGAGCCGAAGGCCCTCAGCTTCCAGAAACGATACAGAGCCAACCATTTCTGCACGGACAGCCGGGACTGTATCTCTTCTGCCCAGGTCGATATCGTGATCATCGCTACGTATCCCAGCACCCACCTCGAGCTGGTGCAGCAGTGCATCCTTCATCAAAAGCATGTGATCTGCGAGAAACCTATCGCGCCGAATCCGGAAGAAGGCCGCCGCTTCGTCCAGCTGGTCAGGGAACATCCTGAGTGCAAGGTCCTGGTGGGCCACATATTGCGGCACAATGCCACCTACCAAAAGGTGGCCGGCATGATCCGGTCCGGCGCCATCGGCAGACCCATCGTCTTTCGGATGGTGCAGAATCATCACACCATGGACTGGGGAAAATACCTGGCAATATTGAAAGAAACTTCGCCTCTTCTGGACTGCGGAGTCCACTACGTAGATGTGACGCAGTGGTTCACGGGCGCCCGGGTGCATCGTGTGACGGCATCCGGTTCCAGAACAGAGGAAAGCGTTCCGGAGGATTCCTTTAATTATGGTTTTATGACTCTGGAACTGGACGACGGTTCCGTCGGGTACTATGAGGCCGGTTGGAGCAATACTTTTTCCTCGGATAATCTAAAAGAATTCGTCGGCCCAGAGGGAAGTATCCGGATCATCTACCGGAAAGACCGGCAGACGCATCAGGAGGAAGGCGATTTGATCGAATATTACAAATATCCGGAGAAGGAGTATGAGATGATCAACCTCCAAAGCGACCGCAAACCCACCGGTGCCCAGTTTGACCATCTGATCCGGATGATCGAGGAGGGGTGTGAGGCGAATCCAACCATCGAGGAAGTATTTGAGAGCTTTATGGTATGCTGTGATGCGCAAAAACAGGTGCTTGATAAACTGAAACAGCAGGAAAAGTAGTTCTTTCTATTATCATTTTAATAAATTATTTTTATAATACATGGTTTTTTGCTCCAATAACATTTTATATACAAAATTTTATATATAAACCATAGATTTTCGCTTGTTTTATAGATCATTTATCAAAATAACTGATAAAATCAATATTTTTTTACTTTTAAATAATAAATTTATTTTATAAAATTCGTTGACATATATCGGATGCTGATATATGATTAGCTTATAAAAACGCCGTAGTAAGCATTAAATAAAACATTTTTAAAATATTCATCAGGAAAGACCGAAAAAAACAGAAAGGAAGGGACATGAATGAATGTATTAGCAGTGGGATGCCATCCGGACGATCTGGAAATAGCCTGTTCCGGCACGCTGGTCAAATATGTGGAACAGGGCGCGGATGTGTATATGTGCCATGTGGCTAACGGGAACATGGGACATGTTCAGATTTTACCGGAACCATTACGAGAGATCAGAACAAAGGAGGCTGAGGAGGCAGGGCGGATCATCGGCGCCAAAGAAGTATTTAATCTGGATGTAGGCGATGTCCTGGTCACCCGATATGATAATGACGTGGTGGATGCCATGGCTGATGTGGTTCGTTATGTGAAGCCGGACGTGATCATCACCCATAACGACACAGATTACATGCAGGATCATATTGAAACCAACCGGCTGGCCTTTAATGGAAGCTTTATCGCCACCCTGGCACACAAGTCCGTAAAATATGCGGCTATAACTGATTTTATTCCAATCTATTACATGGATACCGTTGGCGGTGTTGATTTTTCTCCCACCCATTATGTGGATATCACGGATCAGATTGAGACAAAGTTAAAGGCCCTCTCCTGCCATGATTCCCAGATCCGATGGATGCTGGAACATGATCACATTGATTTTATCGATATGGTGAGAACCTGTTCCAAATACCGCGGATATCAGTGCGGCGTCCCTTATGCGGAGGGTTACCGTCCATGCACCGTTTATCCGAGAATGACTACGAAGCATCTGTTACCGTAAGAGATGTTCGCAAATAGATTACATATAAGGAAGGATGAATAACTATGAAAATCGACTTTAATTCTACTGTAAAGGGAAGCTTATTGGAAAATTTCTATCCCCGCGGCTGGGATATGGCCAAAATCGACGCCTGCGTAAGCCACGCTCCCGAGGAAATCAGCGAGCGCCAGCCGTTCTGGAATGAAGGCTTTCAGATCGCTTCCTGTAAAACAATTGAAGAGTTTAATGTAAAACTGGGACATGAGATCGCACTGGAAATCAAAACCGCCAAAGACAAAGGGCAGATTCTGGCTATGATTCTTCCAGTGGGGCCTATGGGTATGTATGAATGGGTCGTCTATTTTCTGAAACAGTGGAACGTATCCTGTGACCATCTCTATTGCTTTAACATGGATGAATGGGCAGATGGGGACGGTAATACCCTGGAAAGCACAAATCCTGCTTCTTTCCAGTATGCCATGGAACACGCTTTCTACAACCCGCTGGGCGAACTGACGGTTCCCGTCCCGCAGCGTAACTTTGCAACCAGGGAGAACCTTCCCACTTATCCGGATAAGATCAAAGCCTTAAAGGAGCAGGGCGCCCGTCTGATTACCGTATATGGAATCGGAAGAATGTGTCATATCGCTTTCTGGGAGCCCCATTTTGCGGACGAATTCTCTTCCGATGAAGAGTGGAGGCAGCAATGCTACCGGACAGGCGCCAGGCTGCATCCGCTTACCGTGGAGCAGAACGCGATTACCAGCTTTAAGAGCAGAACCACTCTGGTGTCCTGTACCGCCAACACGGTGGGGCCGGGATTGTTCCTTCAGTCTGACCGGATGATCGGCGGGGCGGACGGAGCTCTTTCCAGAGGGATGCAGTGGCAGGGAATGTCTCTGTGGATGACGCTGCGGTATGGTCCTGACCGCTATGTCACTTCGTCTTATGTCCCTACGGTTCCCGGGACGCTGCTTTATCTGGATGAGCTGGCCGGGCCGTTGGTGGCGGAGTGCAACTGAGATTTTAGCTTAAGGTCCGGCGGGAAGATTGAGATGTGGCAGGAGGATCACTTCCTGCCACATCTTTTATTATCAGAAAGGAGACAGAAATGAGTGGAATAGTCAGATGGGGGATTATCGGAGCGGGCGGGATTGCCAGGCGCAGGACCATTCCGGCGCTGAATTTGATCTCAAACGCCCGGGTGGCAGCAGTGATGGATAAGAATGGGGTGACACTGTCACAGCTGCGGGAGGAGTATGGAATAGAGAATTGTTACCAGGAGGAAGAGGCCCTGCTAGGGGACCCGGAAGTGGATGCGGTGTATATCGCGTCGCCGGTTAAGTTTCATCTGGAACAGGCCCGCCGGGTTCTGGACGCGGGAAAACATCTGCTGATTGAGAAGCCGGTAGCTTTGGATGCCGGGGAAGCGGAAGAACTTTTGCGCTATGCCAGCGGAAAGGAGCTTTGTACAGGCGTCGGTATGGTGATGCGCTTTCATGGCGGGCATGAGAGCATTCGAAAGATCGTCCGGGATGGCCTGCTTGGGGATATTGTTTCCTGCCGGGCCCAGCTGACCTGCTGGTTTCCGAAGATGGATGGGAACTGGCGGCAGGTGAAAGCCATTGCCGGCGGGGGAGCCTTGACGGATATGGGGATTCATTGCATCGATCTGATGAGATATCTGCTGGGGGATGAGGTGGAGAAGGTCTGCGGTATGGTAGATCATAAGACGTTTGATTATGAGGTGGAGGACAGCGTCTCCGCTGTTTTGAGGATGCGCAAAGGGGCGGATTGTTTTATCAATGCGAATTTTAATATCCCGGATGAAGCCGCCCATTGCCCGCTGGAGATCTATGGCACGAAGGGGAGTGTTCTGGCTTATGATACGATTGGGCAGGATGGGGAAGGGGATATTTTTCTCACCGTGTCTGATTCGGAGAAAGGGTACGCCAGCAGCCAGGTACGCAGCGGTACAGATGGCGGAAGGAAACTGCCGTATGAGCAGGTTAATATATATGCCCGGCAGCTGGAGGAATTCTCTGCGTGTATCTTAGAGAAGCGGCCCGCACGGACTACCCTTGCGGACGCCTGTCAGACCATGAAGGTGGTGGACGCGATCTATCGCTCATCACTGGAGGAACGTACGGTATATTTGGATTGAATCAAAGCGGCATCATTGGAGACGGTCAGGTTACGGCTGAAAGGATGGGATAGCGGTGGGAAGTAAATTTTTTGGAGTGAGAAATTATGGCTGCCGGATACGGGAGTATTCGGCGGATGGGATGCGGTGTGTCAGCCTGGAGAATAATCTGATCCGTGTGGGGATCTTGCTGGATAAGGGCGCGGATATCTTTGAATACATATACAAGCCGCAGGATGTGGATTTTATGTTCCGTTCTCCGCTGCCCTTTGCGAAGGGCGCGATCCCTACGACCGCTAATCCGGCGGGAAATTTTATGGATTTTTATGAGGGCGGGTGGCAGGTTATGTTCCCGGGGATCAGTACCGGCGGATGTGTGTGCGGCGCGGCGCTGGGTATGCACGGGGAGGCAGCCCTGCTCGCCTGGGATATGGAGGTGGTAAGGGATGAAGCTGCTGAAATATCGGTGCGTTTGGAAGTCCGGACAATGCGGTTCCCTTTCCGGCTTTCGAGAACTCTCAAACTGCGGGAAAATGATTGCACTCTGTATATTGAAGAACAGGTTGTGAACGAGGGCAGACAGGAGATTTCGTATCAGTGGGGCCAGCACCCTGCGCTGGGCGGCAGTTTTCTGGATGACTCCTGTGAAATCTGTGTGGATGGGTATCCGGCATTCCAGGCGGTTCAGGCAGATCTGGGGCCGGCCTGCTGTCTGGCCCCGGGTCAGCGGGGAATCTGGCCCGCCGCGACAGGCAGGGACAAAAAGGACGTGGATCTGAGCGCAGTACACAGCATGGACAGCCGGGAATACCGGGAGTTTGGCCTGTCTGAATTGAAAGAGGGGGCATTTGAGGTCCTAAATCACCGGCGGCAGCTGGGGTTTGGCATGAAGTGGGATAAGGAGGTATTTCCGTATATCTGGGTCTGGCAGATGTATGGCGGAGGGGCCGGTTATCCTTTTTATGGCCGGGCCTACACCCTGGCTCTGGAAATGTGGAATTCACTTCCCGGCGGCCTGGAAAACGCGGTGGCGGCAGGTACTGCGCCGAGCTTAAAGGAAGGGGAAAGTATCCGGACTTCCTATGAAGTATTTGTCCGCGATTATAAATAGTTCGAAAGCTGACTAAAGACTTAAATACTGATATAGAGAACAAAGGCTTAAAATAGGAGGAGGTTCATATGGAGGAACAATTATTGGAGCAGTGTAAGAGGGAAGAGACAGAGCTGCAGTTCCATTCTTTTTCTCATAACGACGCGCTGAAACTGGGGTTGGATCTGCTTAAAGCCAGCGAAGAATATCCGGGTATCCTGGGTATTGAGATCCGCATAAACCATGTGACGGTCTTTAAATATCTGCCGGATGGAACCGGCGCCTATCACGATATGTGGCTTCGCAGGAAAAGCAATCTGGTGGATGTAAGAGAAATGAGTACACTGCGGGCTTTCGCGGAACTTGCCGTGTTAAAGGAAGATCTGCAAAAGGACTGGCTGTTGGATCCGGCAGAGTACGCCGCCTGCGGCGGCGGATTTCCGATTCGGATACAGGATAGCAGTGTCATCGGCTCGATCTGTGTGTCCGGTTTGCCCCATCTTCAGGATCATGCGGTCCTGATTGCAGGGATCCGCAGATTCCTGGCTTCCCCTTCTGTCGCAGGAAGAGGCAGGTGCCAGGATTAATTGGAATTTGTAATACGGGGCTATAAAAAACTCGTTATATTTTAAGTAAAACAATCCCGCTAAAACCTGGATTTACCGTGGCTATGGCGGGATGTTTTTGTTCTGAGAGGGGTTTTTTTAAAGCCCCGTTTTTTTATCTTATTCCGTCCGAGTTCCCCCCATGAGACTGTCCGAAAACCAGGGCGCAGCCTTCCAGGTGTCCGTTCTGTACGGACGTACCCGATCGGGGCATACGGGATATCGGTTACTCGTAGATAATCGTCGGCGTCCAGGATGTTGAATCATAGGCGGTGTTATCTCGTTTATCCACCCGGAACGATATCACGTCATCCTGGGCTACGCTGGTAGAAATCTCTGCGGCCGCGCCCACCGTATCGTTATATGCGATCGTCCGCCATACCCCGTTGACAGGCCAGATCATCTGGTTGTTTTTCCAGATGCTGACGTTCACGCCGTCTCCCCCCTCCGAAGCATATTTCCTGACCGTTCCGCTGACCGATATGGTGCCGCTTCTGGGCGCCTTCCAGTCCAGCAGGATCTGTGTCTCATCGGGATGCAGCAGCAGCTGATCCTGTTCCACCCAGATGGCATCCCATTGTTTCGGTCCCCGCCAATGATTGGAACCATCCGGATTCCAGGCCATATCCTGTGTGCCGATACCGGCCTGCCAGGTCCGGTAATACCAGCCGTTTTCTCCCTGTATCCCGGATAGCTGCTCCGCCGCCTGATAGCGGTTTGAAGGGGCTGTAATAGGGCCGTTTGCGGTGATACCCTCCGGATTCAGATCTGATATCAGGCGGATATTTTTCCCAAAGGAATTCACGGAAAAAATATCTGTATTAAAATCCGATAATTGCGTATCGTTGATCCTGATATTCTCAAACCGGATATCCGATATCTGATGCTCTGAATCGCGGCCGGATATCCGGATCTGATTGGAACCGTCAGAATTGGATGTAATATTGCGGTACGTGATGTTCTGTATGGAACCGGGCCACTGCCAGTTCCCCGCCAGGCTTCCGAACCAGAAGCTGTCCTCCATTGTGATATTGATCAGTCTTTTTGCCTTTTCCACCCGGATATCCTCAAATGTTACATTCCGGATCTGTGTGGCATTCAGCGCGCAGATATTGATGGCCGAGCGCTCTGTGAGCTGATCCGGATAATTCAGGTCGTCATAATTCCTGAGGATGTCGATATTCTGAAACCGAATTTGATCAAAACAGCTGGCCTGGGTTTCGGCTCCGATGCCGATCGCATTGTTGGCGTCACTCCACAGTTGGGAATTCTGATAGGTAATATTACTGGTAGGAAGAGCCAGGGACGGATCTTCTGCAGGATTATAGCCGCTGTTACCTGTCCCTTTGATCGCTACGCTGTCGTCACAGGAGTGAATAAAGCTGCCGTCAAACAGCACATCCTGGCAGTTGGCCACATTAAATCCGTCGGAGGATGCATATCTGGCATTGATGGCTTTGTAGTTTTTTACGGTTACGTTCCTGCATTTCCACATAAAGGAAATCCAGGAATTCATATCACGGATGACGGTAATATCCCTGACCGTCACGTCAGTTGAATTTTTCAGCGCAATCGCTACCCCGTCATAGCTGTCCTGGGCTGCGTAATCGTTCAGCAGGATTCCGGGGCCGCAGATGGTGACGTGGTCCGCGTTCTGAACCAGAACCCGCCCCCGCAATACGGCACCGCCTTCGAGATAGAGTGTCTGGCCGGATGTAAGCATTAACGGCGGCTGGCCGGACAGATCATAATATCCCGGACTGTAGTGAATCACACTGCTGCTCTGAATATCTGGTATATCCGTCAGCGGTTCACGGATAAACAGATGCAGGACTCTGCCGTTATAGTTTCCGTCGGGCAAAAAAGTGATATCCGTTCCGGGCTGTGCGGTAAATGTTACTTTATTTCCCACCCGCTGCCCGCTCAATCCCAGTGAACCCGGCAGTAACGCATAATCCGCAAATGAAAAATTAATGTTTATCTGTATTTCAACAGGGCCGGAACTCTCAAATGTCCCGTAGGATACGGGATTCCCCCATGCGTTGTCCCCCGATACGCAGACCGGGACGCTCTGCTTGCCCGCCTGTACCTGGAAATCAGCAGAACTGTATTTCTCCGGCATGGCAGCCGGTTTTTCAAATATATTAAGCATCTGCCCATTTGCGGTATTTGATCCATTAACCTGCTGTGTACATACTGCAGTCTCATTCCCCCAAGCTGTACCGGCAGTCGTCAGACTTAAAATACTGCAGACAACAGCAGCCAGCACTGTTTTTTTCACATTTTTCATTTTTACCTCCAACGGCGCACCCCATGCGCCGTAAATACTTCAGAAATAAGGTTTACGGTAACCCTGCATCCTTCCCGGCTCTATCTGACCTATCCTAATTTGAGATCCTGTTCCAACACCTGGACCGGAATGAAACGGGCTCGTTCAAAGGGCGTCTTGTTTGGCTGATGGACCGCCAGCATCATCCTGCCATCCAGCGTGTAGAATACCATTCCATGGCCTCCGTCCGCGGCAAAAAACGGCTTAGGGGCATGGCGCCATGGCCCTGTGATTTTACCACTGCTGCTATATGCCGTCCCTATTGAATAACCCGTTACGGAATAACTGGACCACAGCAGCAGCAGCCCCCCGTCTTTCTGGCGCATAATATAAGGCCCGTCCGTCACATAATTCTCTCCCCCGCCTTGTATTACATCCCCTGTGTCATTCATACTCCACCCGGACCGGGAGGCCCGGAACATCACAGCAGGCAGGGAACAGCCCGACTTCAGATCCTCCGTCAGTCTCATACAGCACATGGCCCCGTCATGGATCTGAGTCCACTCATGAGAAAATATCAGCCAGGGAGAATCCGTATCATCCAGATACAGCGTTCCGTCCAGGCACTCCCACCCGGCGGGCGTGACGGGTTCCCGGGAAAGCGGGAGAAAAGGCCCTAAGGGGCTCTGGCTCCACAGAATATGCACTGCCCTTCTGTGCTCTGCCGATTTAAAACTGGCCGGCATATAATAGGCTCCACGGTATCGGTGGACCTCCGGCGCCCAAAAATTCCGGTCCGCCCAAAAGTCTGCGGGCGGGCTGAAAACCGGATAAGGGCCTTCCCATATTTTCAGATCAGAGCTTTTGTAAGCCTGAAATCCCTGTGCATGCACGCCCCAGGGATCTTTGTCCGTTGTTCCGTAGAGGTAATAGCATCCTTCCTCCGGGACTGTCAGGACAAATGGATCCCGAATCTGTATGTCATTTATAGACAGCATATCTTCTATCCTTTCCGCCACAAAATTCCAATATGTCCGGTACCTATTCATCTGATACCGCTTTGTCTCAAACTTCTTTGCCTGACGCCTCATTTCCAGATACAATAACATTCTTCACATAGGGATTCTGGTCGATCCACAATGGTTCCCCACCGTTATCGATCTGTTCCAGATAGATATTTTCCACCTCATGCCCTTCATCATATCCCCATATACGGATGGGCGTATTCTCCGGTATCCGGATATTCCGGAAACGGATGTCACGGATATGGCCCGCCCGGGTGTCCGTCGACCACCGGTCACGGTACAGCATACAATTGATCGCGCAGGCGCTTTCCTGCAGGATACGGATGTTTTCAAAGAGGATATCCGACACTGTACCGCTGTCACACAGGGTGATGCACAACGCGCCCATCTCATATGCCCAGTCTGCCAGCCCGTGCAGCACCAGGCAGTCCCGGAAGATCACATCGCAGATGTCGCTTTTGGACTCCCCGGCGATTCCGATCCCCCGCACTTTATCGTCCCAGACAGTGCAGTTCTCCACCAGAATTTTCTCGCCGCCGCATACCGGAGGGGCCTCCATGGATTTGATGCATATGGCATCGTCCCCGGTTCTTATATAACAGCCGTCCACATGGACGTTCCGGCAATTCACGAGGTCGATGCCGTCGCTGTTCTGACGGTATCCGAGCATTACCAGATTTCGCACTTTGACATTTTCGCATCGGAACAGGGCTGTGGTCCAGTGTGCGGCGCCAATCAGGACCGGTCCGTCCAGGACCACATTTTCACAACCCGTGAGCCGGATCGTCCTGCGGGCGTGCCAGCTAAGGCCGGACAAATCTATGATCCCGTAACCGATTATCTTTATATTCGATCTGTTATCTGCGCGGATAAAGTCGGCGTAATTGGGTATTCCGGCCCAGTCCTTCTCGGTCTTTGGCATTTCATCTTCCGCGGGCTGAACAGCACGCAGCACAGCCCCGGGTTCCAGATACAGGGTTTCATTGTCCTTCAATTCCACAGACTCCACTTCATGGATTCCCGCTTTATAAATCCGTATGCGCTGCTCCTTTGCAGCAGATTCACCATCGCCGCACCGCTTTCCGATACCATACTTTTCACAATCCACCGGCGATCGTATGATAATGGTCAGCGGCGCATAGATCCTATCGTTGATCTCCACGGTCAGATATCCGGGCCCGGTAACCGTCCCCCGTATCTCATTTCCCTGCAGCTGAAATGGGAAATCCCCATTCAGCGTGTGAATCCTGGCACGAAAGACCTCTCTTAGGCTGCATACTTTTATATTCAGGGCTGCGGTCCCCTGCTCCAGCAGGATCTGGCAGAAACTGTGCGGCCCCCCATGCGTCACCGGCACCGAGCAGACCGGAATCTCCATTTTCCCGGCGTACATTCGCCATTCCCCGGACAGCGCCAGGTTATCCGGATAGGCGCCGGTGGGATCCGCCCCGTGTCTCATATATTCCAGCGGCTCGCCAGGTTTTCGGAGTCTTTCCGAAACCGGCGGCGTCAATTCCTCAGCTATCATCATTGCTTACCCCTTTACTGCTCCGGAAGTCATCCCGGACATAATCTGTTTCTGTGCCATAAAGTATACGATAATCACCGGCAGGGATACCGCGATGACATTCGCGAATACCAGGTTCCAGTCCGAACTGTGTACCCCGAAGAAATTATAGATCGTCAGCGTTAAGGTAAAGTTCCTGGAACTGTTCAGAAAATAAATGGTCGTGCCAAAATCATTCCATATCCCCATAAAAGTAATAATAAAGAGCGTGACTGTAATCGGTTTGAGCAGCGGGAATATAATGTGGAAAAACAGCTGAAGCCCGTTGCACCCGTCCAGCATCGCCGACTCATCCAGCTCTCTTGGTATACTCTTAAAATACCCGGTATACAGGAAAACTCCCATGGAAAGATTGGATGCAATCAGCACAAGTCCCGCGGCCAGAAACGTCCGCACATGAATATAATAACAGATAAAATAGGTAGGAATGATCTGTCCCGGAATAAATAATCCCATCAGTATCAGCATCAGCAGCCTTTTCGACGCTTTCGTCACCCTGCGCTGCAGTACAAATGCTGCCAGTGAGCTCACAAGGATAATAACCAGGACGCTGGGAACGGTCAGCAGCACACTGTTCCGAAACGCGAGTCCAAGCCCCCCCTCCCTGAACATTTCCGTATAATTTTCCACGATATGCCACTGATCCGGCAGGGACAGATTCACCAGCGCGGCCTCTTCCTTGCTCTTAAAGGAATTGATCAGGATCATATAAAACGGCACCAGCATAAACACGCTGCAGATCAATGCGAAGATCTCCGCCAACATTCCGGATACTTTCTTTGCCATTACATCTCTACCTCCTTACCGGTGAGGAACCGGTATACGGGAAGGACCACCAGCAGGATCACCACGCACAGTATGATACTGGCGGCACAGCCCTCCCCATAACGGCCGCTGCCGAATGATTTGTATACCAGCGTGCCGAACACTTCCGTGGCTGTTCCCGGGCCTCCGCCCGTCACGGTCTGCACCACGTCGAAGGCCTTCAGCCCGCCGATCAGATTGACTACCAGCGCATTGGTGAATGCAGGCATGATCAGCGGGAATGTCACATACCGGAATTTCTGCCAGCCGGTAGCCCCATCGATTCTGGCAGCCTCGTAGTAATGTTCCGGGATGGACTGCAGGCCTGCCAGCAGGATCACCATGGTAAATCCGGTCCATTTCCACACTTCCACAAAGGCTACGGAAAATATCGCCAGCTTTGGGTCCGTCAGCCAGTTTTGGGCCAGCATCGGCAGTCCCATTGCCCGCAGCGCCACATTGATGATGCCGTTGGCCGGGTGCATCATGGCGGTAAAGATCAGTCCGACTGCCACACTGCTTAAGACCGCCGGTAAAAAAAATACGGTTCTCATAAAATTCGTTGTTTTCAGTTTATTGTTCAAAAGTACAGCCAGCAAAAGGCCCAGTGTCACCTTCAGAATTGTGGTGACAAATGCAAAGATAAAAGAATTTTTGATCGCGATGTTCATACCGCTGTCGGTCAGCACATTTTTATAATTTCCAATACCGGCAAAAGTGGCGGCTTGGAAGTCCACGTTGCGGATATTCAGAAAGGAAAATCCCACGCCCATCACAGCAGGCAGCAGAAAGAATATGCCGAAAATAGCCAGACACGGTAACAGCATCCAATAGGAATAGATACTTTTTTGTTTCAATAGCAAGAGCCCCTTTCCAGCCCCGGCGGATTGGCTGTTTCAGCACGGAAGGTCCCTCTTTCCTGCCGGTCAGAAGGACCTTCTCTGTTAACTCATCCCGTTCCGGGTATTCATAATCTGATCCGCACCCTACTTATTCCAGTTTGCGTCACCGGCCGCAATGGCATTTTTCGCGGTTTCGTCGTCCATGGCTTTCAGCAGATCATCCACCGTCTTAGAGCCTACATAATAATCTTGTACCATGGCTCCGAAATCACCGTAGCCATAATTATTACCGGCCCCCTGCCACAGCGCAATGGATTTGCCGTTCTGCATCAAGTCTACCAGATCCTGCAGGGCAGGCGTCAGCGTACAGGTCACATTTTTGTTCAGATATACACCGGCAACGCCGTCAGCATAGATCTGCTGCGCTTTCGAGGAGCTGATGAAATCAATGGCCTTCTTAGCCGCCTCCACATCCTTGCAGCTGGTGGTGACACCGAGGGCTCCCGGAAGTGACAGGCAGGTGTAATTCTGGCTGTCCTCATAGAGGGGCAGGGCAAATCCGCCGATATGGTCCATTGCGTCGGGATATTTGTTGGCGATCTCATCCAGCACATTGGAAGGATTGATATACATAGCCGTGTCCCCATTTGCCAGTGCCGTCTGCGCCATATCATAGGTATCGGACAGGTAGGTTTCCTGTACATAGCCTTTATCCAGCATTTCCTTAGATTTCTCGATGGCATCTTTAAACTGCGCGCAATCCGCATAGTGCTGTTTGTTGGTATTCATTTCATTCCAGAATTCGGTATAGCTTAATCCGCTGTCCAACACTTCTTTATTAAATCCGAAATGACTGAAGCATTGCAGTGTCCACGCATCTTTTCCAGAATAATATACGGGAATCTTCCCGGCTGCTTTGATCTTTTCACAGGCATCCAGAAATCCCTGCCAGTCTTTCGGTACCTCGGTTACGCCGGCCGCCTCAAACACATCCTTATTATAGAACACACCCAGCAGGCTCGTTGTTCCGATGGGCATTCCATACAGTTTACCGTCATAGCGGTATCCGCCCTCTTCCATGGTCGCAGAGTCATACTCCGACTCGCTGGGCAGAGATTCCATATCCACCATTTTATCCAGCGCATTGACCTGTGTATCGATCCATTTGGCACCGTAGCTCTGTATGATGTCCGGGAGGTCACCGGTGGCAAACCGTGCTTTCACCACTTCTTCCCCCTGGGAACCTCCTGCGATCTTCTGAATATCCAGTTTAAAGCCCAGTTCATCCGCATTTTCATTGATATATTTGTCCAGGGCCGCCCATCCGTCGGTATACCACTCGGTAAAGGTCAGCATCGACAGCGTCTTTACTTCTCCGCCGCTTTCCTCCTTATCCTGCGCCGGGGCTGCGGCCGGTGTACCGGCTGCGGCTTCCTCCTTTGCCGTCTGGGGCGCCTCATTCCCACTGCCTCCGCAGGCCGACAGGGAGCAGGTCATCACCGCTGCAATAAACAGACTCATCACTCGTTTTAACTTCATTCTCAAATCCTCCTTAAAAATTTAACGTTGATATTGCTTCGTTGCACTTATTATAAGTTCCCGGGCGGTTAACCGAATTGTCATTTTTTAAACTGGACTGTCCGATTTTATAAAGTATCGGTCCCGACATTGCACGCCTGACTCTTACTAATGTATAATGAGTGAAGGGGGACATGTCCATTCCGGTTTGGGACATGTCCAAACCGGAATGGACATGTCCCCCTTCACTCTATTATAGTATAAAAGTGCGCTTTACGACAGCACATGAGGGCGGAGTAAATGAAAGTGAAATCAGATGTCAAACAACAGATTCTATTATTTTTCCACAGTCTCACATGGAAGCTGCTCTGCGTCACCGTCTGCCTGTTTTTCCTTTTCGCCGGAATCGTGACCCGGGTCTGGACACAGCGGATGACCAGCCAGGCCTCCGAGACCGCTTCCCGGGATCTTTATTCCATCATGCAGGTGTCCAACAATAATTTCGGCACCGCCTTAAAGGATATCAACAGCGTTACCGCCCTGATCTCCAGCAATATGGGATTCGGGCTGAACTCCCGGATCTTTAATTATCTGATGAATGAAAATGAAGATGATCAGCTGCTGCTTCAATACCGGCGTGACGCAGAAGATTATATCTTCAGCCTTTGTAATTTTAAATCTTATTTAAACGGACTGGCTGTCAGCGACCTGAGCGGGAATACCCTGTCCTATGGGATCTTCATGAACGGAAGGGACCTGACCGCGCAGCCCTGGTTTCAGAAGCTTGTTCAATCCGACCAGGATCTGCTCTTTGTCCCGCCTCATTATTATGATCCCGCAGGCGGTTATCCCGGCGATCTGGTATTTTCCATCGCGAGAAAGATACGGCATCAGGGGCAGGTGATCGGAGTCGTGGTCGCCGACATCAAGTGTTCCCTTCTGGAGGACATGTTTAATGTGCAGAATGTGAACGGCTATTCTATGCTGATCCTGGATCCGGATACGGAAAGCGTGATTTTCCCGCCGGAGGAAGAACAGCGGGTGCTGACCGATCAGGAGCTGAAGCTTCTGACCACATCCCCTCATCGGGAGGACGGTTATTTTACCACGGAGCTGGGCGGACGGGACTGTCTGGTCATTGAACAGAACGCATCCATCACCGACTGGACCGTGATCGGCTTCGTACCTTATGAAAATATCCTGGAGGACTTTATGACCACCCGCGCCGTGGTCTTTCGCATCGCGCTGGTATGTGCGGTGATCTTCATTCTCACCGTCACCCTGTTCATCTCCATTATCACCCGGAAGCTGACCCGTCTGTCCACCGCCGTCAGCAAGATTGATTCCGGTCAGCTGGAGCTTAACATCACGATACAGACCAAAGATGAGGTGGGCCAGCTTTACCGCCAGATCACCTATATGATCCGAAGAATACGGGAGCTGATCGAAGACATCCGCAACCGGGAAAATGAGAAACGGAATCTGGAGATTAAAGCCCTTCAGGCTCAGATCAATCCTCACTTTCTGTACAATACCCTGAATACCATAAAGTTTCTGGCCGCTGTCCAGGGGGCGCAAAATATCCAGAGCGTAACGCAGGCACTCTCCGATATGCTCCATGTGAATCTAAGCCCCCAAAAATATGTCTCGGTGGCGGAGGAGACCGATTACCTGAGGCACTATCTGGAAATCCAGGAATACCGGTTCAACGGAAAATTTACCAGTTACTTTTCCGTAGACGGTGCGCTGAACGGTTACCTGATTCCCAAATTACTGCTTCAGCCCCTGGTGGAAAATGCCCTGCTCCACGGTATCGCACCGGTCACCCGGCCGGGTTATCTGCAGATCCGCATATTCCAGGATAAAGACCAGCTATACATAAGGATCAAAGATAACGGAAAAGGGATGACCCAGGAGGAACAGAACTCCCTGGCCCATGCACCGGACAGCGACACATCCCACATCGGGATCGCCAATATCCGAAGCCGGCTGGAGCTGATGTTCGGCAGCCGCCAGTCTTTTACCATAATCAGCAAGCCTGATTTGTATACCATAGTGGAGCTGTCGTTCCCCCTATTCACAGCAGAGAGTGCAGGTGATTTTCGATGAATGTGATGATCGTAGACGATGAAGTCCTGATGCGCACCACATTGAAATATATGTTAAATGCAGAAATCCCCGCTTTAACCGGAGAGCGGAAATTTGTACTGTGCGCGGAGGCCTCCAACGGAAAGGAAGCGCTGGATAAACTGACAACGGTCCGTCCGGATATCCTTCTGTCCGATATGAAGATGCCGGAAATGGACGGGCTCTTGCTTTGTGAACAGGCAAACAGGCTGATGCCCCAGGTCCCATTTATCGCGCTCAGCAATTATGATGATTACCAGTATGTCCGCGGCGCCCTGAAAGGCGGCGCGGTGGATTATCTGCTAAAACATGCCCTGACACCGCAAAGCCTTCTGTCCGCCCTGGAAAAAGCGGCAGCCGGCCTTCAGGACCGCCCGGTTCATTCCCGGCTGACGGATAATAATCTGGTGGCCCTGCGCCAGGATTTTCTAATCCACCTGCTGACTGGTTTTTATTCCGATCCGGCAGAAATCCGGGCACATTTCAATGTACTGGCCCTCCCCCTGGAGCCCATTCGCATGCTGCCTTTGTTAATGTGTATCGATGACTATCAGACCAGGGATCTGGCCAATAATAACCTGATTACCTTTTCTATCGTGAATATCGTTACTGAAATACTCACCGATCAGAAAAACGGCGCCATGTGCCATATTTCCAATGAAAAATATGCGATGGTCTTAAGCTTTGGTTCGACGCGCAGTGAGCGTGCCATCCACGATACCATTCAGAATACGATCGGACGCATTACCTTCTGCATGAAAAAATTCCTGAACCTGTCGGTAAGCTTCAGCCTGGGCGCCCTGAGTATCCAGCCCGCGGATCTGCCTGCTTCCTATCGTCAGGCGGAGGAAAATCTATGTCAGAAATTCTATTACGAACCCGGCTCTATTTTCACCCGGGAAAATGGAACCAGCGCCTCCTCTGATTTCGATTTTCTGAGCATCAGCCGGGAAAACGCGCTGACAGAAGCCGTTCTCCAACGGGAACCCCACAAGGCCCATCATCTCCTAGATGAGATCTTCTCTGATATCCGCCGGCAAAAACCTCCTCTGCCAGTCACGCAGATGGCTTTTACAGATCTGCTGGGGCTGCTGAATCAGATCTGCAAGAAGCAGGCCGTTAATTTTAAGGAAATCTATGACGATGATACGCTGTCCGGCCAATATTTGTATGACTTCCAATCCCTGTCCACGGTTCAGGAATGGATCGCCTCCCTCTTCGACCGGCTGATTGACCGATTGCAGAAAAGGGAGGTACCGGAGTTATCCCTCTATATGCGGCAGGCGCTGAACTATATCCACGAACATTTTGCGGAACCGCTGTCCCAGTCCGGGGCGGCCTCCCGGATCCATATCAGCAGCGTCTATCTGAGCAAGCTGTTCCGGCAGGAGCTTAACGTAAGCTTCCCTGATTATCTGATGCAGGTGCGCTTAAACCACGCCGCCCACCTTCTGCGCAGTGAAAATCTTCCGATCCGGGAGGTAGCGGCCAAAAGCGGTTTTAACGATTATATTTACTTTCTGAAATGCTTCAAAAAGAAAATGGGCTGTACACCTACGGAGTATCTGAAACGCCTGTAGCATTTGCCGTTTATTTCGACCATGGAACACTTATTTACCTGAATTCATACAATGTAAATAAAAAGGAATAAACCAATATGTTATTCAATGACTGCCGTTGCAGTTCAAATAAACGACGTGAATCCTATTCGTATGCCCAATATGGTGTCCAGTCCAACCCACCGTCTAACACAGACCTGCCAATGCGGGTCCTGTTTCAGGAAGGTGATGAGATTTCCTTAGACAACACGGAAATACTGCTTGCATCGGGATATTTATATCTGGTCGATTTCATCTTCTTGGCAACTCCGGAAGCAGACAGTTTTATGCAGATCACTCCCAAAATCAATAACTCGCTCCAGCTGTTATATTCATTTTTCGCACCTACCGGATCTGCATCCCGCAACGCCTCAGCCTCCGGGAGTTTCACCATACCGGTTACCGGATCCAATGCTGCGCTTTCCTTTAACCTGACTTATTCTGCTGCTGTTCGAAATATAGATATTACCGGTGCCATATCCGTTACAGCGCTTCATAAAATCAGCAGGGAAGGCTGCAGTTAAGCTATGGTTATAAATTAATTGAATCTTCAAAAAGGTATGAGAATTACCGAACAGGAAATACTGATATTGTTTCCATTTACCGCCATTATTTATTTTCTGTTATTCATTCTAACCTTTAGGAGATCATCATGGACCTTCCATTTTTGCAGCAGTTTCTGCTTATTAGCGATATAAGAACAATACTGTTTTTAGTTTTACTGGCCGCTGGTTTCTACCTGATCCATGTCCTTTATCATAAGAAACATCTGGATTTTTCGGTGGTCGTCCTGGTCGGAACGGGGCTTGGGCTGCTTCTGGGACTTGCGGTCCAGGCTGCATCCGGCTTTCCCGACAATCCGGCGGATATCCGGTTTATACGGGAGACTACCGCCTGGTATCAGCTGTTTGGTACCGGCTATATGAACCTGATCAAGGTAATTGTGGTGCCTTTGGTGATCATTTCTATCCTACAGGTCATTATTCAGCTGGAACAAGGACATCAGATGGGGAACCTGATCCGCAAGACCCTCTCCGTCACCATGATTATGGCCGCTGTATCCGCGGTCACAGGTCTGGCTCTCGGTCTGCTGTTCGGCCTCGGACGGGATTCTGTCCCTTCCGGGGCTGCGGGCGGCGGATTCTCAGACGCTGTGTCAGTCTCTGAGATTACCGATGTTCCCTCCACGCTGAAAAACCTGATTCCGGATAATATCGTATCCGCTATGGTAAATAATAATATCATCGGACTGGTTATCTTCTCCTCGATCCTGGGACTGGCCCTGTGGTGGGTAAATAAGGAGCATCCGGCTGAAGCAGCGCCTCTCTATAAGGGAGTCCGGGGACTGCACCGGACGATGATCAATATGGCCCTGCTGATCCTGGATTATATGCCCTTCGCCGTGCTGGCCCTGTTGGCGAATACCATCGCCCAGCGTGGATTGTCCGGGATCTTCGATGCCGGTAAATTTATCTTTGCCCTGTATCTGGGAACTGTCATCCAGTTTTTTATCCAGCTGGCCGCGCTGCTGCTGCACGGCCTGAACCCGGTTCCTTATATGAAAAAGTCAGCGGCACCTCTGCTGCTGGCGTTTACTTCACGCTCCAGTGTGGGGTGTCTGCCGCTGACTGTGGAGACATTGACGAAAGATCTGGGGGTGTCCGAGGCCACCGCTAACTTTGTCGCCGGATTCGGGACCACGGCCGGGATGCAGGGATGCGCGGGGTTATTTCCCGCGCTCCTGATTGTCTATGTGTGTAATATCACCGGTACTCCCATCGACCTTTCCATGCTGGTCATGGCGGTGATCGTGGTCACCATCGGTTCCCTGGGCATCGCCGGGATCCCGGGCACCGCGTCTATGGCGTCCAGTGTCAGCCTCTCCGGTGTGGGCCTGGCTTCAGCATTTTCCACCATCAGCCCCATCCTGGCTATCGATCCGATTATCGATATGCCACGTACCCTTCTGAATGTCTCCGGTTCGCTTACCAACGCGCTGATGGTGGACAAACGGCTCGGGCTGCTGGATGAGCCGGCTTATAAGAAAGGGGCCCGCAGGAAAACCTAATTGTTGTCCGATTCCTGTAGTGCCTCTTTGTCTGCGGAAAAACAAGTCGGAGCTATCATCGACGAACGGCGTTCCATCATTCCTGAAACCTACTGGACACCTCCTCAGTCCTGAAGTCGGATACCTCGTGTTCTACTTACGATAACGCCCTGCTTCCATTAGCGCTCTGCCTCCAGCAGTGCCTGATAGATGTCCCGCTTGGAAACGCCGCGGTCTTTTGCCACCTGCTTCATCGCTTCCTTACGTGGCATTCCCTGGCTTTCGTAGCGTGCCATATGCTCTTCCAGCGGCATCTCCTCCCACTGGCGGCGGCTTTCTTCCACCAGTTCCTGAGGGCTTCTTCCTTCCACCACGATCACACATTCCCCTTTTGGCTCCGTGCTTTCATAGTAAGCTGCGGCACCGGCCAAAGTGGTCCGAAAAGCGGTCTCATGCTTCTTTGTCAGCTCCCGCAGCACAGTCACATTCCGGTCCCCCAGCGCCTCCAGCAGTTCGTTCAGCGTGCGTACCAGGCGGTGGGGGGCTTCATACAGCACCACGGTCCTGGTCTCATCCGTCAGTTCACCCAGAATCCGCTGCCGCTCTTTTTTATCCATCGGAAGGAACGCTTCGAACGCAAACCGTCTCGTCGAAAGCCCCGACAAGGTGAGCGCTGTGACGCAGGCCGCAGGACCGGGCAAGGAGGTCACTTCGATGTCCGCCTCATAGCACATCCGGACCAGTTCTTCCCCGGGATCGGAGATCCCTGGCGTACCCGCGTCCGTAATCAGGGCAATATGGCTGCCGGCACTTAATTTTTCTATCAGAAGCCGGCCTTTCTCGATCTTATTGTATTCATGATAGCTGGTCATGGGGGTATGAATCTCGAAATGGTTCAGCAGCTTCCGGCTGTTCCTCGTGTCCTCGGCGGCGATCAGATCCACTTCTTTTAAGGTCCGCAGCACCCGGAAAGTGATATCCTCCAGATTGCCGATCGGGGTTGCGCAGAGATATAATTTGCCCCGTGTGGTCTGCTCCATCACGTTTCCCCCTTCCTGTTCCATAGAATATTATATTGCCTCTCATTCTAGTACCCGTAGATATCATAGATCTCGTCCGTGTAAACCCCCGGCTCCTTATATACGATCAGAGGTTTTTCCACCCGGATTCTTGAATTTCCTCCACGCAGCGCTTCGATCAATACCATATTCGGCTCCTTATCCACAAACGGGTAAACCAGACGCATCCGCTTGGGCTCCAGCCGGTAAGATACCAGCATAGTCATGATCTCAGCCAGACGGAACGGCCGGTGTACCAGATAGAACCGGCCGCCGGTACACAGTAACCGGGCGCTGGCCCGTATAATATCCTCCAGTGTACACAGCAGTTCATGTCTCGCTATGGCCTTGGGGGAATCCGGATTGACCAGTCCATGCTGTCCGATCATGTAGGGTGGATTGGATGTAATTACATCAAAAGAAGCAGCCTCGAACATCTCACCTGCCTCTTTGATATCACCGGTAATAATCTTGATTTTCTCATCCAGCCCGTTTAAGGCAACGCTGCGCCTGGCCATATCCGCGCTTTCCTCCTGGATCTCCAGGCCGGTAAAGTGCTTTCCTTTTGTCTTGGCCTCCAGAAGGATCGGGATAATCCCGTTTCCAGTTCCCAGATCCAGCGCGGTCTCCCCCTCTTTCACCGTGGCATATCCCGACAGCAGTACCGCGTCCATGCCAAAACAGAAGCGGGATGAATTCTGGATGATCCGGTAACCGTTCCGGTGGAGTTCATCCAGACGTTCCTGCTCTTTTAATTCAATCTTCATCGAACTCAATTATCATCATCCAGTTTGGACTTTCCTTCCTTTTTTTCCAAAGCTTCCAGGGCTTTTAGTTCTTTATCTGCTATGTTTATCTTCTCTTTTTTCCTCTTGGGTTTCGTTTTCAGTTCGTTTACTTTGTACTCGCGGATTTCTTTTTCATCGTTGACCTCCACGATCACCTTCACCTGCTGGCGCAGGACACTGACGCTTTGCACTTCACCGCGCAGGCCGTCATTGGTAGTGACATGGTCGCCGGGATTGGGCAGGCGGCTGTTCAGCTCCTCGTAGGTCTCTTCTTCATTCTTCAGACAGCACATCAGCCTTCCGCAGACGCCCGATATCTTCGTGGGATTCAGCGACAGGTTCTGTTCTTTGGCCATCTTGATGGACACCGGCACGAACTCTGAGAGGTAGCTGTTGCAGCACAGCGCCCTTCCGCAGATACCGACACCGCCCAGGATCTTGGTCTCATCCCGCACGCCGATCTGACGCAGTTCGATTCTGGTCTTGAACACACCGGCCAGATCCTTGACCAGCTCCCGGAAGTCGATCCTTCCATCCGCTGTAAAGTAAAACAGCACTTTATTGTTATCAAACGTGTATTCCACGTCGATCAGTTTCATCTCCAGGCCATGCTTCCGGATTTTTTCCATGCAGATGCCGAAGGCTTCTTTTTCTTTTTTGCGGTTACGCTCCTCCGCGGCGTCATCCTTGGCGGACGCCAGCCGGATCACAGGTTTTAGCGGCTGCACCACTTTTTCCTCTTCCACTTCCTTCGGCCCCAGAACCACTGTCCCGTATTCTACACCCCGGGCTGTCTCTACGATCACGTGATCTCCCATTTTGATGGTCATCTTCAGCGGATCGAAGAAATATACTTTGCCCGCCTTGCGAAATCTCACGCCTATCACATTTCTCATGTCAGTTCTCCTTTATCGTCAGCAGCAATAATTCCATTGCCAGCTCAAAATTCACATTGGCTTTCAGACGGGCCTTCGTCTTGTCCAGCTGCTCCAGAATCGTCTCGATTCCTTCATAAGAGCTCTTATCCGCCTGCTGCCGTATATAGTTGATATGTTCCTTAAAAATCAGCGGATTCATATCTTTTGTTGCCTTGAACAGCAGCACATCCCGGTACCATACCATCAGAATATCCAGATAATCATTGATATCCATCCGGTAATCCGTGATCTGCTTTAACGCGCTGATGATCTCGTACAGCTCCATCTCGTGGATATGCTGCAGCAGATGCAGTGCCGCATCCTTGATCTCATTAAAATTCTCCGACGTGGCCAGCTTTACCGCACGCCCCACATTCCCCTGGGCGAACGAAAGGCTCAGATCCGCTTTATAATCCGGCACCTGCAATTGTTCCATCAGATACTTCCGGATCTTCTCATCCGCCACCGGTTTTAAATTCAGCGTCACGCATCTGGACAGAATCGTGGGCAAAAGCCTGTCCGCGCTCTCCGCCAACAGGATCAGAATCCCATAGCCCGGCGGTTCCTCGATGGTTTTCAATAAGGCGTTCTGGGCCTGTACGGTCATCTTCTCCGCCTCATCGATAATGTATATTTTATAAGGGCTGCTGTAAGGTTTCACCTGAATATCCCCGTTTACCTGGGTACGGATATCCTCCACGCCGATGGAATTCGGCTTCTCGTGGGTAACCCATATGATATCCGGCTGGTTCTTTCCCGCGGCCTGGATGCAGGAATGGCATTCCATGCACGGATTCATTCCACCCTTCTCGCATTGCAGTGTCTGGGCAAAGATCCCGGCCAGCAGCTTCTTCCCCGCCCCCTCCTCCGCGCAGAACAGATAGGCGTGGGATATTTTATTTAGTTCTATTGCACGCTGGAGATGATCGATGATCTGTTCATGTCCAACTACATCCTGAAATCCTGCCATAAGCTTTTTTCCTTTTTTGAATGAATTGCTCCCGGTTATTCAGATTACGCGGTCCCGATCCAGATCAGGCCGCGCCCAGTGCAATTAATTATATCATAATCTCTTTTGAAATAAAAGTTTTTATGTGGTTGATGCACTCCGGAAGTTCCTGGTTCTCAAAACGATAGCCGATTCCCAGTTTTTCCAGTTTATCTTCGGCGAAATCCTCACTGTCCGCCAGGAAACGGCGGCACATTTCCGCGTATTTGGGTTCCTTTTGTCTGCGCTCCCGATCCAGGGCCCGCTGCAGGCGCACGCCGTCTTCCACTTCTATATAAATCGGGATCACCCGGCCTGCTCCAAAGTAATCTCTCATTTTCTCATAGGAGACCAGCGTTCCGATTACCGCATAATTATACGCGGCCAGCTGGATCTGTTCATCATTCACCGTAAAATATTTCCAGACCCCGTGTACCGTACTGTAGGCCCGCAGCTCTATGATCTTCCCGTCCGCCAGCAGATGCTCCAGCTCTTCCTCACTGGAAAAATAATATTCTATTCCGTCCGTCTCGCCTTCGCGGATCGGTCGGGTTGTGTACAGGACAATTGTTTTTAACTGTAACTTTTCATCGGATACCAGATCCTTGTATATCGTATCCTTTCCGGATGAGCTCTTTCCCATCAGATAAAATATTTTCCCCATTGGCACCTCGTATCGTTGATTGGCGGCCTGAAAGCACTTTTTCTGCCTATCTTATCTTTTTATACATGATACTCTATACGGAGTCTTTTTGTCAAAGCATGCCTTATTTGTTATGTTGCTGTATGTGTTACAGGTTTTGGAAATCCTCCTGCCAATTCTTTTTCACTTCCTCCCGAAAGTTTTCGAACATATGAAAATAGTCTGCTTTGACCGCTTTCAAAATATCAAGCGCAACTGACTTATTATAAGCATGAGCTACATTATTCCGGCTCATCAGAGCCCCCAGCCATAGCTGTTCATCCTTGATCAGCCCCGCTTTAAAAGCAGTTTTCAAGATCTGTCGCGGTGAACCTGTAGCACTTTCCTCATATCCGTACCGTTCCAGTATCTCTTTCATAGCCTTCCACGCCTGTTCAAAACAAATCTCATACAAAGCCACCAGCCCGGTCAGAACTACATTATCATATGGTTCCTCGTATAGAAAGACATCACTTAAGTTCTGCAATGCCCTGCAAAAATTATCGTATTTTTTCATATAGCAATCTCCCCTCTTTCTGAATCTCCACTGTAAGTTCTTCCTGGACACTTTTATCCAAATTCACTACATCATATTCCAGAAGGGTATCCGTCTCCTCATCCACCGCCAGAGTAAAGCCGATCACATCACCGCCGGTAACTGCCAGGTCGATGTCACTCACCCTTTTATAATCCCCTCTGGCTCTTGAGCCAAACAAAATGACCTTTCCAATATTATATTTTTGGGCCAATTGTGTAATCTGGCTCAGTACTGTGGGATTGATCCCCGTATCAGACATATCTTTCATGCTGCTATTCATGTCCGCCCTCCTTTTTATTCTTAGGATGTATTCCGCTCTTTTGATTGCAGCCCGCTCTTTTGTTTACATTATAGACAAATACGGTTTCTTCCACAACACTAAAATGGCACTATTTCTATAATTTTAGCTGCCGCCATCTTTTTCACGGTTAAAAATTTATACTTTACAGCATCCCTTAATACATGCCCTTCGGGCGGGTTCGCAGCATTCGCTGCTCAATAATGTATACCATTTCCGGCATCTCGTGATGCATGCCCTTCGGGCAGGGCGGCAGTATCGCTGCTCCATCAGGTATCGATTTATTTCAATACATTCCTGCGGATTCTTCAATATCCCTTTTAAATGAATGAATTATTTGATAAAATGAACCGAATGGAAAACTATTCCATTTATGTATCTAAAGTTTTTAATTAAAATTTTAGATAAAAACTCCTAAAAATTTATATATAAATTTTTACATTATTATTGACAAAAACTTTATATTAAAATATAATAAAATCAGAGGTGGAGAAAATGAAAGTCGGTATAAAAGAAATCAGTAACATTTCTGGCTTCTCGCAAGCCACGGTGTCAAACGTATTAAACGGAAAGGCCGGTGTCAACGAGGAAACCGCCGCAAAAATTATGGAAATCGCCAGATCTTCCGGATACTTTCAGTCAAAGAAATTCAAAAAAATCAGGCTTGTTTTATATAAAAAGCATGGGAATATTTTAGATGACACTCCGTTTTTTTCATTGTTATTTGAAGGCGTCGAGACCGGCTGCCGGGAAAATGGCCTGAAATTAGAAATGAATGTTTTAGATGAAAGCAAGCCCAACTTTGAAACAGAATTAAGGGAAATCACCCGGGATATATCATCCGGTATTCTGCTGGTCGCCACGGAGATGTGTGATGACAGCATCCGGAAATTCAGTCAGGCAGCATCTCCGCTGGTGGTCATCGATAACCGGTTTGATTTTATGCCATTCCACTCCGTTTCCACGGAAAACGAAAAGTCCGTATATTACGCAGTCAGGTACCTGATCGGCAATGGTCATCAGGAGATCGGCTTCATCAACAGCAAAGTGCCCATTTACAATTTCTACCGGCGGGAACAGGGATACCGCCAGGCACTGAAAGATTCCGGCCTGAACTCCAAACTACCGGCGGTCGAGCTGCATCCCGCCATGGAGGAAGCTTATCTGGATATGAAGAAATATCTGGAAACGAAACCAAAGCTTTGCAGCGCCTACTTTGTTGTAGACGATATGATCGCTCACGGTGTCATCAAGGCTTTGAAAGAAAGCGGTTATCACATACCAAGGGACGTATCACTGATCGGGTTCGATGATCTTCCCTACAGCGCCATCTCTTCGCCGTGCCTGTCCACCATCCGGGTGTTCAAGCAGGAGATGGGAAGAGTCGCGGTAAATATGCTGGTAAATAATATCGGTGTCGTGGGTACTACTTTGCACAGCGAGATCAGTACGGAATTTATGAATCGGGACAGCATCCGTTTACAGTGAAGCAGTGAAGCTGCCCGGCAGGGTATCCTTCAAGAGATGTTGTAAAGTATAAATTACGTTACATAGACAGGCATGTCTGAGAAATAAAGCGCGTGAAATAATTCTTCAGAGAAAGAAAAGGGAGGGAGCCACAAAGTTAACGACAATTGTATCTTTCGCAGGCCGCGATAGGCCAACAGAACTAGGAGGACGCTCATAGTTACTGATTTTTATACTCTTTTTTAGGAATTCCCATTTCGCAGTTAAAACCCTAGGAATCGTTTTTAAAGTTTAAGGCTTGATTAATCAAATGTAAACCAAAACTTCAAGCCAGAAGCACAACAGAATCAAGCAAAAACTTACAATTGTAATTGTTTGGTAACAAAACGTCGCTACGCCGACTATTATGGGAGGTAATTACATGATAAAACAAAAATTAACCAGTATCATTATGACAGCCGTTCTCCTCGGTCTGGTCTGTTTCACAGGATGTTCTTCTGAAAACAAAGGCTCTTCCACCCCTCCGGCTTCCACAGATACGCCGCAGGCCGTGCAGGATACTGCCGCCGCCCCCGCCAGCACCAGCGATTCCGCGGCTGCTCCGGCTGCCGCGGACGGCCAGACCGCCGATGGTACCATCCGGGTAGACGATAATCTTCCCGCGGATGTCGCCGCAAAGGAAGGCCCCAACGGAGAAACCCCTGAATCCGCTTCCCTCCTTCAGCTGACCCCCGAAGAAGCTGCCAAAATTAAGGAGGGTAACTACACCGCCGCGATCTGCTGGCATCAGGGTGGCGATACCTATATCACTAAGCACACCCAGTTTATCACCGAGATGCTTGAGGAAGTCGGAATCAAGGTAATCGCCGTCACCGATGCAGGGCTCAGCACAGAACAGCAGCTCTCCGATATTGAAACTGTTATGGCTATGAAACCGGATATTATCATCGGAGAACCGGTGGATGCGGTGGCCACCAGACAGGCCTGGCAGAAAGTCAGCGAAGCCGGTATCTCTCTTGTATTCATGGATGCCAGCGGTGACGGTATGAAAGCCGGTACGGACTATGTCAGCTGTGTCTCATCGGATAATTACGGCAACGGCGTGATAACCGCGGATCTGATGGCGCAGGCCATCGGAGAAGAAGGTGACGTAGGCATGTGTTACCGGAACGTGAACCTCTATCCGGTCGAGCAGAGAAAGCTCGGCTTCATGGATACCATGGAGTCCAAATATCCAAATATCAAGGTTGCAGAGGCCACTCCCTGTGAGACCGCAGCCGACTGTGAAGACGCCACCAATGCGATGCTGCTGAAGAATCCGAACCTGAAAGGCTCCTTTGGATGGTACGACGAACCCTGTATCGTCATCGCCGCTGCCGCCCGCTCCAACGGCCGCAATGATTTCGTCGTGACCGGCTGCGACCTGGGCGAAGACGTAGCGCTTGCTCTGGCACAGAATGATATCGTAACCGGCATCGCCGCACAGAGAATCAAGGCCCAGGCCAGAGCACTCGGTATCCTCGGCTGCTATGGATTACTGGAAAAACAGGCTCCGGAATTCGTCGCCGTTCCCGGCCTGGCGGTTACCCACGACAATGTGGCGGATGCATGGAGAGAATGTTACGGCGAAGAACCGTCTGCAGAAATTCTAAAAGCCATAGGACAATAAATGCCAATCCGGAAAATGGCCGGGGGACACCAGGCCATTTTCCATGAAAGAGGTGAGCAGGATGGCTGCAAAGAAACACACAGTTCTGGAAATGAAAAATATCTGCAAATCCTTTAGCGGAATCCAGGTACTGGAGCAAGTGAACTTTGAAGTATACGAAAATGAAATCGTCGCACTCATGGGCGGTAACGGGGCAGGGAAATCCACCCTGATGAAAATCCTGAACGGTGTCTACCGGTCTGATTCCGGGGAAATCTGTCTGGACGGAGAAACCATTGCCATTGATGGGGTCCTGGACGCCCGAAGTCACGGGATCGCTATGATATACCAGGAATTCAGCCTGATATCCACACTGACTGTCGCCCAGAATATATTTCTCACCAGAGAGCCACGAAATAAACTGGGTCTTGTGGATAACGAACTCTGTATTCAAAAATCCCAGGAAATTCTGAACACTCTGGGAATCGACATCAACCCCAAAGCCAAGGTAGAGGACTTAAGCGTAGGCTGCCGGCAAATCGTGGAGATCGCCAAAGCCCTCTCCACCAATGTCCGGATTTTGGTTATGGATGAGCCTACCTCCGCCCTGACCGAACATGAAACGGATATTTTATTCGGAATCATACGGCGTCTGGTAAAGACCGGCATATCCGTTATCTTCATCAGTCACAGGCTCAAAGAGATCTATCAGCTCTGTGACCGGATCACCGTACTCCGGGATGGGAAGATCGTTCTGGATGACGCCTGCACAAATATAGAGATGAATCAAGTGATCCAGTATATTGTCGGCTCCGATATGAATAAAAAATTCGAATGGATCCCCCGGACCTATCCCATCGACCAACCGCCCGTGCTGGAAGTAGCAAATCTAAAATATAAAAACCGGGTCAAAGATATAAGCTTCGCGCTGCATCCGTCCGAGATCCTGGGTATCGCAGGATTGATGGGAAGCGGACGCTCCGAGACGCTACTGTCCATCTTTGGTCTGCTGAAACCGGACGCCGGAGAGATTCTGGTGGATGGAAAGCCCTGCGTGATCCGGACCCCCTCCGACGCCATCGCCAAAGGAATCGCCCTGGTTCCGGAGTCAAGACGAGTCCAGGGTCTGGTCGTGGAACACAGCGTAAAAGAAAACGTCATCATTACGATCCTGGATCGTATAAAAAAAGGTATTCTTCTAAGTGAAAAAGAAGCAAACCGCCGGGTCAAAGACCAAATCTCCCTTCTGAACATCAAAACAGACGGCATCCATAAAAAAGTCCGCCTTCTGTCCGGCGGAAACCAGCAAAAAGTGGTCATCTCCAAATGGCTGGCCAATCAGTCCCGCATCCTGATGCTTGATGAACCCACCGTCGGTGTGGATATCGGCGCCAAGACAGAGATCATACATATCATCCGCCAGCTGGCGGACGAAGGACATTCCATACTGATCGTATCCAGTGAGCTGAACGAACTCCTGGCGATCGCCGACCGCATCCTCATCTTCAAGGATGGCCTGGTTATCAATGAAATGATGAGAAAAGAAATAACAAGTGAGGAGGTGCTGCAGCATGCAATCCAAGGGTATCAATAAGGCAAGTGTCATTCGCTTCCTCCGGGAATACACCATCTATGTCGCACTGGCCGTAGTCATCCTATTTTTTGCCATAACTTTAAGGGGGAAAGGATTCTTTACCCCCGGCAACGCATTAAACATTATCCGTCAGACCTCAGCCCTGGCCATTATGGGCGTAGGCCTTACCTTCGTCATCTGTACCGGAGGCATTGACTTGAGCATCGGTTCCATCGTAGGGCTGTCCAGCCTGCTAACCGCTCTTGCCATGCGTCAGGGCGCCAACGTCTTTCTGGCCTTTCTGGTGGGAATCGCGACAGGAGCCTTGGTTGGCGCGGTCAACGGCTTTTTATACTCCAAGTTAAAAATGCCCTCTTTTATCTCCACACTGGCCATGTCCGGTATTATCTACGGTATCGCGCTGCTTCCGACGGAGTCCTCTCCGGTTCCGATCGCCAACGACCTGTTCAATGAGATCTTTGGTTCCGGCGATATCGGCCCGATCCCTATTTTGATGATCTGGATGATCACCGCTGTTATTCTGGGCCACATCATGCTGCGCCATATGAAATACGGCCGGCAGGTATTGGCGGTGGGTGGTAATGAGATCTCAGCAAAATACAGCGGAATCAACACCGCAAAGATCAAATTCCAGGTCATGCTGGTCTGCGGGACCATGGCCGGTTTGGCGGGATGCCTCTACGCAGGCCGGATGCATACCGGCAGATGTACCTTTGGGGAGGGCGCGGAGACTCAGGTAATTGCCGGAGTCGTTCTGGGCGGCACGATCATGAACGGCGGAAAAGGTTCTATCATCGGAACTCTGGTCGGATCCATTCTGATCGGCATGATCTCCAACGGCCTGGTGATTATGGGGTTGAATGTCGCCCAGCAGGAAATTGTGCAGGGAATTATCATCATATTGGCGATCGCCTTCGGTTCTGCGCAGGAACGGGAAGCATAACCGGTTCCTGCAAAAATCGAATCGCTTTCCCGCTTCTGTTCAGAAGAGGTATCCCAGCGATAAAAAGTATCAGCATAAAACATAAAAATCAGAAAGGAACACAGCAATGGACAATAAGCAAAAGGTAATGCAATGGATCGACGATCACCAGGAGGAAATCACTTGTTTCTTACAGGAGCTGATTCGAACCCCATCCGTTAATCCGTACTTTGAGGATAACCCGGGTGAGGCCAGGGAAGGCCGGGTGCAGCAGGTCATGAAAGCTCATATGGAAAAGCTCGGCGCCGATATCGACATGTGGGAACCGGATACCAAGGGCCTGGCAAAATATGAGGGCTATCCCGGCTATTCCAGTGACTTCGATGAGACCGACAGACCCAACATGGTAGCTACCGTTAAGGGTTCCGGAAACGGCAAAAATCTGGTCCTCATGGGGCATATCGACACCGTTGCCAAGGGAACCGAATGGACACACGATCCCTTCAGCGGTGAACTGGAGAATGGAAATATCTACGGAAGAGGCGCAGTCGACATGAAAGGCGGTATCGCCGCCATGACTATGGCTGTAGACGCCATCGTCCGATCCGGAATCACATTGGCCGGTGATGTATCGGTGGCCACTGTCGTGGCCGAAGAAACCCCGGGAATCGGGACACTTGCATATGTGGAGCGCGGCTACCGGCCCGACGCCTGTATTATGACCGAGGCCACCGAACTGAAGGTCGCCCCCCTGTGCCGCGGAGTCATCTGGGGAAAATTAACCGTCGAGGGCCGCAGCGGCCACATCGAACTGCCCCGGCAGAACTGGCGGGACGGCGGCGCCGTGGACGCCATCAAAAAGGCACGGATATTCCTGGATCACTTTGATCATCTGAATGAAGAATGGACGATCACCAAAACGCATCCGTTACTTAAGGTGCCCTGCCAGATCTATGTGGGAAAAGTCGTAATGGGTGAATTCATCTCCACCTACGCCAACAAAGCAGAGATCTACTTCGACGCCACCTATCTTCCCCGGGAGCGGGACGAATTCGGAGGCGGCCACCTGGTCATGAAAGAAATCGAGGATCTCATTCACGGCGTATGTGAATCCGATCCGTGGCTAAAGGAACATCCTCCTGTGCTGGAATGGCAGATTAATGCGGACTGCGGTGAAACCGACGCACAGCACCCGTTTATCAAAACCATGCAGAACAGCCTGGAAGAACTAAAGATTCCCCCCGTACTGGAAGGCTGCTATTTTCACACCGACATGGGATGGGTGGAGAAGGCCGGCATCCCCATCGTAAACTTCGGTCCCGGGGACCCCAGGGACGCTCACAGCAGCGACGAAAAATGTCCGGTTGAAGACCTGATTCAGGCCACTAAAACCATTGCGCTCACTATTCTGGACTGGTGCAGGACAACTTCTGACGCATCGCTTCATTGATATACCCAAGCTAACTGTATCAATACTATTTGTGCTGCCGGCAAAGGCGGCGGAATGGAGATTATCATGAATCAGAAACTGAAAATCACCACCCCGGATCAAATTCATTACGGCCCGGTCACCATGCCGGACTCGATCCGGCTGGCCGATCTGCCGGAAATACCGGCGTCCGTCTATCAAAAGCGGCTGGATACCCTGCTGCCTATCATGAATGCGAAAGGACTGGATGCTCTGCTGATCTACGCCGATCGGGAACATTTCCAGAATTTTGAATACCTGTATGGGTTTGAACCACGTTTTGAAGAGGGAATCGCGGTTATTCACCGGGACGGTACCTGCTATGCCATCCTGGGAAATGAGTGCCTCCCCCTCACGGAAATTGCGAAAATAAAAGTAATCCCTATACTATGCCAGCTAATGTCCATGCCCGGACAGCCCATGTCCGAGGCCTGCGATCTGGCGGACAGCTTTCGCGCCAGCGGGCTGGCATCCGGTAACCGTGTGGGTGTGATAGGGTGGAAATTGTTTCCGGAGCAGCTTGCCGCAGAACAATATTATGATCTTCCCCACTACATGGTGACACAACTGCAGACCGTACTGGGTCCAAACGGTACCATTCTGGGATGCAGCTCTATGTTCATCGCACCCGGTACAGGCATCCGTAACTTCGCCGAGCCGGAGCAGATAGCCGCTTTCGAATATGCGTCTACCACAGTATCCGCGGGTATGCTGGATGCGATGGAAGCCATCGCTGCGGGCAGATCCGAGCTGGAAATTGGCAGTTATTTGAATCCCAGCGGTCTTCCACTGAGCTGTCACACGAACGTATCCGCAGGATCCCGCACAAAAACCGGCCTGGTAAGCCCTAGTTCCAACCTCCTGAAAACCGGAGATCCCATGACATTCTGCTGGGGTATGCGGGGCGCCCTCTCCTGCCGGGCCGGATATGTAGCCAATAGCGCGGCAGATCTTCCGGAAAATGCCAAAGATTATATGGAAGTAATCGTAAAACCCTATTTTGCCGCCGCGGTTTCATGGTATGAAAATATCGGCCTCGGTATAAAGGGCAGAGAAATATACGAAATGATTCAGGAACTCTTTCCGAAAGAAATATATGGATGGGTGTTAAATCCAGGGCACTGCCTGTCATCGGAAGAATGGATAAACTCCCCGATCTATAGAGGCTCCGAACATGAATTTAAAAGCGGACAGTTTGTACAGCTGGACATCATTCCCTCTCCGAAGATCCCCTACTACACCAGCAATATCGAGGACGGCATCCTGCTGGCCGACGAATCCCTGCGGCTTATACTGAAAGAGACATATCCTGATATGTGGACCCGTATTCAAAAGCGCAAAGTTTTTATGAAAAATGTGTTGGGGATTACTCTGAAAGAAGAAGTTCTACCGCTATATGAAACCCAGGGAATCCTGAACCCCTATTTATTAAATAAAGGTTTCTGCCTGCAGGCAAACCGCACATACCCGTAACTCCTCCGTCAGGAAAGCGGCCGTCAACCACTAAAAACGCCAAAAGACCAAAAGGGGACATGTCCAAATCGGTTTGGGACATGTCCATTTCAGTTTGGACATGTCCCAAACCGATTTGGACATGTCCCCTTTCATACTCTACCAGAACCAATACCTCTTTTTAATCAGAAGGTATACCAGCAGTAAAACAGCCGCGGCTCCGCCCAAACCCGCGAACACCACATCGGGAACCGTACTCTCTGTCATGTCCAGCTGCGAAAACAGATAGCTTCCGCCTTCATCGATGGTTATCTCTCCGTTCTCCCGATCCACCATTCTCATAAATTCATACCGGTCTTTTTCTTCCAAATAGATATAACCATTATAATCCGTCAATTGGATTTCCTGATCATTATTGAAACGCAGATGGATTGGTCCGGGCAGTTCTCTGCCGTCATTTACAGCCAACAGATATCCATTCTCATTTTCAACAATCTGATAATTCAAGTCCACCTCATGGTTGGGATTCAGGATTTCGGATCCGTCAATCCGTACCTGATATTCCTTCCCCCGGATAATCAGGGTGTCACCGCTGTTATTCAGAGCCTTCAGCAGATATTTGTCCAGGTAATTCAGATCCTTCAGTTCTCTGTAAATGACATGATCCAATCGATTCACCTTCTTTGATTACGAATTTAAAATAGAATTCCCAGCTGGCTTTTCAGATAATCCAGATAACTCATCTGCGCATATTTTATTCTGGTTTCCACCAGCATCCCATTCATCAGGTTTACTTTTTCACCCGCATTACTTAGAAGATAGTAGCGATCGGGTATGATATGGATTCTAAAAAAAGCGCTGGCCGTCTGGTAGTCGATCGTAGCATCGCTGTCTATGGACTCGACCGCTCCATAAAGACAACCGTAAGTGCTCTGAGACAGCCCCTTCACAATGATCTGTACCTCGTCCCCTTTTTGAATCCTGGGTCTGTCCTTGGCCCCGATCCGGCTCACGATCACATAACTGTCTCTTTCATTATTAATGCTGCCCAGCTCTTCCCCTTTGAGAATCTGAGACCCCGTCTGATAATCCTTATTCAGATGGATAATACCCGATTCCAGCGCCCGCTGTGGTTCCGTTTTATCTTTCAGGTAAAACAACGCATCTCCCCGGTCTACATAACTCCCCTCTTTTACCAGAAGATTTGCCATTTCCCCATATTCCTGGGCCAGTATGTATGTCTTATTTGCCCCCTGGACGATACCTTCCCCGTTGATTACCAGCATCCGGGGGAATACGGCCATCCAGATCCCCGTAACCGCCAGAGCAGCCATCACCACCACAATCAGCATATATCCGAACCGGGGGAATTTTGCCTGATATAACATGGCGCTGTCTGTTAAATCCTTCATTGTCCGTACTTGTCTACTCATCCGCACCAGCTCCTTTAAAGATTCCCTGCTGCATATTCCAGAGTTCGTAATACCGCCCTCTTCTCTCAAGCAGTTCATCGTGGGTCCCCCGCTCTATGATACTGCCTTCGTCCATCACCAGAATCTGGTCACAATCTTTAATCGTAGCCAGCCGATGTGCGATGATCAGCATGGATTTTTCTTTAAACTTGTTGTAAATCATATCAAAGATCAGGCTTTCCGCGCCAAAATCCAGATTGCTGGTAGCTTCATCCATAATATAAAAATTGCTGTCCTTTAAAAAAGCCCTGGCCAGAGCAAGCCTCTGTTTTTCCCCGCCGCTCAGACCATTTCCGGCCTCTTCCAGATAAGTATCATACTGTAACGGCAGCTTGCTGATGAATCCATCTGCATCCGCCTTTTTTGCCGCGGCCTTCACCTCTTCCCTGGTCGCGTCCATCTTCGTCACACGAATATTATCAAATACACTCCTGGAGAAGAGGGATAACTGTTGGGGTACATAAGACACAAGCTTTCGTAATGTTTCGACACGTATCTCACGCAAATCCATTCCATCAATTCGGATATCTCCTTCCTCTGGCTCGTAATATTTGAGCAGAAGCTTGGCAATGGTGGACTTACCGCTTCCGCTGCTGCCAACTACAGCCACCTTTTGACCTTTTCCTATATGGAAGGACACATCCTTGAGCACAGGTTTTCGGTTTCCATACCGAAATGTGAGATGATTCACACAAATATCCCCTTCCACGGTTTTCAAATCCTGAAAGTAACCGTCTTCCTGTTCCCTGTCGCAGTCCATAATTTCAGCCACACGCCGCATAGAAATCGAAGCTTCCTGAATCTGCAGCTGAAGTTTAGCCAACCGGTTAATGGGATCCATAAAATACACCGCTAATGTTCCAAATGCCATTAAAGATCCCAGCGTCAGCCCTCCCTGAATTACCATTTTTCCACCGAAATACATAAGTAAGAGATTCCCAACGGAAATAATCAGCAAAGACACATGCTCCTGTACATTGGAAAGCATATTTTCCTTCTTATTCATTCTAAGTGTCTTTATATATTCCCGTTCCACCTGTTGAAGCTCCAGATCCTCCGTAGCGTTCCCCTTAATGGTCTCGACGGCCTGCAGTCCCTCGATAATCTGGGAATTCAATACGGAAACCTGCTGCATCTGCTCCTCATTGATCCTGCGGTACGGTTCCTTAAATAAGACCACCAGCATAAGTTCAATCAACACAAGAAGCGCAATCAGGAAAAACAGTTCCGGGTTCATAAAATAAAGGATGATACCGGTAATCACTGCCAGCGAAATATCCATGATCAGCGTCAGCGCCACATTGGTAAACATATTTTTAATGGTAAAGGCATCATTGAACCTGGTAATGATATCACCGGTCCGGCGTGCCGCGAAGAACTTCATCGGCAGTTTATAGACATGCTGAAAATATCCCAGAATCAATGGGATATCAATTTTCTGCGACAGATAGATCATCATCCATTCCCTGATAAAACTGACAGCCACCTGCGTGAACTGCAGCGTGATAAAGATCAGAACCAGGATCACCAGGGACTGATCCAGTTCATAGGGAAGGATCTCATCCAGCAATATTTTATTAAATAGTGAAGATATAATACCTAAGACAGTAATTACAAAAGAGGCCAATATAGAATAGAGAAATAATTTTTTCTGAGGCAGTAAAAGCTTCAGGAAACGAGACCACAGACTGCTTCCCTTCTCCTTCCCGCCCGAGAAACCTTCCGCCGGCTTGATCAGCAGCATGTTCCCCGTAAACATCTCCAGAAACTCAGCTACCGGCATACGCATCAGATCTTTTGCCGGGTCCCCGATCACTACTTCCGTTTTAGATTTTTTAAATACGACTACAAAGTGATAAATGCCTTCCTTCGTCATCACATGGGCAATACAGGGCAGAGTAAACGGCACGAAGAATCCCCCTTCTTCCACTCTTACCGCCTGGCTTGCGAAGCCCAGCTCCTTTGCCGCTTTACTCAAACCGATCAGGTTCGTTCCCTTGATATCCGTACCCATGAGATCCCGCAGCTTCGTCACTGTGGTTTCTTTTTTGTAATACAGGCATATCATGGCGAGACAAGCGGCAGCACAATCCGTGCTGTCCAGTTGTTTGACAAAATTATATCTCATACCCCAAACCTCTTCTACATTATCCTTTTGTGTCATTTTACATGTTTCGACAAGCGCTGCTAACTAACCGGGGATATAATGTCGAAAAAGAGTGGCTAAAAGCTATTTTTTTAACAACAACCTCAAATTTTGTACATTTTATACAAATTCTGACTTTCTTATTACAATATGTATTATGGCTATTTTAATTCTGAAATCATTTCCTATTATATTTACAGGTTCATGATATCTTAGATGTAAGCCTTTCTCTTATAATACAGTTTCTTTACTTCCGCTGATTTTCTTTTACTAACAGGTACATTCTCCCTTTGTTTATTAAACTCCAACTCAATCCATTCGTCCGCTATATTCTTAATAAACCGGGTATTCACGATAATTCCTCTATAGACCTCCACAAAATACCTCTCATCCAAAATCTGCTGTGCGTATTTCATCGTCTGATACCAGATATATTCCTTACCGGATACCATCAGGATCTGAATCGTATTGCGGAATTTGGAAAGGCGGACGATCTTATTCATATCTATTTGAACGTTTTCATACTGTGTTGTAATCGTAATCAGATTCTCCTTATGGCTGGTCCTGATATCGTGCACAATAGAATAAGCCCTCCCCATAATTCTGAACAGTTTATCCTTTTGCACCGGTTTCAGGATATAGCCGATCGCTTCTACCTCACAGGCATCGTATGTAAAACCTTCGTAATTTGTAACAAATATAATCACCAGATTCGGATCCTTCTTCCGGACAATCTTGGCCGCACCGATTCCATTCATTCTGGGCATATCGACATCCAGCAAAGCCACGTCATACTTCACCTGCATCGCCGCCGAGATAAATTCTAAACCGTCATGGAAAATATCGATCTGCGTCTTAATATCCTTCCCCAGTGAAAATTCCTTAATCAGCTTCAAAATTTCCATATTATGAATCTCAGAATCATCGCAAACAGCTATTCTGTATACCATCCCTGCCGCTCCCCCAATATTTTCTAATTCTATGCATCATTATAACACGGGAACCCCCCGGTGCAAGCGGAAAATTAGGGAGGGGACTGGCTCCTTGCGTCAGATGACCCTAACGGCAGATACAAAAGGCGCAAGGTGCCTGTCCCAGGATGCCGGCTTCTCGCCGTCCACTTTGCTCCTTTTTCGGATATCTTTGTTTTTCTGCAAAAAAATGTCCCGAAAGTATTGTTTGCAGCGGATACTTTCGAGACATGGGAGCAAAATTTAGAAGTTGGCTTTGTTATATTCAGTAGTAATCCAAATATATTTTAATTAAAATGAATAATTTATTTCACATAAACAGTCTCTATAATTCTTAACGTTACTTTTTTAGGTAAAAACTATTGTTCATAAATGAGTAATAATTGTCGGAGTTATATATATTCTTTATAAATTTTTAGTCCCTAAAGTAAATATACTCTACTTTTGGGACTAAAATTTAGAATTATTTCCTGAAGTGATTTATGATATCAATCAAAATATCGAATGCTCCACCACCTGAAATTTCAATAGTTTCATTTTCACTTAAAACAGTAAACTTTTTGTTTTCTAATTCTTTAAAATCCTTTTTGTTTATCATCTTTTACGCCTCCTTTTTTGCTAATATATCATGCACTTTTAAGGAATTCTATAAATTAAGTATTTATTCGAATTATTAAAGGTTTAAATAACCTTTTTATATATATTGACAATTTCTATGTTATAATATTTAAAAAATTAAAGGGGAAAATGATGTGTATTGGATTGAATATTTAACTCTTATATTAAGTGCTATTTTAGACTTCCTGCTTTTGTTTATTGTAGCCGATACTTTTATGTTACCTAAATTTACGAAACTCAAATCATACATATTGTTCGGTTTAACCATTGTATTATTGGTTATAATAAATATCTTCTTGAATGCATCTTATTTAGTTGATATTTTGACAGTATTCATCTTCACTATTTATCTATTTTATTATTTTAAAGGTAGTATTTTATATAAAATAAAACTACTAATATTAACGATATTAGCAATCAATGTTATTATGTCTATTGTAAATTTTTCTTTAGAATTTTTTATGAAATGGTCCTATATAGTTTTATCAAATAACATTATATACATATATTTACAAAAGTTTATAGACTATATAGTAGTAATAGTTGTATTGAATTTGATATTATCAAGATTAAAAAATAGGTGTTTAAACAACAAAAATTACATATTCACCGTTCTTATATTAATGTTTTTAAATATTACAGTATTACTTTCAACTTTTGATTTCTATGCTAAGGCTGATTATTCAAAAGAATCTTTCGAAACTTTAATATTAATAATTATTATCGCTAATTTCTTAGTCATAATGATTACTTTATTACTCTTCAACCGCCTCCAGGCCCAACTACTAAAAATGCACGAAACCGAAATAAACGCCCTAAACTCCGAGCGTATGTCCGAATACTACAGAAACCTGGCCGGCAACACTGAAGAAATCCGGAAATTCCGCCACGACATGCGATACCATGCCCAAGTCATCGACACCTATCTTACACAAGGTCAGACCATGAAAGCCCGAGACTATCTGCAGACCAACATCGGCCATCTCAGTTACCGAAACATCATATACATAGAAGGCCTTCCGGTAGTATCCGCGATCCTATCCGACATCCAGGCCAAATGCAAACTATTAAATTACAAATTTGAGCCGGAAGTATATGTCAATTACATTCCGATGGAAGACGACGACATTTCCGTTATCATCGGTAATATTCTGACCAATGCCCTGGAAGCCCTGAAAAAGGATAGCACAGACGACCGCTTCATTCTCTTCGAAATCAAAGCGACGGCAGAAATAACCATAATCTCCTGCCGAAATCATTACATCGGAAAGCTGCTGCCAAAAGGAAATCTCTATCGCACTACCAAACCCAACGCCTCCAACCACGGATATGGATTAAATACTATTCAGGAAAGAGTAAGCAAATACGACGGGGTTATGGAAATCATACCAAAAAATCAGGTTTTCCACATTCAGATCTTCCTGAAAAATAATGATCCACCATCAACTGCCAAACCGTAAAAAACTACTACAAAAACGAAGAGACATCGAAGGTTGAACAAAATGTTCACCTTACCTATATGTGCAGAAAACGCACACAAGGAGGATATCATGAATCATCAAACCCATTTACAAAATCAAAACCGGCGGAAACACTCCCAGGTCCTTTCCTGTATATCCGCCCTTTTCACCGCATTTCTGCTCCTGACAGGCTGCAGCGGCACCGCCGCCTCACCAACCGGTTCATCCGCCGCCTCAACGGTCCCCTCCGGAACATTGGAAGTCCACTATCTGGACGTAGGGCAGGCAGACTGCACTCTTCTTATCACACAGGACGCCGCCGTCATGATAGACGCCGGCAACAGAGACGATGCCCAAACCATCCTTCAATACCTGGAATCCCTTTCCATTGACTCTCTGGATGCCGTAATATTTACCCATCCCCATGAAGATCACATTGGATCGGGAGCCGATATCCTGGAAAATATACCTACAGATACCGTCTATATGAATACGGATACCCCTGATTCAAAAGTATACAAGGATTTGGTCAACACCGCAAACCAAAAGGGGCTTACCCCCATTCATCCCTCCCAGCACGATACCTTTACCTTCGGAGACTGCCGGCTGGAATTTCTGCAGACAGGAACCGACTATGAAGATACGAATGACAATTCCCTGATCTTAACAGTAACCCACGCAGATAACCGCTTCTTATTTACCGGAGACGCAGGTCAGGCGCCGGAAAAAGATCTTGTGGAGGGTGGGCTGTCCCTTCAAGCAGATGTATTTCAGGCCGGCCATCACGGCAGCGAATATTCCAACTCCTATGTGTTCCTGAGAGCCGTGAATCCCCCCAACGCCGTAATTTCCTGCGGCAGGGATAATTCCTACGGTCATCCGCACGAAGCCGCTCTCAGCCGATTCCGGGACGTAGGCGCCACCATATACCGCACCGACACCATGGGAACCATCATCGCATCCAGTAACGGAACCGACATCACCTTTGACCAGCAGGGTATCAAGAGCGACAGGGACCACGTCGATGATACCAATGGTCTTTATGATCTCCCCGAATCTTCCTATATTGGTAATGTAAATTCAAAAAAGTTTCACACCGACGCATGTCCTTCCCTTCCTGCTGAAAAGAACCGGTTATATTTTAACAGTCGGGATGAAGCGCTGGATGAAGGATACGAACCCTGTCAGAATTGTAAGCCGTGATTTACCTCCCAGAAACTACCATTGGCTCCCTTTCTATTTTATGTTATTATCTTTTTGTAACAAATATGTAACAATTATGTAATATTTATAAGAAAGAGAGGTACTACATATGTATCAAATGGCAGCTATGCTTCTGGCAACTACAATCGCAGGCTCTTCTGCAACCGGTGGAATGCCCACCGCTGATTTAAATAAAATCTGCAACCAGCCCGGAACAAAAGATTGTCCCATCGTCCAGCAGGTTACGGGAACGAGCCTGGAAGATTTAAAACAACAATTAAAAGATATGGGTATCCAGATTGACTGGAATAACTGTCCGGACTTCAATTTCCCCGGTGTTGACATGCCCAATCCGGACAAGCCCGAGACAGATAAACCTGAGACGGATAAACCCGAGATCACTCCTCCGCAGACCGATCAGCCCGGTACCGAATCCCCCGATGAGACTCCTTCTGAAAACAGCTATGCAAAACAGGTCGCAGATCTGGTAAATGAAGAAAGAGCCAAGGTGGGACTGGCGCCGCTTACCTTTGATCTGAATATCTCCTCCGCAGCGCAGACCCGGGCCAGAGAAATCGAGACTTCCTTCTCACATACCAGACCCAATGGTTCTTCCTTCAGCTCTGTTCTGAGCGAAGCCGGAATCAGCTTCCGCGGCGCAGGTGAAAATATTGCGTGGGGTCAGAGAAGTCCACAGGAAGTGGTAACCGGATGGATGAACTCCGATGGACACCGCGCGAATATTTTAAATAAAAACTACACCTCCATCGGTGTTGGTTACTATCAGAACGGTTCCGGTACGAATTACTGGACTCAGTTATTTACTTACTAAACTATACATTATTGAGCAGCGAATGCTGCGAACCCGCCCGAAGGGCATGCATTAAGGGATGCTGTAAAGTATACATTATCGAGCAGCGAATGCTGCAAACCCGCCCGAAGGGCATGCATGAATGGGATACTGTTCCGTATAATTATTATTTCTGATTAAAAACAAATTTTAACTAAAACAGACCGCTGCAAAAAGGATATTTCCCCCTCCTTTTTGCAGCGGCCTTTCTCTTCACTTCTAATCCTACAGATCAACCGGACTGATTCATTTTCCGGATCAACCGGACTGTTTAATTTTCCGCAGCAGCCAGCACCTGTTCCTGCTCATTTTCCAACTGCCTTTCCTTCCAGCGCCCCATAAAATCTTTTATTAAGGAATAATAGGCGATGATAAGAGGTACCGATGCACAGAGCCACGCAAACGGGCTGGCCAGGCAGATCACCATATAGCTGCCAATCCCTTTCCCCACGAATGCCACGACTACACGGGCGAAAAGCTCACAGCCGCCGGCGATCAGGGGAACTACGCCGCGTCCCATCCCCTGCAGTGCGTTCCGATATACAAACAACAGTCCCAGCAGCCATTCAAATACGCCATTTGCCACCAGATAAATTCCGGCGTAGTGCAGGATTTCATCGGTCGGATCCGTTATGAACAGGCGGACCAGCCAATTACCGGCCAACAGCATAATCGCCATAGCGAAGAAACCGAACACAAAGGACAGCATCACACTTTTCTTTATCCCTTCCCTGATTCTGGGAATATGGCCCGCGCCCAGGTTCTGGGCACAGAAGGTGGATACGGTCACACCGAGTGAGGGGAGCGCCTGCACTACCAGCTGTTCCATCTTATTGGCTGCAGTATAGGCAGCTACCACGGTTGAACCGAACACATTTAGCGCGCTCTGCAGAATGATTGCGCCTACGGCTGTTATCGAAAACTGCAGCGCCATCGGAAGGCCCAGGGAAATCTGATATTTCACACAGTTCTTCTCCAGACGCCAGTGTTCCCTATGTATCCGAAGATTCGGAAACTTTTTAAACATATAGATGAGACAAAGCACACCGGCGATTCCCTGTGACAAAATGGTGGCGTAAGCCGCTCCCTTAACTCCCATGTAAAAAACAATAATAAACAGCAGATCCAGAAAAATATTCAGTACCGCCGAAATAATGAGAAAGTATAGGGGCGTCTTACTGTCACCCACTGCACGCATAATGCTGGCCAGCAGATTATATAGCACAACCGCTCCTGTACCGGCGCAGATAACCACGATATAATCATAGGCATCCTGAATGATATCTTCCGGCGTATTCATTAATTCCAGGAGCGGGCGCATACCGATGATACTGATCGCCGTAATCACGATGGTAATCACGATCGATAAGACATAGGCCGAAGCCACGGTCTTTTTCATCCCCTCCACGTCTCCTGCTCCAAACCGCTGCGCGGTTAATACCGTAAATCCCGCTGTCAGCCCAAGCATAAATCCCTGGATTAAAAACATAATCGTCCCTGTGGACCCCACGGCTGCCAAAGCCTGGACCCCCACATACCGGCCCACGATTATGGTGTCAACCATATTATACAACTGCTGAAATACATTTCCAATTAAAAGAGGAACCGTAAACCATAAAATCAGCTTCATCGGGCTCCCCTTGGTCATATCTCTTTCCATGTGAATCCCTCGCTATCCTTTCAATTTAAATGTATTCTTCCTGAGCTTCATTGAAGTAAAATACTTGCTTCTGAATCTCATTGAAGTTAATACAGAATAGCACAGTTTTTTCCAACTAGAAAGAGACATAGTATACAATAATAATTGTATTTTTCCGTTAATATGATCAGTTTTCACAGCGCCTGATCTCGTCCAGAATTTCGATCGATTCCGCCGTAAAATCTTTCATTCCCTGAACATTGATTCCTTGTTCTTTCGCCCGGCAGATCAGCTCCACGGCCTTATTTGAGATAATCTCCCCAGGCGCGATCAACGGTATCCCCGGAGGATATTGATATACGAATTCTCCGCTGACAGACCCTGCGCTATCCTCCAGCAGGACACTCTTTTTTCTGTACTGATCTGCTTTCCAGATAGTCATGGCGGTTTCATTTGCCATCTCAGCATCTTCATCAGCGGTATCGGCCGCCTCTGCATAATCACGATACTTCCCATCCGCCACACACTGCCGGTCGATCTCCATCAATGCGCTTGTAAGCCTCTGAAAGCCCTCTTTTGTGTCCGCAATGCTCGTAAGTGCCAGAACATAGCCTGACGTTTCCATTTCCATTTCCAGATGATATCTATCTCTCAAAAGGCTGCTCAATTCTTTTCCGTTCACATTCGCCCCGGCTGTAGTGATCAACAGCTTGGACGGATCCAGATCTGCCCCTCCGCGCCTGACAGCATCTTCTTTGCTAAATAAATGCAACTTCTGCATATGGCTCAGCTGATCTCTGACAACAGAAAGTTTATGGTAAAATGCGTCAAATAACTCCTCTTTTCTCCGGGCCAGTAATCCGATACAGCTGTCGATACTGGACATCAATACATAAGAAGGACTGCTGGTCTGGTAGATACTCAGATACCTGCGGATCTTTTCCCGGTCGGCCAATGACCCGTTCAAATGTATCAGCGCTGTCTGGGTCATGGAAGGCAGCGTTTTGTGCAGACTGTGGATAACTACGTCCGCGCCTTTCCCGACAGAATTCTTAGGAAACCGCGGATCAAACCCAAAATGTGCCCCATGTGCCTCGTCCACAATTAACGGAATTCCACATTTGTGGACGATTTCCACAACTTTATCCACATTTGACACAACACCGTCATAAGTGGGCGAAGTCATTACTATTGCTTGTGTATCGGGATTTTCTTTCAGCAGTTTTTTTAAGTTATCCACAGGTAATCCACAATTTACACCATTTACGGGATCCATGCGGGGCATCCAGTAGATAACTTCCAGATCATTTAAAAAGGCGGCATGATATACCGCCTTGTGACAATTTCTTGCCATAATTATTTTGCCGCCCCGGGTCGTACAGCCGGCGATCGCACTGAGCAGGCCGGCCGTACTGCCATTGACCAGAAAATGAGTCTCCGATGATCCATATAACATAGCCGCACGTTCCTGTGCTTCCTTCAAAATCCCTTCCGCATGATGCAGGTTATCAAAGCCGTCAATCTCCGTAATGTCAATGCCGAATGGATCTTCAAAAGGATACAGCATCTGCCTTTTATGTCCCGGCATATGGAACCCGTAAAAATCCGAACGGCCGTAAGCCTGCAGCTTGGCATACAGATTACTATTCATCATAATTATAAACTTCCACACCTTCCAATTGCAGCTGCTCCAGTACACTGGTATCTGTCACCGGATTACCGGATACATCCACATACGTCAGATTGCCAAGAACGGCGAGTTTGGAGATATCCTGCACCTTATTCAGAGAAATATCCAGATACTCCAACTGGCCCAGACCTTCCACAAAGTCTATATTTGATATGCCGTTTTCAGAAATACCCAGGTGCGTCAGACTGGTCAGGTTAGCCAAACTGTCTGTATCACAATAAAGGGTACACCAGTTCATATTCAATCTCTCCAGCTGATTCAGGGAACAGATATTGACAAAATTATTCTCATCAAAGCTGCCGCTGTAAAAGCTGATTTCTTTCAGCTGTGGCAGATTATTTATATTCAGGGCGGACAGATCCATAAAGTAACCCAATTCCAGACTTTCCAGATTCGTCAAAGTAGTTAAGTCCGGAATTTCCTCAGCGTAATCCAGATCCACACTGAGCTCTGTGAGGCCCGCGCATTGGGAGATCGGGCTCAAATCTTTGAGTGCTTCATTATAAAAGAGATCCAGATATTTTAAATTCGGAAGATTCTGTACACCTTCCAGAGAATTGATTACATAATTCTCTTCAATGGACAATCGTTCCAAACTGGTTAATGGAAGGATATCCTCCAGGTTTGTAAAGCTGGAATTGTACAAATTCAGCTCTTTCAGATTCGTAAATTGATCCAAACCGCTTAAATCTGTAATATAATCTATCCCAATCCCCTCCAGCTGAGGAAAATCGTTAAATACATCCAGGTCGCTGTAACCATAGACCGTGTTATATAAAAATAAACCTCTTAAATTCTGCAAAGCCTTATAGGAGGAAACGTCCTCCAGATATGCACCGTCCAGCACCAGCCTGGTCAGACCTTTGAAGCGAGCCAGATCTTCGGCCTCAAGGTACGTGTCCTCCACATAGGTATAGTTCACGTAATCGTCAAAATACTCATCGCTGCCGTCATAATCATAATAATCCCTGTCACTGAAAAAAATATCAATACTGCCGTCATCATAGTTATCTGAAATCTTCAGGTACCGGATCGCGCTGATTTCTTCCTCTGTCACAGCCGCCGACGGCTTATCAAATATAGCCTCCATAATTTGATCAATTCCATCATTTGAACTGAATTCTGTGGATGGATAATTATTTTGCGGAGGCTCCGTCAATGTATATTCCTGATGATAGAAGCGATTGGCCGCATTCTGAAATGCCATAACCGTAGCCCCGATCAGAACCACTACGACGCAGATTCCCAGAATAACTGTAAGCACCCATTTATTACTCTTACTGGCATTAGTGCCGGCCGCCCCTCTCCCTGGGAAGGAATCATAGGGATTATATTGTGAGCCGGCCTGTCTGGCTGGTCCTGAATTGCTCATATGTGAGGTATTCTGATTCGAATTCGAGGAAGAACGATTCGAATCGGATGTGCTTCCTGCCGACCCCTGTGCATTTTGTTTTTGATACGGCGGTCCTGCATATTTCTGGGAATTAGCTGTATTCGTGTTGCCGTACGTATTAAATGTTGCCGGTGTTCCCTTCCTATTTCTCAATTTCTTTCCGCAGAAAGTACACTTTTTTGCATTGGGCTCCAATGGCATCCCGCATTCCGGACATCGGTTATAATCCATATTGAAATCTCCTTGTACTTTAATATATGTATACCTGAACTTACAGAAACGTCTCTCATCATACGGATCTAAAATAATTATACGGATATTTGTAATAAAAAGCAAACAAAACACTTGGTTTCAAAATAATAAAGTCTTTACATGACTGTTGTGAATTGGAATTCACTGACTCGATCAATCACATATTCTCAATCTAAAAAGGCACATAGCCGTTAAACTATATACCTTTCTTAGAATTATTATGGTTCTATAGAAGATCCATCAGAAAACACAATGCTTGTAACCTCATAGATAAATTGTAAGTCTTCAAACCTTGTATTGAATAATTTCATATCGTCATCTATAAATTGATTACACTCATAACTTAACTCGGATTCCCTATAGGATGCCCCAGGATCTATTGTATTTCCTGTAAAATCACATCCCATACTTAATATCTTCTTGCCGAATAAATCATTAACCGTAAGAACCCCTTCTACTCCGACAACTGTTTTATCACTATTATTAGTAATCAAAAAAACAAAATTAGCATAATTATTAAAAATCCAATTAGAAGAATCCATTGGGGTTTCACTTTTATCCTCTACAACTACCTTCACATATTCTTCTGATTTTAAATTAGTATACTTTTCTATTAATTCTTCCAAATCTTCACTTGAACCCAAAACTGATATTATTTGCTCTATCGTTTCAATTGCTTTCGTATTTTGCTTGTTTTGGCTATAGTTTTCAGCTTCTGCTAACAGCTGCGATTTATATGTATCGGTTAGACTTTTAATTTTAGTTTGAGCGTCGGTATAAGATTCATCTTCTTTAATTACTTCTATATAATTTTTTAGTGCGGTACTGATATCTCCACTTTTTTCTGCTTCTACAGCATTTGTATAAGCTATTCTCGAATGATTGAGATCATCCAATTTTTGTTTAATAGATCTTGCATAATCATTAGAAGGTTCATTTATTAAGTAATTTTCCAGTTTTTTAATCGATTCTTCATAAGATAATTTTTTTCTACTATATTGCTTATATATATCATCCATCTCTAAATTTAGTTGTTTTTCCAAAACATTAATTAATTCGGTGTTTCCTTCTATTTTTTCATTATATAATGACATAGCCTCCTCACTCTTATTACCATTAAATAAACGGATATATTTTTGTACAGGATTAGCATTCATTTTTATAACTAAAAAACCGATAATACTAAATACTATTATTACGCCTACTATCGTTATAATAATTACTGGTGTCCTTTTACTTTTCTTTTGTACAGGATTATTTTTACTAACAGGACATCCACAATTTGGACAATATTCATCAGTTTCAGCTAATTCTGCTCCACATTCCGCACAAACTACAAACACTTTTCCAATTTCTTCTTCAACAAAAACTTTCCCACAATGAATGCATTTTTTTGCCTTATCCGAAATATCTTGTCCACATTCAGGGCATTTAATTATTGCCATAATTTTATATCCTCCCCAGCATAAAATATATATTAATATTATAAACCATTTTTAAATAATAATCTATAGATTTAAGTGTTGAGTATCCGCCCCTGAAATAAAAAAGTAAATTCCACTCCCCTTTTGTCTAGTGGAGTTTACTCCTGCACAGTTGATGTATACTCTTTCATACAGATGTAATATGTTTGTAATTCCTTCTGACAGTAGTAGACGGAGATTTTATGAGTAAATACGTCCCAGGTAACCAGAAACATTTCTCTCTGCTAGACCGTGTTTTTATTGAAAACTTTTAAAATATGTCTGATTCTGACCTGCTTGATCTGCATGAATTCCTTACGGAAGATGATGATCTGGATAACGATGAATTTGAAGAAGGATTTTATATTGACCTCTTTTAAGCATCGTCTGCTTGCTTTGCCCGCATTTTGCGGGTTTTTTTCATCAAAAGTCCGCCATTTGGCGAACTTTCCTAATACATCAAAAAACGATTAGCAATACATATTACTAATCGTCCAAATGAGACATCGGGGATTCGAACCCCGGACAACTTGATTAAAAGTCAAGTGCTCTACCAACTGAGCTAATATCCCATACCAATATTAAGTTTATAAATGCCCAGAACCGGAATCGAACCAGTGACACGAGGATTTTCAGTCCTCTGCTCTACCAACTGAGCTATCTGGGCGTTTTTTGACAGACAAAAAATCTGTCCTGAGTAGCGGGGATAGGATTTGAACCTATGACCTTCGGGTTATGAGCCCGACGAGCTTCCAGACTGCTCCACCCCGCGTTATTTAATTATGTGCATAACTCTTATAAAACTCAGTTTCGTTGTGAAACTCTCCGCTTTCAGCGGATCTAATAATTATTATGCAGTGGATGGAGAAGGATTCGAACCTTCGAAGGCGTTGCCAACAGATTTACAGTCTGCCCCCTTTGGCCACTCGGGAATCCATCCATATACGATAAAAATGGGACCTACAGGGCTCGAACCTGTGACCCTCTGCTTGTAAGGCAGATGCTCTCCCAGCTGAGCTAAGATCCCAAATTAATAAGAAAGTCAAAAAAGCGACCCAAGCGGGACTCGAACCCGCGACCTCCGCCGTGACAGGGCGGCGCTCTAACCAACTGAGCCATTGGGCCTTAAAATGTACCTTCAAAACTACACACTGTAAAAATCATTACCATCCGTTCGGCTCTCTTACAAGCCTCTTATCTCAAACCACCAGACCATTCTGGTCAAGCCCTCGACCTATTAGTA
>NZ_JAHQCX010000019.1 GCF_019042245.1 Diplocloster modestus
CTCAAACAAAGTGGGATATTTATTCTATTATCCCATATGTTTATCCTTAACTAACTGACATTGGCCGTGAATAGTAAAAAAATGTGAAAATTAGAACTGTTGTTACGGAAATAATTTACATATCATGCAGCTTCCCTTATAATAAACACATAAGAGTGGAAAAGACGTAGAAAAACATACCGAAGAAAGCGGGAATCATATGAAAAAATTATGGAACAACAAGCTGGTTAAGAACAAGTATGGGCAGGTGCGGTCCGGGTGGATTATCCTGACCGTGATGGTAGCTTACTATCTCATAACGTATGTCCTAAGCTTTCTACTGATCGAAGCAATGAGAAAATACTTAATCTCCACAGGGGATATCAACGAAGTCACGGGAGAGCTTTCAGCGTATGTGGACTGGCTCAATAATGTCGCTTTACCGATTATAATGCAAGTTCTAACTGATATGGTGATGATCCTGATCTGCGTTATTACATGGAGATCTGTCATGAAACGCCCGGCACGGGAAATGGGTCTGTCTTCCGCGGGACCTGTTAAGAAAGACTGTTGTGTGGGAATGCTGCTGGGCATTGTCAGCTGTACAATCGTTTTTTTCATTATCATAACGGCCGGCGGCGGTCATGTAGTTTCCCTGGTTCCTCGGATCACCGGGCCGGGGGTGATGTGGATTATAGTCTTTGTTCTGGTAGCGTTTGGGGAAGAGATATTAAACCGTGGTTTTATCATGGGGGCTCTGAGAAGAACACGGAACATCTATTTTATTGTGCTGGTTCCATCCGTTATCTTTGGGTTGCTTCACCTGATGAACCCTAATGTAACCTTTTTGTCCGTATTAAATATCATATTAGTCGGAATCCTTTTCTCCTACATGTATATCAAGTCCGGAAATATATGGATGTGCATCGGATATCATTTCACCTGGAATACCTTTCAGGGCGTCATCTATGGTATGCCGGTCAGCGGCCTTAACATCCCTGGATTCATAACCACCGAATTTACCCATGACAACATCCTGAACGGAGGAGGATTCGGCGTAGAAGGAGGAATTCTAACCACCATAGTAATCCTGCTGGGCTTTCTCTTCGTAAGATATTACTACAGGAATTCTGAATATGATTTTATAAATGATAACCGGAAACAGAAGGATAATAATTGAGAATTATCGTTTGACGCAGATTAAAAGTACCATTAAGATCTAAAACTTTTTGATTGCAGAGCTGTTAAATTGGCAGGCTGTTTCCGTGAACGGAATGCAGGCTGCCTGTTTTTAGTACAACGGTCCGAGGCCAGGGGTGAGGGCTGGCACTGGGAGGAGACGGATAAGAAGGAGGAAAAGATAGGTCTGGCAGAATAAGTTAGACTATGATATGATAAAATAATAACGCCCTAGTATACCTATCTGAAGCGGTAAAAAACAGTGGTAGATGCGAATTGCTAAAAAAATAGTAGCGCTCGAAAAATCCTCGCTGACTATTATTCATGCATCGCACGTAAGCGCCTGAAATACAGGCACTAAGTGCTCATAGCTATAAAAAATAGTAACAGATAGAGCAGTAAGCGCTAAATAGTGCCGGAAAAGGAGATAAGGAAAATGAAACGTTCAGAAATTAACGAAATCATCCGCTACATGGAGAAATTAGCAAAGGACAACGGATTCCATCTGCCGCCCTTCTGCAATTGGACGCCGGAAGAGTGGAAGACCAAAGGACACGAATACGACGAGATCCGGGACAATATGCTGGGCTGGGACATCACGGATTACGGCCTGGGCGACTGGGGAAAAGTAGGATTCGCCCTGGTGACCATCCGAAACGGCAATCAGAACAATCCTAAATACAAGAAAGTCTACGCGGAAAAACTTCTTATGTTAAAAGAGGGACAGCACTCCCCTATGCATTTCCACTGGATCAAATCCGAAGATATCATCAATCGTGGAGGCGGAACCCTGATCATCCACATGTACAATGACAAGGACGGGGAACTGGACGGAAGCGATGTGCTCATCAACGCGGACGGACGTTCCTACAGCGCTACGGCGGGGACCGGCGTGGAATTAAAGCCCGGAGAGAGCATCACGATCTGGCCCCACCAGTATCACGACTTTGATGTCATGCCCGGAACTGGGGATGTTCTGATCGGCGAAGTATCCATGTGTAACGACGACAACACCGACAACCGTTTTTATGAGAATGTAGGGAGATTCCCGGATATCGAAGAAGACGAGGCGCCTTACCGGCTGCTCTGCTTTGAATACCCGGCTGCAGAATAAAGGAAAAAAAGCAAAGTCGGAAAAAGCAAAACTGATAGTGCGTAAAGATAAAAATCACTACATAGCCCTGAACACATACCATACGGTAAGTGTGCAGGGCGGTTGTGTATCTAAAGGGCTGACGTTATGGGAAATAAGAGAAAAGACAAATGGAACCGGGTGGATGTCCAGGTCTGTATATATACTGCCATTCTGGTATTGATCGCCAGCGGAATGATCTTCATGATCGGATACCGTACCACCTATGACGGCATGATCCGTTCCCTGGAGAACAGGTCGGAATCAATCTATCATTATGTAGAACAAGATCTGGACAAAAGTACATTTTACGAAATAGAAGACTACGGCGGCCGTGAAAATCCCAGCTATAAAAGTATGAAAGAAAAACTGGAAAACGTGAAAGCTGCCACCGGTGTCAGGTATCTGTACACGGCCAAAAAGACAGATTCCGGGGACCTCATCTATATCGTCGACGGCTTAAGTTATGACAGTCCCGATTTTCGGAATCCGGGAGATCCCATCGAGCATGAGATATGGGGAGAGATGGAAATGGCCCTGCAGGACCGGATCGTCTACCCGGACGACATCAAACACACCGGCTGGGGTGACATCTTCGTGTGTTACTACCCCGTCCATGACGGAAATGAGGTAGTCGGCGTTCTGGGTATCGAATTCGACGCGCACAGCCAGTACCACACCTACAAAACACTGCGCATAACAGCCCCGTTTATCGTACTTTTGATCTGCCTGGTCTCCGCCGCCGTATCCGTTAAGATATTCAAGAGGATCTCAAACCCTTTATACAAGGATTTTGCCAACACAGACTACCTTACAGGCCTAAAAAACCGGAACTCCTTCGAGGTGGACATTACCAACCTGGGCAGCCGGCTGCGGGAACAGAGCATGGCGATCATCTGCATGGACCTGAACAATCTCAAAGAGATTAATGACACATACGGCCATACCGTCGGAGACGATTATATCCGCCGGGCCGCAAGCGCTATCTCGTTCGCAGTAGAAAAATTCCATTCTGCCTACCGGATAGGCGGAGATGAATTCGTGATCCTCCTGACTGGCCCCGCCTCCCAGGTCCCTGACATGGTCCGGGCTATCCTGGCCAAAATCCATTCCTGTCTGGATCAGGATAACCAGAAAAATGAAATTCAGCTTTCCATAGCCACAGGTTCCGCCCAATACGATCCAGCCCGGGACAAAACCCTGACCGATGTCTACCGCCGTGCCGATAAACTCATGTATGAAACCAAAAAGGCCATGAAATCAGTCCAAGAATAGAGTATGTGCGGAGACACGCACGTGGGAGAAAAGATGAAAGAATATCAAAGTGAAAAAGGAACTTTTTATCTCATTGCAATTATCATAGCAATCGTGCTCCTCCTGCCGCTTCTTATTGTACGATATAATCCGGTTTCTTCACAGGAGCGGCTGGCCGTAATACTTGCGTATGTCATAGCAGCGGCTGCCTATTTTTTTTCAATCATCTATCCTATTCTAAATACAAGATATATAATAAAAGATAAAACCCTGGTCATCAAAAGCGGGTTTTATAAAAACGATATCTCATGTGATAAGATAATAGAGATTACTCCCGGAAAATCCTTTCAGAGAGAACCGGCGCTTAGTTCCAGCCGCCTATATGTAAAATACAGAGACGGCCAGTTGATAAAAACAGTAGGTATCTCTCCAAAAAACAAAGAAGACTTTATAAAAAGCTTACAACTGTGACGATACGACTACCTGCAAATGTCGTATCCGTTCATACACATTTCCCATACCTTGTTCATAACAAAAAGCCTTGACGAATTCATCCCATTTGTGCTATAGTATACTAGCGAATGGAAGTAGAGGCTTTTTTTTTATGCCTAAAAAACGAAATTAAGTGGAGGTGGAAGTTGTGCGCGTTAAGATCACATTGGCATGTACGGAGTGTAAACAACGTAATTACCACATGACAAAAGAAAAGAAGAACCATCCCGACAGAATGGAAACGAAGAAATACTGTAAATTCTGTAAGGCGCATACGTTACACAAGGAAACCAAATAATCCTGGGAAAACGAAAAAAGGAAGTGAGATCATGGGAGATACTGCAAATACAGAGAACACCGCTCCGGTGGAAAAGCCTGTAAAAACAGAAAAGTCCGATAAGAAGGACAAAGCTCCGAAGAAGAGCTGGTTCAAAGGATTAAAAGCAGAATTCAAGAAAATCATTTGGCCGGACAAACAATCACTTTTGAAACAGACCGCTGCGGTTGTATCCGTATCAGTCGTCCTGGGGTTAGTGATCGCGGGCCTGGATTTAATTATCCGGTACGGCGTGGATTTCCTAGTAAAGTAAGGACAAGGGTGATTTTATGTCAGAAGCAAACTGGTACGTTGTACATACCTATTCCGGGTATGAAAACAAGGTAAAAGCCAACATTGAAAAGACCATTGAAAACCGGCATCTGGAGGACCAGATTCTGGAAGTCCGGGTTCCCATGCAGGATGTAGTTGAAGTCAAAAACGGTGCTAAGAAGTCGGTACAAAAGAAGATGTTTCCGGGCTATGTGCTCATCAACATGATTATGAATGATGATACATGGTATGTAGTCCGTAATACCAGAGGAGTTACCGGATTTGTCGGGCCTGGCTCGAAGCCTGTACCGCTCACTGACGTAGAGATGCGGCCTTTGGGGATCAAGTCGGAGAATGTGCTTGTGGACTTTGCGGAGGGCGATACGATTATCGTCATCGGCGGAGTGTGGAAGGATACGGTTGGTGTCATCCAGTCCATGAACCACGGCAAGCAAAGCGTGATCATCAACGTGGAACTCTTTGGCCGGGAGACCCCGGTGGAGATCAGTTTCACAGATGTGAAAAAGATGTAACAGCAGACAGGGTCTGGTTACGGCCAGATCGTGGGAGGGTAAGGGCATGTGCCGCTGCTCCCGATAATACCACAATTTTAGGAGGTGCCTGACATGGCAAAAAAAGTAACAGGTTATATTAAATTGCAGATTCCTGCCGGAAAAGCTACCCCGGCTCCGCCGGTTGGTCCTGCTCTTGGACAGCACGGTGTAAATATTGTACAGTTCACAAAGGAATTCAATGCGAGAACTGCGGATAAGGGTGATCTGATCATTCCGGTAGTAATTACCGTATATGCTGACAGAAGCTTCAGCTTTATCACGAAGACTCCCCCGGCAGCAGTATTGCTTAAGAAAGCCTGCAATCTGAAATCCGGTTCCGCTGTACCCAACAAAACAAAAGTAGCTACCATCTCCAAAGCAAAGCTTCAGGAAATTGCGGAAATGAAGATGCCTGACTTAAATGCAGCAAGCGTAGAAGCAGCTATGAGCATGATCGCAGGAACAGCCCGCAGTATGGGAATCACAGTTGAAGAGTAGGCATACCCGTCAATTGAGAAGTAAACTTATTACGTGGGAGGGTAAGGGCATGGACCCGAACTCCCGATACTACCACTAGGAGGTTATTGGAATGAAACGAGGAAAAAGATATCAGGAAGCTGCGAAATTAGTAGACCGCAGTGTACAATATGATACCGCAGATGCGATTTCTCTGGTAAAGAAATCCGCAGTTGCAAAATTTGACGAGACCATCGAAGTCCACATCAAGACCGGTTGTGACGGACGTCACGCAGACCAGCAGATCCGTGGAGCGGTTGTACTGCCTCATGGAACCGGAAAACAGGTTCGCGTTCTGGTATTTGCCAAGAACGAGAAAGCAGACGAAGCACGCGCAGCAGGCGCGGAGTTTGTTGGCGGAGACGAACTGATTCCGAAGATTCAGAATGAAGGCTGGTTCGATTTCGACGTAGTTGTCGCTACTCCGGACATGATGGGTATCGTAGGCCGTCTGGGCCGTGTACTTGGACCGAAAGGTTTAATGCCCAACCCGAAAGCCGGTACGGTTACCATGGACGTTACCAAGGCCGTACAGGATATCAAAGCAGGTAAGATTGAATACCGTTTGGATAAGACCAACATTATCCACGTGCCAATTGGGAAAGCTTCTTTCTCAGAAGATCAGTTAGCAGACAACTTCCAGACGCTGATGGATGCAGTTGTGAAAGCGAAACCGAGCGCATTAAAAGGTCAGTTCTTAAAGAGCGTCACCATGACTTCCACCATGGGACCTGGAATTAAACTGAACACCGCGAAGTTAGCTTAAATCACAGTTGACATCCTATATAAATAATGCTATACTAGCAAAGCAATCGCTGCCGAAGACAGCAGGTGCCGTAAGGCGTAAGGGCAACCACCTGCCGAGGAGAATGATTTCTAATGATTAGAATGAATTTGGGCCTCTTTTGTCTTAGGACAGAGGGGCCTTTTCTTGTTCGAGGAAGATGCCGCTTATGCGGCCCGCCGCTGGCGGAGAATTCCTAGCCTGGAATTCTAAAGGAATCCTGTTAATAGAAAAAGTTCGCGAAGTGTGGAATCACACATTTCGGCAGTACAAAATCTATAAGGAGGTGCACACGTTCAATGGCAAAAGTTGAGTTAAAACAACCCGTAATCGAAGAAATTGCAGGGCAGATCAAAGACGCACAGGCGGTTGTATTGGTTGACTACCGTGGTTTGACGGTAGAAGAAGATACCAAACTCCGTAAAGAGTTAAGAGAAGCAGGCGTTACTTATAAAGTATATAAGAACACCATGATGAACTTTGCTTTCAAGGGGACGGATTTCGAAAGCCTGGCCCCCCATCTGGAAGGACCCAGCGCGATCGCGATCTCTACCACAGATGCGACTGCTCCCGCAAGAGTATTGGCAAAATTCGCAAAGACTGCTCCGAAGCTGGAATTAAAAGCTGGCGTAGTAGAAGGTACTTATTATGATGCAGCAGGCATCGAAGAGGTTGCCAAGGTTCCGACCAGAAACGAACTGCTGGCGAAATTCCTTGGAAGTATCCAGTCTCCTATTGCAAACTTTGCCCGTGTTATTGACCAGATTGCGAAAGCAGGCGGCGCAGCAGCAGCTCCCGCTGACGCGGAAGTAAAAGCAGAAGAACCTGCAGCAGAGGCAGCAGCCGAAGCACCCGCAGCTGAAGCAGAAGCGGCAGAAGCTCCTGCAGCTGAATAATCGGGAACCAGAAAGAACGGCCGCCGCGGCGGTAATCAATGAAAATAAGTAAAATATCAGAAAATAATGGAGGGAATAAAAATGGCAAAAATGACCACCGCTGAATTTATCGAAGCGATCAAAGAGTTATCCGTACTGGAATTAAATGAATTAGTAAAAGCTTGTGAAGAAGAGTTTGGTGTATCCGCAGCAGCAGGCGTTGTAGTAGCAGCAGCCGCTGGAGATGCAGGTGCAGCAGCAGAAGAGAAAACTGAGTTCGACGTAGAATTAACCGAGATCGGACCGAACAAAGTTAAAGTTATCAAAGTGGTTCGTGAAGTTACCGGTCTGGGCCTGAAAGAAGCCAAAGATCTGGTTGACAACGCTCCCAAGGTTGTAAAAGAAGCTGCTTCCAAGGATGAGGCTGAAGAAATTAAGACCAAACTGGAAGGCGAAGGCGCGAAAGTTACTCTTAAATAATCGTGTGCACATTGAGACCCCGGCGGGTGACCGCCGGGGTTTTTTGACGAAGGTCCGAAAGGGGACATGTCCATTCTGGTTTGGACATGTCCCAAACCAGAATGGACATGTCCCCTTTCGGACCTTTCGTTATCTGCCTTTGAACCTCGTCGCGGCACTTTGCTTTTACTCGGTTCTCAGTTATAATAAAAGCATAACGGATTTTCCGGCTTCCGGCCGTTAAATTTTGCCGTTTGGATGGTTAAAAAATCCCAACTGCCGTGCAGGGGTATCAATAATGCTAATATAGACGTAATCAGATACGGCGGCATAAAGGAAAGGGGAGAGAATATGAGTGTAAAGCGGGTAGTGGGTATTGATTTTGGAACCAGCACCTCTGTGGTGAGGGTGAAAAGGTACGAGGAAAATGGTCAGCCTATGGGGGACCGGCTGTCTGTCTCCAATGTGATATTTGACGGCTACGATAATGTCCCCACGCTGGTGCAGATCCCGGATGACGCGGTGATCAGCCCCGAGCTTAAGGTGGCGGAGGCGGACTGCGAGTTCGGACGGTTCGCGGCCAGCGAACAGCCTGGTATGAAGACCTGGAGAAATTTTAAGACAGACCTGGAGAGCGGTGAGGAAGAGATCAGAAGCCGTGCCCGTTGGCTGACGCGCCAGTTCTTCGGCTATCTGTACCGCCAGTACCGGCAGCAATCCATACAGTTGGGGGATAACTCCGATGAGGAGATCGTCTTCGTGAGCTATCCGGCCAAGTATGGGCCAAAGGAGCGGGAAATCATAGTGTCGGCGGCCAGGGAAGCCGGATTTCGCAATGTGAGAGGGATCACGGAACCGGAAGCCGCGGTGAAGGCGTTGATGGTTCAGGGGGAGAAGGAGCTGCGGGAGCAGAAGCTTCTGTCCGCTGAGAGACCCGCTTATCTGCTGTTCGCGGACATGGGAGCGGGAACCACCGATTTGGCGGTCTGCCGCTATGAGAAAGGGCGTACGGAGATTCTCACTACCTGGCCGGATGAGAAAACGTCCATTTGCTTTGGAGGAAAAGAGATAGACAGCATCCTGTGCGGTTTTGTGGAGAACTATCTAAGACAAAACAGTGAGGTCGTCCCCTCCTATTTTACGGATAATTTCCGGGAGAAATATATCGAAACGATCAAGACCTGGAAGGAAATCACAGTTTCCCGGACGCTGAAAAGGGGAAAGGAAGTAGCTTATTTTGAAGCAGTGAAAAATCCGTTCCCGCTGCTGCCGGATTTCTCACCGATGATCAGCCGCAGGGAATTGGAGAATACGGCCTGCGAATATCTGAAAAACTTTGCAGTGCTGGTAAACGGCTGCCTGGAAGAGGCCGCAAAGGGATCTCAAAGCTTTGCGGGAGGAGAGAGCGTGGATCTGGTGTTTTTGACCGGGGGACACAGTCAGTGGTATTTTATACCTGAAATCCTGACGGGTAAGGCACCCCGGCTGGGAGAGGTCACCATGCCTAAGATACAGGCGGAGCCGTCCAGGATCCGGATCAGCGGGAAGCCACAGGATACGGTGGCGGTGGGGATGGCTTATGCACTGCTGCGGGAGAAAGTCAGCCGCGAAGAACCTAAGAATAAAGCAGTGGATGAACAGACAGTCCTACATGAAGACTCTGTTATAGATGCAGACGCTATTGTGAAGGCTGATGCACAAAAACAACCCACGCCCCCGCGGCCCTTGACGCCCAGGATCCTGACAAAAGAGCTGGCGGAGCAAATGTTTGCGGGAGTTGCCATGATCCAGGTGCCGGAGGGCTTTTGTGAAATCGGCGAAGATGCGTTCAACAATTTCATGACAAATTCACTGAAAGGTACATTCAGGAATATGTTCGCAAAGAATCCTCCGCGCCCGTACTCGGTCAGCCTCCCGAAGGGGCTGCGCCATATCAGAAAATCCGCCTTTGAACACTGCGGCGATCTGAGCACGGTTTCAATGCCGGAAGGGCTTATATCCATCGGCAATGCGGCATTTGATTCCTGTAAGGATCTCCGGAACGTTACCATCCCCGGCAGCGTACAGTCCATCGGGATAGGTGCTTTTTCCGGTTGTACGAGTCTTAGAAAAATCGTCATCCCTGATGGAATCCGGGATATTCCACAGAGGGCTTTTTACGGATGTGCGAACCTTGATCAGGTTACGATACCCAAAAGTGTCCGTAAAATCGGAGATTCCGCGTTTGCAATGTGTAAAATATTGAACATGGAGATTCCGGATGGTGTTCAGGAGATTGGGGCTTCCGCCTTTTCCCGTTGTACCTGGGGAATGAAGAATGTCAAACTTCCCGGAAGTGTAAGGGCCATTGGACATTCTGCTTTCAATGGCTGCAGCGCGATCAGTACCATTGAGATTCCGGAAGGCGTTCGTAAGATCGCCTGGGACACTTTTAAAAATTGTACGCTCCTGAGTTCTGTCACGATCCCGGTCAGTGTAAAGGAGATCGAAGACAGCGCGTTTCTCGGCTGTAAATCTTATATGACGATCAAAAGCAGCCCTGGTTCCTGTGCGGAGGCTTATGCCAGGAAACGCGGATTCCAGTTCGAGCGGATCTGAATAGCAGCAGAATCCAGTTCGGGCGGATCTCACTTCCAGCGGAAGCAGATCTTTTTCTTCCTATTATAAGGTACTGGTGTGAGGTCCGGCAGTGAGAAATAAAAAAGGTGAAGCGGATAGAAAAAATAATAGAATAAAGGTATGTAATATATATTTTCTGTCGATTATCTATAAAGGAAAAATAGGTATCAAATGCTTTCGTTATGTAAATTTGATAAAAAACGGGAAAAAGGCAGGAAATGAGTGTACAAGCCGTTGGTTTGGCGGAAAAAAAGTAATTCAAAATTTCTAAAAATATAGCTTGACACAAAAAAATCCCTGTGTTATCATGAAAAATGCACTATTGTGGTGACATATGCCTTCTATCTCTATGCCCTTTTGGAGGTGTATTGGTAGTACCAGGAAAACAGGCATTTAAAAATAAGCAAGGGGTGAAACGTCAATGGAGAAAAACAGAATACGTCCGATGCAAAGCGGCAGGAACGTCCGGATGAGCTATTCAAAACAAAAAGAAGTTCTGGAAATGCCCAACCTCATTGAAGTTCAGAAGGACTCTTACCAATGGTTTCTGGACGAAGGTCTGAAAGAAGTTTTTGAAGACATCTCTCCAATCGCTGATTACAGCGGTCAGTTGAGCTTGGAATTTGTAGATTTCGTTCTGTGCGAAGACGATGTGAAATATTCCATCGAAGAGTGCAAAGAGCGGGATGCTACTTATGCGGCGCCCTTAAAGGTCCGCGTGCGACTCTATAACAAAGAGAACGACGAGATCAACGAGCATGAGATTTTCATGGGTGATCTTCCTCTCATGACAGAAAACGGAACCTTCATTATCAATGGAGCGGAACGTGTTATCGTCAGCCAGCTGGTTCGTTCTCCCGGTATCTACTATGCGATCGGTCATGATAAGATCGGTAAAAGACTGTATTCTGCAACTGTGATTCCCAACCGTGGTGCCTGGCTGGAATATGAGACAGACTCCAACGATGTTTTCTATGTCCGCGTGGATAGAACCAGAAAGGTACCTGTAACCGTATTGGTGCGTGCGCTGGGATTCGGCACGAATGCGGAGATTATAGATCTGTTCGGTGAGGAACCGAAAATATTGGCTACATTGACGAAAGATACTGCTGAAAATTATCAGGAGGGTCTCTTAGAATTATACAAAAAGATCCGTCCCGGCGAACCCCTGGCCGTAGAAAGCGCAGAAAGCCTTATCACCAGCATGTTCTTCGACCCCAGAAGATATGACCTGGCGAAAGTCGGCAGATACAAATTCAACAAAAAACTGGCGCTCAAGAACAGGATCAGAGGAAAGGTTCTGGCCGAGGATGTGGTAGATGTTAACACCGGAGAGATACTGGCGGAAGCCGGTATGGAAGTCACCCGCAGCCTGGCGGATGATATACAGAACGCTGCGGTTCCCTTTGTGTGGATGCAGGGAGAAGAGCGCAATGTAAAAATCCTCTCTAACATGATGGTGGACATCACCAATTTCGTAAATGTAAAACCGAAAGAAGTAGGTATTACAGAATTAGTATACTACCCGGTGTTGAAAAAAATACTGGAAGAAAATAGTGATTTGGAAGATATTAAGGAAGCGATCCGTAAGAATGTGCATGAACTGATTCCGAAGCACATTACGAAGGAGGATATTCTGGCTTCCATCAACTATAATATGCATTTGGAGCATGGCTTCGGAAATGACGACGATATCGATCATTTGGGCAACCGCCGTATCCGCGCCGTAGGTGAGCTGCTTCAGAACCAGTACCGGATCGGTCTGTCCAGGCTGGAACGTGTGGTTCGGGAACGTATGACGACACAGGATCTGGAGGGAATCTCACCCCAGTCCTTAATCAATATCAAGCCGGTGACCGCATCGGTGAAGGAATTTTTCGGAAGTTCCCAGCTGTCCCAGTTCATGGATCAGAATAACCCGTTGGGCGAGCTGACCCATAAGAGACGTCTGTCCGCATTGGGACCGGGTGGTCTGTCCAGAGACCGTGCCGGATTCGAGGTCCGTGACGTGCATTACTCCCATTACGGCAGAATGTGCCCCATCGAGACGCCTGAAGGCCCGAACATCGGATTGATCAACTCTCTTGCCACCTATGCAAGAATTAATGAATATGGGTTTATCGAGGCTCCCTACCGGAAGATCGATAAGACCGACAAGCATAACCCCATCGTCACGGAGGAAGTTGTCTATATGACCGCCGACGAAGAGGATAATTACCATGTGGCGCAGGCAAATGAGCCGCTGGATGCCGACGGACATTTTATCCATAAGTCCGTATCCGGCCGTTACCGCGAGGAGACGCAGGAATACGAGAAGAGCATGTTCGACTACATGGACGTATCCCCGAAGATGGTATTTTCCGTAGCTACGGCGCTGATCCCTTTCCTGGAAAATGACGATGCCAACCGTGCGCTGATGGGTTCCAACATGCAGCGTCAGGCCGTGCCGCTGCTGACCACCGAAGCCCCGATCGTGGGTACCGGTATGGAAGCCAAGACTGCGGCTGACTCCGGTGTCTGCGCGATCGCGAAGCATCCCGGCGTGGTGGAACGCTCTGTTTCCAATGAAGTGGTGGTAAAATGTGATGATGGGACCAGGGATGTCTACCATCTGACCAAATTCTCCAGAAGTAACCAGAGTAACTGCTATAACCAGAGACCCGTGGTATTCAAAGGGGACCGGGTGGAGGCCGGGGATATCCTGGCGGACGGTCCGTCTACCAATAATGGAGAAATCGCACTGGGCAAGAACCCGCTGATCGGATTCATGACCTGGGAAGGCTATAACTATGAGGATGCCGTTCTGCTGAGCGAGCGTCTGGTACAGGAAGATGTATACACTTCTGTCCATATCGAAGAATATGAGGCGGAAGCCAGAGATACGAAGCTGGGGCCGGAAGAGATCACCAGAGATGTTCCGGGCGTCGGCGATGATGCGTTAAAGGATCTGGATGAGAGAGGTATTATCCGGATCGGTGCCGAGGTACGTGCAGGAGATATCCTGGTCGGCAAGGTTACCCCCAAGGGTGAGACTGAGCTGACCGCTGAGGAGCGGCTGCTGCGTGCGATCTTCGGTGAGAAAGCCAGAGAAGTCAGAGATACTTCCCTGAAAGTTCCCCACGGTGAGTATGGTATCGTTGTGGATGCCAAGGTATTTACCAGGGAAAACGGCGATGAGTTATCTCCGGGAGTGAATCAGGCGGTGCGGATCTACATCGCGCAGAAGAGAAAGATCTCCGTCGGCGATAAGATGGCAGGCCGTCACGGTAACAAGGGTGTGGTTTCCCGTATTCTTCCGGTGGAGGATATGCCTTTCCTGCCCAACGGACGCCCGTTAGACATCGTGCTGAACCCTCTGGGTGTGCCTTCCCGTATGAACATCGGACAGGTTTTGGAGATCCATCTAAGCCTGGCCGCCAAAGCGCTGGGATTCAAGATCGCGACGCCGGTATTCGACGGAGCGAATGAAAATGATATTATGGATACGCTGGAACTGGCCAATGACTATGTCAATCTGAGCTGGGATGAGTTTAAAGAGAAACATGGGGATGAGCTTCTGCCGGATGTGCTGGATTATCTCTATGAAAACCGCGCTCACAGGGGTGAGTGGAAGGGTGTTCCGATCTCCAGAGACGGTAAAGTCCGTCTGCGGGACGGCCGGACCGGAGAATTCTTCGACAGTTCGGTAACGATCGGACACATGCATTACCTGAAGCTCCATCACCTGGTAGACGATAAGATCCATGCCCGTTCCACAGGCCCTTACTCCCTGGTTACGCAGCAGCCTCTGGGCGGTAAAGCTCAGTTCGGCGGACAGCGTTTCGGCGAGATGGAAGTTTGGGCGCTGGAAGCATATGGCGCCTCCTATACCCTGCAGGAAATCCTGACTGTGAAGTCGGATGACGTGGTAGGCCGTGTGAAGACTTACGAAGCAATCATCAAAGGCGACAACATTCCGGAACCCGGAATTCCGGAGTCTTTCAAGGTTCTTTTAAAAGAGCTGCAGTCTCTGGGCCTGGATGTCCGTGTGCTGCGCGATGACAAGACCGAAGTTGAAATTATGGAAAGCACCGAATACGGTGAGACAGATTTGCATTCAATCATTGAAGGCGACAACGGTTTTGAGCCCGCGGCCAATGAATCCTTAGGCGAGTACGGATTCAGCAAGCAGGAATTTGATGATGGAGAGCTGGTAGACGTCGAGGAAGAGGAAGAAGACGAAGAAGAACTTTTCGAAATTGACGAGATCCTTGACGAAGAATAGAAGGAGGTACCCATAAATGCCGGAAACGACAAGCAGTGAAGCATACCAACCGATGACCTTTGACGCGATTCGAATCGGATTAGCGTCTCCTGAGAAGATCCGGGAATGGTCCAGAGGTGAAGTGAAAAAACCGGAAACAATCAATTACAGAACATTGAAACCGGAAAAAGACGGCTTGTTTTGTGAAAGAATTTTCGGGCCCAGCAAAGACTGGGAGTGCCATTGTGGTAAATACAAGAAAATCAGATACAAAGGCGTTGTCTGCGACCGATGCGGTGTTGAAGTAACGAAAGCATCTGTCCGCCGTGAGCGTATGGGTCACATCGAGCTGGCGGCTCCCGTGTCTCATATCTGGTATTTTAAAGGAATTCCCAGCCGTATGGGACTGATCCTGGATCTGTCGCCGAGAACGCTGGAAAAAGTATTATATTTCGCCTCCTATATCGTATTGGAGAAAGGCGAGACCGACCTGCAGTACAAACAGGTCCTGACCGAGAAAGAGTTCCAGGAAGCCAGGGATAAATACGGCAGCAAGTTCCGGGTCGGTATGGGTGCGGAAGCCATCAAAGAGCTTCTGGAAGCCATCAATCTGGAAAAAGAAGCCGCGGACTTAAAGAAAGGCTTAAAGGAGTCCACCGGCCAGAAACGAGCCAGAATCATCAAGAGACTGGAAGTCGTAGAGGCGTTCCGGGAATCCGGAAACCGTCCGGAATGGATGATCATGACTGTGGTTCCGGTAATTCCTCCGGATCTGCGTCCTATGGTGCAGCTGGACGGCGGCCGTTTCGCCACCTCCGACTTAAACGACCTGTACCGCAGAATTATCAACCGTAATAACCGTCTGCAAAGACTTCTGGACCTGGGCGCTCCTGATATCATTGTCAGAAATGAGAAGAGAATGCTCCAGGAGGCGGTAGACGCCCTGATCGATAACGGCAGACGAGGCCGCCCGGTAACCGGTCCTGGTAACCGCGCCCTCAAATCGCTGTCTGATATGTTAAAGGGTAAATCCGGACGTTTCCGGCAGAACCTGCTGGGTAAGCGTGTAGACTATTCCGGACGTTCCGTTATCGTGGTAGGACCGGAACTTAAGATCTACCAGTGCGGTCTGCCTAAGGAAATGGCCATCGAGCTGTTCAAACCTTTCGTTATGAAGGAGCTGGTGTCCAACGGCACCTCTCACAATATAAAAAATGCCAAGAAGATGGTGGAACGTCTCCAGCCCGAAGTCTGGGATGTACTGGAAGAAGTGATCAAAGAGCATCCGGTTATGTTAAACCGAGCTCCTACGCTGCATCGTCTGGGTATCCAGGCATTTGAGCCGATCCTGGTGGAAGGTAAGGCGATTAAACTGCATCCCCTTGTATGTACCGCATACAACGCAGACTTCGACGGTGACCAGATGGCTGTCCATCTGCCTCTGTCCGTGGAAGCGCAGGCGGAGTGCCGTTTCCTTCTGCTCTCACCCAACAACCTGCTGAAACCCTCCGATGGTGGTCCTGTGGCCGTTCCGTCCCAGGATATGGTGCTTGGTATCTACTATCTGACTCAGCACAGACCCGGGGTATTAGGGGAGGGCAAGTGCTTTAAGAGTGTAAATGAAGCGATCCTGGCTTATGAAAATAAAGCGTTGGATCTGCACGCTATGATCAAGGTCCGGATGACGAAGAAAATGCCCGACGGCAGAATCGTTACCGGCAATGTGGAATCGACCCTGGGCCGTTTCCTGTTCAATGAAATCCTGTCTCAGGATCTGGGCTTCGTGGACCGGAGTATTCCGGAGAACGAGCTGAAACTGGAAGTGGATTTCCATGTAGGCAAAAAAGGCTTAAAACAGATTCTGGAGCGTGTCATCAATACCCATGGCGCGACCAAGACCGCGGAAGTGCTGGATGATATCAAGGCGATGGGATATAAATATTCCACCCGCGCCGCGATGACGGTATCCATATCCGACATGACGGTTCCTCCGCAGAAGCCGGAAATGATCGAAAAAGCACAGGATACGGTAGATAAGATAACCAAGAACTATAAACGTGGTCTGATTACGGAAGAAGAGCGTTACAAAGAAGTAGTTGAGACCTGGAAGAATACGGATGACCAGCTGACCGAAGCACTGCTGTCCGGTCTGGATAAGTATAACAATATATATATGATGGCCGATTCCGGAGCCCGTGGTTCCGATAAGCAGATCAAACAGCTGGCCGGAATGCGTGGTCTGATGGCAGATACGACCGGACGTACGATTGAGCTGCCCATCAAGTCTAATTTCCGTGAAGGTCTTGACGTACTGGAATATTTCATGTCTGCTCATGGAGCCAGAAAGGGTCTGTCCGATACGGCGCTGCGTACTGCTGACTCCGGTTACCTGACCAGACGTCTGGTAGACGTATCACAAGATCTGATCATCCGCGAGGTAGACTGCTGTGAGGGGAAAGAGATCCCCGGCATGTATGTGAAAGCATTCATGGACGGCAAGGAAGAGATCGAAAGCCTGCAGGAGAGAATTACCGGCAGATACGCGGCGGAAACGGTCGTAGACGCGGAAGGAAATATAATCGTAAAAGCAAACCATATGATCACGCCCAAGCGGGCTGCCAATGTGATGACCAACGGTGTGGACGATAAGGGCCGGCCTCTTGACAAGGTTAAGATCCGTACGATCCTGACCTGTAAATCCCATATTGGTATCTGCGCGAAATGTTACGGTGCCAACATGGCAACCGGTGAAGCCGTTCAGGTCGGCGAGGCGGTCGGTATTATAGCCGCTCAGTCCATCGGTGAGCCCGGAACCCAGCTGACTATGCGTACGTTCCATACGGGCGGTGTGGCCGGTGATGATATCACACAGGGTCTTCCCCGTGTCGAGGAGCTTTTCGAGGCCAGAAAGCCGAAGGGTCTCGCGATTATCTCCGAATTCGCAGGTATCGCCACCATCAAGGATACCAAGAAAAAACGTGAGATCGTCGTCAGCAACAATGATACCGGCGAGTCCAAAACCTATCTGATCCCTTACGGATCCAGAATCAAGGTGGCAGACGGCCAGGAACTGGAAGCTGGAGATGAGCTGACCGAAGGTAGCGTAAACCCCCACGACCTGTTGAAGATCAAGGGCGTCCGTGCAGTTCAGGACTACATGATCCAGGAGGTACAAAGAGTGTACCGGCTCCAGGGTGTGGAGATCAATGATAAGCATATCGAAGTCATCGTCCGCCAGATGTTAAAGAAGGTCCGTATCGAGAATAACGGAGACGCGGAATTCCTTCCGGGTACCATGGTTGATGTTCTGGATTATGATGAGATGAACCAGAAGCTGACCGAAGAGGGCAAGGAGCCTGCGGAAGGCAAGCAGATCATGCTGGGTATCACCAAGGCATCTCTGGCGACAAATTCCTTCCTGTCGGCAGCATCCTTCCAGGAGACCACCAAGGTTCTGACCGAGGCGGCAATCAAGGGCAAGGTTGACCCGTTGATCGGATTGAAAGAGAATGTTATCATCGGTAAGCTGATTCCCGCCGGTACCGGCATGAAGCGTTATCGGAATGTGAAGCTGGACTGCGATATGGATGAGTATGATGATATCGAATTGTCGGAAGAGTATGAGGAACTGGAAGAGATCGAAGAAGAATTGATCACTGTAGAAGAAGAATAGAGGAATCCGGCCGGAAACCGCTACTGTTGCGGGGGACGGCCGGGTTTTTTTGGTGGGACGGGAGGAGAGCGAAACAGCGTGGCCTTGCGGGGCCGGGAGACTTTGGTTTCTCCCTGGGCGGGCTTATGGCTTGCGCTGGCAGCAGCTAAGTGGAATCCGGCTTTCGGATTTCACTAAGCTGCTGCACAGCCGCCATATGCCCGCTCAGGGAGAAACCAAAGTCTCCCGGCCCCGCAAGGCCACGCTGTTTCGCTCTCCTCCCTGCTTTAATTAAAGCTGGCGCGCGTGTTCCAGCTGGTTTGCTTTTATTCGATTAGGGGGAGGTTGAGTTCATATAGCAGATCGTTGACTTGAGGAAGGGTTAACTGTTTCAGGATGGAAAAGATTACTACACTGTCCCACTGCTTACGGGCGTATAGGATCGGATAGCCGGCGGATTTTAATAGCTGCTGCGTCTGGTCCAGAGTCAGATGCATGCCACAGGATAAGGCTAATAATTTGTTTAAGGATGGTTTTTTTGTTCCGGAAAAAATCTGATAGGCGTAGATACGGTCCAGGCCGGAAGCACGGATTACATCAGCTTTGGAAAGCTGCTGAATGTCCATCAGTTTTTCTAATAATTCTGGTAATGTCAGATCCAGAAGTTCTTGCTGCTGTACTTGGATATATTCGTTGATATTCTCCGTGGATTTTAGGATGTCCAGCAGCTCCTGCGTACTTTTCTCCATACTTGATGATCTCCTGTTCGATTTCTTGTTACCTTTATGTTAGAATAGATATTAGAAAAAAGCAAGATGCGGGTGGGAGCATGTCGAATCTGAAGGACGATTATATGGATTCTAAATATATGGTTTTGAAGGTGTTCAGCGCGAAGGACGGGAAGGAAACCAGCCTGGTGGAGAATGCGGTGAACGGGCGGATTTATGTCAGAAAAAAGGTGCCTGCGGAACAGGGGAGGATCTATCAGTACCTGATGACGCTTGGGCATCCCGGGCTGGTACCGGTTGTGGAGGTGGTTCCTGGGGACAGGCATTATACGGTGATCGAAGAATATGCCGGAGGGATTACTCTGGAGGAGTATGTGAAGTCGTATGGATGCAGGCCGGAGAAGCAGGCGGCAAACTATATGATACAGCTGTGTAATGTACTGCAGCTGCTGCATGGCCATAATATTGTCCACCGGGATATTACACCGAACAATATAATTATTACACTGGATGGTTTTGTGAAACTGATTGATTTTGATATCGCGCGGGTACGGAAACCGGATCGCGTACAGGATACGACGATACTGGGGACGGTCGGTTTCGCGGCACCGGAACAGTTTGGATTTACTCAGACGGACAGCCGTACGGATATCTATGCGCTGGGTGTGGTGTTAAACTTTATGCTGACGGGTAAGCTGCCTGGTGAAAACAGGTATCAGAGGCAGCCATTTTCCCAGATCATAGAGACCGCTACTGCGCTGGATCCTGCCGGGAGATTCTCTGACGTAGGGCAGATCGCAGCCAGCCTTGCGGCGGGCAGAGTTGTCCCGGTTAAGTCAGCAATAGCTAAGCCTGCTTCGACCAAATTAGCAACGGCTAAGCGTGCTGCAGCGAAGCAGATATCATCCGAGATTTGGACAGCCAGAGAAGTATCATCCGGGACGATACCTGGTACGGGAGAGGAAAACAGTGAGGGCAGACAGCAAAACCATTTGAAGATATCACGCAGGGAAGCGTTTAAGGCCATGATGGCGAAACATAAATTGGAGCGGGAAAAGAAAATGGAGACCTATGCCTTAAAGCCGGATGCTCCGAAGGCGGTCAGAATTCTTAAGTCGATCCCAGGTTTTCGAACCGGCTTTGGCTGGAAAATGGCAGTGGGTGTGTTCGGATATTTATTTGCGGTATTGTGGGGATATGCCATGGCTGCTGCGTTTTTAGAAATGCACTACCCGGTTTTATTGTTTATAATTCTCTATTTGATGGAGGTGGTACTGCCATTTATACTGTTTACAAACCTGGGGTATATAGACCGTAAAGTTCCGGGGGTCCGGGAAATAGGTGCGTGGCCGGCCAGATGGATCAGAGTCGGATCGGGCTGTATTATCGTTTTATTGGGTGCCATTATTGGCCAAATTTTTAATACGCTGAATAAATAATGACGGTGTATGCTGCGAGCATACCAATTAAAAAGGGAATTCCTGTATAGTGAAACACAGGAATTCCCCATTTTATTTTAGGAATTTTGCGTACCTTCGATTACGAAACAAATAGTAAGAAAGGTTCTGCTTTCTTTCACAATAAGTGTTCCTATTGGTGCTTAATGAGGATGTGAAGTATAGTTCAACAGCAGTTTGACAACATTTATCATCATTTCTTGCTGATCCGATGTAGCGTTGTAAAAAAGCTGCCGCCATATATTTTCGTAAACATCATCTTTTGGATCTATAGAATCCTGGAGAAGATAGTCAATTGTAATTCCAAGCCGGTTCGCAAGCCGGACCAAAGTGTCCAGGGTTACACTTCGTTCCCCACGTTCGATTAATCCGATGTAGGTATTGGACACACCGATGTCTTCTGCCAGTTTTTCCTGGGTTAGATGAAGTTTAAGGCGCTCTTCCCGGATGCGTTTTCCTAAAGCCTGATAATCCATAAATGTTTCTCCTTATTAATAGTCTAAACAAATTCTACCTTTGGAATGAGTAATTGATAACAAACTAAATGTATAATTAATAATAACTAATAGTTGCATTTTTATACATCTAATGGTACAATCTATAAAAGATAGGGAGCTTAAGGATTGAGGGCAGGTTATAATAAACAAACAGTTTAAAGGAATAGATAGGAATATTATAGAAAAAATATAGATAAATACGTTAGAGCCTGGAAGGTGGAGGAAATATTCCTACAGAAATAGAATGATAAGAATAGCGATGAGAAGTATCGAAAAAGAATAGGAAAAGGGGATAGCTGGAAATGGAAAGACAAAAGAAACCGTTATGGAAAAAGTGGTGGTTCTGGATAATAGTAGTAGTTGTTTTGCTAATCATTGTTGGTACCGCAGGCGGCAGTGACAAAGACATGGATAAGAAGAAAGAGATACAAAGTACGGACGCCGACACCGCATCAACGCAGGATGATAATACGGATACAAAAGATATAAATGAGAGACAGGAAGATAAACAGACTGAAAACCAGGGAGATAAAGACAGCTACGGACCGGGAGAACCTGCCGCCATGAAGGATGTCACCGTAACCCTGGAAAGCGTGACGGAAAATAAGGGGAAACAGTACAATGAACCTGCAGAGGGGAATGTATTTTTACTATGTGAGTTCACGATCGATAACCAGTCGGAAAAGGAACTGGCTGTAAGTTCCATCATGAGCTTTGACGCTTACGTAGACAGCTATGCGGTAAATCAAAGTATTACCGGACTGATTACAGATGAGGGCAATAAACAACTGGACGGAACAGTGGCGCCGGGTAAGAAGATGAATGGTGTGATCGCTTATGAGGTGCCGGAAGACTGGAAAGAGTTTGAAGTTAATTTTGAGCCTGATATGTGGTCTGGGAAAAAGCTTACATTTATTTATCAGAAATAAATTATCATAGTAAAGGAGATAAGTAAGGCAGAGAATCAGAAGTTATCCTTTTGGGAAAGATTGAAAGATAAGAATTATTTGTTGACATGAGATTGGTCATAGTTAAGAAAAGTAGAGACAGCAAGGTGCAGCTGTCTTTACTTTTTTTGTTCCGCATATTTCTTAGGCGAGATACCATAGGCTTTTTTAAAGCATTTACTGAAATAATATTCGTCCTTGTAACCCACTGACGCCGCCAGCAGAGACAAAGGACACCCGGCATGTTCATCCAGGATCCGTTTTGCTTCCCGCAGACGTACTTTTGTCAGATACTCGCTTAAGGAGAGACCTGTCTCCTGCTTGAACAGATAGCTTAGATAAGAGGCATTCAGGTATAGTTTTTTAGCTATCCCGGTCAGCGTCAGGGAGCTGTCCGCATAATTCTGGTCAATATAGCGGATAGCTTCATGAATCGTCCGGTTTTGCTTCAGGCCGGAGGAATCGGAGAGCAGTTCTGAGGCTTCCAACAGCCGGTCCAGTACATACTGTTTTAATTCTATACCCAATTCGATGGAGAGCAGTTTCTTTAACATCTCATTCAGTTCAAAATGATCGGAGCTGATCCGGTTATCTTCCAGACAGGTAATAAGATCAGATAATATCCGCACAGCCAAAAAGATCATCTGCTCACGGCTCTGACTCTTGGACAACAGGGTTTCCGCCTGGTTATAAGCTTTTTCATAACTGCCGGAACGCAGGTCCAGAAGCAGTCCGCCTGGTTCCACACAGCCGGCCGGCGGGCCGGCGGAGGGCTTTAGATCCTCCCGGAATATACAGCGGGCGTTGCCCATTAAAAAACGATGATCCAACGCCCACAAGGCATCCTGATAGGCGGATGACAAGGAGTTAAGACTTGTGAACAAAGCAGGGATTCCCAGAGTAACCGTAAACTTCAGGGCATCATGGACAGAGCTGCAGATCTGGTGGCAGCAGGAATGGAACAGCTTCTCCTTATCCGGTGTGTCCAACGAGACGAGGGCAATAATATGGTTATGGATATCTTGAAATACTGCGCAGACAAAGGAAGAATCCAGTATTTCCTGGGTAATATTGGCTACCGCGTATTTCCAAAGATTCTTCTCCATCTGTGCGGAAAAAAGTTCGTCCAGACGGTCGATCAGGATAGCCGCCAGTCCAAAAGAGCCGTGATCCGGTTCGATACCCGAACGGACCAGAAGCTCCAGATCCAGGGAATCATAATCCTCTGTGCCCTCGATTAATTTTAGAAATAAGGTCTCTTTATCCAGCTGATTCTGGTGCATCTGATAGCTATGGATCGTCTGCTGCATGGATGCCTGGCGGGACAGAAGATCCTTTGCCTTCAGAAGGGCTTTAGTAAATTCTGTTTTGTTCAGCGGTTTCAGCAGATAATCGAGAACACCGGCTTCGATGGCGCCTTTCGCATAGTCGAATTCACTGTAGCCGGTCAGGATAATGATCTGAATCTCCGGATATTGGGCATTCACTTTTTTTGCCAGCGTTATGCCGTTGATCATGGGAATGTTAATATCCAGCAGCAGGAGATCCGGGTGAAGTTCTCCGATCATGGTCAGAGCCTGACTGCCGTCCTTGGCCTCTCCTATGATTTCGAACCCGAGAGAAGAGAAGTCTACACTCTTCTTAATCAGCTCCCGAACCAGCAGTTCATCGTCGATGATTAATATTTTGAACATGATATACTCCTTTCTAAGCTTCCTTTGGAATGTGGATCACGATCCGGGTTCCCAGCCCCGGATTGCTGTAGACGCGGATGCCGTACTCCGGACCAAAATAGAGTTTGATCCGGTCACCCACGCTGCGTACACCAAAACCCTTACGTATTTCCCCATCCTTCAGCGGCCGGTTTAACTCTTCTACCTGGGAATCGTCCATGCCGATTCCGTCGTCTTCTACGGTAACGAAGATGTTCGCGCTGTCTTGAACGGCCTGGATGAGGATCGTTCCCGGGCTTCCTTTTGGTTTGATCCCGTGATAGATGGCATTTTCCACCAGCGGCTGCAGGGTAAGCTTCATGATCGGACAATCCAGAACCTGTGTCTCGATCTGCATGGAAAATGTCAGGTCTTCGGCATACCGGACTTTCTGGATCGCGATATACTGCTCCGTAATTTCCAGCTCGCTGCGCAGGGTCAGGATCGTCTCGCCTTTACCCAGTACCATGCGGTAAAAGCTGGCCAGGTTAGCCACCATATCGTGGGCATCCGAATTGCGGTCCAGCATGATCAATGCGCAGATACTCTCCAGTGTATTATACAGGAAGTGTGGATTGATCTGTGTCTGAAGGGCCTGAAGCTCATATTTGCGTTTTTTCTTCTGTTCGAAGAAGGTCTGATCCATCAATTTTTTCATATGATTCACCATACGGTTAAAATTCATGGTGAGATGACCTACTTCGTCCATCCCGTAAGGTTCCAGATACGTATTCAGGTTTCCGCCCGACACCTCATCCATGGTCTGGGACAGACGGCGCAGGGGAACGGTGATCGTTTTCGACAGATAAGAAGCAAAGGCGAAGGCGCTGGTCAGCAGGACCACGCCAAAGAGCAGTGAGAACTTTGTAGCCTGCCGGCTGTCATTCAGCAGGATATCCAAGGGACACAGACTGATCAGATACCAGTCAAACCGGTCCAGATAGCAAGTGTTCACCAGATATGTTTCATCATCCACGGTAAAACGCTGGCTTCCGTTGCGGATGTCCTGCATCCATTGGAAGTAGGAAGCGGCCGGGATACCGTCCGGACTAGCCCCGGCATCCGAGGATGAGATGATATTTCCGGAGGAGTCGGCGATCATCATCCGGACACCGTCTTCTGCGGACAGATCCATGTACAGATCCGTAAAGGCATGATCATTGATATTTAAAACCACAAAACCGGCAATACTCCCGTCGTTGATGGAGATAATATTACGTCTGAGAGATACGCCGCGGTTGGAATCCCCGGAACCGGTCTCATATGACAGGTCATGGATATCGTCCCAGAACAGACGGTTCCACTCCCCGGCCATGGTAGGCGCGTACCTTTCATATTCTTCCCGTATCGCTGGTGCCGATGTTCTCACATTGCTGGAGGATACCGCCCGCCCGTCCCGTGCGTAGACGACGATTGAACTGACGGAGGAACGGGGGGAGGTGATGGGATCCAGAATACTGCCCACCAACTGATCATATTGGTAACGTGTGCTTTGATCCGCTGCGGTCAGGGATTTTTGAATATAGTAATTCGATACTACGATCCCGGAAAATTGCTCCGCGTTATCCAGAAGATCTTCTGTGCGCAGCCGGATCAGCTCCAGATTGCGGCTGGCCGCTTCGGAATTGTTGCGTATCAGTATTTCCGAGGATATAGTGGCTGACAGGACGGTAATCATGCACAGAAAAAGACTCATAACCAGTACGGTGGTGAATGCCATCTTCCTGGCGATTGGCAGGTTTTGATAAGCTTGTTTTATATTCCGGAACCAATGTCTCATACATTCTCTCCTGATCTAAAAGCATTGACAGTCAACGGTTCAGTCTCCTTTATTATAGTATGTCAAATTGTCCGGAGGCAATTATTCACGGCATGTTATGAAAATTCCCAAAATGCTTACTAAAACCTAAAAATTTTCCTAATCATAAGATACCAATATAGTATTTCCCCAAAAACATGAAAAATAGCTGAATTATTTCCATTGTGAAACGGGAATACTGGCTTTACGATAGAAAAAATGCCATTAAAATAAAGGGCAAATTCCGTCAGATATGGAATTTGGGGATCCTGACTTCACGCCCGTTTTCCAGGGCAGACTGATGGGCGCAGATGCCGGTGCCGGTCCAGTAGGCGCCCAGAATATCATCGGGGACCGGGCGGCGGTTCTCCAGAATGGAGCGGATGAACTCGTGGACCATATGGGGGTGGGAACCGCCGTGACCGCCTCCCTGGGTGAAGGATAGGTGGCTGTTTTTTGAATTGTACACGGTTTCCTTTGTAAATCTGGCGATGGAAGCCGGCAGAAGCTGCGCGTAATCCGGTATATGTACACGCTCCTGGATGATTTCGCTTCCTCTGCTGGAGTGCCGGGCATCACCGTCAATCTGATACATTTCATTATGCTCGAGCCGTCCTGTACGGGTAAATACTACCGGGTCCTCATCGGCAAGCTGCTGCCATTCAAAACTTTTCTTCTCTCCATAGACGCGAAAGCACTCAGAATAGCTTCTGGCGACGCCGTACAGAAAACGCTCCAGCTCGATCGTTACATCACAGCCTTCCAGGGACACCAGCGCGGACTCAAAAGCAAAAGGAGATTGATAAACATTGGCAAGTTCAGGACGGATTCGGCCGGAGCCCCTGGCATATACCTTCTCCGGATACGCGCCCAGCAGCATTAAGCAAGGACCAACCGCATGTGTGGGATGCATCAGAGGGGGATATCCGTTCCAATACGAAGGCCAACCCTCCATATCCTGATAGTGGGCGCAGGACAGATACTGAATTCTGCCGAATTCTCCTTTTTCCATGAGCTCTTTTACATAAAAGAATTCCCGCTGAAATACCGTTGTCTCCAGAAACATATAGTTTTTTCCGGATTTTACCCGGGCTTCCAGAACCTGATAGAGTTCATCCAGATTCATTCCCATAGGGATTGTACAGCCGCAGTGCTTTCCGGCGTTAAGCACCATGACCGACAAAGGGGCGTGAGTGGCCGGAGGAGTGACCAGATGCACCGCGTCGATCATGGGATCACCCAACACCTGCCCGATATCCGTAAAGCACTTTTCTTCAGGGATACCGTACAGGTCCCGCGCCGCTTTTAGCAGCCTGGGATTCGTATCCACGATTGCCAGTGATTCCACATCCGGATGCTCCAGGTAAATAGGGACAAATTCTAACCCAAAACTCAGTCCGACGATTGCTGCATTTAATTTTTTCATTGAGATGCTCCTTTCAATATAAGATCTGTGTTCTTACAAGCATAATGTATCAATCACCAGAGTCGGAAACAATGGAGGAAAAATCATATATGGAAAAAAAGGAAATAAACTGCAGATATTATGAGCTGACCCCGCCGCTGTCGGTGAAAGAGTTTGGCAGGATTGCCATGGTAAACCGGCATCCGGACAGAACGATGAACATGTGGACCCTGGGTGTGGTTGTGGAGGGGAAACGTACGATAAGGGTGGGAAAAGATAGAATTTACGCGGCGGCGGGTGAATATTTTCTGCTGCCTCCGGGGATTCCCCATTATGGACTGGATGTGGAGCAGCACGATGTATACTATTTTCACTTTCAGATCAGAAGCCGGCAGACAGACACAGAACAGAAGACTGATAAAAGTACCATCCGTCTGCCCCTGTGGGGGAAACTGTCCGCGGAGGTGGATCTGACCGCCCTGATCATGGCCCTGTACCGGGATTATCGGCTGGCCTATCTGACGGACGAAGTGCTGGGACTTCATTTGTTATCCATCCTGCATATCCTGAGTATGGACGAGCGGAAAAAACAATTTGGTAAAAAGAGGGAACATGTGCTAGCGGAACATCTGCTTCGGTGGATTCTGGAGCATCTTCCGTACAGACTGGAGTCAGCCGCATTTGAACAGGAATTCCAGATGACGTACCGAAGACTGAACAGTATATTTAAGAAACGTTATGGATGTACGATCCATCAGTGTGTACTGGAACGTAAAATACAATATGCCGCCCATTTGCTTATTATGGGTGACGATATTGCCCTGGTGGCTGCCAAGTGCGGTTTCGAGGATTACTTTTATTTTCTGAAGGTATTTAAGAAGATAAAGGGGGTAACACCTAAAAGGTATAAGGACTTTTATCTGGAAGGAATACAAAAATAATTTAAAATAAAATAATTTTCCTGATTTTCTTTGATCATAAAAAATTTACCTAAAGATATTCAAAAATGACCAAAAATCTTACATTGTTGTAAGCGTAACTCCATGCTTTAATTAAAGCACAGACAGACAATCCGGATTGTCAGAAACTTTATAAACAGATACAGTGCGTTTTTGTGGATAACGAATAGAATAAGGAGGAGAAGAGTTGAAAAAGAACAAATTGCGTTTTCTTGCATTAACAATGACCGTTTGTATGCTGGCGGGCCTGGCAGCAGGATGCGGAAGCAAAAACCAGGAGAGTAAAGAGGGGAATGATCCCGGGCAGACGGAAGATAAAAGTCAGACTGCGGAAACGGCTGATCCGAACGGCTCAGCAGATGCGGCCCAGACAGAGGATCCTGAGGTTACGATCACGGTGCTGACCAGATACGCCGGCAGTGATCCCCAGGCGCCGTGGCTTAAGAAGATGATGGACGAGTTTGTGAAGCTGCATCCGAATGTAACCTTCCGGGACGACTCGGTGGCAGATGAAGCCGCCTATAATAATAAGCTGAAGACTGCGATCGCCACCGGAAATCTTCCGAATATGTGGATGCAGTACGGCAGCGCTTCGCTGGTGGAATATGCCAAAAACGGCCTGCTGATGGACCTGTCTTTTATGCTGGAGGATGAGAAGTTCTGTTCCGGGCTGACAGATCCCACGCTGTCCACCTTTGACTTGTCCGGATATGGTGTGGACGGGATCTATGCGATTCCCTTCGCGATGCAGCCGGAAGTAATCTTTTATAATAAGGATCTGTTCAAACAGGCGGGTATCGAGTCGGTGCCGGAGACCATAGAGGACCTGTACGAAGCCATCGATAAGCTTAAGGCGGCGGGTATTACGCCTATGGGTATGGGCGCCAAGGACACCTGGCGGCTGGGACATTTCTTTAACTGTGTCGCTTACCGCAAAGCCGGTATCGATACCTTTAAGAACATCGGGGCCAGGACTGCTAAATGGACGGACCCCGAAGTGGTGGACTGCTTGACGACATTAAAGGACTTCAAGGACAGAGGCGCGTTTGAAGAAAACTTCGAGGGTATCGACTGGAGCACGGAGAGCGCCAATTTCTTAAGCGGCAAGTATGCCATGATCTGTATTCCGCTCTGGTTCATCCCCAATGCGGAGGGATCTGAGATCGCAGATTCTCTGGATTTCTTCCAGATCCCTTATTTCAGCGATCAGGAATCCTATAAGGATCATTCGGCTGTATATGTGGACGCTCATGTGTATAACGGAAAGCTGGAAGGCTATGAGAAAGAAATCACGATGGAATGGGCAAAATTCACCCATGATGCATTCTCAGAAGAAGTCCGCCTGAAAGACTGCGGACAGACTCCGGGGCGGACCGATGTGAATACGGAAGGGATGGAGATGAGTCCTATGCTTACGAAGGCTATCAAATTAAATGAAGACCTGAAGAAGCTGGGAGGCGACACGTTCGAATACGATATGCTGAATTCCATGCAGGATGTCACCAGAAACGCGCTGGTGGGAATGATGCTGGGCACGTCGCCGGAAGATACGGCAGCGGCCATTCAGTCAGAGATCGATAATAATCAATAATTAGAATCAGAAATTACCGCAGGAGCATAGGATAAGCCGCCCTTAACAGGAACACCGCCGGCCAGGCGGCTGCAGAGGGCGGCTTTTCCGGTCCCCGGGAATCTAAGTAAAAAAAACAAAAAGAATGAGGTGTAAATGCTTGGAACGATACCGTCGTAATAAAAAAGTCATTTTGCTGTTTCTTCTCCCGGCACTCCTGATTTATGTGGTGCTGGAGGTGGTTCCTGTGATCCAGTCCTTCTATTTTTCCTTTTTTGACTGGCCCGGAATACAGGGGGTACCGCTGAAATATGTGGGTCTGGATAATTTTATCTCTGTGTTCCAGAACTCCCAGTTCCATCAGGCAGTGAAAAATATCCTGCTCTTTGTGGCAGTGGGACTGCTGACTCAGCTGCCCATCGGATTTTTTTTCGCGATCCTGCTCTATCATGTTAAGCGCGGGCAGAGATTCTTCAAGGCTGCCTACTTTATCCCCATGATCCTGCCGGTAACGGCCACGGGACTTCTATGGCAGTTTATCCTAAAACCTAATGAAAGCGGCGTGTTGAATCAACTGCTGATGAAACTGGGACTGGAACAGTTCTGCACCGGCTGGCTGATCAACAGCAATACGGCCATGATGAGTATCATCCTGGTCACCACCTGGGCCAGCGTGGCTTATTATATCGTGATCGGGCTGGCAGCGGTCAACGCGATACCGGATGACGTAATGGAAGCAGCCACCATTGACGGCGCGGGACAGGTCAAGAAAGTATTCTATATCATAATACCTATGGTCTGGGAGTCAGTTAAGATCTCCGTGGTCATGATCATCACCGGTGTTCTGAAGGTGTTCGATATGGTTTTCGTTATGACCGAAGGCGGTCCGAATGGACTGACCCATGTACCTGCCACATTGTTATACTATCAGGCATTCAAATATGATCATTACGGCATCGGAAGTTCCATCTCTACCATCATGTTCTTCATGAGTCTGGTCCTTACCGTCATATCTTTGAGGGTGATGAACCAGGATAAGGATTCCGGTGTAAAACGGAGTAAAAGGAGGGAGAAAAGTAAATGGAAAAACAGTTAAATTCCAGAGCAAGAATGAAAAAGTTTATCTGCCGGGTGCTGCTCTACGGGACCTTGATCCTTTTCGCGGTCATCTGCCTTTATCCGGTTTATTTTACTCTGGTTTCGTCCTTAAAGAACAACACTGAGATATTTACCAATCCTTTCTCACTGCCTGCCCAGCCCCAGTTTGATAACTATGTGCGTGCGTGGGAGATCGGTAAAATAGGAATCTATTTCCGCAACAGCATCGTGCTGACGGTGGCGACACTTTTGGTTACCGGTTTCACGGGTTCGCTGGCAGGTTACATACTGGCTAAGTTCAAGTTCCGGGGCAAGGGGTTTATTTATCTGTTGTTCCTGGCCGGGATGATGGTTCCGATCCAGACGGTTATCATCCCGTTAGCCTTTACCCTTGGCAAATTCGGTATCGTCGACAACTATCCGGTGCTGATCCTGCTGTATTCCGCCTTCTGCCTGTCTATGACGGTGTTTATCGTAACAGGATTTATGAAAGGGCTGCCGGATGAACTGGAGGAAGCGGCGGTAATGGACGGCGCGGGACATGCGGCAGTATTCTTCCGGATTATACTTCCTTTGTCCATGCCGGCCATCGCAAGCGCGTCGATCTTTAACTTCGTCTCATCCTGGAATAACCTGTTGTTTCCGCTGGTGTTCCTGGGAAATGATAACTTAAAGACGATTTCCATCGGCCTGCTGTCTTTCTTTGGCGCGTACACTTCGGATTACGGCGCGGTGATGGCCGCCATCGGGGTCAGCATCCTGCCTCCGGTTATTATGTATATTCTGCTTCAGGAGAAAATGGAGAAAGGGCTGACTGCAGGGGCGGTAAAGGGCTGAGTGCGCCTGGAAAAAGGCGGACCGCTTGCCGGGCAGATCACTTGCCGGGCGGATCACCCGCATGGCTGGGTGAAGTTTTTCCGGTGATGAAAGCAGACGAAAGAAATAGAAAAGGAGATCGGATCATGAAAGGATTAGTGACAGACGGCAGGGGAGGCATCTTTCTGCGGGAAGATATCCCGATGCCGGAGATGGGAGAATACGACGCGCTGGTGAAAACCGTGGGATGCGGTATCTGCAATGGTACGGACCTGAAACTTGCAAAGGGACATCTGAAGGGTTTCGGTACATACCCGGCTGTGCTGGGCCACGAGGCTGTGGGGCGCGTAATACGGACAGGCCGAAAGGTAAAAAATTACCGGTTGGATGACATCGTCCTGCGCAGTGAGCTGCCGGACAGCGGGCAATATTATTCCCTGTGGGGAGGGTTCTCGGAGTATGCGCTGGTAACCGACTGTGAGGCCATGGAAGCGGACGGGATTCCGGTCCGGGATGCGGGAGCCTGGTCCAAAACCGTGGTGCCGGCAGGGATAGACAGTACAGATGCCTGTATGCTGATCACGCTGGAGGAGATCTACAGCGCGCTGAAACGGCTGGATATGAGGCCGGGACTCGATGTAGTGATCGCCGGCTGCGGACCGGTAGGGATCGCCATGGCCAATCTGTGCCGGATCATGGGCGCGGGGAAAATCCTTCTGGGGGGCCACCACCTGGCCCGGATGCAAAAAGCCCTGCAGCTGGGAGCGGATGTGGCGGTCAACACCAGGGAAGAAGACCTGACGTCACGCATCCGGGAAGAGATGGGAAAGGCGGATCTGTTCATAGACGCGGTGGGGAACGGAGCGGTTCTGAGCCATGGCTTAAGAAGCGTGAAACCGGAGGGCGTGATCGGTATCTACGGGATCGGGCTGCACAGTACCCAGGCGGTGGCCTGGGAGGACGCGGACTACTGCTGGGAGATCCGGTCGGTACAATGGCCAGATTATGAGCATCTGGTGACGATACAGACGGAAGCGGCGGCTCTGGTGCTGGATGGGCAACTGAGTCTATCCGATTACGTGACCCACCGGATACCGGTGGAAGATTATGAACGGGGTTTCGAACTGGTGAAAAACAGGGAGGGACTGAAAGTGGTCCTGACCTTCGACTAAATGAGGGGGCGCAGTATGACAGACAGAGTGCTATCTTTTGAGAAATACAGGGAAAAATTTTATCAGGAATTTGAGGAGTATTATTCCAGGTATCCGATTCCCGTGCCTGAAGCAGAAAAAATGCTGATGGAAGCAGAAGCGGAAAACGAATCATTCCCTTGTGCGGAAAAAAGCCGGATATATCAGGCGGCCGTTCACTGTCCGGTTCATGTGTTCCGATATTTCCCGTTTTATTATGAAGTATGTACGGGCCGTGCCAGAAACGGCCTGACCGCAGGATTTCCGCCGGAACCTGGAATCGGCGGTACTATGATGCGCAAACACTCCGATATTGAGAAACGGTTTTTCAGCTTCCGGGATTATTACAAAGAGCGGAATCTGTTTATCTCATTTTTCTTTATCGATTTTGCCCATCACTGTATCGGCTATGAGAAAGTTCTGCGTCTGGGTTTAAACGGACTGATCGCTGAAGCCGCGGCTAAGAGAGAAAATACCCGGGATATGCAAGAGCTTTCCTTTTTGGACAGCGTGATCTGCGGCTGTGAATCCTTAAAGAAAATTGCCAACCGCTTTGCCAGTGAGGCTAAAGCTATGGCCGGGACGGAGAGAGACGAGGAAGTGCGCGGAAATCTGCTCCATATCGCGCGTACTTCGGCGAGAGTACCGGCCGAGGCCCCCCAGACCTTCTATGAGGCTCTGAACACGATCTGGTTCATGCGGGAGATCGTGATGGGACTGGAGGGAATCGGTATCGCGGTGATCGGACATTTTGACCGTCTGCTTTATCCTTATTATGAAAAGGATGTGGAAGAAGGCCGGCTCAACAGACAGGAGGCTAAGGATCTGCTGTCCTTTGCCCTGAATCTGACAGATGCCAAATGGGATCTTCGCACGAATCCGCCCGACGGCGGAGCGAACACGGCCATGACGGTCGGCGGCTGCGATCAGGAAGGAAGACCTGTCTATAACGAGCTAACCCGTATGATACTGGAGATCTACGAAGAGCAGGAATTGGTGAACCCTAAGCTTCAGGCCAGAATCAGCCGGAGCCATCCTGCGGAGTTTTTTGAGCGTCTGGCCAGGATCGCGGGACAGGGGAAAAATGTACTGTCCGTATTTAACGATGAGGTACTGATCCCTGCCCAGGTCCGTCAGGGAAAAGAGCTTCGGGACAGCAGGCTTTATGTGGCGGGAGGCTGCCAGGAACCGGTTTTAAGTGAAACCGAGGTGAATTGCCGGGCTTATATCTACATGAGCCTTCCCAAGCTGTTACTGCTGACGCTTCGTGTGGGGGATGAAGGGTTCTGGGAGCACGAGGAGCTGGAAGCGGTCCGGGCAGATTCCTGCCGGAATTTCGAAGAATTTTATGCCTGTTTTCTTGGAAAGGCGAGACAGATCGTGCACCGGGTAAGCGGATATTTCAATGCATTCGAGCGGGAATGGTATGGCTATAACCCCTGCCCTCTGTATTCATCGACCATAACCGGGTGTGTAGAAAAGGGAAAAGATATGACCCGGGGAGGAGCGAAATACAATACCTCCAGCTTCTCGCCGGTCGGGTTCGGGACGCTGGCAGATTCCCTGTTTGCCGTTAAAAAGGCGGTGTATGAAGATAAATTTCTGACATTGGAAGAACTGCGGGAATGCCTGTCCGGGAATTTTGAAGGAAATGAAAGAACCAGAGCGTATCTGGCAAACCGGGTGGATAAATGGGGAAAAGACAACGGTGAAATTAACCGGCTGGCTTCCCGGCTGGCGGACGACCTGACCCTGATCTTCTCCGGTATGCCGAATACCCGAGGAGGCTGGTTTGAAAATTCCCTGTTTACGAATACCGGCTATGTCTCACTTCGCGGGACGGAGGCCACTCCGGATGGAAGAAGAAAAGGGGAGATTCTTTCAAGAGGGATCGGCCCCGGCGAAACTACCGGCCATACCAACATAAGCCGTATCATGGAAGGGCTGGGCGCTTTGAATCTGGAAAATCATCCGGCTTCGGCAGTTCTCTATCTCGATCTTCCCTATTCCCCCAATCAGATGGAGCCTAAGATCTATGAGGCGGTGATCCGCAGCTTCCTGGACGCGGGGGGAAGTGTCTTTGACTTTAACCTTACGGACGCGGGGGTACTTATGGAGGCACAGAAGAACCCCGAAGAGTATGCGAACCTGGTGGTACGGGTCTGGGGGTTCAGCGCGTACTTTACCGCGCTGGACCGGGAGCTTCAGGACGAGATGATCGCCAGAAACCGGTCGCATTAGAACTAAGAGGGGGCGGCGCTACGCGCCGCGGGAGGTACATATGGACGGAATGATATTTGATATCCAGCATTTTAGTATTCACGACGGACCGGGTATCCGCACGACGGTATTTTTCAAGGGCTGTAATCTCAGATGCCTGTGGTGCCATAATCCGGAGTCACAGGAGAGAGCCCCCCAGCTGCTGATAAAAGAGCTGGGCTGTATCGCCTGTGGTTCCTGCGCGGCTGTCTGTCCTACCGGGGCCAGAAGGCTGGGAAAGGGCGGGAGCTTTATACCGGAACTGTGTACCGGGTGCGGAAAATGCGCTTCCGTCTGCTACCCGGGAGTTCTGGAAATATCAGGAAAAACCATGACGGTTTCTCAGGTAATGGAAGAGATTTTAAAAGATGTATCCTTGTACCGGCACTCCGGGGGAGGGGTGACATTTTCGGGGGGAGAGGCGATGCTTCAGATCAATTTTCTGGAAGAGCTGCTCCGGGAATGCGCCGGATCTGGTATCCACACGGCGGTAGATACGGCAGGATCGGTTCCGTGGGAGCATTTCCGGAGAATCCTGCCCTACACGTCCTTATTTCTCTACGACCTGAAATGCGCGGACGGGGAGCTGCATCAGAGGGTGACCGGCGCAGATAACCGTCTGATCGCGGAGAATCTGAAGAGGCTGAAGGACACGGCGGATGTATGGGTGCGCATACCCTGCATCAGGGGGATCAATGATTCGTCGGCCGAGAAGGAAGGCTTCCGGGAGCTTCTGCGGAAACCGGGGAGAATACAAAGGATCGATCTGCTGCCCTATCATTCCTTTGGGGAGGGGAAGTACCGGCTGCTGGGACGGCCTGCGCCGGATTTTCTGCCTATGGATGCAGTACAGATGGAAGAGCTGAAAAAAGCGCTGGAAGAATATGTTCCGGTATACCATTCTTTAGATCAGTAACCCTTTTTCGCGGGGCTGCGTGTCCAGGGATTACCTGGAAGGAATCGGTTGCTCACAAATACCGCTGTGATGCACGTTTCGCAGACAGGAAATACTGCGAAAAACTCTCTGATTCCAGAGCTGGTATCAATATGACGAAACATGAACTGCATAAGAAGGATAGGATTCTCTTCCCCTTCAGCTTAGACGAATTACACTACCTTCCAGTGGTCCGCTTTCCATCCTACACTAACAACCTGTGTTCTTTGGTATGTCTTGCTTATGCTTTTTTTCCATGTTATTCTGTAAATATTGCATGTAATAAAGTAACTTATGCCCTATAGGTTAAAGGCAGGAAAAATAATACAGTGGATGAGGCGCAGAGTGTCTGCAAGTTCCACAAAAGTGGGAAAGGGAAAAACCATGAAAAATGAAAAGCAGCGGCAGCAGATCAATGGAGCAGAAGTAACCAAAGAATGGGTGGACGGCATACCGGTCATCTATAAAGAGCCGGCAGAGCCGCAGCCCGAACGCAGACTTGCTCTATTCCTGAGCGGACTGGGCGGTAAGAAGGAAGAACTGATCCCCTATCTTGCGGATATCGCAGACCGGGGATATATCGGGCTGGCCTTCGATCTCTATCAGCACGGAGAGCGGGGAATGGATCAGGATGACGTGAAAGCCCGCGTGTTTACGAACATGAGGCGTTACGGATGGCCGGTCTTAGGACAGACGGTCCTGGATGTGGAGAGGGTCATTGACTGGGCTGTCTCGGATCTTGGGGTGCTGCCGCAGATCTGCATGGGCGGGATATCCATGGGAGGCGACATCACGATCTGTGTGGCGGGGATTGACTCCAGAATCAGACGCGGAGCCCCGATTATCGCCACGCCTGATTGGTTAAGACCGGGTATGTATGATCTGTTCCGGCCTGACCGCATCCTGGACCCGGGAACGCCGGATCATTACGCCTCCTTTTTTTACCAGCAGTTTAACCCCATCACCCACCTGGAGCGCTATGAGAATTGTCCGCCCATGTACCTGATCCTGGGAGAAGAGGACAATCACATCCCGCCGGAGAACGCCGAGCGGTTCCGGTCCCAGCTGTCCGGTTTATATCCGGAAGCGGCGGACAGACTCGTATTCCACTATGTGACCGGTACGCCGTCTAACCACATGGATATTATCGGGCGCAGGGAAGAGTGGTGGGAAGGACTGCTGGACTGGTGGCTGGTACAAGAGCGGGATTGAGCAAAGCAGTAGTGGAATTAACTTTGGCCTGTTAAGCGGCTGCGTCGAGAAAGGTGTTTGTCCCCGGATGTTGGACTGTTCGAGTCAACATCCGGGGACAGGCACCTTTCTCCACGTAGTTGCTGTTAGGACTGGCTTTACTGCCGAAAGGAGCCAGTCCCCTCTCATACGTTTGTTGAAAATGCACAATATGAAAGGAATAATATAAAAAGTATTGTAAATTATGCTTGCACCTATAGCTGCTATAGGATCTATAATGAGAGTAAGTCGACGAAGATACGGAATCTAAAGTCTTAGTGATCCGAACTGTTCCGACGGGAATCGTACAGATCGATATTTCGTGATCAGGAGGAAGTGCCTTGAATAAGAAACTGCTCATTAAAAATGCAAAAGCCATCGTCAGCTGTGACGCAACGGATCGGGTATATTGGAATTCCGATATCCTGATCAACGGCCCTGAGATTATTAAGATTGGCCCAAATCTAACGGATGAATCCGCAGAAGTGATACGTGCGGACGGAAAATTCGTCTATCCGGGCCTGATTAACACTCATCATCATTTTTTCCAGACATTCGTGAGAAACCTGGTGACTATCGACTATCCCAATATGCTGGTGGTAGAGTGGCTGGATAAAATTTACCGGATCTTCCAGAAGATTGACTCGGAAGTCATCTATTATTCTTCCCTTACCGCCATGGCGGATCTGATCAAACATGGCTGCACCTGTGCGTTTGACCATCAGTACTGCTATACCAGGGCCTCCGGCAAGGAACCGGTCGACCGGCAGATGGAAGCCGCGAAGCTTTTGGGGCTTCGGTATCACGCGGGAAGGGGAACGAACACCCTGCCCCGGAGTGAAGGCAGCACGATCCCCGAAAATATGCTGGAGACGACAGATGAATATCTAAAAGACTGTCAGCGGCTCATTGAACGGTATCATGATCCGGACCCGTTTTCCATGCAGCAGATCGTGATGGCGCCCTGCCAGCCTATCAACTGCTATCCGGATACCTTCCGGGAGACGGTCCGGATGGCCCGGGATTACGGGGTCCGGATGCACACCCATCTGGGCGAGGGAGAGAATAACATTATGCTGGAGCGGTATCACATGCGCTCGCTGGACTGGTGTGAAGAGATTGGATTCATCGGGGAAGACGTATGGTATGCGCATAACTGGGAGGTGCTGCCGCAGGAATATGAGAGATTGGCCAGGTATGGCAGCGGGGTGTCCCATTGCCCGGGTCCCGCGGTGCTGGGAGGTTTTCCGATCCTGGATATCAGGGCCATGCAGGATGCCGGAGTCCTGATCAGCCTGGGATGCGACGGCTCCGCCACCAATGACAGTTCCAGCCTGTTAGACTCCCTGCGTGTCGCGTTTATGATGCAGGCCTATCACACCAAAGAGCGGGGCGGCTGTGTATCCGCCTACGACATGCTGAAGACAGCCACGGTAAACGGGGCAAAGACTCTGGGCAGGGCGGATCTGGGCAGCCTGGAAGCGGGGAAGGCGGCGGATCTGTTCATGATCGATACGGAGCAGCTGGAACTGACCGGCACCCTGCATGATCCCGGGAACCTGCTGGCCCGTACCGGCGTGACCGGTCCGGTCTGGATGACAATGTGTAACGGGAAAATTATTTATCAGGATGGCGAGCTCATAGGAATAGACGAGAAAGCACTGGCGGAAAAAGGAGAAGAAGTCTGCAGCAGAGTACTCAGGAAGGACAGCGAAGCCTTCCGTGGATTTGTTTTTTAACCCGATGAGACCAAGTGATTAGTAGGAGGAAAATCTATGAAGAAATGGTTATCTGTTATCTTGACGGTTGTATTATGCACGGGAATGCTGCTGGCCGGCTGCGGGAGTGAACAGACGGCAAAGGAAGGCAGCGCGGGAGACGGCAAGGGCGACGCCGGAAAAAGCGATGGGCTTAAAGTCGCATTGATTCTTTCAGGTCCGGCTAATGACCAGGGATGGAATGCCACCGCTTTGGAAGGACTGAAAAAGGCGGAAGATGAATTCGGTATTACCAGCGCATATATGGAAAATGTGGATATCGCGGATACCGAAGCGGCTTACCGTGATTATGCCGCGCAGGGCTTTGATTTGATCGTCGGGCATGGATTCCAGTTCGGGGAACCGGCGGCCAAGGTCGGAAAGGAATTCCCGGATCAGTATTTTATGGCCACAGAATCCAACAGCCAGGGAGATAATATGGCGTCCTATGTAATGAGCTGTGAGGAAGGGGCTTATCTGATGGGGATGCTGTGCGCGGGCATGACGAAAACCAACACGATCGGAGTCGTTGGCGGCTTCGAGCAGCCGTCCATCACAAAAGAGCTGGAAGCCTTTAAGATCGCCGCGAAAGAGGTCAACCCGGACGTAAAGGTCCTGGAGATCTATATCAATTCGTTTGTGGATGCTTCGCTGGGAAAAGAGGCGGCTATGTCCATGATCGATCAGGGAGCCGATGTCCTTTACCATGTGGCGAACCAGGCGGGAACCGGAGTGATCACCGCGGCCCAGGAAAAAGGCCTGCTGTGCTGCGGCAATTCCTATGACCAGAATTCCATAGCTCCCGACAGTGTGATGTGCTCCACCGTATATAATATGCCCCTGGTCATCACAACGGCAGTTCAGCAGGTGATGGATCACAAATTCGAGGGAGGCGTTTTCTATCTGGGAATGGCCGACGGCGTAGTGGATATCGCACCGTTCCATGATTTTGAAGACAAGATCCCCAAGGAACTGATGGATCAGGTCCTGGCCAAAAAAGACGCGATTATCAGCGGGGAATTTGAAGTGCCCAGAATTGAATCGGTAACCAAATAACGGCAGAAGCCCCTGCGGATACGGACCTGAAGGAGGAACCCTATGCCTCTGTTGACAATGAGGAATATAGACAAATCGTTTTTTGGTAAATTTGCAAATCAAAAAGTAAACCTGGATGTGGAAGCCGGGGAAGTACACGCGCTGCTGGGGGAAAACGGCGCTGGTAAGACGACGTTAATGAATATTCTGTATGGCATCTATACCAAGGATGCCGGGGAGATATACTATGACGGCCAGCCGGTGGAATTCCGGTCCCCCAAAGAAGCGATAGCTCACAAGATCGGTATGGTGCACCAGCATTTTATGCTGGTCCCTACCTTGACCGTGTCCCAGAATATCACGCTGGGGCTGCGGGAAAAGGGGTACCCGTGCAGTAACCGGAAGCAGCTGAACCAGAAGATTACTCAGATTTCCAGTCAATACGGCCTGGCCATAGATCCGGACGCCAAGGTAAACACTCTTTCGGTCGGGGAGCAGCAGCGGGTGGAGATTATGAAACTCCTGTACCGGGATGCCCGGCTTTTGATCCTGGATGAACCCACCGCGGTTCTGACCCCGCAGGAGACCAAAAACTTCTTCCGGGTGTTGAAAAAGCTCAGGGAGGACGGCCGTTCCGTGATCCTGATCACGCATCATATACCGGAAGTCATGGACATCGCGGATCAGGTTACGGTACTGCGGGATACCCGCAGTATCATTACCGCTCCGATCACGGAGCTGACGGAGGAAAAGTTATCGGAATATATGATCGGCAGACAATTAAAACCCATCGAACGGCCCATGGACACAGCCCGGGAGGGAACCGGACTGGAGGTGCGGGAGCTTAAGATGATCCGAAAAGGCGTCGCCAGGTTAAATGGCATCAGCTTTTGCATCGCCCCCGGAGAGATTCTGGGAATCGCCGGAGTGGATGGTAATGGACAGAAGGAACTGGTGGAAGCGATCATGGGCATCGGAAAAACTCCGGGCGGGTCTGTCCTGCTGTACGGCGAGGAGATAAAAAACCTGCCCATCCGCAGCAGGATCCGGCGGGGGCTGGGCTATATATCCGATGACCGCCAGCAGGATGAACTGCTGATGGACATGAACCTGGCTGAGAATATGCTGTTAAAAATGTACGAGGATAAGACGATGAACCGTCACGGGATCATCCATAAAAAGTCGCTGTACGCGAAGACGCAGGCTGCCATAGAAAATTATGATATCAAGACCTACTCCTTGGAGATTCCCATCAGGCTTCTGTCCGGGGGCAACCAGCAGAAGCTGGTTCTGGCCCGGGAATTGGCCGGGGAACCGCGTGCCCTGGTGGTTTCCCAACCGACCCGGGGCCTGGACATCGGGGCCTCCGAGTTTATACGGGAACAGCTTCTGGCCGGTAAAAAGAACGGCTGCAGTATTCTGTTGATCTCTGCGGACCTGGAAGAGATATTGGCGCTGAGCGACCGGATCGCGGTGATTCACGGAGGCAGAATAATGGGGATCGTGCCGAATACAGGAGAGGTCGACATGACCGCCGTCGGACTTATGATGGCGGGCAGGGACAGCATGGCCGAACGGGAGGAAGGAGAGGATGCAGATGAATAGCAAGTGGAGATCTGTTCTTTCGTTTGCCGGAGTCGGTGCGGCCTGCGTGGGAATATCCGCCATATTTATCATCCTGACCGGAGGCAACGCGCTGAGAGCCTTCGCCGGTTTTTTCCAGGGAATTGTGGGATCCGCCTATAATCTGGCCGAGGTGCTGGTGAAAGCGACCCCGCTGATCCTTGCCGGCCTGGGTGTGTCCGTAGCCTTCAAAAGCGGCTTTACAAATATCGGAGCCGAAGGCCAGCTCTACATGGGCGCCATTGCCAGCACGTTTATCGCCATGTACCTGCCTGGCCTGCCGGCTGTCGTCATGATCCCCCTGTGTATGGCGGGCGCATTTATACTGGGAGGCCTCTGGGCGTTTATTCCGGGTGTCCTGAAAGCCAAGTTCGGAATTTCAGAAGTCATCAACACGATTATGTTTAACTATATAGCCATTAACCTGCTGGGGGTTCTGGTTCAGACAGTATTAAAAGACCCTAATGGTTATTTTCCCATGTCCCCCACATTGCCCGACGCGTCGGCGCTGCCGGTACTGGTCCGCTCAACCCGGCTTCATGCGGGCATATTTATCGCGATAGCGGGAGCAGTACTCATATACCTGCTGATCTATAAGACTACGGCAGGATTCCGCATGCGCGCGGTGGGCGTAAACAGGCGGGCGTGCAGCTGCGCCGGCATATCTGCCGGCAGGAATCTGATGCTCTCTGCTCTGATCAGCGGCGGAATGGCGGGTATCGCCGGATTTTCCGAGGTGGCGGGCCTGCATCACAAACTGCTGGAAGGGATATCACCGGACTATGGTTATCTGGCGATCATCGTCGCTTTGCTGGGGCGTAAGCATCCGGTGGGCGTCGTGGCGGCTGCGGTGGGTATCGCGGCTCTGCAGGTGGGATCTTTGTCCATGCAGCGCACTGCGAATGTGCCCTCGTCCATCGCCTCGATCATCATGGGGACGCTGGTGGTGCTCATCCTGGCGCGCAAAACGATATTCCGGAAGCTGTTGGGGAAGGAGGAAGGGATATGACGGAAATATTAGCGGTAATCACCACGTACCTGGCCGCTTCCCTGCGGATGGCGACGCCGCTTACGCTGGCGGGGCTCGGCGAATCCTGCTCGGAAAAATCCGGGGTGATTAATATCGGCCTGGAAGCGATCATGCTCTCCGGTTCGTTCTGCGGCTTCATTGTAACTTTCTGGACCTCGAATCTGTTCCTGGGGATCTTGGCGGGAATCGCGGGAGGAATCCTGGTCAGTATGTTGCATGCCGTGCTGAGTATTAAATGCTGCGCGGATCAGAACATGATAGGGCTGGCCCTTAACTTCCTGTTTCTGGGCCTGACCAGTTTCCTGTTTTTGAAAGCCTTTGGACAGACCACAGTGCTTCCTACCTGCGATACGGTAAATGTAATACGAATTCCGCTCCTGAGCGAGATTCCGGTTCTGGGCCCTGTGCTATTTACACAGAACATATTTGTCTATATAATGTTTATAGCAATCGGCGTATTCTGGTTTGTATTTTACAAGACGGACTGGGGCATCCAGCTGACCGCCGTCGGGGAACACCCCCGCGCCGCGGATACGGCCGGTTTGAATGTATTCGGCATCCGGTACGGAGCCTGTCTGATCAACGGGATTTTCGGAGGTATGGCCGGAGCGTACATCACGCTGTCCCAGCTGGGCTTCTTTATGGAAAATGTCACTGCCGGCAAGGGCTATATGGCCCTGGTGGCAGTAATCCTGGGCCGGCGGAATCCCATCGGAGTGCTGTTGGCCGCTATGTTGATCGGCTTTGCCGACGCCCTGCAGTTTAACCTTCAGACCATGGGCATCGCGGTCCCGTCACAGGCATTTTCCATGATGCCGTATGTGGCGGCGGTAATCGTTCTGCTGTTCTCTGTGAACCACAGCAGTAATCCGTCTGCCCTTGGGATACCTTACCAGAGGAATAAACGCTGATGACTGGCTGTGCTATGTGAAACGTGGAAATTTGAAAATGAGAACTATGGCATGAAGGAAAGTGGATTATTGGAAAGCTGTCCGGGAAGGAGCAGGCCCCATTGAAAGAATTCTTTACGATCGGTGAAATCAGCAGATTATTTGGAATCAATGTTCAGACCCTTTACTATTACGACTCCATCGGCCTGTTCCAACCCAGTGAGAGAAGCAGCGGCGGTCAGCGGAAATATGCATTTGACAAAATATACGCGTTGGCTTCCATCCGCTATATGCGTAAACTTGGTTATTCCCTGGACGAAATCAAAGACTATATGGCCAGGCTGAACGTGAATATCACACTGGATAATTTAAAGCACCGTTCCATCATGCTAAAGCGCCAGTGGGAGGAACTGCTGAGCATTGACATGGTGATCCAGCGCAAGATCCGGTTTATCGAGGAACAGATGAAAGGGCTGCGGGTGGAGGAGGTGTGTGTGCGCCGTTATCCCGACCGCCGGTACATCGAGATCGGCCGGGAGGAGATCCTCTACCACCATGATTCCTTTTATTTCTATCCCACCATCGCTTTCTACATAGATGAGTCCAAATCCTTCGGCGCGTATCTCTATCCGGATAACGAGGAATCCATTTCGAAAATACCGGAGTATCAGATCAAAGTAATCCCTGAGGGGGATTATCTGTGTGGATATCATTTAGGTGCTTATGAGACGGTGACCCAGACGATCAGGAAAATACGCCTGTCCAGACCGGACCTGAAGCTGTCCGACCTGACCGTGAACTTTAATATCGTGGATCAGTTTGTAGAACATAATAATGAGAATTATATTACGAATATTCAGGTCCGAATACTTGGAACAAATAGGGAGGGGACTGGCTCCTTTCGGTAGTAAAGTAAAGTCACAAGAGACTGCGCAGAGAAAGGTGCCTGTCCCCGGATGTCGGCTAATTCGAGTCAGCTTCCGGGGACAGGCACCTTTCTCCCGTTGTTGCTAACAGTTTTCGCTTTACTGCCGAAAGGAGCCAGTCCCTTCTCTAAATATCTAATGTCGTCAGTATACTTTCTAACTGATGCTTCGCATCAATCAATATCCCTGCCATCTGATCCATATTTTCCTCCCCCCGGTAGACCGGCATGGAGATCGAGAGTGCCGCAATGGTGGCATGCTGTCTGTTCCATATAGGGGTAGCGATACACTTAATATAGGGGGAGGACTCTTCCGTCTCATAGGCCAGCTGGGTGATCCGGATCTGTCGGATCTGGTCCAGCAGCATTTCCAGGGAAGTGATCGTATTCGGTGTCAGGGAAATCAGTTCCTGATTCTGGTACAGACCGCGGATTTCCTCGTCACTATAACCAGAGAGCAGAGCCTTGCCGATGGCTGTGGCGTGAGCCGGGATTCGCTTTCCTACATGGGAAGCGATGCGCAGAGGCTGCTTACTCTCATATTTATACAGGTAGACCACATCCGTGTGATTCAGGATGGCAAAATGCGCAGTCTCATTACTGCGGTCCGAGACGTCGGCGGTGGTCTCCTTAGCCATGGAGTAGAACGGGTTCGATGATAAATACGAGTTTCCAACTTCAAAACACTTTAAACCGATACTATACTCGCTGTAGTTCGGTTTTTTTGTGAGAAAATCCAGATTACTCAGGGTCAATACCAGGTTGTGGACGGTACTCTTGGGAAGGTCGGTTACATCGCAGATTTCTTTAAAGGTAACAGGGCGGCTGGATTTGGCTACAAATTCCAGTATTTCCAAAGAGTGCTGCAGAATTCGATGGTTTTTAACGTCCATTTGCATATCCTCCGATTCATATATATGAATAACGTATATATACTATACAATAAATCAAGAGGTAAAACAAGAAATAACTGGTTAATTATGTAAAACATTTCATGGATAACGCGATATTTGTAAATAATGCATAAAAAGTGGTTATAAATTTAAGAAAAATATACATATTGACTTGGGTCGAAATTTCGGTTAAATTATATATAAACAAAATACATAAATAAATATATAGTTCATATATATGAACAGGAAGAGAGGAACAATATATGGAGAAGCTTGTTCCGAAAGGAAATTATGGAGTGGTCATGACCCCATTCCGGGAGGACGGCACGCTGGACGAAAAGCTTCTAAGACAGGAGTTCCTGTACTGCAATACGACGAATGCGGCAGGACTACTTCTGTGCGGTTCGACCAGCGAATTTATCTATCTGGAACTCGATCAGGCGAAAAGAGTGTTTCAACTGGGAAAGGAGTGTGTAAGTGAAGAGAAAGTATTGATCGGAGGAGCGGGAGGAGCCAACGAACACCAGGTTATGGAACGGCTGGAATATCTGGCGGATATCGGTTATACCTACTCGATTATCTGTCCCCCCTATTATTATCCGCAGAAACCAGAAGATATCTATGACTTCTACCGGAACATATCGGTCAGAGCACCCATAGGATTAAAGCTTATGTTGTACAATATCCCGTTTTGCTCGCCTGGGATTCCGCTTTCCATCTTACCCAGGCTTCTGGAGCTTGAGAATATCGTGGGAATGAAGGACAGCAGCGGCGATATGCTGTATTTTACCAAAGCGGTGAGTGTGGCGCAGGATCGCCGGCCGGAGTTTGCGATATTCACCGGCCAGGATTCCACATTTCTTCCCAGCCTCACCGTAGGAGGGAACGGATGTATGTCTGCCCTTGTCTGGATGCTGGACACGGATTTTTCTATTCTCCGGCTGTTTGAACAAAATGAGATGAAAAAGGCAGGGGAAATACAGATGCAGCTGATCCGGTTAGTCCGTCTTCTGGATCACATTAGTTTTCCGGAAAATTACAGAGCTTTATCCGGGGTACTGGGAATACCGATGGGAATCCCGCAGCGAAGTTTCCGCGGTTTGCAGGGCGAGGAATATGAGCGCTGGGAAGCAGCAGTTCGAAACACGTTAAGATACATACAACCAAAGGAAAAAGAAAAAAGGAGGTCTTTTGTATGAAAAAGTTATGGAGTGTATGTTTGATCGCGGCAATGCTGGCAGGGTGCCTGACCGGCTGCGGAGGTTTAGGAGGGAAGAATGCGGGGGATGCGCCCGCAGAGACAACAACGGCTGAGGATGCGGCAGGTGCAGGGACTAAGGCAGAGGCACCAGACGGCAGCGCAGCCGGTGAGGTGGTAGAGATCCAATTCTTCCATACCACCTGGGTAGAGGGAATGCTGGATATTCTGGAAGAAGCGATCGCGGGATTTGAAAACGAGCACCCGAATATTAAGATCGTGGAGACCCGGACCAGTTGGACGGATGCGCCCTCACAGCTGATGACATCCATCGCGGGGGGAACCGCTCCGGATCTGATCATGTGCAACCCCAGCATGCTGGCCCAGTTCCGGGGGATCGGAGCCCTGGCGGACATGACCGATCTGGTTCCCCAGGAGATGCTGGACAGCATGCTCCCCAGCGCGGTACAGATGGTGACCACGGAAGAGGGGAAGATCGATGGACTGCCACAGGAAGGCTGTAACTGGGCGCTGTTCTACCGCAAAGACCTGTTCGAGGAAGCGGGACTGGATCCTGAGAAGCCGCCCAAGACCTGGGACGAATTCCTGGAATGCGCGAAAGCGCTGACCAAGGATACGGACGGCGACGGAAAGATCGATCAGTATGGATACGGCTGGCCGGTACAGGCGGAGAACGCGACGGATTACTGGGTTAATTTCATGCAGATGTGCGGAGCTGATATCTCCGGTTATGCGGACGGACAGTGGCAGTCGAAACTCTCAGATGAAGCGGCAAAACAGGGAACGCAGATCATGGTGGATCTGGTACAGGAATACGGGGTCTCCCCTAAGAGTGTGGTGGACAGCGACTGGGAGGCTATCTGTAATATGTTCGTGGAAGGCGAAGTGGCCATGATGCACAACGGCGCATGGGTTACCGGCTCCGTAGCCGAAAAAGGCCCGGAACTGGATGGAAAATGGGGAACTGCCGTATTATTCGACGGTCCCGAGCGGGCGGCTTACCGCGGACATCCGAATACATTTAATATCATGGAAGCATCAAAGCACAAACAGGAGGCATGGGAATTCCTGGAATACTTCTACAACACCGCCAGCACCAGGGATGAAGGGCTGACGATCGCAGGTTCTTTCTGTAACGCTTCAGGGGGAATGCTGTACACCGAAGACTTTGTGGATTATGCGAGGGATCACTACAACGAGTATTTGCAGCCGTTCCTGGATGAAGTCTATGACTGTTATATCCCGCCGCTGGATCCCCAGTGGGAGACCCTGGCCAGTATGTATGGAAGATCCACGGTACAGCAGATGATTATGGGTGATGTCAGCGTGGATGACGGCCTTAAGACTCTGGATCATCAGTTAAAACTGCTGCATGGTGAATAAGGAATCCTTTGCGGTAAAGAGATCCTCCGCCGGCCCGGGCCGGCGGAGTAATTTGGAGGTTTTGGATATGAAACCAAAAACAAAAAATAAAATAACACCCTATTTGTTTTTGCTGCCATGCGCTGTCCTGATCCTGGTTGTTTTGATCTATCCGGTATTCGAGGGGGTGAAAGACAGTTTCTTCAATGAAAATCTGCTGTCTCTGGCTCCGGTAAAATTCGTTGGGGTCAGCAACTATGCGGCACTGCTAAAGGACCCGATGTTTACTCACGCGCTGGGTCGGTCCGTTGCCTGGACACTGATCATTCTTGTATTCGAAATGGTATTGGGGCTGTTTTTCGCAACAATTTTAAATAAAGAAATATTTTGCAAAAAGTTTTTTCGATGTCTGGTACTGGTTCCCTGGGTCATTCCAAACGCCATCGCCGGGATTATCTGGAAATGGTTCCTGAACGAATCCTACGGGATGATGAACTATCTGCTGAAATCAATGGGGCTTATCCAGAACAATCTGCCGTGGCTGTCGGACCAGACGTTATCTGCGGTCTCTGTCATCATGATCATTACCTGGAAGAGTATCCCGTTCGTAGCGATCACCCTGCTGGCCGGCCTTCAGGCGATCCCGAAGGATCTGTATGAAGCCGCGGAGGTGGACGGAGCGAACCACTGGCAGAGTTTCCGGTTTGTCACATTGCCCATGATCAAGAACATTGCCACGATCGTCGCCATCCTGACTTCTATTTGGAACTTCAATCAGCTGGATATCATCCAGGTGGTGACCAAAGGCGGGCCGGGAGAAGCCACGCTGTCCCTGCCGGTCTATATCTACCGGCTGTTTATGCAGACGTTCCAGACCAGCTACGCGTCCACGGCGGCGATCATCATGATGCTGGTCATGATCGTTCCGTGCATAATCTATGTAAGAAAATTATTAAAGGGGTGAGGATAAAATGAGCAGGGCTTCAAAGAGAAAATGGAAGAAAAGGGGCATGACTCTTTTCGTTCTGATCGTTACCTTAATATTAATCCTGCCGTTTTTATGGATGATTTCCACCTCCTTCAAACAGCCGGATGAAGTCTTCTCCTCCATTCCCAAATGGCTCCCGAGAGACTTTAGCTTCATCAATTATCTGTCGATCTGGCGGCGCAGATATTTTACTGACTATTTTCTGAACAGCCTGATCGTATCCGGGTTTACCATGGGAATCGCGTTGATCGTAGCCATGTTTACCGGATATGGGATTTCCCGGTTTTCTTTCCGCGGAAAGACTTTCTTCTCTGCCATGCTGATCGTGGTACAGATGTTCCCGTCCATGCTGCTGCTGATTCCGCTGTACATGATCATGAACAGCCTGGGGCTTCTGGATACCCATCTGTCCATGGTGATCGCTTATACGACATTTGCGATGCCGTTCTGCAGCTGGATGATCAAAGGATATTTTGACACGATTCCGGTTTCCCTGGAAGAATCCGCCCGGATGGACGGGTGCAGCAGGCTTGGGATTCTTTTTAAAATCGTCATGCCTCTGGCGGCGCCCGGGATCGTAACTGTAGCCATGTTCGCGTTTGTACTTTCCTGGCAGGAATACTTATACGCCATGACCTTTGCCAGAACGGAAGGAATGCGTACCCTGACGGTGGGGATCGCTTTGATGCAGGGGCAGCATGGAAGCGTGGACTGGGGACAGATTATGGCCGGTTCGGTGATCGCCTGCCTTCCGGGCTTGATCTTGTTTACCTATCTGGAAAAATATCTGGTGCAGGGCTTTACTATGGGCGCGGTCAAGGAGTAAGTGGAATTTACTTAAGGATATAGAAGGTTATCTTTTTTCATGATAAGGAGGGAATACATGATACATATCGGAATTATAGGTCTGGGGTGGATGGGCAGACTGCATGCGGGCTATTTAAAAGACATCGATGACTGTGCTGTCTGCGCAGTCTGCGACAAGAATGAAGAAGCGGCACGGGAAGTAGCCGCAGAATATCACGCGAGAGCTTACACCGATCACAGAGATCTCTTAAAGGACCCGGAAGTGGACACTGTTTACATTGTCACGCCTCAAATGTTCCATTATGAGATTGCAAAAGATGTGATCAAGGCACAGAAAAACATGCTCTGTGAAAAGCCCCTGGCACTGACGGCAGAAGAAGTAAATGACTTAAGGGGGCTTACGAAGGATTATCCGAAGAAAATCATCATTGATTTTCCGGAACGGTTTTCCGTGGCGACGCAGGAAGCCATGGCAGAGATTGGAAGCGGAGCCATAGGAGATATTATTTTCATGAGAGGGAATTTCCGGTTCTGCATGAAAAAGCATGCCAATACCCACGGCGCCTGGGTATTTGATAAAACAAAAGGGGGCGGCCTGATCCTGGAATCCAGTGTTCATCTGTGGGATACCGTCCGTTATATGACAGGCCGTGAGGTGGAGCGGGTGGCAGCCGTAGCACACAACAACGAACACGCCAACTTCGAGGACAGTTTTGCCTGCGTGGCATATTTAAGCGGTGGAGCCATCGCGTGCATCGATATGAATGGCTGGCTTCCGGAAGACGCGGCTACGGATAAGCGGTTCGAGATCATGGGAAGTATTGGCAGCATTTATCTGGATGAGTTCAAAAACTTTATGACCATTCAGAGTGAGCGGGGAGTGGAAAATAATCCGGGTATGTTTACCAAGAGTATGACGCACAAAGATGTTATGTGGCATTCTGCCATAGCAGGCGGCGTAAAGCGCCTGAACGAACACTTTATCGACTGTCTGAAGAAAGACAAAACCCCTCTGATCGGCCTGGAAGACGGAGCCAGGGCCTGCGAGATCACCTGGAGTGTCGTGAAAGCCTTAGAGAGCGGAAGATTAGAGGAGGTTCTCTATGGAGAATGAAAATAAGGCGGTACGAATCGGGATCGTAGGCTGCGGCAGAGTCGCAAAAAACCACGTGGAGGCCATACAAAAAACTCCTAACGCGGTTCTCACAGCTGCCGCTGGAGGAAGAAAGGCCTCGGCCTTCTGTGAAAAGTACGGGCTTGAGCTTCTGGATACGGAAGACATCTGTACCAGTCCCAAGATCGACGCGCTGCTGGTCCTGACTCCCTGGGAGAAACACTATGAATACGCAAAAGCCGCGCTGGAAGCCGGTAAACACGTGCTGGTGGAAAAGCCGGTCAGTTTTGAACCCGAGGAAATCAAAGGAATGGAACAGGCGGCTGATGAAAACAAAGTGGTCTGCATGCCGGGACACAGTTACCTGTACCTGACAGAGCTTTCCAGGATCCGGCGGGAGGTGCAGAACGGAGGAATCGGATCACCGGCCTACCTCTACCTGTCGGAGACTTATTACATGGCGCCGGAATTATTTCAAAAATACGACGGTCCGGAAGTCGATGTCCTGTGCCATCAGCTCTATTTGTCCCTGGCGTTTCTGGGAGTCCCCAAAGCGGTCAGCGCGTTCCGGTCCGCATTCGACCGGTCCGTAGTGGAAACCGGGGGCCCGCAGATTATCGTGAACCTGAAATATGACGGGGGCTGCCTGGCCCAGATCCTGTTATCATGGGCTGCGGAAGATCACACTTCAGATCCCTGGACATTCAAAGTAAAAGTCCTGGGTACACAGGGATCCATGCATTTTTCCAGGCGGGATTACGTCCGCAATGTAGGCCAGAGTTATGACCAGGTATTCTATCAGGAGATGTTTGATGCCCAGATGGATCATTTCGTCAATCGCTGTATACTCGGAGGGGAACAGCCATTATCCACGATCCGGGACGCAGGCTGGGTCTGCAGGCTGCATAACCTGATTCTTCAGGCGGCAGACACGGAACAGGTTGTGCAGGTTTTATAATCGCAGCCTTGTAAAGCAGAGAAAGGAAAGATTGGACAAAAAAGATGTTCACCTGTACCTTATTTTGCAGCTTTGCTGCAAATCCAACCGCAGGGTATGTATTAAGAGTATCTGTCGAGGTATATCTATATGTGCGGGAATAACGCACGCAGGAGGAAATCAGGCATGAAAATAACCAATGTAGAAACAATTCTGCTATCCTACCGATATGAACAGGATGAGAAATGGAAATGGTCCGGAGGGGCCACATTACAGCGCAACTGTGTGCTGGTACGGGTAACCGTGGATGATAAAATCACGGGACTCGGAGAAATCGGGGAATCCGCCTATCTGCCCCGCGCCATCGAGAAGATGATAGACTACCGTTTCAAACCTATGTTACTGGGGGAAGATCCTTTTAACATCGAAAAAATCTGGCAGAAAATGTACATCCAATCCGCCCATTATGGCCGCCGGGGAGTGATCGCCACGGTTATCAGCGGCATTGACATCGCTCTGTATGATATCATGGGAAAAATACTGAACCGGCCGGTATACGATCTGATCGGAGGCAAATACCGGGAAAAATTCAGGGTATACGCAAGCGGCGGTATGGCAAAATCCATATATGATCTGACAGCGGAAGCCAAAGACTACATACAGCGCGGCTACTTCGGCTTCAAAGTACGGATCGGAAGCGAAGACCCCTCAGAAGATATAGAACTAATCCGGGAACTGCGCTCCAGAGTGGGCAGCAAAACAGCACTGCTGGTCGATGCCGGCCAATGCTATACGAATTTCCCCTGGACCTACGACACAGCGTTCCGGGTATGCAAGAAACTGGAAGACTGCGACCTCTTCTGGCTGGAAGAACCGCTCCATCCCGATGACATCGAAGGCTTTGAACGTCTGACGGCAGCCACCAGTATACCCATCGCAGCCGGGGAAAACGAATTCGTGCGCTACGGGTATTACCCGCTGATCACCCGTCATGCGGTAGACATGATCCAGCCCGATGTCACCCGCTCCGGCGGAATCTCCGAGTGTAAGCGGATTGCAGCTATCGCTTCCGCATGCCATATGCGCTGTGCCCCTCACATATTCGGGAGCGGAGTGGGCTTTATGGCGAACATGCATTTCCTGGCCTCCACCCCCAATGCCTTTATCATGGAACATGATCAGACGTTGAACCCGCTGCGGGAGGAGCTGCTCCTGAAGCCCATCGTATACAAAGATGGTTATGTAGAGCTGATCCAGGATCTCCCTGGCCTGGGCGTAGAACTGCGGGAAGAAACCATTGAGAAATATCCCTACAACGACGAAGACGCCGTTAACAAGGGGGAGTTCATTCCCATTTTCTAAGGAGGAAATGTAATGGCTTATCAGATCACGCCGATTACAGCAGGAGAGTTTGGAATGGTCCGGGATGACATCAAGTATAGAGGCGGGTCTCCCCAGATCACAGGATACGTTCCTTCCTATATATATCTGTTACAGCAGGGAAAAGACCAGTACCTGGTTGACACCAGTTTTATCGACCCGGCATTCTGTGCGCGCCAGATGCAGCTGGAAGTAATCCGGAACAAACCGCTGCCCCAGGTTCTGGAGCACCACGGTGTTATCCCGGATATGGTAAGAGGCATTTTTTTCACCCATCTGCACTGGGACCATGCCGGCAACATAAGCCAGTTCCCCAATGCCGTCCTGTACTGCCAAAAGAGGGAGTATGAAGCCGCCCTTGATCCGGACGCCTACCCGCCCCAGTTTCTCACAGAATTCAGGGAAGCCTTGCCCAGATTAATTCTTTTGGAAGGGGACCAGGAACCGGTTCCGGGAATACGAGTGCATTTATGCAAAGGCCATACTCCGGGATCCCAGATGATCGAAACAGACACCGTACAGGGTCCGGCCCTGATACCGGGAGATGTTGTCATGACCATGAAAAATATTACCCGGAACATACCGGTAGGCCTGGCAGTAAACCCGGAAGATGCAGCAAAAGCCCTGGGCTATATTAACAGCAGAGCCTATTCTGCTGTCTATCCCAGCCATGAATATTATAAACCGGAGGTAACCCCATGCCATTATTGAAAGGAATCATCCCCGTCATTCCCACCCCATTCTCTGAAAATGGGGAAAAGACAGACATCGAAGTGTTTCAGAGACTTGTCGAACACGGGATAGAAGAAGGAGCTAACGCGCTGTGTCTGTTTGCGGCAGGGGCGGAATTCTATAAACTGACCAAAGAGGAAAAGACTGATCTCTTCAAAGCAGCGGTTGAAGTAAATCAAAGACGTATTCCCATCCTTGTCACGGTATCAGAACACGCAACCTTGCTGGCGGAGCGGGAAGCATCCTATTATCAGGAACACGGGGCCGACGCCATCAATATTATGCCACCATCTTTCGCCGCGCCAAGCGGCCCGATGATCGCCCGGCACCTGGTACGTGTATGCAAAAGTGTAAGCATACCTGCGATGATCCAGTATGCCCCTGCCCTGACCGGAATGACGATCGCTGCGGAAACCTTCCGTGAGATCATGGAGTCCGGCCATACACCCGAGCTATATGTAAAGCTGGAGGCGTCGCCCACAGGTCCTCTGATTACCTCATTCCAGAACGCCACAAAAGGGAAATATCACATCGTCGTAGGCAACGGAGGGGAATGTATGTACGAAGCTCTCACAAGGGGGGCATGTGCTGTTATGCCTGGCCTGTCCATGACCCGAAGATTCCGGGAAATCTACGACATGTATATAGCGGGAGCGTTGGAAACCTCTTATCAACTGTTTCAGAAGTTCCTGCCCTTCGTCCACTTCATGCTGCGGGACATTGAACAATTCGTAGCCATGGAAAAAATAATACTGAGGGACAGGGGATTGCTTCCTAATGCCCTCTGCAGAGAGCCTAACAACTACCCGGATCCATGTACGGTCGATATACTCAGCCAATTGGTGAGAGAACTTAGCTGAACGAGTAATCTTCGGGAGTGACAGACTATAAAGAGAATAATGAAATACTGCCGCTGCGGAACCAGATCGTTCATCCGGTCTGTCCCACAGCGGCAGCGCCTTCCATTCATGAGGGGAATCCCCTTTTAACAGGCAAGGCTTGCTTTAAATAGAGTAAGCCAGATCCACCGCATCCCGTACAGCCGTCAGTACCTTTCCGATGCCGGAACTGTCGCCCAGATTATACAGCTCGGGGACTTTGCCCTCCAGCGCGTGGTACAGCTTGTCGTTGGGTACGGCGCCTACAGCCAGGATAATCATGTCGCAGGGAATCTCGACTACGCTTACGGTACCGTCTTTTGCCGTGCGCTCTACGGTCACCACTTTGTCCTTCACAGACAGGACCTTTGTGTTGGCGTATTTCTTAACGCCCATGCGGTCCAGACCCTGAAGCAGCGGCCATGCGGTACCCGGATCGAAGCCTTTGCCGATCTTGGGAAGGATTTCCACGATGGAGATATTCCGCAGACTGTGATTCATCAGGCTATCCAGGAAATCCCGGTTTTCCGCGTGATGAATACACAGGAAATGATACTGCTCCGGGGTAAGCGTTCCGGCTTCCGCCAGGACATGGGCGGTTTCGCAGCCTACCGTACCTCCGCCGATGATGACGACGTTCTTTCCGGGGATGACTTCCTTAGCCAGAATCTGATGTGCTGTATATATGGGAACTGAACCGTCATCGTTCGGCAGCGGCATCGTCTTGGGGATCACACCGGTAGCGGTGATCACCACATCAAAACCGCCGGCCGCCACCTCCGCGGCATCCGCTTCTTTATTACAGATGACTTCCACACCGGATTCTGCGAGCATGTTCTCGTAATAACCGATCAATTCCATAAAATCTTTTTTGCTGGAGGGAGCCGCCACAAGCGGCAGCTGTCCGCCGATCCTTCCGTTCTTCTCCCAGAGAGTCACCTGATGGCCGCGCTGAGCCAGATTTACTGCCGCTTCCGCGCCGCCCGGCCCCCCGCCGGCCACCAGAATCCTTTTGCTTGTTTCCGGTGCGGTTTTATCACGGAAGAGATATTCCCGTCCGGCTTTTCCATTTACCAGGCATTCCCCTGGCTTATCAAAGAAAGAATTGGCCAGGCATCCCTGATTACATCCCATGCACTTGCGGATCTCACCAAGCCTTCCCTCTTTTACCTTACTGGGCCACTGGGGATCCGCCAGCAGGGCCCTGGCCATGCTGACCATATCGCTCTTGCCCAGTGCCAGAACTTCTTCCGCTACATAAGGATCGTTGATCCGGTTGGAAGCGGACACCGGAATCTGTACTGCCTGTTTGATCTGATGCGCCAGATATGTATAAGTCGCCGGCGGCACGTCCCCGGTAATCTGCGGGATCTGTGTCTCATGCCAGCCGCCAGTCACATTCAGAAGATCCACACCGGCCTCCTCCATAGCCTTTGCGAAAGCCACTGTCTCCGCAAAGCCTGCGCCGCCCGGCATGAAATCATTACCGGTAATCCGCATGAAAATAGGGAAATCAGGCCCTACCGCCCTGCGGACCGCCTGTACCACCTCCTGTCCGAAACGACAGCGGTTTTCAAGGCTTCCTCCATATTCATCCGTCCTCTTATTTGTGATTTCAGATAAGAACTGACAGATCAGATAACCGGTGCACGCGATAATCTCCACCGCGTCGAACCCGGCTTTTTTCGCTCTGACCGCTGCTTCAGCCCATTTTTGCTGTGTGAGCCGGATATCCTCTGCACTCATTTCCCGACTGGTCTCACGGCTGAAACCGCTGAAGGTCGACGATGCGGACAGCCCTGGAAGGTGATCCGGCATAGAGCCGCTTCGCATATACCGACCGGCGTGATAGAGCTGTGCCCCAGCTTTCGCGCCCCTTTCATGGATGCCCTCGACCAGTTCCTGGTAGCCCTCGATAAAAGTATCATCACTCAGGCTGTCCAGACCGATGTCGCCGCCCAGATCGTCAATCCGCATACCACCGACCAGGATCATCGCAGCGCCACCCTTTGCCCTCTCATAATAGAACTCCTTCAACCGGTCGGTGGCGTAACCGTGATCCGCGTACTTCATGTGGAACGCTGGCATGAGTATTCGGTTTTTGAGTTCCAGCCCGTTAACAGTTAACGGTGAAAACAGATGGTGAAAATTAGTCATAAAACCCCTTTCCGCCTGCCATTCGTTTCGTCGATTCTTTGTATGCAGGCTTACCATTTTCACCCTCCTAAAGCTAATCTCCTATATATATTTATTATATCGCCGGACAGATGAATTAGCAACGCTCACTTTGGGTTATATTTTTTCTGTATATCTTCACGTATGTATCGGTGCGGTGAATAATCATGTTCTTTCAAAATTGTCGTACCCTGTAGCAAAAGAGCTTTAGTTTGTGTAGTAAACATGTTTTCGCCTGTGTAAGAAATGCGTTATAGGCCGTTTCTTGTATATAAACAGAGCATGTGCTATGATAAATAAAATAAAAGGAATAAATACGCATCAGTTAAATGATAGGAAAGAAATAATAAATAATATCTGTATAATAGGAAGCACGGGGAGAGGCCCGGAGGAAGATGAGGCTGTTGGATGGCGATAAATAAAGCGATGAAGGTTGTACTGAAAGCACTGTCTTACGGGGATATTGAGGTAGAGTCCTCCCGGCAATTTGCGAATTTGAAGTCCCTGGACCCAATGAAACTGTTTTATAAGAAATATAATGGGAAGATTTATAATGAAGGACACGAAATACCGGTCCGGTTTTACATGCCGGATGAGAAGAGCCTGGAAACCGGAGGAAAAGGGAAGCCGGTGCTGTTATTCTTTCACGGCGGCGGCTGGGTCACCGAGAGTGTGGAAAACTACGACCGGGTGTGCGCCCGTATGTCTCAGGATACGGATCATGTGGTCGTGTCGGTAGAATACCGGCTGGCCCCGGAGCACAAGTTTCCCACGGGACTTCAGGACTGCTATGCGGTCGCTAAAGCCCTGTACACACGGCAGATCATGGAGATAGATCCCGGCCGGATCACATTGGCAGGGGACAGTGCCGGCGGGAACCTGTGCGCCGCGGTGAGTCTGATGGCCAGAGACCGGGGAGAATTCGCACCAGCCCGCCAGATCCTCATATATCCTGCCCTGAACAATGATTACACGGATCAAAGCCCATATATCTCCGTGAAGGAAAATGGGCGGAGCTATCTTCTGACGGCAAAGAAAATGGAACAATATCTGGAATTATATCAGGGCAGCCCTGTAGACAGACGGAATCCATATTTTGCCCCCCTGTGCGAAAAAGATCTGAGCCGGCAGCCACGGACCCTGATATTGACGGCGGAATACGACCCGCTAAGAGACGAGGGGGAAGAATACGGAAAAAGACTTGAGGAGGCTGGAAACCAGGTAAGCGTATACCAGGTAAAGGACGCGCTGCATGGTTTCTTCGCACTGGGAATCAAGTACTATCACGTACAGGAGAGTTTTCAGGTGATCAATCGTTTTTTGAAGGAGGAATAAAGAAACGTGTTTCACACAAAGAGAGCTTATTGGCGGAAATTAGACAATGCGGCCAAGATCTTTCCGGCGACCAGCGGTAAACGGGATACCCGCGTATTCCGTTTCTACTGCGAGCTTCACCAGGACGTAAAGCCCGAAGCCCTGCAAAAGGCTTTGGATACCACGATAGAAAAATATCCGGTTTTCCTCTCTGTACTGCGCAAAGGATTCTTTTGGTATTATCTGGAGGAGAGCTCCATCCGTCCGCTGGTAAAACAGGAAAGTAAGCCGCCCTGCAGCAGCCTATACATTCATGATAAAAAAAGCCTGTTATTTGATGTTACTTATTATAAGAAGAGGATCAATTTTGAAGTGTTCCACGCACTGACTGACGGGACCGGCGCCACCCAGTTCATCCGGGAGCTGGTCAAAAACTATCTGGTACAAGTCCATGCCTCAGACGGTCTTACCGATGAGCCATTAACCGATTCATCCATTACCTTACAGGATCTGGAAGACGACAGCTTTACCAAATACTACAGCCCGAATGACAAAAAGAAAACAAGGAAAGTCAAAGCATTCCAGCTGCATGGACCAGGCACCAGGGACGGTGAACTTCAGATTACGGAAGCCACCCTGTCGGTCAAGAACGTTCTGTCCAAAGCAAGAGAATACGATGCCTCCATAACCGTCTACCTTACGGCAGTCTTTTTGTGCGCGATCCATGAGGAAATGAACCGGTTTCAGGAGCACAAACCTGTGGCCCTGATGGTGCCACTGAACCTCAGAAAATTCTTTCCCTCCGATTCCATGCTGAACTTTTTTGGCTGGATCGAACCCAATTACCGTTTCGAAGCCGGCCGTTCCACTTTCGGAGATGTAGTTCAGGAAGTAAAACAATATTTCTCCCAAGAACTGACCAAAGACCAGGTGGCTGTCCGCATGAACGAGCTGATGGGACTGGAACGCAATCCGATCCTTCGGATCCTGCCTCTGGAGATCAAAAACTTCGGCATGAAGCTGGGCGCCCGTTTCTCAGGAAAAGACGTAACCGCGGTATTCTCCAACATGAGCGTGGTATCCATGCCCGACCAATATATCCCATACATCAAACGTTTCGGGGTGTTCACCAGCACCCCCACCATGGAGTTATGCATGTGTTCCTTCCAGGACCAGTTGGCGCTCACCTTCACATCCCGCTTCGAGAGCCGGAACATCGAGAGGAACTTCATCCGTATCCTGAAGGAACACGGAATCGCAAGTGAGTTCCCGGAACCCGATTACCCGCCCCGCCAAAAAGAGAGGCTTATGGGCAAACGTTTCTTCCAGTGGTTCACCTTTGGCAGCATCGCCGCCGCAGTCATCACAGTCATGATAAACATGATCGTGACCCCGCACCTATACTGGTCCCTCTTTGCCGTGGCCGGTGCGTTCAGCATGTGGCTGGCTCTGGCGGTCGCCTTCTTCAAACGCCGCAACCTGTTGAAAAACTCACTATGGCAGCTTTTCATCATAACCATCGGCTGTCTGATCTGGGACCTGTGTACCGGGTGGAACGGCTGGTCTGTGGACTACGTCCTTCCGTGCATGTGTGTTCTGATCCTGGCCTCTATGATCACCATCACTTTCGTCCAGCGCCTTAAGCCAAAAGATTACATGATCTATTACGTCATAAATGCCCTTTACGGATTGGTTCCGGTAATTCTCCTGCTGACAGGGATAGCTGCCGTGAGGTACCCTTCCGTGATCTGCTCCGGTATTTGCCTATTGAGCCTGGCAGGGTTGGTTATCTTCAATGGACGGGACTTTTTTTCTGAGATGGGGAAGAAGCTGCATATTTGAGGGACGATGCTGAAAGGGAGCGGAGGCGGAGGGATATTCCGTAGGGTTGCCGGCCTCTGGAGACATTGGCGGCGCTGGCCGGACGGCAACGGCTGTTCCTGCGCTGTGGGGATCATTGGCCGTGTGCCGGGGCTGTGGGCTTGCGCCGGCTGCTGCTAAATAAAAACGGACCGGCGGGGTCAGGAACCGGGGCCATTCACCAGGAACGCATGATGCGTTCCCGGTTCAGAGCCCCTTGCGTGTCGGCGTGGAACGCCGCCCCGCATCCTGACCCCGCCGGTCCGTTTTTATTAAGCAGCAGCTCGGCCGCCCAATGCCCCGGCACACGGCCAATGATCCCCACAGCGCAGGAACAGCCGTTGCCGTCCGGCCAGCGCCGTCAATGCCTCCAGAGGCCGGCAACCCTACGGAATATCCCTCCGCCTCCGCTCCCTTCCAGCCCGGCGTTTATATGAGTCAGGGCGGTTTGCGGCTAGGATGCAGAAAAGCTTAAACTTAAACTTGGTGCTACCGGGTTTGATCGAGTGTGTTGGATTCTTAGCCTTACACATTTCAAATTCCCCACAACCCCCGCCCCTTTTTTTCCGTCCCGTTATTAAAATTAAAGAAACGAATTATGAAAAAACAGCTTGACAGAAAAGGATCCACCCATTATAATTATTTAGCGTGCATGCGGATGCATTATATTTTGCATACACAAAACAGTTTGGGAAATCCACTATCAGGAGGTGAAAGAAATGCCCACATTTAACCAGTTAGTAAGAAAGGGACGTCAAACATCTGTAAAGAAATCCACAGCTCCGGCTCTGCAGAAAGGATATAACTCTCTGCGTAAAAGATCTACGGATTTATCTTCTCCCCAGAAGAGAGGTGTTTGCACCGCAGTGAAGACCGCAACCCCTAAGAAGCCGAACTCCGCTCTTCGTAAGATCGCCAGAGTTCGTCTTTCCAACGGAATCGAAGTGACGAGTTATATTCCCGGTGAAGGCCATAACCTTCAGGAGCATAGCGTTGTTCTGATTCGTGGTGGAAGGGTTAAGGACTTACCTGGTACCAGATACCATATTGTCAGAGGTACCCTGGATACCGCCGGTGTTGCCAACAGACGGCAGGCCCGTTCCAAGTACGGCGCTAAGAGACCCAAAGACGCCAAGAAATAATTCTTGTTGAGTATCACAAACAGAACTATGGTTAGTGTAGGTGTTTCATCCCTGTTTTCAATATGCATCAGATAACATCATGAATTACCGCACGAACACATTAAGTCCATAGAACGACACATGTGAGTACCGATGAATTAACCGAAAAGAAGCTGCCGAAAAAGGCGGCAAATGTTAAGGAGGGAAGTAACGTGCCACGTAAAGGACATACTCAGAAAAGAGATGTATTAGCAGATCCGTTGTACAATAACAAAGTAGTCACCAAATTAATCAACAACGTTATGCTGGATGGTAAAAAAGGTGTTGCTCAGAAGATTGTATACGGAGCATTTGACAAAGTAGCTGAAAAAACCGGGAAACCGGCGATCGAAGTATTCGAAGAGGCTATGACCAATATTATGCCTGTACTGGAAGTAAAAGCGAGACGTATCGGTGGTGCTACCTATCAGGTACCGATCGAAGTTCGTCCCGACAGACGTCAGGCCCTGGCTCTTCGCTGGTTAGTATTGTATTCCCGCAACAGAGGCGAGAAGACGATGGAAGACAGACTGGCAAATGAGCTCATGGACGCAGCCAACAACACAGGCGCATCCGTGAAGAAGAAAGAAGATATGCACAAGATGGCAGAGGCGAACAAGGCATTTGCTCACTACCGCTTCTAATCTGTTGCCGGATTGTATTATTCAGAGTAAAAAGTCCGCTTTTTGCTCTTGCGTCTGCGGATCTGCCCGGGAGGGCAGGTTTGCAGCACTAGATTTAAGGAGGAAAATCCCTTGGCTGGAAGAGAATATCCGTTAGAGAGAACCAGAAATATCGGTATCATGGCGCATATCGATGCGGGTAAAACCACATTGACCGAGCGTATTCTTTATTATACCGGTGTGAATTACAAGATTGGTGACACTCATGAGGGTACTGCTACCATGGACTGGATGGAGCAGGAACAGGAAAGAGGTATCACCATCACTTCAGCCGCCACCACATGTCACTGGACATTACAGAAAGAAAACAAACCTATGCCGGGTGCTCTTGAGCATCGTATCAATATCATTGATACTCCCGGACACGTGGACTTTACCGTTGAGGTAGAACGTTCCTTACGTGTACTGGATGGTGCGGTTGGTGTATTCTGTGCAAAGGGAGGCGTTGAGCCTCAGTCCGAAAATGTATGGCGTCAGGCTGACAAATACAATGTACCCCGTATGGCATTTATCAATAAGATGGATATCATGGGTGCAGATTTTTACAATGCTGTAGATATGATTAAGACCAGATTGGGTAAAAATGCAGTTCCGCTTCAGCTGCCGATCGGCAAAGAAGATGAATTCAAAGGCATTATCGATCTGTTTGAAATGCAGGCATATATCTATAATGATGACAAGGGCGAAGATATCACTATCGAAGCCATTCCGGAAGATATGCAGGCACAGGCTCAGGAATATCGCACCGACCTGATCGAGAAGATCTGTGAGACGGACGATGAATTGATGATGGAATATCTGGAAGGAGAAGAACCTTCTACGGAGGCATTAAAAGCAGCTCTTCGTAAAGCTACCTGCTCCTGTGAAATTATTCCTGTCTGCTGCGGTACCGCATACCGGAACAAAGGTGTTCAGAAGCTGCTGGATGCTGTTCTTGAATATATGCCCGCACCTACCGACATCCCTTCTATTACCGGAACGGATCTGGACGGTAACGAAGTGGAGAGACATTCTTCCGATGAAGAGCCTTTCTCCGCACTGGCATTTAAAATCATGGCTGACCCGTTCGTTGGAAAACTGGCATTCTTCCGTGTGTACTCCGGTACGATGAACTCCGGTTCTTACGTATTGAATGCGACCAAAGGCAAAAAAGAGCGTGTAGGCCGTATCCTGCAGATGCATGCGAACAAGAGACAGGAACTGGATAAGGTATATTCCGGTGACATCGCCGCTGCTGTTGGTTTCAAACTGACAACCACCGGTGATACGATCTGCGATGAGCAGCACCCGGTTATCTTAGAGTCCATGGAGTTCCCGGAACCGGTTATCTCCGTTGCGATCGAGCCTAAGACCAAAGCAGGTCAGGGCAAGATGGGTGAAGCGCTGGCGAAGCTGGCAGAAGAAGATCCCACCTTCCGGACGCATACGAATCATGAGACAGGCCAGACCATCATCGAAGGTATGGGCGAGCTGCATCTGGAAATTATCGTAGACAGACTTCTCCGGGAGTTCAAAGTAGAGGCAAACGTAGGCGCCCCTCAGGTTGCTTACAAAGAAACCTTTACCAAGACCGTGGAAGTGGACAGCAAATATGCGAAACAGTCCGGTGGACGTGGACAGTATGGACATTGTAAGGTTCGTTTCGAACCGATGGATGCCAATGCGGAAACCACATTCATTTTCGAATCTGCGGTTGTCGGCGGTGCGATTCCGAAGGAATACATCCCGGCTGTCGGCGAAGGTATCGAGGAAGCTTCGAAGGCAGGTATCCTGGGCGGATATCCCGTTCTTGGTATCAAAGCTACCGTATACGATGGTTCTTACCATGAGGTTGACTCCAGTGAGATGGCATTCCACATCGCCGGTTCCCTAGCATTTAAGGACGCTATGTCCAAAGGAAATCCGGTACTGTTAGAGCCGATCATGAAAGTGGAAGTAACCACACCGGAAGACTATATGGGCGATGTAATCGGTGATATCAACTCCCGCCGTGGCCGTATCGAAGGTATGGATAACATCAACGGTTCCGAGCTGATCAAAGCATATGTACCGCTTTCCGAAATGTTCGGTTACGCTACCGATCTTCGTTCCAAAACACAGGGCCGTGGTAACTACTCCATGTTCTTTAACAACTACGAGCAGGTGCCCAAGTCCGTACAGGAAAAGATTATCGCTGATAAGAATAAATAAGGCGAAATCAGCCCATAATTTAGTAAATTAGGCTTGAATTTATTTCCGTTATGAAATATAATCAAAAATAGCCGATTAGTATCCAAAAACCAGTAAAAATAAGCCCGTGAGGCAAGATATTTATAAGGAGGACGTTTTAAAATGGCTAAAGCTAAATTTGAAAGATCCAAACCGCATTGTAATATCGGTACCATCGGTCACGTAGACCATGGTAAAACTACTCTGACCGCTGCTATTACCAAAACTCTTCATGCAAGATATGGTACCGGCGAAGAGGTAGCTTTCGAGAATATCGATAAAGCTCCTGAAGAGAGAGAAAGAGGTATCACGATCTCTACCGCTCACGTTGAGTATGAGACCCCCAACAGACACTACGCTCACGTTGACTGCCCCGGACATGCTGACTACGTTAAGAACATGATCACCGGTGCTGCTCAGATGGACGGCGCTATCCTGGTTGTAGCTGCTACCGATGGTGTAATGGCTCAGACGAAAGAGCATATCCTTCTGTCCCGTCAGGTAGGTGTTCCTTATATCGTTGTATTCATGAACAAATGTGACATGGTAGACGACGAAGAGCTGCTTGAATTAGTAGAGATGGAAATCAGAGATCTGTTAAGCGAGTACGAGTTCCCCGGCGATGACACACCTGTTATCAGAGGTTCTGCTCTGAAAGCTCTGGAAGATCCCTCCAGCGAGTGGGGCGACAAGATCCTTGAGTTAATGGAAGCTGTTGACTCCTGGGTTCCCGATCCTCAGCGTGACACTGACAAACCTTTCCTGATGCCTGTAGAGGACGTATTTACGATTACCGGCCGTGGTACTGTTGCAACTGGTAGAGTAGAGCGTGGTATCCTGCATGTAAACGAGGAAGTTGAAATCATCGGTATCAAAGAAGAGTCCAGAAAGACTGTTGTAACTGGTATCGAGATGTTCCGTAAATTACTGGACGAAGGCCAGGCTGGTGATAACATTGGCGCACTGCTTCGTGGTGTTCAGAGAACTGAAATCGAAAGAGGACAGGTTCTTGCAAAACCCGGCTCTGTAAAATGCCATAAGAAATTTACCGCTCAGGTTTACGTTCTGACGAAAGATGAAGGTGGACGTCATACTCCTTTCTTCAACAACTACAGACCTCAGTTCTACTTCAGAACAACAGACGTTACCGGTGTTGTAAATCTTCCGGAAGGCGTAGAGATGTGTATGCCTGGCGATAACGTAGAGATGAGCATCGAGCTGATCCACCCGATCGCTATGGAGCAAGGTTTAACCTTCGCTATCCGTGAAGGCGGACGTACTGTAGGTTCAGGCCGTGTTGCTACAATCATTGAATAGTATTGAATAAATACAGTAAAATCAAGACTTCCGGGGATTTCCTCGGAGGTCTTTTTTTGACAGGAAAATTCTGCAAAAGAGGCTTGTGATACTGTTGTTTCATAGTTTTTTATGTTTTGTCCGTTTCCGATTCTCCGCAATTATTTTCCGCACTTTGTCCATGCCTTCCATGATAAACATCTGTGCATTGCCAAGTCCGTATGTTTCCTTGTATCCGTTTTCTACTAAAAGAGCATTGTACTTTGTATAAAGAGAATCCATGGTATCAAGCAGTCCTGCCAGATGGTAATTGAGTGTTCCGCGCCATACAAAGGTATAACGGTTTGCATTTGCTTCTATCTTTGTTCCGTCAATAAAGAGGGCTTCTAAGGTGATCAGACCTTCCTTTTTTAAACGTCGCAGCAATTGATAATTCAGGTCATCCAGGATTATTATTTATGAAATCATAAAAGGAATCCCGTTTTGGCTGCCCTCCCTATTCATGACTGTCTATTAACCGACAGCCCCGTTTGTGGAAATTTATATAGAACAAGAAATAGTGAAGTGGTATAATAAAAAAATAAGTAAAAAAATTGTGGAGGTAATAAAATGACAGAATGGGAAAAAGCACAAAGCGGGTATTTATATGATGCAAATTACGATAAAAACATTGTAGATGCACGAATAAGATGTGCAGACTTATGCTATGAATTTAATTTGTGTAAACCTTCAGATATTGAAATGCAAAATATATTACTGCATAGGATTTTGGGTGAAATTAAAGGAGATATTGTGATAACGGCACCGTTTTATTGTGATTATGGAACCAATATATCTGTTGGAAATAATTTCTACACTAATCATAACTGTACTATTTTGGATGGAGCAAAAGTTACTTTTGGAGATAACGTATTTATTGCGCCTAATTGTGTATTTACAACTGCAGGACACGCAATAGATGCAGAACAAAGAGCTAGTGGATTAGAAATTGCTCTGCCGATTTATATTGGCGATAATGTATGGATTGGTGCCAATGTTACTGTTCTTCCTGGCATCACGATAGGTGATAATACAATTATTGGTGCAGGTAGTGTTGTAGATAAAGATATTCCTTCTAATGTAATAGCTGTTGGGAATCCTTGTAAAGTGCTTCGTGAGGTCACAGAAAAAGATAAGGAAAAATATCCAAGGTGGGAAGAAGTTTAAAGTAAACAATTTCAGTTTGTTGTGACGAAGCAGGATTAAGTGTCCCTGTGCCAAGAAATCGAGCAAATAAAAATACGGTATAGAAAACAGCGTATTTCAGCGGATTTTTGCACCGCAAGATAAAGAAAAAACGTAGAAACACGCCATTCCAATACCGTGAAGGCGGACGTACCGTTGGTTCCGGCCGTGTTGCTACGATCATAGAGTAATTAAGAGGTGATTTTAACAAAGGTATAATACTAATGCCCCTGGAGACTTCGGTTTCCAGGGGTTTGTGTTTTTTGAAAGTTTGAGAAAATATTGCAGTTGTATATAATGCGGTTATACTTAAAAAAGGATAGAAATGAGGTGTGAATTTTGTTAGAGGTCTAAGAAAATCCATTGCTACTCTAAAGGAATTTCCAGAGAGACATGCATTGATTGATGATGAAGTTCTGGCCAGCCAGGGAGATTCATTGCATGCCTTATAAGAATTATTACATATTCTATGAGGTTATTAACTTGATGAATAAGGTTATTATTTTAAGAATTGGATATATTCGTAGATACTGGAGGGGAATTAAATTAGCATCATAAATAATTTTTTGCTAATATTTTATCAGAGATGATATTGACAGATGCTTTTCCACAATGTTATAATCAACTCACAAATACTTTTTACGAGCTTCGTAAAAAGTTCCTACCGGAGATGATAACGTATGCTGGACCAGTTAAAGATTAAGAACCTGACGAACATTTTGGTATGTCTGTTTTCGAAACAGAAGGCTACAAAAGCGGAACTAGTACAGTGGACGGGACTGAGCAACTCTACCGTATCCTCCACCGTGAACAGCCTTCTGAAGCTGAATCTGTTGGTATGCGCAGGGATGGAGGATTCCATAGGCGGGAGACGCTCTACGATTTACCGGCTGAATAAGGATTACGGAGAATTCATCGGTGTGGATATCAAAGAGGGGGAACTGACCCTGGTGGTAACGGACTGCGAGAATAATATTCTGCAGCGGTATAGCTGGGGGATAGACGGCTCACAGCCGGTGATCGATCTGCTGACCGGCGCTCTGGAACAGACCATAGCCGGATGTTCTCATGTCCTGGGAATCGGAATCGGCCTGGACGCACAGATTGACCACAAAGAACAGGTGATACGCCATTGTGACGTATGTAACTGGCATTACGTCCATCTAAAAGAGATCATTGAACGTCAATTTCTGATTTTTACATATTTGGATCACCGGGTCAACGGCGCCGCCGTCCGGGAGGGAGTCATGGGCAGGGCCTGCGGGCTCAATAACTATCTGTGCTGCTATGAATCCGTGGCACAGAAGGTGGCACTTGTACTTGACGGGCAGATCTGTCGGGGGCACCGGAATTATACAGGCAGAATGAAGGAGCCGGAAAATTTGATACAGTCAGCGGAGACGCTGGTTCATTTTCTGGATTTGTCGAAGGTTTTTATTGGATACCGAACAGAAGAACGTAAAATAGAGCTGCTGAAACTGGCACAGGCCATACCCGAGAAAGTCGTCTGTTTTCCGGAGACAGAAGACACGATCCCGGTTGGAATGGCGGCAGTGGCACAGAAGGAATGGTTCCAGTCGATCTATTTTATGCTCTGATGTAATGTATAAATGCTAAAAACTGTATTCATCTAAAAGAGGAGGGTTTTTATGATTACTGCATTAATTATTGTTATTTTTGTAGCCATGTGTGTACTGATGTACACGAAAAAGCTGTCTGCCCTATTCGCATTACCGCTGATGGCGTTCCTGATCGCCCTGGTCTCCGGCATCCCGTTTATGGATGTCAGTGCTGAAGAACCTGGGATCATCACACTGCTGTTTGTAAACGGCCCTGTTCGTCTGGGCTCTGCCATGATGATGCTGATATTCGGCGCGATCCTGGCACAGTATGTAAAAAATGTGGGGATTGCGCAGGCATTGGTACGCAAGGTATCCGAACTGGCCGGTGACCGGCCCCTGGTACTGGGAATTTCCTTTTTCCTGGTGTTAAGCGTTCTGTTTACCACACTGGGCGGTTTGGGCTCCGTAATTATGATCGGAACCATCGTACTGCCGATTATGACATCCGTTGGAATCAGTTCCCTGGGGGCGGGATGCATCTTACTGCTGGCCCTTAGCACCGGCGGTATTTTCAATATGGCTAACTGGGGCCTGTATATCGACGCGTTCGGACTGAGCGCGGATGAGATCCGTAAATTCGCCTGGCCGCTGGGCATTATCTTTGTCATCATGGGAATTCTGTTTGTGGTGATCCAGACCAAGTTCGACGGAAAACTGTTCGGGAAAAAGAAGCTTGCGTGGGCAGCCCCCGCGCAGCCGGAAGAAGCTCCCGCACGTAAGGTTAACATTCTCGCTATGTTGACACCTCTTATACCGCTGGTTATGGTGTTGGGATTCAAGATTGATATTATTGCCGGGTTTGTGACAGCGATTATATACTGTATGATCACGACGATCAACAGGGATACCATGAAAGAACTGACCAAATCCGTTACCCAGGGTATCGCGGATTCCGCAGGAGCTATATTCCTGATTATCGGAATCGGCATGCTGCTTATGGTAGTGATGGACGCCAGAGTCACCGCCCATATCGGGCCGGCACTGGCAGCGATACTGCCCTCGAACGCATTTGTGTATGTGATCTTCTTTGCCATTTTGGCGCCGTTAGCACTGTACCGAGGACCTCTGAATGTGTGGGGGCTTGGACTTGGAATCGGTGCTGTGATGATGGCTACCGGAAAATTGTCCGGCATGGCTTTGATGGCCGCTCTGATGGCTACGGGACAGCTGCAGGGCATCTGCGATCCCACCAATACACACAATGTGTGGACCGCCGCGGCTACCGGAACGGATGTAAATGATATTCTGCGTAAGACGCTGCCGTATGTATGGGTGGCAGCCATAGTCGGATTGATTGTGGCCGGTGTTATGTATTTCTAAATGATGGGAGATGGAAGGGCAATCGGAACGCAGCATTGCTCTTCCATTTGAAAATGGAGGATTAGCAGCATGAGAAACTTAAGGATCGGGATCGATGTGGGTGGGACCTTTACCCACGCAGTGGCTGTAGAACTCCCGGGAAACCAGGTGATCGCCCATGCGGTCACGCCTACCACACACACCGCAGAAAGCTCTGTGTCCGAGGGGATTATAAAGGTCTTTCAGGAAGTGATAGAGAAGTCCGATGCGACACCCGAAGAAGTCTGTTTTGTAGCCCACAGTACCACCCAGGCCACCAACGCCCTGCTGGAAGGAGATGTCTCAAAGGTAGGGATCGTGGGCATGGGGAAGGGGCTGGAGGCAGTAAAAGCAAAATCAGATACACAGATTAAGAGCCTAGAATTAAGCCCGGGCAAATTTCTTCAGACCAGCCATATATATCTGAACTCGGACCCAAAAGTGTTTACCAGGGAACAGGTGGAGACGGCGGTACAGAAGATGAAAGCGGAAGGCTGCCAGGTGATCGTGGCCAGCGAGGCTTTCAGCGTGGACAATGTGGAGAACGAACAGACGGTGACAGCGGTGGCGGCCGAAAACGGACTGCCCGCAACTGCCAGCCACGAGATTTCCCAGCTGTATGGGCTGAAGGTGCGCACGCGTACGGCGGTGGTGAATGCCAGTATTCTGCCAAAGATGACTGCCACGGCGGAACTGACAGATGAGAGTATTAAGAAGAGCGGGATCAAAGCGCCGCTGATGATCATGAGAAGTGACGGCGGAGTAATGGATCTGGTTCAGATGAAGCAGCGCCCGATCCTGACGATGCTCTCGGGACCGGCCGCAGGGATAGCGGCCGCGCTGATGTTTGCTAAGGTCTCAGATGGAATCTTTCTGGAAGTGGGCGGTACCAGCACGGATATTTCCGCTATCAAAAATGGTAAGGCCATGATCAAGAGCGCCAATGTGGGCGGCCATCTGACCTACCTGAAAACGCTGGATTCCCGTACTGTGGGAATAGGGGGCGGCTCCATGGTCCGCATGGACGGCACGAAGGTGATCGATGTGGGCCCGCGAAGCGCCCATATCGCAGGGCTGGGTTATCTGGCTTTCAGCGGGGAAGAAGAGATCGCGGACATCCGCCCTGAGCTGATCCAGCCCATGCCCATGGACCCCGGGGATTATCTGGTTGCGGTGAATGAAAAAGGAAAGCGGTTTGCCGTAACCCTGACCGATGCTTCCATCGTGGCGGGGATGACGAAGCCGGGAGATTATGCCTATTCTCATGAAGAAGCTGTGAGAAAAGCATTCGATCAGCTGGCCGGACAATTTCAGACCAGCGCGGAAGCTCTGGCCCGGGATATCCTGGACAAAGCCATGTTGAAGGTGCGGCCGGTAGCCGAGGCGCTATTAGAAGAATATGAGCTGGACCGGGACCTGGTCTCCCTGGTGGGTGGCGGCGGAGGTTCTACCGCCGTGGTGCCGTGGCTCAGCAAAAAGATGGAGATGAAATATCTCATTGCCCGGAAGGCGGAAGTGATATCGGCCATAGGAGCGGCGCTTGCCATGTTAAGAGACAGTGTGGAGCGGACCGTCGTGGAGCCCACGGAACAGGATATTCTGTCGATACGCAAGGAGGCCATCGGCCGGCTGGAGAGCATGGGAGCTGATCCCGCTACAATCGAAGTCCAGACAGAGGTGGAACATTCGAAAAATATTCTGCGGGCCATCGTTACCGGAGCGTTCCAGATGGATAAAGATGCGGCGGATCTTAAGCCGGCATCAGATGAAGAGCTGCTGGAAAAAGCGGCACAGGCCTTTAAATCACCGGAAGGGGAGATCCGCGCGGCCCAAAAGACCAATGGGCTGACCGTATTTGAACGGTGCCGGGAGAAGAAAAAGCTGTTCGGCCTGCTGTCGTCGAAAGAGCTGGATTACCGTATATTGGATGATTATGGTGTGGTGAAGCTGCAGGTAAATCATGGCTATGTGAAGCAGACCTGCGTGAAGAACGCGCAGGCGGGGATTGCAGAATTTATTGAAGATAAGGCCACTTACAATGATGTGGGCATGATATTGCCGGAAGTCTTTCTTCTATACAAAAGCCGTATCGCCGATTATTCCAGTATTCTGGATTTCGATCAGTTAAAAGGCCTGATCCGTATCGAATTGCAGGGACTGGAGGAGGAAGAACCGGTTGTGTGCGTGGTCAGGACCCGAAAATGAGAAGGCATATGCCTTGGAAAGGAATCGCGAATAATATGAATACCCGTTATTTGGATATGTTACAAAAGAACAGCATGACTCTGATCATGAGCCTTCCCGCCAATGATCCGGAACTGGCCCGGACCGCCTGGGAATATGGGGCGGATGTGGTGAAGGTGCATATAAACGTGGATCATCATGCCAGCAAGACTCATTTTGGAAGCTTTGAAGAAGAAAAAGAGGCGCTGCTTCAGATCCTTCAGGAGGCCAAAGGCCCCTGCGGGCTGGTGGCGGGCGGAAACCTGGAAAAAGCCCGGCAGGATTACCGTGCTGCGGCGGAGGCGGGCTTCGAATTCGTATCCTTATACGCGAAGCACACGCCCCTTGAGATTCTGGAGAGCGGCCTTATGTTAAATATGATAGCCCTCGATTCCGAATACACAACGGACGAAGTGCGCGCGCTGGATAAAATCGGAGCGCATGTTCTGGAAGCATCTGTGATGCAGCCGGATACTTACGGACAGCCGCTCTCAGCGAAAGAGCTGATGGAATATTACACGATCTGTTCCAATACGGAACTCCCGGTAGTGATTCCCACACAGCGGGCGGTCCTGCCGGAGGAAACAGCCGCACTGCAGCGCTGCGGGGCTAAGGCGGTGATGATCGGCGCGGTGGTAACCGGGAAGACGAAGGACAGTATCGCCCGCAGCGTGTCCGCGTTCCGGGAGGCGATCGATAAGCTGCAGGTGAGCCTATGAAAATCTGTTTCCTGCCGCTGGATTCCCGGCCCTGCACGAGCCTGTTTCCCAGGCAGCTGGCGGCGCTTAGGGGATGTACACTGACGGTACCTCCGGAAAACCGGATGGACTATTTCAAAACGCCTTCCCAGACAGAAGAAATATGGTCCTGGTTAGAACGGGAGACAGCAGATGCCCATATCCTGATATTATCCGTGGAGCAGCTGGTTTATGGGGGACTGATTGCCTCCAGAGGCGGCAGCTGTCCGGCGGATCAGGCAAAGCGATCCCTGATTCGGCTGGAACGGCTGAAAGAGCGAAGTCCCCAGCTTAAGATCTACGCTTCCAATGTCTTAATGCGCACAACGGTGAGTACGTTAAGCCGAAATAGCCAAATATGGTGGGAACAGATCGCGCGCTATTCCGGCCTTAAGTATGCGGCCATAACGGAAAAAGGAGAGAAGCAAAAACAGGCGGAAAAGAACCTTGAGCTGCTGGAAGCAAAAATTCCTGCCTCTGTACTGGAGGAGTTCCTTCTGGCGCGTCAGAGAAACCATATGGTAAATATGGAATGTGTCCGCCTGGCGAAGGCAGGGGTATTTGAGCGGCTGCTGATCCTGCAGGAGGATTGTTCCACCCTGGGTCTGCAGGTTCTGGAACAAAATGAGATCCGTGAGGCTGTGAGAGAGTCCAGTTTGCAGGAGAAGGTGTTTCTGCACAATGGGACGGACGAAGCCGGCATGGAGCTGGTTCTCTATGCGCTTAGCGCAGGGACCGGGATGGATAGCGGCGTAGGGATGGATATACGCATAGAGTGGCTGTGGGAAAACCGCGGTTTTACAGCAAAGTATGAGGACCGTCCGTTCACAGAGAATCTCAAAAGCCACATGCGGGCAGCGGGAATACGCGAAACAAAAGAAGCGGATCAATGCCTCCTGATTCTTCCGCCCAGGTCGGTACAGGGCGATTACTGCCCGAAATGGGAGAACCCGGATAGTTATACACAAGAAGAATACGAGGCTATGGCCCAAAGAGCCGCCTCTTTGATCAATCAGGGGAATCCCTGTTATCTGCTGGATGTAAGCTATGCCAACGGAGGGGACCTCCGGTTCATGAAGCAGCTGGCCCGGATGACGGAGCCGGACAGATTGTGCGGGTACGCGGCCTGGAATACGGCAGGGAACTCTCTCGGTACGATCCTGGCACAGATTCTGGCCTGCCGCGGCCATAATACGGAGGACAACCAGCGTTTTACGGCAGAGCGCCTTTTGGATGATCTGCTCTACCAGGCGGCCGTCCGGCAGACGTTTTCAGAACGGCTGGCTGGGTCCGGGGAAGATGTATGGTGTCTGAAAGATTCAAAAGGGGCAGAGAAGCTGTTAGAACAGGCAGTGCAGATGCACCGGACTGACTTTGAGGCGGTATTTGCAGGAAAGCTGCCGGAGTTTTCGATTCGTCTTCCCTGGCCGCGGGTCTTTGAGGCAGAAGTAATAGCAGACAAGTGATCGTTCCTCCCAGTTGAGTTGCTTTATCGTTAGAAGTGAAATAAGAAAGGATAAAGGGGTTGTTGTTGTGAAGAGAATCTATGATGTGATTGTCGCAGGAGCCGGACCCGGAGGGATGACCGCAGCCCTTAGCGCCGCGCGGAATGGCATGAAGGTACTATTGATCGATCGTAATGGCTGTCCGGGCGGTATGAATACCAGCGGTATGGTATGCCCTCTTATGACCTTCCATGCGGGGGAGAAGCAGGTAGTAAAAGGGCTGGCGCAGGAGATCGTAGACCGGCTGGCCAAAAGGGGGGCTACCCTGGGACATATCCCGGACCCGATCGGCATGGTCTCGACCATTACGCCTATTGACCCGGAGATGTTAAAATTGGTCTATTTCGAGATGCTTGCGGAAGAACCGAACATTAAAACCCTGCTGTATACGGTGCTGGAATCTGCGCAGTGCGAAGACGGTGTGGTGAAAAGTGTCACAGTATTGAATAAAAGCGGTAAGACGGTGTATCAGGCCAAGACCTTTATCGATGCCACAGGCGACGGGGATCTGGCTGTGGCATGCGGGGCGGACTGTGTGCTGGGGCGAAGCCGCGACGGAATGACGCAGCCCATGACACTGATGTTCACGGTGGGGGGAGTGAATCTGCCGGAGACGGTGGATTATGTCGAGAAGAATCCGGAGCAGTTTATTCTGAATAAAAAATGTGATCTCAGGAAGTATCTCGCGGTATCCGGGTTCTTCAATCTGGTGACCGAGGCTCAGGAAAAAGGAGAGCTGACCCTGCCAAGAGACCGGGTGCTGTTCTTCCAGGGGGTCCATGAGGGGGAGGTCCTGGTGAATATGACGAGGGTTACCAAGCTGTCCGGCGTTAACGCAAAAGACCTGACGGCAGCTGAGTTCGAAGCCCATAAGCAGGTGGATGAGATCCTGCGCTTCTTCCAGAATTATATACCCGGGTTCCAGAACTGCTATCTCAGGGTGGTGGCGTCCGTTACCGGAGTCAGGGAAAGCCGGCGTATCGTGGGAATCGAGACGCTGGAGCTGGATGATGTGCTGAACAATGCCGTCAGTGACCGGAGTGTGGCGGTCTGCGCATGGCCTGTGGATATTCACGATCCTGTGGGAAATGAACTGAACTGGATGAGGAAAGCGAAGGCCTGCTGCTATGATATCCCCTATGGTGTTATGGTTCCGAAAAAGCTAAAAAACCTGCTGGCTACAGGACGCTGCATTTCCGCCACACACGAGGCGCTGGCATCGGCGCGGATCTCAGCCACGGCCATGGCTCTGGGTGAAGCGGCGGGGGCGGCCGCGGCCATCGGGGTTAAGAACAGTCAGTCACTTGCCCAGGTGGATGTTGGTGAACTGCAGAAAAAACTGCTGGCTCAGGGGGCGGTGCCGGGAAAGAGCTGGCTGTGATATGAAGGCATCTGAAGTATGCCGGATAAGAGCTGGCTGTGACAGGAAGGCACCTGAAATATACCGGGAAGCAAGGAATCTGGATTTTACTCTCTGGCTTTCTTCACCCGTATTTGCACGTATACCTGCAGAGGTGATGGAAGCCTTCTACAGTGGGGCTGTGGAATACGGGCGGAGTATGGCGGACAGGTATCCTGTCGGTCAGGAAGATATTACGGCGGCGGTTATAGAGCTGGGGGTGGAAAGTATCGTGCCGTATACGGAAGCTGACCGGAGGGAAAATGCGCCCAAGGCTTATTATGAACCGGAAAGCAGAGAAATACATTGGGACGATCATTTCGCGCAGCGGCTGCTGGCCTTGCCGCACGCGTATGAATGGGTTGGGGATAAAAGGCAGATCGATACCGCTATACTTCTGCACGAGACCTTTCATCATCTGGAAGAAACGAAGGAACGGCCGGCAGATGCATGGCTTCGGGGGAGATACGGCCGCAGGTGTATGCCAGTTTTCCGGGAGATCGGGGCGTTCGCGTTTGTCAATGAACAGATGCCCGGATACTGCTGCCAGATGATTGATTATCTATGGATAAAGCGAAACAATGAATAGGTAAAGCAAAACAATGAATGGGTAAAGCAAAACAATGAATGATGGATTGGAGGAGTTTAAAATGATAAAATCATTAAAATCTGCGTTAAAATCTACAATGCTTGCTTTCGTTCTGACCATATGCATGGCGATGCCGGTAATGGCGGAATCCAATAATTACACGAATGCGGCTATTCCCCCTGAAGCGGCGGAGGAGAACGAAGCGTCTTTTACATTGAAGCATAAGATCTATATCGAAAATTACGCCAACGGATCCGTAAGTTATGTGGATCTGGAAGGGAAGCACACCGTGATCGGGACAGTATACCGCCCGGCCCTGACCGCGAAAGACTCCAGCGATGGTTTTTGGGCTGCCCACTATGATAAAGCCATAGACGGAACGTTTTCCTGCGTCACTGCGGCCGGGGCCAATGCCATGCATCTGAAAATGGGACCGGCGGCCAGCTATGATCCGCTTAACGCCGGAGCATGGAAACCCAAGCAGATCAGTGTCGGAATCAAAGAGGATTATGACCACGCCAATGGCAGCTACAGCGATGCGATGATCTACACTTCGGTCCCTGGCGGGACAAACATCTTTGGCGGTTCCTGTGCGCCCTATGTGGGGAACCCGGTGAAATATCTGAATGCGGGCGGAACCTGGGAGACTCTGGACAATTATTTCCAGGGAGACTATACCAAGCAGATTCCCAAGCGGCTGCTGATCGAAGTGTATCAGGCCTCCACAGTAAACGGGTCCCCGGATTACATAGAGTTCGAGAACTGGGCAGCCGGCGATACGGTGGGTGGTATTACGAAGATCGGCAACGGGCATGTGACCGTTCATTATCCTAACGATACGGTCAAATATATCGCGGACGTGATTCAGCGTGTTCAGGGAACCGGAAGGTTCACAGGCAGTGAATACGCGGAGGTAGGGCGCCTGCGCGCGGCACATCCCGGGGTGATCTGCTTCTCCACTTCTCCAAAGGTGGGATTTACCCATGATTCCGGACTGCGGGGCGGTTTTCAGTTCGTGCCGGCGAATCATGCCAAGTACTTAAGTTATGACCTGGGACAGGATTCCTTTATCGGAAGAGATCAATGGGGAATCATAGCCCACGTGGGGGCTGACGCAAATGATCTGTACAACCCGGATTATGTCATCGACGGGCATGTGAGCTACGATCCGGTATGGGAAGGTGTTGCGCCGCTGTTCGCAGAATATATTACGCCGCGAAATATACCGGGGAATCTGGACGCGTCCACTTACTTTGTTGCCTCAGATGATTTTGGGCAGACCTGGCAGGAATGCCCGACCATACAGGGTGTCACGGATAAAACGGTGTCTCCGGTAGCGGGCTGGACCAATATTCGGCTTTACCTTCGCTATCCAAACTAAGAGATTGTTGTCAAACAGATATAGAATGAAAGATATAGGATAATACCGGAATACTGCAGGGGCTGATGGAAATACAGCTAAGATTTCATACTTTAAAGAATCGGGATCTGATAATATCTTGGAAAATGATCAAATTGTAGCATATGGCATTTTTTATCAGACATACTCATATACGTCACTTACAGGCATGGCCAGAACGGTACCTTTGTTAGTGGCAAATTATGTTGATATTGAATAACGTTGGATCTGTCGGAAAGCCGGGGAGGGCAGTGCCAGATATCGGTGGAAGCGCTAGAAAGAAAAAAGTAAGGTATTTGTAAAAGATGTAGAGGTGGACAACATAGAGCTTGCAAAGCTCGTAGATTGTTCACCTTTATATTTATGTATCAATAATAATACTTAGATACACAACAACAAATTACAAATCAGGGGAATGAATCAGAGAATATTGTAGAATATGACATAGAAATGGATGATGCTGCAAAAATTCATGTCCCACGGAAGTGAAATAGAAAATTAACGGAAACTCTTTGCATATTACGGATAGAATGTTAATATCATCTAGGTCTTATAGAAATCTTACCCATTTGCTTTCAGGAAAAATAAACCTATAATATTACTAACCTCATCGGGGTTGGTGATTGCAATTACCCATGTAGAATGAACTATCTTATATCCCGGAATCTCTCTACATAGAGACTGTTCCATTCAGGTCACTTGAATTCCGGGACCATAACTTTTATGCAAGGAGGAAAGGTATGAGGAAATTATGGAGTATCTTGTTGGTTGGGGCGATGATATTTTCACTGACCGCCTGCGCTTCGGAAAAAAGTACGGGGCAGGAGGCGCAGCCTGAAAATACCAGCGGACAGGAGGAAACAAAAAAACAGGAAGGAGATACGGCCTCAGAAGGTTCAAAGAAAGCCGCTACCCTTACCATTATGGGGTCGGAAGATTGTTTTTCAGAAGTGGAACTGGAACTCTACCAGCAATTCGAGGATGAAACCGGAATCGCCATCGAGCTGATTATAAATCCGAACGATATGAACAATAGTATCCTGGGCGCTAAGATCGCAACCAAGGAACTGCCGGATGTGGTAGCCTATTTCAACGGGGAGGGCGGACGCAGCATCCTGATGTCGGAAGATAATTTCCTTCCGATCACAGATGATCCCTGCCTGGAAAATGTGAACAAAGAACTTATGAAATCATATCGGAAGATGGCAGTTTTTGTACCTGCGTGATTTTCTATATGAAAAAGTAACATTTGAAATATAAGGTCTATTGCGAATCACTATAATTAGTCTTCGCGATAGACCATTTTTGTGATCAGCCGGCTATGCTTTATCGGAACAAGAGCGCAGGGTATTTGGAGACAATAAGTTACCTTTGCAGACACGATCCTTTCGCATCGGTGGTGGTAAAATAGACTCCGATTATCATGATAGCGAGTGCAGCCAGGAAGGAAAAACTGGGCGTCTCCCGAAAGATGCCCCAGGAAAGTGCGACCCCGATAAATGGTGCAACCGCGTAATAGGCGCTGGTTTTGGCGGCGCCCAGATTGCGCTGTGCATAGACATAAAAGAAAATGCTCAGCCCATAGGACACGAATCCCAACAGCAGGATCAGCGGGACATAGCGAAGCGTGGGAAACGGTTCGCCGGCAGCGCAGGCAATGAGCAGAGAACCGAGTCCGGAACCGATCCCTTTTATGACCACGATCTCCAGCGGATCACTGTTGGACATCATACGGGTGCAGTTATTTTCGAACCCCCAGCAGACGCAGGCCAACAAAACCAGAAGCGAACCGAACGAGAAGTGCAGGCTGCTGACGTCCTCAAAAGAGAGTATCAGGCTGGACAAAGTGATCAGGCCAATCGCCAGCCAGAGACGTTTCTTAATAGCTTCCCGGAAGACCAGCAGAGCGATAACGGAGGTGGCCACGATCTCGAAGTTGTTGAGCAAAGAAGCGTTGGCCGCGGTTGTTTTGTTAAGACCTACCATCAGAAGGATGGGGGCTGCGATGTCCAGAACGATCATTCCAACGGTAAAAGGAAGATCCTTACGGGTGAGATGATGTTCTGAGATTCCTTTTCCAAGGTTTTTTCGAATAATACCCAGGAGGAACATACCGATACCAGCGCCCAGATACAGGAATGCGGCCATCATCATGGGTGCTGCCCGCAGCAGCAGTATTTTAGATACCGGAGAACTGATGGCGTATAGGGCGGCAGCCAGAATGGCCCAGATGATAGAAACGCTTATTTTTTTATTCATGGGAGGGCCTCTATTTCACGAACTTGTTAATCGCTGCGGAAAAATCATCCAATATTTTTGTGTCTCCGGTTTCTAAGGCATCCACGACACAGTGTTTCATGTGATCCTGCAAAATTAATTTGCCGACGTTGTTGACGGCTGACTTTACAGCAGCAATCTGAATGAGGACATCGCTGCAGTCCCGGCCCTCCTCAACCATTTTTTTGATTCCCTCCATATGGCCGATGGCGCGGGAGAGCCGGTCAAGTATTTTTTTCGTTTCTGTGTGGGAGTGGGTATGTGTATTTTCCATAAGGGTTCCTTTCCATATCCCCCCGGGGGGATATGGAAAGAATAGCATAACATACGAAATTTGGCAAGAAATTTCATTGTCTTTGTGTTATAATAGTGCTAAAGCAAAACAGTGAACACAGGCATTATTTGTGGAGCTTCAAAATAGAATCATAATCAGAGTCTGGTGCTAAGAATTTGACAATCAGAAACTTCATTGGACAATCATAAAGAGAGGAGTGAGAGGAGTATCTTATGAAAAAGTTAGCAGTCTTTATGCTGCTGTGCGCTGTCTTGAGTATGGCAGGGGTGAGCGGATGTGCGTCCGGGAGTCCTGCTGAGCCTTCCGCAGATGCGGCAGCCGATGGGCTGCAGTTGAGCGAAACGGGCAAGGAGTTTTTGAGGAAAATGTGTTATTGCCTGCCTGAGTTTTCAGATCCTGCAAAAGTGGATGAAGAGTTCTGGCATGATTTTATCTTCTTTTCTTTTACTGCCGCCTGGGGTGATGTTGTGATCGAAGAGGTGCCGCGGGAAGACCTGGAAATGCAGGAAAAGGTAGTTAAGGTCAGCCTTGAAGACATGCAAGCCTATGTAAAACTGGCCTTAGGCGTGGAGCTGCCTGACTATAAGCCTGCGTTTGAGGATATGAATAAGGGACAGACGTCCTGCTTTTATCGGGATGGATATTATTATATCGGCCTTTCGGATTTTCCTGATTACACATTTACGTACCAGGACTGTACGCTTGATCAGGAGGATATCTATACAGTGAATTACAAGACATCGTTTGAAGGTGATGAGAATGCGGGGTCTGTGGTTTTCAAGCTTCGGCCTGCGGATAACGCCAATGGGTTTGTTATCGTGGGGAAGACTGTAAACCGCAGCCTCCCCTTCCAGTAAGCTGGCGCGGTTATAAGAGAGCAGACAAGAGAAGAAATATTCTCATGAATGAAGGAGGTGCTCCTATGAGAGCAATGCGGGAAGTAAAAATCTATTCTGCTGAGGATCGGGTACAGGCGGATATCATTCTGGAAGTTCTTAAGAAAAATGATATCCCAGCATTCAGACAGGGACTGGGCAGCGGCGGAATTATGGATATATACGGAGGAAACTCCATATATGGCGAAGACATCATTGTGGACAGTGATGATGTAGAGAGAGCATTGGAAGTACTTCGGACGATAGGTATTTGTGAACCGGAATAAAATTTCTGCAAATAGATATTGCCCAGCCCATTCGCTTTTGATCGACCTGTGTTTCCTATGCCTGATCATCGGATTCTTCCGTTACAGAAATGAAAAGGGTTAACCTTTTCTAATTCAGACTTTCTCTGCCCTGCGGTACTGCAGAGGGGTCATCTGGTATACTTTGCGGAAAGTGTTGCAGAAATGCTCTGAAGTGGCGTATCCTACCGCTTCGGCTATTTTTCCCACAGACAGGTCGGTGGATTCCAGCAAAAGCCTGGCCTTTGCCATCCTGGCCTGCACGCGTTTCTGGTTAAAGTCCATGCCGTAATAGGTGTGAAGCAGCCGCTGCGTCTGCCTTGTGCTCAGGCCGATCCGGGAAGACAAAGATGACAGGGTTATCGTCTGGAATTCCGATAAAAAAGCGCATTCAATCAGATAAAAGCGTTTGCTGTTCAGGTCTATTTCACCGGCGGCAGGCGTATTTCCATTTCCATGCATCTGTTGATTGTCCCTCATATTACGTACCAAAAGCAGAACCAGCTGCTTCAGATAGCAGCTGACCATAATGTCTGCATCCGGACCATTCTGCTCCATCTCCGTGAAGATATTTTCCAGCAGGGGACGCATATTCTGATTATCCCGGCCGATCCAGAAAGGGTGATCCAATAAAACGCGGACCACTGCGTCTTCGCTTTTGGCCAACGGCCCAGCAGATGGCTTTCCGGTAATCGGAGCCGCTTTGTAGTAGATGCAGGCCTCCGCCATAGGATTTTGCTTTGGCAGCAGCTGGCTGTGCGGTATGTGCGGGCCGGTCACGTAGAGAATCCCCGGATACAGGTCAAACCGCCGGCCGGACGCGATCAGTGTTCCGTAACCGGATGTGATATAATGAACTTCATAAATACCGGTACTGTGTACATGCTCAGGTACCGGTGTTTGCATTATGGAAGAGGAGAGCTGGGGAGTGAGGAACAGGTAGGAACCCAGCTGGAACGGATAATCGGACATAGGAATCCTCCGTCGGTATGTTTTTATCTATACTCTAATTAATGGATGATATTTTGTCAACGTTCCTGATTACGTGAGCAGCGGTTATTTTAAAAACAGGTAGGCGGGGAGGCATTTCTTTATAGAAATAAACAGATGAAAAATATGCGTATACGACATCACGGCCAGGATAATGTCTTTTGCCTGTCTGGATGATACCCCTTGCTGCGCGTTAGAATATAAGAAAAACGACAAAGGGGTATAAGCAATGAAAAAAAGGTATGCCAGCACATGGGAATCGCTGAAGGAACACCAGGTTCCGAAATGGTACGAGGATGGAAAATTCGGTATTTTTATCCACTGGGGATTGTATTCTGTTCCGGCTTTTGCGCCGCAGACATGGGAATTGGGCGAAGTCCCTCCGGATGAAACCTGGTTTTCCAACAATCCGTACGCCGAGTGGTATTATAATTCCATCAATGTCGGCTATGGGCCGTCTTATGATTACCACGTACAAAAGTACGGGAAAGATTTCAAATACGAGCAGTTTGCGGATATGTGGAAGGCGGAGAAATGGAACCCGGCCGAATGGGCCAGGCTGTTCAAAAAAGCCGGAGCGGAATATGTGGTGCTGACCACCAAGCATCACGATGGCTTTTGTCTGTTTCCGAGCGAATATACCGATTATAATGCATGGAGAAGAGGACCGCAGCGGGATATCGTCGGGGATCTGACGGACGCGGTGCGGGAGGAGAAGCTTCGGATGGGCCTCTATTACTCTGGAATCGTAGATTGGACTTTCGCAGATGACCCGATCCTGAATAACGAGGATCTGTTTCACACGGCCAGCCCTACCTTTGCCTATGCGGATTATGCGTATAACCAGTCCATGGAATTGATCGACCGCTACGCTCCGTCCGTATTCTGGAACGATATCGGTTGGCCCCGCCAGGGTGAGCAGAATCTGCCTTATCTGCTGTCTCATTATTACAATACCGTAGAGGATGGCGTGGTAAATGACCGGTTCAATGACCTGTTTCATGACTTTACCACGAAAGAATACCAGTCCGGAAGCGCTAACCGCCGGGAAAAATGGGAGATGTGCCGCGGAATGGGTCTTTCCTTCGGCTATAATGCCATGGAGAGTGATGACAAAATCATCAGCATCGAGGATGCCATCAGCCTCCTGGTTTCCACAGTAGCCAACAATGGAAATCTGCTGCTGAATATCGGGCCCAGAGCGGATGGAACGATTCCCGAAGAACAGGAAAAACGTCTGCTGGCCATCGGAGAATGGCTTCGTGTGAACGGGGAAGCGATCTACGGCAGCCGTTGCAGCAGCCGGGAATCCATTAAATATACGGATCAGATCCAGGTTCATTTTACGGAACGGGAGGGTGCGCTCTATGTTCTGATCGATGCCAAAGGCAGAAGCCAGGTCGCGGTTACGGTCCCTGGCCTGCGCGGGAACGCGATACCGTTGGATCCTGAAGTGGACGCAGAGATTACAGCGGTTGACGGGGGACTATGCTTTACGGTTAAGAATTTTGGCAGCTCACAAAATATTGCGGTTTTCCGTCTGAATTAAATGATATAACATAAAGTTTTAGGATTGAAGCGTTCCATCGTCTCCCAGCTTTTTCCAGGAACAAACTGCCGCTCTTACCGGGCGGCAGTTTGTGATTCAGAGCGCTTGAAAAATAACATTATTTTAAAATTGTGATTCCACCGATGATGGGCAAGGGCTTCATCCGGCCATTCACGGCGTTGATGATGCCGATGATCGCCAAAATCGTGGGGATCAGGAAGAAAAGCCACATGAGGCTGCTGACAATCAAGCCAAGCCGCCAGGAGATGGCGATGAGCACGGTGCTCAAAATGCCATATATAATGCTCAGTGCCAAGGAGCCGAGGAACAGGACAAGCCCTTGGTTGGTATGATATCGGGCAAACTTCGATTCTTTCGCCGCAAACAGAGGAATCAGGAAGATGATGTACGCCAGCACCGCCATCGCCTTGTTGTCCTGAGCGTCCTTGATATCTGCCTGACCCGGAGCGCCCGGCATCACGGGCGGGGTGTAGGTGGGCGCAATCTGTTGGGGAGCGGCCTGCTGGGGCTCGGCCTGTTGGGGAGCGGCCTGCTGGGGTCCAGATGCAGAGGGCGCGCCGCAAGCTGGGCAGAACTTTACGCCATCGTTAAATTTGGTTCCACATTTTCCACAAAAAGCCATAGTAGTTCTCCTTTCAGTTGGTGGGCTCCGGCGATCGGCCGGGACCCTGAAATCGGCTATCCCAGATTCTGCACCATGCGCACGGTGATGATGAGATCCTGTTCACGAGTTGCGCCGGCGTAGTTTTACGCCTGCTCCCCGATGGTCGTGACGCACAGGCTGAAAGGAACATTAGGAGTGCAGAGTTAGGGATAAAAACCGTTTTTTATTATGTGTTCCGCTTCAAAATATTTTGCCTGCAGGACAAGTGCGCCTTTTTTCACGCTTGCCGATTCCCCCTCTTTCCCGGTTCCGCTGGCAGAGCTACCCCGCAGCAATTTTCAATATCCTGCCGCCATCGCTCGGGCGAAGAATGGATGGCCCGTCCCGTGAAGCAGGAGCGCAGGAGCCTCAGCGCCGGGGTTCGGTTTACCAGTATGGCGTCTGCCAGATGTTCCGGCGCGTTCAACTTCTCATCGGGCATCAGGATCACCTCCCGCCGGAAGCCGATGGCCTCCAGCGCACGATCCAGCAGCCGGGCAAAGGTTTCCCAATCCCCATCCACCCGGTAGAGGTAGGTGGCCGCCGCCTCTTCATCGGCCAGCGCTAACTCCACCGCCGCCACGCGTCCGCCCGGTCCGGGGGCTATCGCCCACAGGATGGGCTTTTGCTCCGGTTCCGCGTTTGGTTCCCGTCCGTCCTCCGGTACGCCGGTGATCCCTGCCGCCTGCATGGCCGGCTGTTTCTGTCCTTTTTTCTCCGGCGGGGGCAGGGCACCCACCCTCAGGCCACGGCAGCCGCAGAGGGCGCGGAGCCACGGGTAGGTCTGTGCCATGCGGCTCTCGCTGATTTTCTGCTCCAGCGCCCCCGCGAGGGGCGGCGCGGCCGCCGACAGCTTCTCCATACTCGCCGCCGTCCCCAGCGGCATGAGCTTGGCCGCCATCGCCGCCTGCATGGAGCTAAGGCCCGGCACTAACTCTTTCAGCCATTCCAGCGTCCGCTCCCGCAGAGCGCGGAGACCGTCCGTCAGCAGCCGCTCCAGATTATCCAGTTCCCGGCCCAGCTGTTGGAGGGTGTATCGCTCCCCGGTGGATAGGGCCAGGGTCAGGCCGAAGCAGCTTTTCTCCATGCTGGTCAGGAAACAGAGGGGGATGCGCCGGGCCTGTTCGCCGGGGGGCAGGATGCACAGGCAATCCTCGTAGAGCCGGAACACCGCCCGGTCCTGCCGGGTCTGGCCGTTCTCAACTGATATGTAGTCCCCCTCGGCCTCGAAGCTGGGATTACCCTCCACCAGCAGGGCTTTCAGCACCGCGTTGTTGTAGATGGCGTACAGGTGGTTATATAACCACTCTGCGGCCTGCCCCAAGTAAGAAACGCCCACCATGCCGCCTGCCGTTTGAATCTCCACTCGGTAATCCGTCAGCGCGATACCGGTGATCTCCCCGTAGGGGACGGGGAGCTGGTCGAAGCTGGCGGTAATCAGCAGGCCGTCTTTGTTCAGGGTGAGCTTTGCCTGTTCCGTGAACAGCGGACATTCCACTAAACCCGCGAAAGATCGTCTCGCAGCCTGCTCCTTTGGTTCCCGCGCGGAGCCGCCCATGCCGGGCGGACCCGCGCTTGTGTTTTTCTCCATATTGTTTTCACCTCCTATCACCATGTCGGATGGGTGACTTCTTCCTCTCTTTCCGCGGCGCAGGTATAGATGTTCCATTCGGCTTCACCGGGTCCGACATACAAAATCTTTTGGCGTCTAAATCCAGTGATGTCCACGCGCAAAGTCTGGTACAGCTCCGGCAGCGGGCAGCGGGCTGCCTGTATTGCCTACTGTGATTCCAGGGTTCCCATATTCCATGTCACAATTTCAATAGAATCTCCACCTAATATCTTTACCTGGCGAACCTTGCCGTTATATGTATAGTGCCAGTAAATCTCATAGTCGGTTAATGTTGTTTCATTGTATTCGGCATATTTATCTGTGATATCGCTATATGTTTCTGTTATTGTATTGGTGTCCAAAGAATTTTTGACATCATAATTACCGTCCGGGGAAATTTTCTTGCAAAGCTCCCATACTGTATGGATCGTGGCTTTGTGTTCGTCACTGGTAAAGCCGCCTTCTTTGGAAAATATAACTCCGTCGCCCCTTATTGCTCTCTCAAAGGTACAGCCATCAGGAGCAGTCAGCCCTGGAAGGCAACAATTTTCCGCCAGCGCTTCCATACTGTCGGAGTTGTTGTTCTGCTCCTCTTGCGAGCTGCCGGAGTCGGGGGCGCTGTCCGGCTGCTGCTCCTGCCGGTCTGCACCGGAGTCGGGAGTGCTGTCCGGCTGCTGTTCCTTCTGGTCCGCGCCGGGGCCGGGGGTGCTGTCCGGCTGCTGCTCCTGCCGGTTCGCGCCGGGGCTGCCGGGAAGCTTCGACTTGCTCCCGACGCCGCAGGCGGCGAGTGAGAGGGCCATCGTTAGTGCAAGTACCAATGCCATAATCTTTTTCATTTTTTTCCTCCATTTCATTTTGTTCGGGGTTGATCGGTTTACAGCTTTGTCCCGCACCCGCCGCAGAACTTGGTGCCGAGGATATTTTGCATCCCGCACGCGGCACACTTGCCGGTTGCGGGGGCAGGGGCGGTGAGACTGGAGCCGCAGTTGTTGCAAAAACGCAGGCTCTGAGCATTTTTTGCCCCGCATTTGGGACAGGTTTTCATCTCCATGCTGGCCCCGCAGTTATTGCAGAACTTGCCCGTGCCGGCCGGCTTGCCGCACACCGGGCAGATGGTGGTCTTACTCTCAATCTGGCCCTGCCAGACAGTGGCGGCGGCCCCGGCCTGTTGGATGTTTCGCTTCATGGCCTCGGCCCGGGCCTTTGCCACAAAGATTTCCTGCCGGGGGGCGCAGGAGGTGCAAAGCCCTTCGTCCTCGTTATGGCAGTGGTCGCAGACGTACTTGTTGCAGCCGGGGCAGCGGTGGAAGTGCTGCATGGCCTCGTTTTTCGCCCGTTCAAAAGCCTGCTCATGCTCCTTCTGCCATTCGGGGGATTTACCCTCAAAGGTCTGGGAGAGAATGTCCCCGCTCCGCTGGGCGGCGTAACCGAACTGACTGGCCCGGCCGCCCACCAGGGAGCCGAGGATGCCGACTCCCTGTGAGAGACCCCGCAGGCCCTTTTTTTTCTTGTAGGTTTCCGATTCGATGAAGCTGGATTTGTATCCGTCGTTGCAGATGTCGCAGTAAAAGGTGAACTGGAAACCCGCATCGGTGGAATTATCCTGATAGTTCCGAGTGAATGATGTCAGCATAGTGTATCAACCTCATTTCTTTCCGACATTGCCGTCGATTTTTTTACCGCATACGGTGCATTTCGTGTTCTGGAAAAACTGCAACGCGCCGCAGCGTTTATTCTCGCAGTAGATCATCAGGCCTGCGCCGCATCGCTCGCATTTTTCCTGAACGAAAGTCTGCTGGCCGCAGGAGGGGCAGGGCACGTAGAGCGGCCGCCCGCACCCGGCACACACCGGTGTTCCCTTTTCAATCGGCCGGTTACAGGAGGGGCAGAGATACCCAAAAGGACTCATGCTGCCGCACTTGGGACAGAGCCGCACGTCCCGGTCGATAAACGCTCCGCAGTGGACGCAGGGCTGCTTATATGTAGCCATTGTCAGCCCCCCAATCTTTCGCCGCACCCGCCGCAGAACTTAATACCGGGAGGGTTCTCCATGCCGCAGGAGGGACAGACCCCGGAAACCGCGGCGGCCGCCAGCCGTGTGCCGCACTCCTGGCAGAATTTCACGCCGGCCGGGTTTGCCGCCCCGCAGGACGGACAGGTGTTCTGGACACCCAGCTTGCTGCCGCACTCCTGACAAAACTTGATCCCTTCCGGATTCTCATGACCGCACTGGGGGCAGATGCGCCCTGCCAGCGCCGCCTGTTCCGCCTGTTCTTTTTCTTCGGCGGCGCCCTTGGCTTCCTTCAGCTTGGTTTCGGCGGCGGTGAGGTTTGCCTGAATCAGCTTCATCCGGCCGGCCGCGTCACCAAAGTCCTCCAGCCCGTATTTCTCCACGGCCTGTTTTCCAATTTCGATATAAAGATCTGTTTCCTGTTTTTTGAGGTCGGATACCTCGCCCTGCGCCTTCATTATCAGTACGTTGGGATCGTCTTGGGGCATGAAGTTGGTGAGGCCCTTGACGATGCCGCCCAAACCGCCGAGATTTCCAAGTCCGCTCAATAAATCTGACATAATATATACCTTCCTTTCTTATCCCCCCGCGTTATTGCGCAGGGAGGACACAATGATTTGCCTTAGTTCAAAACAGAGCCGCCCCATTCCACCACAGTGAGACCGCCGCGCGCGATGGGCGTGATCTCCGGGGGCGCGGGGATTTCATCCGTCGCCCTGAATCCGAACCACAGACGATAGACGTGATCCGGGGCCGGGTTCACAAGCAGCGGCATTACGGCATCCAGACGCCCGGTGTCCTGCGGGTACATCGCATACCCCCGATGGGGGTCGAGCCGTGTTGTCCAGTAGTCGATAAAGTCCGCTTTTTCCGTCTGGTTGAAGCCATAGGCATCCAGAATCTTTTCGAACTGCGTCGTCCGATTCTCACCCGTCAGATAAAAGCCCTTGCGGGTTTGGAAGTCGGCGGGAGAGGCCGCGGATTCATAGAACAGGAATCCATAGGTTTCTCCTTCAACCAGCAGGAGTCCGTCTTGCTGTACCGTCACCCGCCAGCCGGCCCCATCGACTGGGTCATAGCGGGGAATGGTCGTACGCAGCAGCTCCGGCCGGGCAAAGGTCACCTCAACCTCGGCGGGGGCGTCGCTGTATAGGTAGATATTCGGCTTTTCTACCTGCACCTCGCCATCCTGACCCGGCCCCACCAGCTCCATGAGCCAGTTGTAAAAATCGCCCCACATGGCGTCCACCATGAAATAGAAATCCTGTACGCTGAGGTTCATCGAATTGATCAGGCTGTCCATCGTGTCGAGAAAAGCGCTGTCCCCCTTGTTGATATCGTTGAAAAAATCCGACACCGCCTCGCCGCCGAACAGATCCCGGACCATCCCGGCAATATCCCCGGCATACGGCACCTCTTTGCCGATGGTGGATAGTCCAATGGCCCAGCCCCGGAACACATTGTCCAAAAACTCAAGAGAGGCGTGCTTATGATTGGAGCTGTCGGTATAGCTGGCAACATCCTTGACGACGCCGCCAATATCAAACGCCTTGCCAAGCTTTCCAAACAGCCCGCCGAGGCGGCCCGTGTTCAGTTCCCGCCCGCCTACGCTGAAGCCGCGCCCCTCCGTTGTCAGACGGTTAAACCATGTTTCAAGGGAACTCAAGCTTCCGCCGCCCGCCTTTTGTGCCAAATAGTCGGAGAAGGCCGAGCCCATATCGTCGTACAGGGTGTATCTCTCCACCGGGGGAGGCGGGGAGGAGTCGGGGCCGGGAACCCCTAACCCCGCATATGCCCTGGTGGCCGCCAGCGGAAAAATTAGAACCAACACAAGAAGCCAGGATAAAAACCGCTTTCCTTTCCATTTCAAGTCTATCACGCTCCTTCCTGCGGCAAGGACGCCAGCAAATCCTCTATGTCCTTTTTCAGCGTGTCACTCACGCGAAGAGACGCCGCCTTTTCCAAATGCCCCCTTGCCGCCGCATAATCTCCCTGGACGCACTTGACCGTGGCGAGGAAAAACAGGGCGCGGGGTTCCTTCGGCTCCAGAATGCAAGCGCGTAGCAGGTAAAACTCAGCCTTGGTCATATCTCCGCGAATGTAGCTCAGAAATCCGGCGTTAAACTGAATCTGATAGTCCTGCGTGTAGATTGCCGCCGCAGCCACATAGGTATCTCTCGCCTCGGCCTCCCGGCCCGCCTTGATCTCCTCAGAAGCCTTCATCAAATAATAGCGGATATCCAGGTCCGCCGCGCAGCGATTCAGCAGCGCCGCCGCCTCATCGTCATTGAAGAGCTGGCTGTTGGCCTGCGCCTGACGAATCAGAAGCTCTACGCTGTTGGGGTATTTGCTCTGCATCTCCTCCAGAAGCTCCAGCGCCTTGGCGGTATCCTCGACTCCGCCGCGAAGCAGCAGCCGGTCCACCGCCGCCAGCTCTGCTGCCGCCGTCCTCGCGGCGTTGTCGGTCAGTCCCGCAAAGGCAAGGGAAAGCAGCATCACCGCCGCCAGCGTGCCGGAAACCAGCGCCGCCGCCTGCTTTTTCAGGGATTTTTTCTTTATAACCAAGCGGAATATTAGCAGAGCCAGACCGATGGCACAGGACAGAATACCCGCAATCACGCCGCTGCCCAGAACAAATATGGTAAACAGTCCGCAGATAATACCCGTTACAGCTAACACAATCGTCATGGCTTTTTTTCCTCCCCCACATAATCCTGCAAATCCTGCAGAGCCCAGTCCGCGTGAAGGGCAAGACCGTATTTGTCAACCTCATGGTCGGAGTTCGGTACAAGCTCCAGCACATGCTGGAAGGCGTTGGCGGAAAGATCATATAGCTCCAGCCGGTCCAGAGCCTGCCCCAGCATGAACCACGCGGAGGGATTGCCCTGATTCAGTAAAACGGATTGCCCATAGGCGTCCGCGGCCTCACGGTAGATCTTCTGCTCAAACAGGATGTTACCTTTGAGATAATAGAGGCTGGGCCACTCGGGACAGACCGCCAGCGCCTGCTCCGCCGATATCAGCGAGTCGTCGTATTCCCGCCTGGCCGCCTGCCAGCTGGATAGAACCATAGGCCCCAGCAGCGGATCGCCCTCCAGCCGGGCCTTATCCGCATCGGAGAGATCCCCGTAGCGCAAGGGGAACTGCTTTCTGGAGATATAGGTTCCGGCCATACCACGGGCGTAGGTGGAGAGCATCGTGTCCCCGATGACCGGATTGCCTGACCGAGCCTGTTCCGACAGTTCCAGCGCATAGGTAAGTGATTCCGTCATCTGTCCGTTCAGCCCCCGCGCCAGCATGGCGAGGCCAAGGGCTTGCTGGTGTCCGGGGTTCCCGGCGTAGATCGCCTCCGCCATTTCGGCGCATACTTCATACTCGCTCGCGCGGTAATGACAGGTCGCCAGCAGGTAGCGCAGTGCGATGCTGTCCGATTTTGCGGCCGCCACGCTCAAAATCTTTTTAGCCTCGTCAATCTTCTGAATCTTCATCAGGTTAAAAGCCACCATGACCTTCTCGGCCTCATAATCGTGAGGCGCCGGGTTGGGATTTTGCTTTTCATACAGCGTATCGAAACGTTTTGCAGCAGCAGCGGCGGCCTCGTGGTAATCCTGGGGAGGATCGTCTGTGTAGGAACAGCCCAGCTCCATGGCGGAGCCTTGGAGGGCGAGGTTGGTGGGGTACTGCTCCGCCAGCGCCACAGCGCGCTTTGTCAGATCGAGGGTGAGCACGCCGCCGTTGGCCGCCAGATCGCTGTAAAGCATCACGCTGCGCCGGGAATCCAGGTTCTCGTCCATGGCGTTGATTTCCTCCAGCAGCTTTTTTGCCTGCCGGTCCGACAGGGCGCTCCGGGTGACAAAGCTGCCGGTAAAGATGCCGTTCTGCATACAGTCCAGCAGGATATCATGCTGCCGCTTGGCCGCTTCCCCGTCCGTTTTGGCTGTTTCCCGGATGGAATCCAGATAATAGGCGTAGTAATCTCCGGGGCAGTCCTGGGTGAGCAGCCAGGAATATAAATGGCTGTCCTGAGAGTGGTCGGCCTCCACCTGCAGCAGCCGGACGGCCTCGTCGTTGTAAGTTTGCTGAATGGAGCCCCACAGGCTGCCCTCTTTGGAGAGAACCACCCGCCATGCGTCCCTGCGGGCGATGGCGTACCGATAACAGGCCGAAGCGGATAGCAGATCGCCGTCCGCCGCAAAGCGGTCCCCCTCGGCCACCATCTCGCTGATCTGCTTTTTCACCGCGTCCTTCGGGTTTTGTGGGAGCACTTGAATGGCAGATACAACGCATAGCACCGCCAATGCCCCTGCCGTTACAATGCTCATGCGGTTTGACTTTTGTGCGGGGGCATCTTCTTTTTGCCCTTGCGCCTGAGACTCCATCAGCAGGGGCAAGAGCACGAGCCACTGCAGCAGAGCGGTTAAAATGTAACCCACCGTCATACCGCTCAGGCTCTCGGACATGCCCGGCAGGATGGCGAGCACCAGTCCGGCCGCCATCGGGGCCACATACTTGGCCGCCAGAATCAGCCCTGCGGCTGCCAAAAATACACCTGCCCGCCGCTGTGTTGCAAATCCCCTGATGATCAGGAACGCAATCAGTGCGCTGGAGCCAAGGGGCAGAATCAATTGGAATATCAGCATGACCACGGGATGCAGCAATTCGGTTTGCCCATATAAGTAGGTGATAAAGTGATCTATAAAGCGAAAGCAAAACAGCACGAGCAGCGCCGCCCCGCCGCCCCGCGCAAACAGTTCCAGCGCGCAGGCGGCGATTTTGTTCGTGGACAGGCCCTCGCCGCGCACCCGCAGAACGGCGCAGGCCAGAAGCGCCCAGCCCGCCACAATCCCCAAGAAAGATACCGTCAGCGGCAAAAGTACCGGAAGCAGGTTTTTGAAGAGCATGACCATTCCTGCATTCAGCAGATAGGGGAACAGTCTCAGGCTCAGCAGAGCGGCGAACAAAAAGCCTCCGCTGGGGTGCGCGTATCGTTTCATACGGAATCCGGCCGCCCCTGACGTCCCTGATGTTTTTTTGTTTTTCTGCGGTACCAAAACAGGTTTTCCGCAAGCACCGCAGAACGGGGCGTCTTTTTCCAGCTTTACGCCGCAATGCGGACATTTTTTCATCGTCGTTTTGCCTCCTTCTCTCGATTATCATCAGACATGGGCGGCTGGCGGCTATGCCAACTGCCCATGCGGGGTTTGAGGTTGTATTCCAATCATGGAGCGTTACGGTTTGACCACCGTCGTTTGCTCCACCGGCACCTTGTCGATGGTTCCGTAACACTTGGTGGTGACAGGACCGCCCTGGGAACTGTAAAGGGTCATGACCACATTGTTGTCGGGATAGACCTTGAGTGTGTAGGGAATGGGATTTTCAAAGGTATCGCTCTCGGAATACCGTTCATCAAATTTATAGAGCATCGCGCCGCTTGAGAGATCATAGAGCCCGAAGGCCACCCGCACATCGGCGACCACATTTTTTCCGGCGGAGTCAATTTCACTTTTTCCGTCCACGATACCGCCCAATATGCCGTTCATCTGGAAGTAGCCGCTCATATCGCCATCGGTCATGGGCATGTCAAAGGCCCACCACATGGCCGCGGCTTCACTGTTTTTCTCAAAGGGTTCCTCATTGTCCAGGTCGTACACCTGACCCAGCAGCGCCTCCATCATCGCTTTTTCCTCGGAGGACATTTCCTCGTATTCGCTGCCGCCGTTGACGATGGCTTCCATCATCTCCTCTTCATCCTTCTCATAGGGGGAGAGTTCAAAGAGAAACCGGTCGTTCTGGAACCAGCCGTCGGTGTCGTAATCCACGCTGCCGCCCTGAGCGGTGAGCAGGGCGCTCAGGCCACCCATGTCGGCGCTGTAATCAAAGCCGAACTCGCCGAAGTAGGGGCCGAACATATCCTTGCCCACATGGGAGGCTGAAAGATTCACGTTGTAGGTGGCGGTACACAGACCCATAGCGTCAATTTCATCCGTATCTTTAATGGTGATGGTCCACACATACCCCTCGTTGGGAGCGTTTTGCCACTCATACTCCAGCCGCTCCTCGTAGCTCGCACCCTCGGGCAGCGGCGCCAACGGGCGGGGCTGCCCGCTGGGGGTGGTTCCGGTGTGGCTTTTCTCTGTAATGCCGTCCTCGGACACGGCGGATTTTTCGGCGCCTCTCGCCTCCAGCACCTCGCGGGTTTTGCTCTGTACCGCTTCCTTGAGACCGCAGCCGCTCAGTGAAAACAGGAGCGCGGCCGCCAACAGCAGGGAAAACCATCGTTTCATAAAACCATCTCCTTCCACTATTTCTGCTCGTACCGGGATTTAGGAGAGGAAGGCCCCTCCCAGATAACCGGTGACGGCCTCCAGCACCCATCCGCTCACAAAGTACAGGATAACTGCCAGTACCAGCCCGATGATCATAAAAATCAGCATGGCTTTGGCATAGTGCTTGCGGTTGAGATTCTTCGACGCAAAAGCCATGACGATGCAGGCGATCAGGCCGACAACAGGAATGGCGAACAAAATGGAGGTCAGGATAAAGCTGCCGGTGGACATGACCGCATATTTCCCGGTGGGCGGCGTATCAGCTGCCGATGGAGCAGGTATGTAGGCAGGCGCCTGCTGCTGTGGATAGGCAGGCGCTGGCTGTTGCTGCGGATAGGCAGGCGCCTGTTGCTGCGGATAGGCAGGCGCCGGCTGTTGCTGCGGATAGGCAGATGTCGCCTGTTGCTGCGAATAGGCAGGCGCCGGCTGTTGGGACGTGTAGACAGGCTCGGCGGGTGGCTGAGCCGTTTGGGACTGCGGCATTGTTTGGGCCGCGGCGCCCGTCATCACCGGCTCCGGCTGTGCGGCGCTGCCCATGGGGTTACCGCAGGAGGTACAAAATTTTATGCCATCAGGGACATTTGTCCCACATTCGGTACAAAAAGCCATGAAACGCTCTCCTCTCTATATGTATATATTTTCTGTTATTTCATACGGGTATAGGTCGCTCCGTCAAAGGTCAGGGTGTCGCCGTCCAGGGAATATGGGATGATATCACTCTCCTTCGCAAGCCCAAACATGGCGCTGACCGTGACCTCCATTTCGGTGTCGCTTTTGATTTTGTACTCGATGGACATGAGCATATCCAGACCCGCCATCGCATCCTTAGCATCCTTCGAGTCCCCGTCGGACAGGCTCGCCAGCACATCCTCGGTGAGCCCGTACCGGAGCTTGCCGTCCTTGGTGAACTCGATGCCGAGTCCATAATCGGTTTCAGTCTCCTCATCCACCGCATGCCAGACGCCAACAATGTCTTTTTTCGGATTTTTGCCGCCGCAGGCGGTAAGGGACAGGATCACCAGCAGGGCAAGCGCCAAAGCAAAAACTTTTTTCATCTTTTTTCCTCCTTCATTCGTCAGGTTCTCCGTCAGGTGTTGACGGAGATTCTGTAAAACGGATTCTTCTCCTTAGTTTCCTCCTGCTGGCACTACATCCTTGCGCCGCAGGAGCCGCAGAACTTTGTACCGGGCTCGTTTTTTGCGCCGCACTGTCCGCAGAATACAGGCTTGGTCTCAGCTCGCGCCGGAGCGGGAGCTGCTGCCGGAGACGGTGCGGGAGCTGTGCCCGCCGCAGCATAGGACGGCTGGGAGGGCTCTTCTTTTCCCTTCTGGAACAGCTCCTTAAACTTGGCGGACAGGCCGCACAGCTTGCTGTAAAGATCAAAGGTAATCTGGGTATTCGGCGCGACCCCCATATAGACGGTCATCATCTGAATCATGATGTAGCTGTCCACCAGCGCGTACTTCACCACCCAGGCAATCAGGCAGGCCAGCAGGAACGCCGCTAGCGGGCTCCATCCCAGAACCTTAAAGAGAAGACCGATCGGCACGAAGATGCCCAGGGCCACGACCACCATCAGCAGAATCACCTTGAGCATTGTTTTGGCCGCGCTGCCCAGCAGCGGCTTCCAGTTCTGGGCGTAGATCACCACACCGTCGGCCGCGCTTTTGAACGCACCCTGTTCCTTTTGATAAAAGGTGTAGCCCAGACAGCACTCATCCACATAGCCGAGGGAGATGCTGACGAAAAATTGCGCCAGCCCGGTGACGGCGCCCATACCGGGAATGAAGTCGAGGGCGTTTCCCACCTTGCCCACCGCCTTCTGAATCTGCTTGACAGCGGCGCTTACCAGCTTATCCACGGCGAAGTAGATGTTGGAGGTGAGAAACCTTTTGGTGACCTGGGCCTTGCCGTAGGCCACCTGATTGTCGGGAATCCGGCCGGTGGTGACCGCTTCGGCGATCACAGCGATATGTCCCGCCTTGACCAGATAACCTAAGTAGTGCATGATGACGAATCGGATGAAGCCGGTGCCGAAAATCCAGATGATAAAGGTGACGATCATCCCGCCCTCTCCAAACAGCCAGCCGATTCCCATGAGGATGGCGAAGAGCAGCGCGGACAGCAGGACCGTGAGTCCGCCCAGAGCCAGCTTCGCTATGTTAAAGGGCATGGTCTTATGAAAAATCTCTTTTGCAGTCATCAGATTTCCTCCTTATTCCTTCTTTGCGCCGCATTCAGGGCAGAACTTTACTCCGGGGCCGATTTCGGTCCCGCACGCCGGGCAGGTTACCTTCTCCGGCTCGGCGGGAATTACAGGCGCTTCCAGCTTCGCGCCGCACTCGCAGCAGAACTTGGTGCCAGGGGCGTTGGCCGCGCCGCAGGACGGACAGGTCATACCGGCAGGTACGGGGGCGGGTGCTTCCAGTTTCGCGCCGCACCCGCAGCAGAACTTGGTGCCGGGGGCGTTTGCCGCGCCGCAAACCGGGCAGGTCATACCCGTGGGAGCGGGGGCGGGCGCTTCCAGCTTATTGCCGCATCCGCAGCAGAACCTGGTATCGGGTGCGTTGGCCGCACCGCAGGATGGGCAGGTGATACCGGCGGGAACAGCAGGTGTTTCAGGGACTGCTGCTGCTTTGGCCGCCTCGTTCTCCGCCTTGATGCGGTCGATCTCCGCCTGGGCCTCGACTGCCGCGTCATAGTGAGACTTAGCCCCTTGACAGAATTCCAGTACCTCTGGGTCCGCCTTGCCATCCTGTGCAAACCGTTCGTAGTAGAACGCCCCGATCTTCTTCAGTTCTTCACCAGCCGCCTCAGTTTCCGCCTTGATTTTACTGCCCAGCTTGTTGGTTTCAATTGCGTCCCCCGTCCTGTCGCCGATGTTTTTCGCCATTTCGCCTAATTTGTCAAAAAACGCCATATTATGCTCCTCCTTTTTTGTACTCTAGTCAACTGTTAATAGAACCCTTCATTCCCAACCTTTCTTCCCCATTGCTCTCAAACATAACCTCGCCAATGGGCCGGCCGCATCGGACACAGTAATCGTTACCGGTGGGAACGGGACATCCGCAGAGGGGGCAGTACCGGGGCTTGCTCTTGTAGGGGGCGCACTCGATGCACTTCATCTCGTCGATGTTGTATGCCTCGTCCCGAATCCATTTCCCGCACTGGGAGCAGCCGTTGAAGTAGGGCTTCGCCTCCTGCCACGCAAGCCTCAGTTCTTCCTCCGGGATATTCGCCCGGATGGGGCCGGTGGTGTAGACCGGGGTACCGGACACCTCGCAGTAAAAGCAGTATCGCCTGCCGAGGGGCGTGTCGCCCACCACCTGATATTTGCTGGTGGGATGTAGCTTTTCAAACATTATTTCCCCTCCCCTGTTCCTTTTCTAACCGATCCTAAAAAATGGGTTTTTCCATTTATTATTTTTGCACACAGAGGTCCGTCCTGGCTATCGTACCAAGTATGATTTTCGTCTAAAAAGCCTATCATACCTGGTATGATTTTATAAAAAACGCAAAAAAGCCATATCATACTTAGTATGATACGGCCTCGAAAACCCTTATAAACAGCGCTTTTTTCGTATCAGAGGAGTCGATCCTCCAAACCGCTCTTTTTTATCAGTTCGGCATACAAGGTGAGTTCATCCTTTGATGTAATTCCTAATTTTGCATAGATATGACCGTTGTGCGTCTTAAGCGTACTCATGCTGATATACATGAAAGATAGAATTTCATCGACCGATTTCCCCGCGGCATAGTGACGGAATATCTTCCTTTCCGTTTGTGTCAGCGTCCCGATCCGCGCGATGAAGTCGCCAAACAGATCGTCTGGGAGAGGGGTGTCCTTGGAACGCTGCTCCCGGATCTTATCAATAATGAGGTCGATCTCAAGAATATTCGTTTTTTCCGGCAGTCCGTCGTCGGCCTCTGACATCAGTTTGTCCGTGATAGGCTTTGCGTACCGCATTGACAAAATGACAGATGCAACGATGCCTACCGCCATTAGCGCGAACAACAGCAGTGCAATACGAAAGCTCGACGCATTTTTCGCGGCGTCGAAATCCGCTTTCGGCACAATCGCTGCCGCCGTAAAGCTCTGCGAGGCAAACGGTGAATCATCCGGGTAAAGGCGGATATTCGCGGAAAGTCCAATAAAAGAACCGCCGCCTAAAATAGAGTAGCAAGTCAGACCTTTGTCCGCTCCCGCGGTTTTTAGTAAAGTTCCCTTTGGAAGCGTTCCATAAACCGTCGCATTGCCCGCGAGCAGCGCGGTGTCCATCATCAGTCCGCCGTCCCCGTTATTTGCAAGCAGAAGCGCCATCCTCGGATATTTGCCGGAGTTGCTCGAATTATGGCGCAGCATAAAGTTCATCTGGCTGACCTCAAAGCCGCAAACTCCGAACGCCCGTCCGTCATTGCCGATCAGGGGGACACTGCAGGTCATCGTGTTTTCGTCCAGATTGCGCAGAGCGCCTTCAGGACACCAGTAGACTAGGCGGGAAGCCGGCAGTGAAGGGTTTGCTTGATACGCTGCGAGAGGTTCGCTCCAGAACCGGCAGTTCTCCACATCATATTCCAAATCCCATTTCGACTGCATATATAGCTCGCCCTTGGTGGCCAGTTCAGAGGAGCCGCGCAGGAGGAGCTGCCAGTCCGCGTTGCCGCCGTTGGCACTCGGCTCGTTGTTGCGTATGTAGAGCCCGGCCTTGGAATACTTCGCGCCGGGAAGGTCGGGACCCACCGTCGCGTCCAGCGCGAAGAACGCGCCCGTGCAATCCGTACCGTCAAGCGCGTGGATCAGCGACGGCAGCTGATCTTCCACAAGGCCGTGCAGGATTTCGGGGTTTGTTTTCAAATCAGTCACAGTGAGGTCCTGTGCCTTCAGCTGGTCTTCTATACCGGCGGATAAACTTTCCGACAGGCGCACCGCCAGCGCGGAGGCTTTCCCGAACTGGCTCTCGACGCTTTCGGAAAGATAGTACAGCTCATTTCCAAGAAATTTCTCGCTGTCGGTGGCTTCCCGGCTGAACATCCCGGTCACAGACAGCAAAAGCATAGTTCCCGACAGGATGGTCAAGGTAAGAATCAGCTGGAAAGCAAGCAGCCGGCGCCGCATGGTTATAGTCCCGCCCCGGAAGGATAACGGTATGTTCCGCAAAAAAAATTTAACTTTTCCCACCATCCTGTTTCACCCTCTTACTGTCTGTAATTCGACACGAATTCACCTTGCGCGTTTTCTGAAACGGCCGCAAATGCCGCGTCCGCGTCCTGCGTTTTCCGCAATTCTTTATATCCCCGTTTTGCGTCCTCCACGAAAGCCTGTATCTGTTTGACATACTCGGTCTGCAAGCCGTCAAAGCCGTCGAACACGGGCGGGAAGTAAAAAGCGTGGGTCTTTTGCATACCGGCCGCGACAATCAGCGTCTTTTCCACGAGAGGGTTTTCGATTTCGGGCAGGCTTCCCGCGACCACCTCGTCAAAGGCTTTCTGTGTGACGGGCATATAGCCGGTGACTGCCGTAAAAGTCAGGTTTTGCTCCGGCGCGGTGAACCATTTTAGGAACAGCCCCGCCGCATACTCTCTCTCGGGAGTGGATTTCGTCACGCAAATGCCGCCGCCCCTCTGAAAGACCGTTTTTTTACCGCCCTCGAACACGGGATAGGGCAATACATCGAACACCACGTCCTCCTTGGTGTTATCGGGATACGTGACCTTGGTCGGGAAGAAGAACGCGCCTGCCGAGGTGGAGGTGGCGCAGACGATATCCCCCGTGATGGCGAGGTGGTTGGCATAGTCGTTGAAAATCGCTGTGCCTCCCTTGACGGCAGGGGTGTAGTAGCTGTCGAAGATCCGCTGGAAAGCGGGGGCGGAAAGATTGAGTTTTCCATTTTTGACAATTTCGCCGCCCAGCTGCTGAAAACCTATCATAGAGTAATTGAAAAGGCCGTCAGGGTAATAAAACATCTTGCCGTCGTTCGGTATGTCCGGTGTTACGGCGTCCGTCCATTCGAAGTATTTGACCGCCGCGTCCGCAAGTCCCTCAAAGGTGCCGAGGCTATCAATCGTAACCCCGGTTTCCGACGCGAAGCGGTCAAAGATAGTGCGGTTGAGGTAGAGAACCTCGGTGGACTTTGCCACAGGCAGAAGGTAAAGGGTATCGCCGCCGAGTCTGCCTTCCTCTAAAAACTGCGGTACGAACGCGGCAAGCTCCTGCGGTGAAAACTGTACGCCTAAATCCGAGAGTACGCCCAGATCGGCCAGCGTTACCGCCGCTTTGGGATAGACCACCGCCAGATCGGGCAGCGCGGGCGCGCCGGGGTCTTTTTTGGCGGCGGCCACAAGCTGTTCGTTGATGACGGAGGCATTGGCGATGTACTCCACCTTGACGGTGATACCGTTCTTAGCGCCCACCGTGCTGTTGAACTCAGTCACGAGCGTATCAAAAGTGGCCTGCATATTCTCGACATAGGTATGCCAGATGGTCAGCGTGACGGGGTTTTGAGGGTTCGGTTTACCCGGCTGCCCGCAGGCCGTAAGACCCAGCGTGAGCAGGATGGTTAAAATAAGGGTAATAAATTTTCTCATAAAGGTTTTCTCCTGTTTTGCGATTGTGCGCGCCGGTGTTTTTTTCATTCTTTATCGTCCCCCCTCCCTTGTTTCGCCCGGCAGTCCGGGCAGAGGGGGATGTCCTCAAACTCGTCCAGACAATCCTCACAGACAACCTTTCCGCATTCCGCACATCGGGTAAAATGGTATAACGCCTGCCGGTTGGCCCGTTCATAAGCGTCCTCATACTCCGTCTGCCACAGGAGCCTTTGGAGCGGGGGCAGCTCGGCATCATCCCTAACCTCGCCGGCGCCGGAAAACGGGGTGGTGGGCGCCTGATAGCCCGTGCCGCAGTAATCGCAGTAAAATGTGAAGCGGAACGTCTTGTTGTCTGATTCATTCCTGAAACGTTTTGTTAAAGGGGGCAGTAATTTTTCTCCATGTCCCATGCACATCCTCCTTGTCCTTTGCTTCTTTCTGCGGGCCTACCATTTGGAAAGGGCGGTACCTGATGCTTCTCATGGCGCAATCGGGACACCTATCCAAAATTTGCCCTGTGGGAAGCCTTGTGCTGATAACACAAGTCGGACAGATGTACTTTCCGCAGCCCGGACAGCCGAAGAAGTGAACGGCGGCTTCTTCATTTGCCCTGGCAAACGCCTGTGCGTGTTCCTTTTGCCAGCGCAGCATCCACAGTTCGATCTCGGTATCGGTGGGCGTCCCCGCCAGCCTCCCCTCGGTGAACGGGATGGGGGGAGCTTCAAAAGGAGCGCCGCAGCAGTCGCAGAAGAAAATAAATCGGAACATCTTTTCATCCGAGTTGTCCGTATATTTTTCGGTACAGGATTGCAGCATCACAACCACCTCCCTTATTCCCGCACCAGATTCCTGTAGAGGCAATCTGCTTCATGACTTCCTGCAGATCACGAAGTTCTCATTCCATCCGCCGGCCTTGACTTTCTTTTTTTACTGTTAAACCCCGTTCTTAATTCAATTTAACGCAAATACAGAAAAAGTGTTACCCCCGTTTGGAGGGGTTTTTGCATTTTTACGCGGTTTTTCACCCCCACCCGGTACAATTTCCAAAAATGTTGAATGATTTACTCTTTTGAGCTATACTGATAAAAACAAGTCCACCGTTACTGTACGGTAAGCGCATTTTATCGGCGCGGCGGCGATCCGGGCCGTGGAAAGGATACTGTCATGAGCGATTTATTTCGGTTTGGTGAGCGCGTCAGCCTCATCTTAAAAGAGTGACTGGCTGCTCACCGGTGCGCAGCCGAGGTGTGTGTCCGGACAGCGGGACCAAGAGCAGCAGGGAGGTGAGATGTTGTGAGCAATTCTATTTTTTCTGAAAACCAGAGCAAGCGCCTGACCGTCCCGTTCCGGCTTTTGCTTTGCTTCGCCATGTTCGCTACCTGGCAGATGGGGGTGGTGTATTTCTCCGGACAGACGCTGTCCCTCGACGGCCGGACGCCGCTTCCGGTGGATGTGGGGAACGTCACGGTGCTGATCGTCGTGGGGTACATACTATCCATCCTGCTGATGATCTTTCGGCCACAGCTTATCGTGTGGGCCGAGCGCGTATCGGCGCTGGCGGCGCTGACGTCGGCGCTGGGCCTCTACTTCCCCCTGTCGCCGGATATGCTGGCGGGACTGCTTTACATACAATTTTTCTGCTGCATCTTCATGATTGGTTTTGAAAACGCGGTCATCGTCTACCTGTTTAGCGAGAAGTCCGCCGCCCGGCATCTTCTGATGGCCTATCCCATCGCTTGTGCCCTGGTGGCAATTTTGCAAAACGATTTTGTAAAGGTTCCGTTCTCGGTATTCCGGGTGTTTATGGTAATCAGTCTTGTGCTGATGCTGATTTTCTTTTTCTGGCTGCCGGGAAATGTCTGGCCTAGCTTTGCAAAAAAGGGGGATGGGCTGGTTTGCCCCAGGCGCTTTTTCAAGGGATTCTATCTGCTGGTTTTCTTAGGTTCCCTGCTGACCCTGTTCGGCAGCACCCTGGTGGAAACCGTGATACACGGTGTTTTTGTTTATTACCTGTCTATGGCCGCCTATGAACTGCTTGTCTTTTTTCTCTGGAAACGCTTCGGCGTCTCACCCATGCGCAGCGTTACCGGCCTGGTGGCGGTGTCCGCACTGGGTTTTGTCTCGGCGCTGGCCTCCCTCTATATACCCGCCCTATCCCTTGTGGCTTGCGTCCTGCTGGCGGCGGGCATGGCGGCCCTTTGCCTGTTCCCTCTGCTGGGGATTATCGCGGCCAAGCAGTATCCCTCCCGCTTCATTTCCCCGTGGATCATCGGACTGTGCCTGATTGGACTCCTGATCCATTCCGCTCTGCTGGAGGCGTTCCGTGACACGCCCGCGACCTTGTATATCGTCTATCTGGTTATCTCCGTGTCGGTGGTGATCCTGTATCTCATTCTGGAACCGTACCTGATCTACTCGTTCCGCAAAGGCACCTCGCTGGCTGTTTTGCTGTCGCCGGCAGAGGACGTACCTGCGGTACGGAGTACTGCAGTACAGGTTTGGGAACCCCAGCCTGATACTTCCTGTACGGCCGAAGCGGAGGCGCCCGCGCCGCCCAGGGAAACGGCGGTAAGCGTGTTTGACATTCTCTCCGGCCAGGAGCTTAGGGTAGTGGAGCTGATGCAGCGTGGGTTCAGTAACCGGGAAATGGCCGAGGTCATGAAAATCTCGGAGAATACGGTAAAGGGCTATCGGAGTACCATGTATTCCAAGCTGCAAATCCATTCCAAGCGTGAGCTGTTCGCGCTGGTGGAGAAAGAGAAGTAAGCTAAGTACTCATAGCGAAAAAATATGAAACATCTGCAGCAGCTCATATATAACAGGGATAAAAAGAGCGGGCAGCATATTTCCGACCGGGAATTTCTTGCCGAAGGATACATTGATACCCACGCAGAAAATCAGCGCCGAACCTATGTAAGAAAGATTGGCAATCAGCGGATCACTGACAAACACGCCAAACAGCGAGCACAGCAGGGTAATCAGGCCCTGATAAACGAAAATCGGGACAGCGCAGAACAGCACTCCGGCACCGTAAGTGGAAGCGCAGACCAGAACGATCACGAAGTCCAGCACGGACTTTACCGCCAGCATGGAGTAATCCCCGGTCAGCCCATCCTGCAGTGAACCCACGATCGCCATGGCGCCCACACAGATAATCAAAGAGGTATTTACAAAACCCTCTACAAAATGATTGTCGTTTTTCGCATGGACAGCGGCCTTCAGTTTTTCTCCGATCTGTTCCATTCTGGTTTCCACGTTTATGATCTGCCCCAGCAGGCTTCCAAGAACCAGGGATAATATAAGAAGCATCGTACCCTGCGTTTCAATGCCGTTTTCGGTAACCACAAGCATATGCTGCAGCGTGCCGGTGACGCCGATGAAAATGATGGCGACTCCGCTTCCTTTCATCATGGTATCCTGTATTTTTTCATTCAAACCATTCTTGAACAGCATACCGAGCGCGCTTCCAACGATGACGGCCGCTGTGTTGATCAATGTCCCTAACCCAATCATAATTTCCTCCCTGTGTGCGATTTTCCTAATAGGTACTACTCACGGCCAGTCCCCGGATGCCGGTCTGCTCGAAGAATAAAACAGTTTCTCCACCTGGGTGCGGGACTAACCCGGGCAACAACCGGGGACAGGCCCCTTTCTCCACGCAGCTGCCTGAACGCCGGGCCTTACTGCCGAAAGGTGCCAGACCCCTCTCATCTTGCCGAAAGGTGCCAGTCCACTCTCATCTGGCGGAGAAGAGTATGAAAGCTTTCTTGACGAATAACTAATAATACTATAAAATAAGCTGAAGAATAAGTAAAATTAATATAATTTAGAATAATTATAAATTTTGTTAATAGGTGATCGCAGATGGATCTCAGGGAGTTACGGATATTTGTCAAAGCAGCGGAAAAACTGAATTTTTCCAGAACCGCGGAGGAACTTGGGTATACCCAGGCCAACGTGACCCTCCAGATAAAGAACCTGGAAGCGGAACTGGGGGTTCTGCTGTTTGACCGGATCGGGAGGAATATCTATCTGACGCAGGACGGGAATTTGTTCCTTGCGTACGCACGGAAAGTGCTGTCGGACAGCGATTCATTGAAAGAATTATTTCACACGGAAAAACGTCATGTGGGAAAGATCAATGTGGGCATGTCGGAGTCGATTCTGGCTGCCGAATTTCCTGGTATGATTAAGGAATATCATCGGAAATATCCGAAGATCCAGGTCTGTGTCAAGGTTGGAACGAGAGAAATGATGTATGATATGCTGCTGCATAATGAGCTGGATTTTGCATATATCATCGATCAGAATATCATCGGTTCCGAGTGGGTGGGCCGCGTGATCAAGGAAGAAACCGTCTATTTTCTGACGTCTCCCAGCCACCCGCTGGCGGTCCGGGCAAAGCGGGGCGAGCGGATCGGCATTGAAGAGATATTAAAGGAAGAACTGATTTTGACAGAATGCCATGTGGGATACAGCTATGCATTGAGCCAGCTGTTATCCCTGAATGGCATGGCGCTAAGCCCCTATCTGGAAACCGGGAATACGGAAGTGATCCGAAGACTGCTGGAGAAGAACCAGGGGATCTCCTATCTGCCCTTATACATAGTGGAAAAAGAGCTGGCGGATAAAACGATCGTGCCGATCCGGATCCCGGAATATGAGGTGCTAATTTACCGTCAGGTATTCTGGCATAAGAATAAATTTCTGACGGTTCCCATGAAAGAGTTCATGAGGCTGTTGGAAGCCTGAACCCCAAAGGGGTCATTCTCATTTAATCACCTCATAGGGCAGTGTCGCGCCCGAGAAAATCAGCATCGGGAAATACAGCAAACTGGCAATCCCATCACACCGACGGCACAGATGGATATAGCGGCCAGTACTCCGAAGGAATGCTCCAAAAACGTATATGCCGTCAAAGACCGGCTTGTCCGCGTATATAACTCCAAGAATGAGGAGTACAATCAGGGGCATGCAAATCGCAAATTGGAACATATCCATACCCCGCAGGGACAATTTAAGCTCTGTTTTCAGCATTGCCTTAAAAGTTTTCATCTGTTTTTTCCGCCCTTTCTACATACCAAAGATAGGCGTCCTCGAATTTATCGCAGGAACTGCTTTTTACCGCCTCCGAAACCGTTCCGGAAAACGCGGTTTTCCCCTTTCTCAAAATACAGATACGGTCACACAGAACTTTAACCTCATACATAAAATGGGAGGTCAGAAGAATCGTTCCCCCTTTTTCTTTGAGAGACGACAGTATTTTCCAGACTTCCCGGTGTGCCTTTGCATCCATCCAGCCCTGTAGTCAACTCGTCCAGAAAGACGACTTCCGGGTTCGGAATGAGTGCCGGAACGATAAACAGACGCTGACCGCCGACGATTGCCGTGACCTGGGCTGTTCTGTAAGTGTTCATTGTTTAACTCCCTGACTAAGTAGATCATATCATAATTCGGAAGCCTGGTGTTATAGTGGAGGGTATTAGCTACTTTAATATTCCTGAATATCGGTTCTTTGATTATGATTTAAAAAAATTAATATGGTCAATTATGTCCGGGGAATATATAATAGAAACAGTATTTTACGATACCATGCGGTGCGGTACTGTGCGGTACAGCGCGATGCCGCACGAAGATGTGCGATACGGCGCGATGCCGCGCTGTAATGAGATAAAGTAATTGCAAATATAACATGTAATGATACAATATGCAATAAAAGATTCGCCCGGGAGGGCTTACATAAAAGGGATGGCAATTGACAGCAGCGGTAAGAATGATAACAGGAGGATATACTCGTATGCTCAGAAAACTAACAATATTAAGCTCGATATTATTGATCGTTCAGGCCCTCGGATGCGGTAAAATTCCAGTACAGGAAGATTACTCTTCCTATAGCGGTTTATGGACGACCGGCGGTTATTCAAAAGACTACACTGCGGCGCAGGGCGGCGCGAGCCTGTCGGTGGAAATCGAACAGACGAAGATGACAGGAAGCTATTACTATAATACCAGCTCCTATAACCGGGAAGCCGGAGTGGATGAGATTTCCTGTGAGATTAAGGATGGACAAGCAGAGTATTTATTTACCGACGACGGCTGGGGCAGCAGCGGTGTGCTGCGGTTTGTATTCAACGGGGATGAGATCGCCATAACGGTGGAAGACTTAAAGTTAAGTGACAGCAATCCAATCGGGATGTCGGTCACCAGTTCCACAGTGCGGCGCCAGGGAAGCGTATCGGACCCGGAAATATTACCGGACGGCGGCTCGTCAGGAGAAAATGACCTGGCGGCATACAGGGAACAATGTTCTTTCTGGCCTGAGGTAGTACGGTGGCATGAACAGCACGAACGTACCGGTATGGACATTGTCATGGAGCCGATGTTTGAAACAGACAAAAGAAAATATAAAGAGGAAGATTTTCAGGATTGCCCGAATCTCATAATCCATCTGGCAAAAAATGAAATCTATGCCAGACATGGTTACATATTCAGCGATCCGGATCTGGATGCGTATTTCCGGGGACAGGAATGGTATAATCCCGAAACGGCGGCGGATGAGTTTGATGCCTCATTGTTTAATGAGGTTGAGCAGGAAAATGTGGAACTGTTGGCTAAGCTGGATCATTGGGAGCCTTAAAGTTAAGTGATAGCAATGTTGTAGGTCCTTTTATTAATAATATAATTATGGATAAAGATATATAGTATCTGGGGAGGAAAACATATGTCTGAACGCTTTCGGTGCATTAAAATTTATGGCGAGCAACAAGGATGCAGGAGTTGTCCGGTTATTCTTCAAAAAAGCGGGCTGTTTTTTGATTCGGTAAAGTCCCTGAACATATTGCAGTTCAAATTTATCAATCTTCAGCCCAAAAATATCGAGGCATTAAAACTAGAGATTCAATGTTTTGACCTCGATCAAAATCCGTTGGGAGATCATGTACTTTTCCAATACATGGATTTGAATGTGGGGAAGAACGAATCGTTCGGTGAACAGACCCCTGTATATTTATCGCAAAACGGTGCCAGAAAATTCAATATTTATGTTAAGAAGGTCTATTTTGAGGATGATTCCAATTGGGAAGGGGACGCGTTGCTCAGACCGCTATCACCGCAAAAGGATTTAGAAGAGTTTGGAGAACTAAAGCAGCAATTTTTATTTGAACTTAAGAAGGTTTGGAGTAAAACAGAGGGAAATATATACCCCGAAGATCTGGAAGATTTTTGGTACTGTACCTGTGGCGCTGTTAACTTAAAATCCCAAACAGAATGTATTGCGTGTGATATATCGAAAGACGAGCTGTTTTCCCTGTTGGATTTTGGGTTCCTTTTAGAGCGAAAAAAAGAACGAGAGGAACAGGATGCTCTGACTGTACAAAAGAAAAAAAGAGTGAGGAGAAAAAGAAGAATTGCGTTGCTATTTTGTGTCAGCGCAACGGCAGTCTTGTGTGCGGGTATATTTTTATACATAGAAATCATACGTCCGAATAATCTTTACCAACAGGAAAATATAGATCTGGAAAATGGGAATTATGTGGATGCCCGAAATATTTATATAGAATTAGGGGATTATAAAGATTCCGGGAATAAACAAGTAGAAGCAAGATATCTCGAAGCGGAAAAGACTTTAGAGTTAAAAAGATATGATGAAGCGGAAAAGATATATGATGAACTAAATAATTATAAGGATTCACAAACAAAGAAATTGGAATGTATTTATCAAAAAGCAGATGAACTGCTGGAAAATGAAAAATATGCAGATGCTGTTAAATTATATGCGGAATTGGGTGAATATAAAGACAGTCCCTTTAAGACAGAGAAAGCTAATTTCAAATTAGCTCAAATTTATATGGAACAAGGAGAGTTAAAAGAGGCTTATTCCATATTGAAAGAAATCAAACAGGTCGATTTGCTGGACGACTACCAGGATACGTATAATGAATGCAGATATCAGATAGCGCAGTATAATATGAAACACAGAAATATGCAGACTGCATACAAGGAACTCGTGAATATAATAAGATATAAGGATTCCCGATATCAGGCGGCTAGATGTGCAGTCAATATTTTATCTTCTCCATATCTGGTAAAAGAAGAAATAGCTGTACTCATAAAAGATTTTTCCAGAGATTTTGATGATGATCAACTGGCTGCTATTATATATAGCGCTTATGGCATGACTCAGCGTGATGATATGCTTCATAATGTGGCAATTATAGATGGAATTAGCTATGCGGGATATCGTGAATGGCTGTACAGCGGGAAAAGCCTGATATCTGCTTTTCAATAAAATCAGCGGGTATTATTAATTTAATAGAAAAGCTGTTCACGAAAACAGAATGTGTGGAGCGCTAAATGAGTCGCTGGAGGAAATTATGGACGGATATCAGGTCAGATTTATAGACAAAATATTGGACAATGTGCATGGCTTTATTGAATTCACGGCCGTGGAAAAGGAAATTATAGAGCTCCCGATTTTTAAGCGTCTGCAGAGTATCAAACAGCTGGGGCTTACGAACTGGATATTCCCGGGAGCGGAGCATACCCGATTTATCCATTCCCTGGGCGTGATGCATCTGGCGGATCAGATGGCGATCCAGCTGCGGTATTCCGGCGAAGAACGGCAGCTGGTACGGCTGGCCGGGCTGCTTCATGATATCGGGCATTACCCGCTTTCTCATGTAGGGGAGCGGGCATATAAAAGCCTGCCCACGAATCCGGAGGACGTTGTGAGGAATCAGAAGCAAAGGGTGATCGATGGACTTTATTCTGTTGGAGACACCCGGCTGCACTATATGCAGGAGCCCTCGAATCCCTATCATCATGAACATATCACGGAACAGGTGATAAAAAGCGACGGGGATATCCGCGGTATCATTGACAGACATTGCGGCGGCTGTCCTCTGATCACCATTGAAAATATCTGTGATATCATAGTTGGAAATGTGGAACGCAACCCCAAAATCTCCGGCCTGGTACAGCTGGTCCATTCCGAACTGGACGCCGACCGGATCGATTATATCATGAGGGACGCCACGTTTTCCGGGACCAGCTACGGCGGATTTGAGCTTGGGCTCTTTTTGAGAAATTTAGCGAGGACGGATTATCACGGCGGGGAGATTATCGGGGTCCACCCCAAAGGGATATCCATCGCCGATCAGTTCCTGATGAACCGCTATTATTCTTATACCCAGGTCTTTTTTAACCGGCATGTTTCCATACTGGAATTCATGGCACGCACACTGACGGAGATCTTCATCAGCAAGAATACCAGCGAGTATCCGTCGCCGGAGGTGCTGCTTCAGTATATCAAGAAACATAACGGTAAGACGGAGTTTTTGTATTTTACAGACCGCGCATTCTGGGACAGCGTGCATCATGTATCCATGGGTTATTCCCCTTATGCGGATGTATTCCAGGATCTCCTTTTGAAATACCAGGAACTGGATTTGACGGAGAATAAGCAGATCTCCGTGACCTTTTCTGACGCGGAAGAACTGTGGGAGCATCTCAGGGAAAATCCGATCTGCCGGAATGTACACAGGAAAGACGCAGAAGTGATTCCGATTCTGAATATTGAAAGCTTTACCCATCAACTGCCTGAGGCGGTGTATGAACAGAAGCTGGAAAAGCTTTTGGATGAGGGGGAGATAAACGCGCGGCAGGCGGATCTCATGAGAATACGCCGGCTTCAGGAAGGAATTACGATTATAGAGGAAGGTAAGGAGCCGATACTGCTGTCGGACAGCCCGGCGTCCCTGATGTCCAGATTGTACTCGACCAAGGTTTGTATTCTAAGAGAGTATGAGCTTCCAGGTCAGGGGTAGTGTATAGCGGCTTAATTGTTAGGAGATGATGGTATATCTTTTGCCTGTGATAGTTACCATTTTATTTTTTGCAGAACGATAGAGTGCTATGGTATCTAAAGGCGATACAGAATTAGTTGGAAATAAACGTGCGGGAGACTACTCATGGAACAATTGCAGAAGAATCTGAACCTGAATGAATCGAAGCTCATATTACAATATCATGCGCCGGCTGATAAAGGTACCCTTATTCTAAGTCCCGGAGCCGGCAGGACCACAGAAGAAAATATATGGCAGCAGTATACCCTGCCAATCGGAAACGGAGATATGGGCGCAAATATATATGGCGGGATCAGTGAAGAACGCATGACCTTTAATGAGAAGACGCTCTGGACCGGGGGTCCTGGCCCTGACCGGCCGGATTATATGGGTGGGAATCTGAAAGAGTGCGGACGCGATGGCAAGACCCTCAGAAAGATACAGAAGCTATTTCGGGAAGGAAGAAATACAGAGGCCTCAGAAGCCTGTGAGGAACTGGTCGGGGGCACCGATGGATACGGCGCTTATCAGTGCTGGGGAAACTTAAGAGTTCGATATGAAGGTTTGGATGAGGCAAGTGCCGGTAATTACCGGCGCAGACTGGATTTGGAAAACGCAGTGGCAGATGTTGCCTTTGACTGTGGGAAAACTTGCTTTGCTCATGGAGAAATCCAGGATGAACCCGGCGGGTCCCACTACGAACGGGAGTATTTTATGAGCCACCCGGCGAAGGTATTGGCCGTAAAACTGACGGCCCGGGGAGAAGATAAGCTGAATCTGGTGATTTCTTTTGAATCCGCGCAGCAGGGGAGCACTATAGCGGAGCGAAATAGTCTAAGGCTTGAAGGAGAAGTAAAAGATAACGGGTTAAAATACTGCACTTTAATAATGGCAGAGGCTGACAGGGGGATCATAAAAGCTTCGGACGATAGTCTGCTTATCGATGAGGCTGAATCCGTAGTAATATACCTGGCGTCTGCAACAGATTATGAAAACCGCTGGCCTGCATATCGTACCGGAGAAACTGCAGCCGCACTGAAAGACAGAGTGGCTCAGGTGTTGGAATGCGCGGCGGCCCGTGGTTATGAAATATTAAAGGAAGAACACATCCGTGATTATCGAAAGATATTTTCACGGGTCAGCCTAAACCTAGGACAAAAGGATATGAGAGCGCACGCCCATACAGAGGATGCCTATACAGAAGATGCCCATACAGAGAAAGGGCAGGAACGATTTCCAGATGCGACAGACCGGCTGCTGGAAAGATATAAAAACGGGCTGGCGTCCCAGGTGGAGAGCCGCTATCTGGAAGTGCTGCTGTTCCAGTACGGACGGTATCTGCTGATCAGTTCCTCACGTGAGGATTCGCAGCTTCCGGCCAACCTCCAGGGGGTATGGAACGTCTCCAATGATCCCATATGGAGTGCCGACTATCATCTGAATGTCAATCTTCAGATGAATTACTGGCCTGCAGGTCCGGCAAATATGGCCGAATGTATCCTGCCGCTGATCCGCTATGTGGATTCCTTAAGAGTGCCGGGGCGGATCACGGCGAAGATCTATGCCGGTATCGAAAGTACGCGAATGGAGCCGGAAAATGGATTCATGGCCCATACCCAGAACACCCCGTTTGGCTGGACCTGTCCGGGGTGGTCCTTCGACTGGGGCTGGTCCCCGGCGGCAGTGCCCTGGATTCTCCAGAACTGCTGGGAATATTATGAATTTACCGGGAACAAAGAGATTCTGGAAAATAGGATATATCCCATGATGCGCGAGGAAGCAAAGCTCTATGACCAGCTGCTGGTCCGTAAGCCGGACGGGACTTTGGTATCGTCTCCGGCTTATTCCCCCGAACACGGTCCGCGGACTGAGGGGAACACCTACGAGCACACACTGATCTGGCAGCTCTATGAGGATACCATCCGGGCGGCCGGTGAACTGGGCCTTAACCGGGAACAGGCAGAAGTCTGGAAAGAAAACCAGAAGCGGTTAAAAGGCCCCGCTGAAATCGGCGATGACGGACAGCTGAAAGAATGGTACGAGGAGAGCTGGGCTGGCAGTGTAAAAGAGTCGGAAGGTTATGCGCACCGCCATCTGTCCCATATGCTGGGGCTGTATCCGGGAAGTCTGATTTCTTTGGAAAATACGGAGCTTCTCCGGGCTGCAATTGCGGCACTGGATCAGCGCACAGATGTCAGTACCGGCTGGGGAATGGGACAAAGAATCAACTCCCGGGCCAGGACCGGCGAAGGAGAAAAGGCATATCAGCTGATTCAGATGCTGATCCGGACAGGCATATATCCAAATCTTTTTGACGCCCATCCGCCATTCCAGATCGATGGGAACTTTGGGCTGACAGCCGGGATCTGTGAGATGCTGATACAGAGTAAGACGGGCGCAACGAGGCTGCTGCCTGCACTGCCGCAGGAGTGGCGGGACGGAAGCTTTGAGGGACTGGCAGCCCGGGGGAATTATATCTGGAGCGCAAAATGGAGAGAGAGCCGCCTGCTGCGCGCTTGGGTGTATTCGGCCAATGGAGGGACTGTGTCAGTTCACTATGCTGGTATTCAAAATGCCAGCCTGCTGGATGAAACGGGCGCCTCCGTAAATATGCATATATTAAGCAGCGACAGAATTGCTTTTCAGACAGAGGCTGGTCAATGTTACTATCTGAATATGCAGAGTTCCGGGTCAGAAAAAGGGAAAGAAAAAGGCTGACTTGAAAAAGTAAATTCCAGTGCAAGACTAAATTCCACCAGCGGTTAAAAGTTGCAGTAAATTATAGACT
>NZ_JAHQCX010000002.1:0-59681 GCF_019042245.1 Diplocloster modestus
CTATGGCTTCCCGTCTCAAACAAAGTGGGATATTTATTCTATTATCCCATATGTTTATCCTTAACTAACTGACATTGGCCGTGAATAGTAACATAAATAGAAGAATGGCACAGGAACGGATTGCAGAAGAAATGCCCAAAAGTAACGTTCTCCTAATCACTTAAAGCACGTTACTTTTGGGCCGTCTCCCAGCAGTCCGCCCTTGCGCCGTTCCTCTCCTGCCCTCGAATATCCTAATCAATAGGAATAAGCCCAAAGATTTTTAATCTGAGATTTAATATCCGCATATTTCCACGTTTTTTGGCTCCGGCTCGGACTGTTTGGATCATTCACTGTGATTTCGCCGTTCTTGAAACCGGTTAACACGATAAAGTGTCCGGAGGTTGTAAAATCACCGGGGCGCATGCTGCAAATCACTGCCTGCCCTTTTCCAAGCACATTTCGCAAAACATCCTCATCCAGCGGAATCTCACGAGCCCGAATCCCAAGCTTCTGTGCTCCTGTTGTCATCAGCTCCCAGGTGGTGCCGTATTGGGGATCGATATATCCCTGGGACTGGCTGAATTCCGCTACTTTTTGAGGGTTCATATCCGTTTGTCCCGTCAGGCCCACGACCACCATGGACAGACAGGTGGGCCCGCACCCGTCCATTCCGATCATTCCGTCGTCTCCATATGCATGATATCCCCAGCGCTCATCCCACTGTAAAAATAAGGGAATCTTACCCTGCTCATAATCCTTCGATATGTCTATGCGGCTGCTGTCCAAAATCTGGTCCTTTTTTTCCGGATAATCCAGAACAAAATCGATCGTTTCCGGATATTTTAGTACAAGCTCCAGCATCTCCTGCGGATACAGACCTGGGTCCAGAAGAATGTCTTTTATCTTTGGCTCTTCATCCAGCAAATCTTCCAGCTGCCCAACCAGTTCCGGATCCACCGTCACCCTGGGCTGCGTGACATTCTCGGAATTCGTCTGGACCGCCACCGGCTCAAACGCTTCTGCCTGCACATGACTGCTTTCCTGCGTCTCCTGGGCCTCCAGCTGATTCGTCCACTTGTGAATTACGGTTATAATCAAGAACATCGCAACACAGGCCAGTCCTAATTTTCTCAATATCAGAATACGTCTGCGGCGGCGTCTCCTCTTTTTTTTCTCAATCAGCATTTTCTTTCTCCTGATTGCTTCTCTGTTATCTCCCATCCCTGTACCTCTCTGATTCATTCGACAATCTTTTCCATGTCGGTTGCGCCCGAGACAAAAAACGTGCAATTATTTTTATTATATCCCTTTTCCGACATTTTTTCCGAAAGATTTTCTTAACTTTTCTTTTCTAACGGTATTTTAGCATGGCAATGTATCAGGTTTGTATCAAATTGACTGAAAATTAATATTTTTGGCATAAAATAAGCCTGCATTCCTAGCAGGCAGTTTCTGTTCGCTTTTTTGAGAATGTTGGAGGAAGCATTTACATATACAATTTTATAATATCATTTATCTTTTCTTCTGTCATTTCATGCACCGGCCGTATCGGTTCCGGATTTGAGCTGTAAGGAGCGATCGCTTTTTCAAACCATGTTACGTCATACCATTTCCCACATTTATACCCTGTATGGTGGTAAGTCCCAAGCGGCTTGAAGCCCAGGCTCAAATGCAGCCGCTCACTTTTCACATTCGGTACGGTGACCCCTCCATATACTGTCCTTATCCCCTGCAATCTTAATATCTCCATTAGAATCAAATACAGCTTCTTTCCCAAGCCCTTTGAAGTATAAGCACTGTCAATATAAACCGACAATTCCGCGTTCCACTGATAAGCTTCCCGCTCCATCTGCCTATGCGCATAGGCATACCCGATTATTTTCCCGCCTTCTTCACATACCAGGTAAGGATAATCACGGGTTATACCTGCTATACGGACTGCAAATTCACTGGCCGCAGGAAGAACACACTCAAAAGTAATCGGTGTATCTATATACTGCGCATAGATCTTCAGCAGCGCCTGGTTGTCCGATACCGTCGCTAACCGGATTTTCATCTTTTGTCTCCCCCTTCCCGGATCCTATTCATATTTTCACTGAAGCTGCCGCCGTTTATCCATCTGACCAAAAAATCCACTGCTTTGTCTGGTTGTAAATCTGGATATACCCAGGCGGATCCTGTTATTACTCATATTCCGTATATTTCAGATTCTTCCCCCTAGCCAGTTCAGCCGGATATTTTTTCCTGTTCTTTTCGATCTTGCGGACCAGGGCCTGTTCCAGATCAATCCCGTTTTTTTGCGCGAAGCGAAGCAGAAAAAAGAAGACATCCGCGGTCTCATCCTCGATGCGTTCCCGCATCTTCGGCGACCCGAACATATCCTGCATCTGTTCCTCAGTTTGAAATCGGAACAGCTCCAACAGCTCATTTGCCTCTGTCGATAATCCGATCGCCAGTTCCTTAGGATTGTGAAATTGATCCCAGTCACGCTCCTCACAGAAATTTTTCACCAGTTCTTTCAGTCGTTCTATTTCTTTCATTTTCGCCGCCTCCTATTGTTTCTATAGAATAAAAAAGAAGGGCTCCAAAAACCGAATATCAGCTTTTGGAACTCCCTTTCTTACAGCAGATTCACTCCGCGTGATTTCGCATATTCCCAGATATCATCCGGCCAGATCGAGGACTGTACTTCTCCGATATGTGCCTTGCGCAGGTAAAACATGCAGATTCTGGACTGTCCGATCCCCCCGCCTACCGTATAAGGCAGTTCGTGGTTCAGCAATGCTTTCTGGAATGGGAGCCCGGCCCGGTCCATGCAGTCTGCCTCTTCAAGCTGGGAGAGCAAGGTTTCCTCATCCACACGGATTCCCATGGAAGACAATTCCAGCGCGATATCCAGTACCGGGTAATACACAATAATATCCCCGTTTAACTTCCAGTCATCATAGTCGGGCGCTCTTCCGTCGTGCTTCTCCCCAGACTTCAGCTGTCCGCCGATCTGCATGATGAATACTGCACCGAACTCCTTCGCTACATTATATTCTCTCTCTTTTCCCGTGCAGTCAGGATACCGGTCCTCCAACTCCTGGGAGGTAACGAACGTGATCTCCTCCGGCAGGAAACATTCCACATAGCTGTAACGGTTGGCAATATATTTTTCCGTGACGCGCAGCGCTTCGTACACCGACTTTACCACATTCTGAAGTGTTTCCGTCGTGCGGTCGCTTTTATCAATAATCTTTTCCCAATCCCACTGGTCCACGAAAATCGAATGAATATTGTCTGTCTCCTCGTCCCGGCGGATGGCATTCATATCCGTATAAAGTCCCTCACCCATCTGGAAACCGTAGCGTTTCAGCGCCAGCCGTTTCCACTTGGCCAGAGAATGTACAATCTCTGCCTCAGCGTCCCCCCGCTCCTTGATCCCAAACTTCACGGGGCGCTCCACTCCGTTTAAATTATCATTCAGTCCGGATTCCGGCAGCACGAACAGCGGTGCAGATACCCGGCGCAGATTCAGCTGTGTCGCCAGCTCCCGCTGAAAGAAATCCTTCACCCTCTTAATCGCGATCTCTGTCGCCTTAATATCTAAAAGCGGCTGGTACCCCTCCGGTATTACTATCTTACTCATCCTCAAAAATCCTCTCTATTTATAGTTCGCAGTTATTTACGGTTCTGGGGAACGGGATTACGTCCCGGATATTACCCATACCGGTGATATACATCACACATCTCTCGAATCCCAATCCAAAGCCGGCATGTCTGGCTGATCCATATTTGCGCAGATCCAGGTAGAAATCATAATCCTCTTTATTCAGGCCCAATTCCTCCATTCTGCCCACCAGCTTGTCGTAGTCATCCTCTCTCTGGCTTCCGCCGATGATCTCCCCGATCCCCGGTACCAGGCAGTCCATAGCGGCCACTGTCTTCTGGTCGTCATTCAGTTTCATATAGAAAGCCTTAATCTCCTTCGGATAATCCGTGACGAATACCGGACGGCCGAACTCTTTCTCCGTCAGGAAGCGCTCATGCTCGGTCTGCAGGTCGCAGCCCCAGGATACCTTATATTCGAACTCTTCATTATGCTTTTCCAATATTTCCACAGCCTGTGTATAGGTCACATGGGCGAAATCCGAGGATGCCACATGCTGAAGGCGTTCCAACAGCCCTTTGTCCACGAACTGGTTGAAAAAAGCCATCTCCTCCGGCGCATGTTCCAGCACATAATTGATCACATACTTCAGCATACTTTCCGCCAGAATCATATCATCCTGGAGATCGGCAAAAGCCATCTCCGGCTCGATCATCCAGAACTCCGCCGCATGTCTCGTCGTATTGGAGTTCTCCGCCCGGAACGTAGGCCCGAAAGTATAAATGTTCTTAAAAGCCATCGCATAGGTCTCCCCGTTCAGCTGTCCGCTGACCGTCAGATTCGTGGGCTTTCCAAAGAAGTCATCTTTAAAATCAATGCTCCCGTCTTCCGCATGAGGCACATGATCCAGATCCAGTGTGGTGACCTGGAACATCTCTCCTGCTCCCTCACAGTCACTGCCGGTAATCAGGGGCGTATGCACATAGACAAAATCCCGTTCCTGGAAAAATTTATGAATCGCATAAGCAATCAAAGACCTGACCCGAAATACCGCCTGGAATGTATTCGTCCGGGGTCGCAAATGCGAGATAGTCCTCAGATATTCAAAAGAATGGCGCTTCTTCTGAAGCGGATAATCCGGAGCGGAATTACCCTCCACACAGACAACGCTTGCCTGTATCTCAAACGGCTGCTTCGCCTGGGGCGTGGCCGTAAGAATTCCCTTTACAATGACAGCAGCCCCCACATTAAGCCTGGAGATCTCCCCAAAATTGTCAAGCGCATCCCCATACACGATCTGCAGCGGTTCAAAAAAGGTACCGTCATTTATCACCAGGAACCCAAAAGTCTTGGAATCTCTTTTGCTTCTGAGCCATCCCCCAACTGTTACTTCTTTCCCAATATATTCAGATTCATTCCTGTATAGTTCTTTAATATTCACTAATTCCATTACGAAACTCCTTTTCCCTATATTTTCCACCATAAATTGAATTATATAATAGACCCTGCAATAATTCAAGGTGGAAGTTGTAGAAAAAGGGGAAGAGGGCCGCCGCTTTCACCTTGCCCCATGCACATCATAGTAAAAAGCATATTGTTGAAGAACGCCCGCGAACCCCCGATAGCGGTTCAATGGAAATCCGGAAGGGTAGTGGGTCAGAACAACCTTGCGGATATGGGTATCCACGGGAAAGGCATCGATGTGATGCAGGGCAAACAGGCAGACGCACTCCGCCACTTTGACACCAACCCCGTAACACTTCATAAGTTCGTCTTTGGCTTCCTCATATTTTAGATTCTGTATAGCGTACAGGTCTATGGCCCCTTCTTCTACCATTCCGGCAGTCTTGAGGATGTATTTACTCCGGTATCCCAGGTTACAGCTGTCAAGAGCCTCATCCCGCAGACCTCCGAGAACGGAAGGGGTTGGAAAAGTCCAGTAGGATTCACCGCGGAAATTTTCTTTGCATTCCCCGAATTGGATACACAGGGATTCCACACACTTTTTGATTCTGGGGATATTGTTTTGCTGGGAAATGATAAATGTAATCAGGGTCTCCCAGAGCTCCTGGCGCAGGATGCGGATTCCGCCTCCGAAATCTATAGCCGTGCGCATATAGTCATCTGCTGGATCGACGCTTGCTTTCATCCCTGCATAATCGGTGTCCAGATCAAAATAGCGGCGCCATATACTTTCAAATTCCTGCGCGGTGCAGGAAAAAGTGATGTCACTGCCCTGCTGGCTTATTTCAAGATAACGGCCCCCTGCGATTAACGAGAAGGAGCCGTCTTGTCTTTCGTTTAAACGGAAACACTGTCCGGATTCTGCTGTCTGCCGGATATCGAAATCCGGTATGCTTTTTGTAATCATTTTTTCTTTCATTTCTTTTTTTATTTGGTCTGTCTTTTTATTTCGTCTTATTTTTTATAGCTATGAGCACTTAGCGCCGTATTTTGGCGCTTACGTGCGATGCATGAAAAATAGTCAGCGAGGCTTTTTCGAGCGCTACTATTTTTTATAGCTATTTGCCATACCTAAAATTTCTTAGTTGTCTTTACTTCCTGGAGAGCTGCCAGAATGCTGTCCAGATCCATACCGGAGGCCGCACAGATCGTGGCCTGTACCGCGCCTTCTACCAGCGGGCAGTCGGCCATCCGGATCTTCCTGCCTTCCATGGCTTCTATAACCATCTCCGTGGTCATAACTGCGCTGCCCAGATCCATCAGGATAAGGACACCATCATTCGAATACACGGACTCGACTGCTGCATGTATTTTTTCAAAACTGGTCCCAAAGGACCCATCCCCGAGGCCGCCGGCGCACGCTACTTTGGCGTCCGGCGCCATTACTGCGGTGAATTCGGCGATGCTGTCGGCCAGATGGAGACTGTGGGATACGATTACTACTCCAACCATGTTCTTTCTCCTCTACAAACTTCCTCTAAAACATCGATGCAATGGTTTCCAGCATATAAGCGAAGGAAGTAGCTCCGGGATCCTGATGGCCCACGCTTCGCTCACCCAGATAACTGGCTCTGCCCTTGGTAGCTATCATATCTTTCGTTCCTTCTACGCCATCCCATGCCGCTATTACGCCTGCTTTCAGAACGGCCTGGATCTGCGCGTTTCCCGCTGCTTCCGCCTCCATGGCGTCCATGGCCGGCAGCATCGAATCCAGCATAGTCTTTTCCCCTGCACCGGCTCTGCCGCGCATCTGGACTGCTTCCACTCCCGTCCGCATGGCTTCCAGAAAATCAGACAGATCCATGTCCTCCTTTCCCGTCATCGCCGCGCCGGCTTTCATGAATGCGGAACCGTATAAGGGGCCTGAGGCACCTCCCACTGTGGAGACCAGCGTCATTCCCACTGTCTTTAATATGCTTCCGATATCTTTATCGGCCAGGGCCGGCAGCTTCTTCTCCACTGCTTCGAATCCCCGGGCCATGTTTATCCCGTGATCACTGTCACCGATCGCGGCGTCCAGCCGGGTAAGATACTCTTTCTCTTCTGTCATCTTATATCCGATCTGCAAAAGAACAGCAGTCAGTTTTTTCCCATCAACCATGTATCTTGCCTCCGATCTCCTTCCAGGCAGGCGTATCCGCCTTAGAATCCAAAAGTTCTTTCAGTTGGTCATCCAATTTCAACAGGGAAATAGAAAAGCCCTGCATTTCAATGGATGTCATGTACTCTCCTACATAGGTACGGTACACGCGGATCCCCTTATCCTTCAGGACATCCGCTACATGGTTATGTATAATATACAGTTCCATCAAGGGAGTCGCGCCGGCGCCGTTAATCATCACAGCCACTTCGGAGCCTGTGTAGTCAATGTCGGCCAGGATCTGATCCAGCAGCAGGTCCGCGGTATCATCTGCAGTCCTTATCTCATCCCTGTGGGTCCCGGGCTCTCCATGGATCCCGATACCGACTTCCATCTCATTTTCTGAGAGTGTAAATCCCGGATTACCGGCCGCAGGTACCGTACAGGGCGCGATCGCCGCCCCCATGGTCCTGACATTGTCTATCACTTTTAAAGCTGCTGCTTTTACCTCCGGCAGAGCGGCTCCCTGTTCCGCCAAAGCCCCTGCGATCTTATGTACGAATACAGTTCCGGCTACCCCCCGGCGGCCCACCGTATATAGGCTGTCCTTTACCGCCACGTCATCATTGGTGATCACATGTTCCACCTGGATTCCTTCCATCTGGGCCATCTCCTCGCCCATCTCAAAGTTCATGACATCCCCGGTATAGTTTTTGACGATCAGCAGGACGCCCGCTTCTGTAGCCACTTCCTTTATCGCCTCATAGATCTGGTCCGGTGTCGGCGATGTAAACACTGTTCCCGCCACCGCGGCATCCAGCATGCCCTCTCCCACATAACCTCCGTGTGCCGGCTCGTGCCCGCTGCCGCCGCCGCTGACCAATGCGACTTTTCCCTCTTTTTTTGCCGCGCGGACCACCACATTACCGCAGTCCAGTTTTTTCAGATACTGTGGATAAGCTTTCACCATCCCCTGAATCATCTGCTCTTCCACAAGATCTACGTCATTGATAAATTTCTTCATGATTTTGATCCCTCCATAATACATTCTTGCGCCGGATTATCTCAAATGGGCATAGCCTGCTGCATCAGTACCTGTTCCGCCTCCTCGCACCACAACATATCATTTGCTTTTACGATTTCATCCAACCGCCGGAACATAGGGTCTGACTTTCCTAACACTCCAAAATCTGTAAGGGCGGTCAGGGGCAGGCGGATCTGGGTATAGATCAGTTTCTTCCCGCCGGGTATCGAAGGCAGATTCAGGGTGGTATCCGCCACAGCATCAAGGCCTCCGATATGGGTAATCATCACTTCCGGGTGCAGCTGTCCAGCACTCATCATTTCCACGCAGTGCTTCATGGAGTGGAGGGTTCCGCCCGTAACCCCTATGGTATGGGTCCCCGCATAGTGGACATTATACAGATTGATCTTCGCTTTCAGATTCTGGTCCGTAGGACCCGCGAAGAACATGTGGCATCCGTCATTGGCCAGAATCTGATCCGCCAGTTCCGCTACCGAAGCTGCCGGGGTCATGTTAAAGACGTCCTGATATCCTTCCGGCGATAATCGTACCAGCTCTGCATAAATATCCGATTGTGCGGAATTCAAAAATTCCAGCAGGACTCCCTGCTTAGCTGCCTTTTCTTTCGTAAATATGCTCTTAGCCCGGGCGATCCTCTCTTCATTGACATCCGTCACGACTACAAGACGCGGATGGTTTTCACAGTGCAGTGCATAATCGATACAGCCAAGCCCCATAGGGCCGCAGCCCCCCAGAATCGCCATAGTCCCGCCCGGACTGGTCCCCATCCGATGCTCCCTGGTCTCCGGATCCACATGATAACAGCCGTCGAAACCGGCTCCGATGCAGCTCATGGGTTCCGCCATGCATCCCCTGAAGTAGGAAGAACCTTCGTATTTTATAATACAGTCCCGCTCCATCACAATATTCGGTATCACGATATGAGTGGCATCGCCTCCCACATAGGGGAACGAAAATCCCGGCGCGGCCAGGGAGCCTTTCACATTAAGTGAAGTCTGCATAACAAACCGCTGGCCAATCTGGTATTTATCCTTCCATTTTTCTCCGATACCGGTAATAACGCCGCAGAATTCGTGGCCGATCAGAATCGGATTCCGGTCGATATCATCCGGTACCCGTTTGTTTTCCTTTCCCATAACCGCCACTTTATAAGTGGACATACAGATACTGTCCGTATAGATCGTGGCCGTCATCTCATCCTCCCCCATCGGGGGCAATTCAAATTCCTCCAGCCTCAAATCTTTCACTCCATAGATTCTGACACCTTTGGTCCGCATGCGATTTCCTCCTTTCGATTCCTCCCGCTCAGTCCATTTCCTACGGTTCAAACGGCATTTTCGCATGCCGTCTTACATAGACCTCATCAATAACCGAATGATTCCTGTGCGCGAGAATAAACACAATAATCTCCGCGATCTCCTCCGGCTTACAGTAAGCGTCACCATTCAAATCGGGCCGGGTGATCCGGATCATACCGGTATCCACACCTGTAGGAGCAATCGTATGGACCCGGATTCCCGTCTCATACAGTTCCATCGTCAGAATCTCCATCAGCGCCCGCTGCGCGTGTTTGGAAGCAGAGTAACAGGCCTGACCCACATAAGGATACATACCAGAGGAGGAACAGATCGTAATGATGTCGCCTGCCCCGGAATCCTTCAGCATTGGTACTGCCGCCTGGGCCATGGCCAGCGGCGCGTAAGCGTTGATCTCAAAATGTTTCATCAGTTCTGCCTTTGTCACATCCAGAATAGGCTTCCTGGAAGCGATTCCCGCGTTATTAATCAAGATATCCAGCCGTCCGAACCGCCCGGCACAATATGCGGTAATATCCGCGGGAGCACCTTCCTGCAGCAGATCTGCCGCAAAATAGGCACAATTCCCTCCCAGCTCATCCGCCATACCGGCCAAAACCTCTTCTTCCAACCCGGTAATTAAAAGCCTGGCCCCTTCCTCGATCAGCATCCTGGCAACAGGAATACCGATACCGCCGGTTGCACCGGTCAATAAGATGACTTTGTTCTCCAGTTGTTTCATACGTCTCCTCCTTTCATGGAGTCCTGCCGTTGTCTTCTGCATCCTCCGATGAATTCCACTATCAATATATCACATGGAAGCCCTTCCGGAGCAGAGAAATCTCCTGAAAGACCAGACACTATTTTGGGAATTTTCCCACTGGGATTTTACGAACGCTATGGTCCTTCCTTGCCAAATCCCCCGCCATCCTATATCATAGAAGAAAGGAATCTGAAAACACAGGAGGGCCGCATGCTTCCCGACAATATTGATCTGATTACCAGGGTTTTGACGGAATATTATGAACTGGGGTTTACTCAGTCTGAAATTAGTTATAAGGAACATTTATCCAAGTCCTCAGTCAGCCGGATTATTCAGAAGGCGAAGGAGGATCATTATGTTACTTTTCAGTTACATCTGCCTTGTGAATCCCTTTATGAACTGGAAGAGGAATTTAAGGAGTGTTTTTCTCTTCCCAGTGTCCATATTATCCCCAGCGCGGTGGATGACCTGAATCTGCGGTTTCAGAATACAACGAAGGCATTGTGCAGCTATCTGAATGAGCTGATCGTTGATGACGATATCATCGGCGTTTCCTGGGGCAGCACCATGGAGCAGCTGTCAAGGAATCTCATTCCCTGTAAGCCGCCCAGGCATAATCTGCAGGTAGTGCAGCTGTGCGGCTCACTGGCGAAGAATTTCCGGTCCTCCAAATCTTATACGATCGTCGAAAACTTTGCCAATAATTATCTGTGTACCTCTTATATGCTGCCGGCGCCTGCCATCGTGGATACGGTTTCTATCGCCCAGGCTCTTTGCTCCGATTCACAGATACGGGAAGTGCTGGACGCCTCCGTGAAGGCCAGGATCGCCGTGTTCGGGATCGGTGCTCTCTCCACACGTTCTGTGATCCTGGAGAGCGGGACACTTTCTCCGGCACAGTATGAATATCTCTCCCGCCACAGTGCAGTATGTGATGTCCTGTTCCATTTCCTTGATATAGAAGGAAATATCGTGAGCCGGGAACTGGATCAGCGTACCATCGGAATCCGTCTGGATGACTTGCGCAGGAAAGAACACCGTATCGCGATCGCGGTGGGGGAATGGAAGGCGAAAGCCATCATATCCGCTCTGCATGCAGGAATCATCACTATATTATTTGTCGATGAGCCTACTGCCAGGAAAACACTGGAAGAATATCACCGGTGCTTTTCTTAACGGCGTATATTGCGGCTCTTATATTTCTATGGTAAATCCGTTTTTACCTCTTTTTTTCGTGCTATAAAGGGCTTTGTCAGCCTTTTTATACAGAGTTTCAAAATCATTTCCGGTATCAGGTGACACAGTGGCTCCGATACTGGCCGATATCTCACATTCTCCCGCATCTGTCATAATATTCTGATGCAGGGTATCTGTCAGATCCCTTAGCTTCTTCTCCAGGATCTCCTTGTTGGGTATCTTCAGGAATACAACAAACTCGTCCCCGCCGATCCTTCCCATTACATCGCCGTCTCTGAACTGCTCTCTGAGCGTTTGGGAGAACTCTACCAGGACCTTGTCGCCAGCCGCGTGGCCAAAACGGTCATTGACGCTCTTGAAATTATCAATATCCAGGATGATAAAAGCGAATAAGGATTCCGGTTCTTTTTGCAGTATGGACCGCACATGCTGCTGCGTGGCGGCCTTATTAAACAGCCCTGTCAGAGAGTCTTTTTGCATCTCATCTAACATAAATATCTCTCTGCGCTTCTCATCATCAATATTTTGTCTGTAAATCAGCATCCGCACCGAGTTGTCCTCCTCCCAGCAAAAGATATGGGCGTTGATTCGGATCCAGTAATAGGTATACCCGTCATTTGTTAACATAAAATCGTTCCGGAGGTTCTCAATGCCTTCCTCATATGCCTTCTGTATTTTATCAGGAGAATATGTATCCAGATAGCTCTGCCGGAACTCTTCTTTGATCTGCTTTTGGGCAACCATTTGTAATGCCTCGTCAAAAGGAGTACCCTTTGGTGCGCCAAGGCTTTCAAAGTATTGTTCCGTTGCTTCACTGGCCGGCCGGTTATGGGTCACGTCAATCTCATATATATTTTCATAAAACTGTTCCGCTGCCGTCTGGAAAATGGTCTTATGTTCCTTTTCTTTTTCCACCGTCAACTGAATAATTTTCCTATTATATTTCCGGATTATATTTGTAATGGTAAAAAGTACAAACCCGATCACTATGAGGACTACAAAGACAGAGCTGGCGAACTGACGGTTCAGCTGCTGGTTCAACGCCGAAGTATTGTGGTCAATCACCAGGAACCAGTTCAGGCTTTCAATATACTGGGTGACCAGATAGCCCCCGCCTCCCGGCGCGGTATACCAGAAATCCTGTACATCTTCCCGGTTCGAGAGTATTTGATCCTTAAGCTGCGCAAAGTCACATTGTTCAAACAAATTTTCCGCCTGGTATCCGGTTTTGTCATCCGCGATCTCGATGATTCCGTCCGGATCCACCAGATAAGCCCGCACATCAAATTTTTCCCCATATTTGCGCAGCAGCTCCTGCAGGGAATCTACCCGGAATCCCACTCCCACGACGCCCATCAATCCGTCATCCGGGTCCTCGATCTTACAGTTGATAAATACGGTAACTTCATTATCCGCCGCCTCATCATTGTCGATGTTCAGGGAATACTCCTCGTCCGAATCCATAAAATTATAGTACCATACATTTTCATCCGTGTCCGGATTCAGTATACGGTCCAGACCGTTAAAGTGATAATAACGGTTGGTTCGGGCCGATACCAGGAATACAGAGTCGTAGTCGTATTTTTCCCGATAGGTCTCCAGATAATTACGCATAGTCTGGATAAACGCCTCGTCCTCCAGATGCGCTCCCTCCTCGGCCAAAAATTCCTTGAGCAGGCTGTCGTTGGCCATTGTCAGAGAAATATTCACAGGCTTTGTAAATATTGTATCGATTTGGTGTGTGATACCCTCCGCGGTCAAGGTAGAAACCTTCTCCACATCTTTTTCAAACGCTCCCCGGTTGGAATGATAGCTGATAAAGGCCGTGATCACAAATCCCACCAATATTATGATACAGACTAAAAGGTTCGTTCTCATTAAAACATTCTTTTTCATATCGGATGCGGTCCTCCCTGCTCTCCCATCAAGCCCTCTTGTGTATCGCTCTCTAGTACAATGCTCTCTTGTGCACTGCTCATCTCTTATACTCTAAATACAAACGCCGGGACTGTCAAGTTGTCTGTGGTGTAAAAAATTACCTTTTTATTTCATAGGAGCACTTTCTATGGAATAAAAAAATCAGGAACACAGACTCGCAGGTTCCTGTAAAAGAATAATACAAGATCATCTGACCCTGTATTGATCGTATGGTACCTCAATCTGTGTCACCACCCGATTTTCCAAAAAACGTTATTTATCTAAATGAAATCTGCCCCGGCCGTTATGGGCGAAAGTCTGTTTTTCAACAGACTTTCAGTGGCTTCTGAGCTGCGAATGCATCAGCATTCACAGAGAATAAGCCACGCACCCATAACAACCGGGGCAGATTTTATTTGGATTTGAGCCCATCCCTTTCTAGAACTTCTGATACCTCCGGATCATGGAAACGCATTTCTTAGTCTCCTTAAGGCTGTCTCTCTCCGGATGAATATCCGGAATCCATCCCTCATACTCCACACACAGGTAATGATCGATCGCGCTTTGATTAATGGCATCCATCATCTCCGGTATCGGGAAATGCGGTTCCTCCCCGTGTTCATCCAGGGATAACAATTTAAAATGGATATAGGGTGAATACGGCATACATTCCCGGAACAGATCCATAGACGCAGGCGTAGGAATCCCCGCGCTGGGATCTTCACAGTGAGGCCCCAGCGGCAGATCCGGGGTATCGAATCTCCATGCCTCCAGATCCGGGCACACGGTATAGTATCTGCTGTTAAAATATTTCGCCATCTCCAGGCAAAGTTCCGGAGTCCTCTCACGGGCACATTCGTGTGCAATGGGCATATTATATTTTTCCGCGAACGGCAGCAGCTGTTCAAAATAGTGGATCAATTCCTCTTTGGTCTGCTCATAAGTCTTTTCACTTGTATTCAAAAGCATCGGGATGCAGATGAATTTCGATCCCATTTCCGCCGCGATGATGATATTTTTCTTATATACATCCAGCACATGAGCCTCATTGCTGGCTTTGATAGCGTTGCCCACTTCCGTGCAGAACCAGGTGGCGCCCAGTTCCAGATGTTTGGATTCCGCGAACCTGCGCAGCTCTCTTAATTTTGCCAGATCCGGCTGCGGATGGCAGGGGATATATTCTTCACAGATGTCGATTCCCTCCGCGCCCATATCCGCAACCATGCAGATGATGTCCTCTATAGTGGCGCCCTGTGTAAAGGAAAGCTGCTGCAGGCTCCAGGAACTTATTCCGATTGTGCTTTTCATTGTGCATCCTCCTCACTTACTTCCAGGCAGCCATCCACGAATTCCACACGGAACGGCCACTGGCATTTTAGATCCAGAACCTGAGTGTCTTCCAGCATACTCATGGTAAATGTGCATTTGACCTGATGCTTCCCGCCGCTTATTTCTTTTCCGGGGTCAAAATACACCTGGGCCTCTTCACACAGGTTCCAGAACACCTCACTGATGGTGTACATTTTGGAAGCGGCAAACCACTGTCCCCTCAGGACAAAATAGATATTTTTCTCTTCCACGGCTTCGCCGTCCAGCTCGATTTCCAGTTTTTTGATCCAGCCGATGGGATGGACCGCGTGCAGGAATTGATTCTTAATTCCAATGCGGTAATAGGTTTCTTTTGTCTGCGTATTCGTACATTTTACAATCTTCTCGGACAGCATGCCGTCCTTGAATGTGTATGATGTTCCAGCGGGCATATTTACATCTCCTCTTTTTCGATATTATTTTTTATAGCTATGAGCACTTAGCGGCTGTTCTTTAGCCGCTTACGTGCGATGCATGAAAAATAGTCAGCGAGGTTTTTTCGAGCGCTACTATTTTTTATCGTATTTCTGCTATTATGGGAAGGGACTGGCACCTTTCGGCAGTAAAGCCGGGCTTTCCGGCAACTGCGTAGAGAAAGGGGCCTGTCCCCTCCCATCCGGCGGCGGCTCCTTTAAGCCCACCACATAGCGCCGGCCTGCTCCCGGATCAGGATATTCTGAAGGAAAGATACCGCTTTCTCCACACCCTCCTGAATCGACATCAGCGCATCCTCATGTTCAATGCTGATCACATCATCATATCCGATGGTTTTCAGCGCGGATATAATATCTCTCCACACAGTTTCATCATGCCCATAGCCAACCGTACGGAATACCCAGGACCGGTGCTCGATATCCCCGTAGTGTTTGGTATCCAGGATACCGAATTTGTCCACATTCCTGGGATCGATCCGGCAGTCTTTGGCATGGACATAATAGATCGCGTCCTTCAGCTCATAGATCGCCGATATGGCATCCGTCCCCTGCCAGAACAGGTGGCTTGGATCAAAGTTGGCGCCGACGGCAGGCCCTGCCGCGTCCCGAAGCCGCAGCATGGTTTCCGCGTTATAGACACAGAAGCCCGGATGCATCTCGATCGCCACACGGACACCCGCATCCTCCGCCTGCTTTGCGGCTTTTTCCCAATAGGGGATCAGACAGTCATTCCACTGATAATCCAGAATTTCCCCATAGACAGGCGGCCAGGAGCAGGTCACCCAGTTGGGCTTGCCCGCGCCCGGGTCGCTGCCGGGACACCCGGAGAAGGTCACTAATGTATTTACCCCCAGAAGTTCCGCGGCTTTCAGCGTATCCAGATAATTCTCATGATCATGCCTGGCCACTTCCGGGTCCGGATGCACCGGATTCCCGTGACAGCTGAGAGCGGATATCGACATCCCGTAGGATTCGACCAGCGCTTTTAAATCCTTTGCCTTTTGCGGATTTTCGATTAATTCTTTCACCTTACAGTGAGAATCGTCCGTAAAGCAGCCCGCTCCCAGTTCGATGGCCTGTATACCCAGTGTTTTCAGATATTTCAACGTTTCCTCCAGGGACATTCCTGAAAAAGGAACGGTCAATATTCCAAGTTTCATGTTCTCATCTCCTAACACTTCCAATTATTGCGGAGCCATCGTCTTACGCCGACGGTTCCATTGCCGGTCCGCTGCAGGCAAAGAGTCTCGAAAATACAGCTCTTTTCTACAGACTGATCCAACAATCTTCTTTATTACTTTTTAAACAGGCCTCCACGATTCTCATCACATATGCGGCGTCTTCAAATGTGGCATACTCCTGATCCGGCTCCTCGCAGGTACCGTTTCTTACCGCCTGGTAAAACAGCCTCATGCTGTTATGCAGCGCGTCCGACCAGCCTACCGGATGTCCCCCGGGAAGTGTCGCGTAAAAGTTCGCATCTGCCGTCATTTCCCCGGAGGCCGCATAGGACTTCGTTTCTCCATGCTCCCGGTCTCCGACGATCAGATGATCCGGTTCTTCCTGCTCCCAGCGTACCGAACACTTCGCACAGTCCACACTGATCTTCAGTGCGTTCTTGTATCCGCCGCTCACCTGCGATAACACCAGGTTTCCGTATGTACCGTCCTCAAACTGCACAAGAATCATACCGGCGTCCTCTGTATCCACCGGAACCGGTTCAAAAGCTCCCTGTTCATCCGCTTTCGCGAATGTCCCGATTTCCCCGGCAGACTTTAACCGGACGGGGTAGACGGTCAGAAGCTTTGCGTACACCGCCTTGATTTTCTGATCCAGGATCACCTGGGCGGTATCGAACCAGTGGGAACCGATATCAGCTACTGTCCTGGAAGCGCCGCCCTTGGCGGAGTCCAGCCGCCAGTTATAATCATTCTCATACATCAGCCAGTCCTGTAAATAGGTTCCGTGTACCAGCAGGGGCTTACCCGTCCTGCCTTCCCGGATCCTGGCCCGCATTTCCCGTACAATGGCGTTGCTGCGGTAGTTAAAGTTGACTGCATTGGGGACATGACGCTTTTCCAAAAGCCTGCACAGCTCCTGCGCTTCCTGTAAGGAGGCCGCCAGCGGTTTTTCGGAATAGATACCGATTCCGTGCTCAATCGCGTAGCTGTTCACAGCAAAATGTTCATGATTCGGTGTACAGTTATGTAAAATATCCGGTTTCAGAGTCTCGCACATTTCACGGTAATCAGAAAAAGCATTTGGGATTCCCAGGCTTTCCGCTTTCCGTGACAGGTCTTTCGCATAGGGATCCGCGATACCGATCACTTCAATGCCCGGAATTCTGTGCAGCGCATCGGCATGTTTTTGCCCCATCATGCCTGAGGCCACTATGCCAACCTTTACTCTATTCATTCTTATCCCCTTCTTCAGCGGTATTTTTACTGGCCTCTTCCGCCTCTTTCAAAGACTTCTTCTGAACAAATTTCGCATAAACGCCGTTACTCATACGGTCAATAACCAGAGCCAGCAGAATCAACGCTCCTTTTGCCACTACCTGATAATTGGAATTGATTCCCATCAGGTTCATACCGTTTGTAATCATTCCCACGATGATACAGCCGAACACCGTACCGATAATGTTCATATTACCGCCGCTCATAGCGGTCCCGCCGATAACCACAGCGGCTATAACATCCATTTCCATATCTTTTCCGGCCGCGATCTGTGCGGAAGCGGAACGCGCGGTGGTGACCACGGCGGCTATGGAAGAACAGATTCCGGTTACAATATATACGCCCATACGCACCAGTTTAATGTTGACGCCGCAGGCTCTGGTGGCAGAAGCGTTCCCGCCCATAGCGATTACATGACGGCCGAACGTGGAGTAGTTGGCTATTATATAGGAAATGATAATGACAACAACCATAATGATAACCGGAATCGGCACCGGCCCCAGATACCCCTGTCCGATATTCACGAAAGATGCCGGCAGTGAGGAGATCGGAACCATACCGGTAATGATATAGACCATTCCACGGAACAGCGACTGGGTCGCCAGAGTCACGATAAAGGGCGGTATATCTAACGCAGAGATAATACAGGCATTGGCAATACCAAACGCAGCGCCTGCAGCCAGCGCGATCAGGATCGCCAGCCAGACCGGCCAGTTGGCTTCCATCATCAGTTTCGCCATAATCACGCCGTTCAGTCCCAGAATCGCGCCCACCGACAGGTCGATCTCGCCCAGGCCCAGGACAAAGGTAAAGCCCATGGCCAGAATCGTGCTGGCGCATACCTGGCGCAGCACATTGAACAGGTTATCCGTGGTGAAGAAAATCGGCTGGATCAGGCCGATCACGCATGCCATTAATACCATAATTAAGGCGGCTTTATTCCTTAGTAAAACCTTGTTGATCACAAACTCTAATTTACTTGAATTTTTCATAGTCAGTCCCCTTTTCAATCATTCTGAACGCCAAACGCGTAAGAAATCAGTTCTTCCTGTGTTGCATCCTGATGATCACAGCTGTAGACGATTCGCCCTTCCCGTACCACATGGATCCGGTCACTTAAGGCCAGCAGCTCCGGCATCTCTGAAGATACCAGTAAGATCGCCATGCCCTGCTGCGCCAGTTTCGAGATCAGGCGGTAGATTTCGGCTTTGGAACCCACATCGATTCCTCTGGTCGGCTCATCCAGGATTAAAACCTCCGGCTGCGTCGACAGCCATCTGGCGAAGATTACTTTCTGCTGATTTCCTCCGCTCAACTGTCCGATTAATTCATTCGAGGAGCTATATTTCACTTCAAAATCCGTCGCTGATTTTTCAAAGAAGTCCTGTTCTTTTTTATGGGAATATAAACTTAATTTATTGGCCAGTTCCTTCATGGCCACAATTGTCGTATTCTGCATCACTGACAGCGTATAGATAGACCCTGTACGCAGCCGGTCCTCGGTTACCATGCCGATCTTATTTGCCACCGCATCAGCAGGATTCTTATTTTCGATCTTATTGCCTTTGAAGAGGATTTCACCGGAACCAGGCCTTGTGATGCCGAAGATCGCTTCCATGATTTCCGTGCGTCCCGCGCCCATAAGACCGGAAAATCCCAGCACTTCCCCTTTGTGTACCTCAAAATTAATATGTTCGAATACCCCTTCTTTACAGAGGTCCTTTACTTCCAGAATCACTTCATCTGTCGAATAATTCGCTTTTTCAAATACCCGGTTCTGCTTTCTGCCGACGATCATGGAAATCAGCCGATCCATAGGCAGATCTTCTGAATTTTCCGTAGCGACGAACGTACCATCCCTCAGAATAGTCACTCTCTGGCAAATCTCATAAATCTCCTCAAGCTTGTGTGAAATAAAGATAATGGCCGTCCCCTCTTTGGCAAGCTTACGCACAATACGGTACAGAAGTAAGATCTCCTTGTTCGTCAGCGCCGAGGTCGGCTCGTCCATGATGATGATATCTGAGTGATAAGATACCGCCCTGGCCAGTTCCACCAGCTGCATGTTCGCCACACTCAGTTCATTGATTTTTTTCGTCGGATCGATATGGATATCCAGGCTCTCCAGAAGTTTCCTTGTCTCATCCACCCGCTTCTTTTTATTTAGAAGGCCGCAGCTTTTGAAGAGTTTTTCCCTCCCAAGCCAGATATTTTCAGACACATCCATCTCCGGCACCAGGCTGATCTCCTGGTGGATCATGGAGATTCCGCTTTTCAACGCCTCCGCCGGACTTTTGAAATGTACTTTCTCACCCCGCAGCATTATTTCACCGGCATCCGCTGAATACAATCCAAGCAGAATCTTCATCAGCGTGGATTTACCCGCGCCGTTTTCCCCGATCAGCGCGTGAATCTCGCCTCTTTTCAGTTCGAACTGTACACCGCTTAACGCGCGGACTCCCGCAAATACCTTTACAATCCCATTCATCCTTAAAATTGTTTCGTCCATATAAGTCTCCTTTATGGTAGGCCCTCCGTCAACTGCCGACGACGGCCGTAATAACCGGAAGCCCGGAATCTCGCTATGTCCGGGCTTCCGTTATAATTTTTATTCAACAGGACAGTACGATCGTTGAATCCTGTTATTTCTCGATCGCAAAGGAGCAGGCTGCATAATCGCCGGCCAGGTATGCATCGATGTTGGAAGCGTCCACTCTCATAACCGCATCCAGGGTATATGTATTGCCGCCGTCCCAGGTGTCAGTTGCCAGTTTTACTGCGATATCCATGATCTGATCGTTATCCGTGATGGAAGCACCTACATCCAGATCCTGTTTTCCTGCTTTGATCAGTTCCGGGCCGCTGTCCAGGTCGATTCCGGTCAGAACGACTTTGTCCTTGATGCCGGCGGATACCAGCGCGTTGGAAGCGCCAAGAGCCATAATATCATTGGCCGCGCATACGAAGTTGATTTCCGGATAAGCCTGGATCCAGTCTTCCATGATGCCCATGGCTTTCTGGGTATCCCAGTCTCCATAACCTTCGGCTACGATCTCGATGCGCTCCGGCATTTCTTCTGCAAGTTCTTTCATCAGATCACAGCGGATCAGCTGCAGCGTCTGGGAAGCTTTTCCGTAGATCAATCCGCATTTCAGATTCACATCCGGGTTCTCATCCAGATAATTTCTGATCCAGTCCTGAACTGCCGCTTTATATGTTTCCTCGTCAGATCCGTAGAATACCACGTCTACCAGGTCTGAGCCCATATCACGAATATCAATAATAGAAGCGCCGGTGTCTTTCATGGTCTGTAAACAGGGAAGGCTTCCTTCTGAGTCCACACAGGAGAATACGAATACATCCGGTTTGGTAAGAGCAGCTGTTTCTACATTAGAAATCTGCTGGTCAACGCTGGCCTGTGCGTCGTAATAATTCAATACTACTTCGATGTCATCCCGCTCTGCGTTGATTTCCTCCACTCTTTTCTTACAGGCCTCCAGCATCAGAGACCGGGTGGCATCCAGTGTATCGTCGCACCACGCAATATTAATCGTCTGTTTTCCGGAGGCTTCCCCGGATTCCTCTTTGGCCGGTGTAGCTTCTCCTGCGTCACCGCCGGTTTCTGTTTTTGTGTCACCCGTTGAATCGGTGGTTTTCGGAGTGGAAGAATCGCCGCATCCGACAAGGCTGAGGGCCATAACGCCCACGAGAAGTAGTGCCGTAAGTTTTTTCATTTGATTACCTTCTTTCCCATTTTTTGAAACTTTTTCACTCATTTTCATGAAATAATTTTTAGTTTCTGAAATATTTATACCATTCATTTCATGTAAAGTCAACAGTATTTCCAGCGTTTTTTGTGAAAACAACGCATTTTTGTCATTTTATCCAATTATTTTTTGTCATTTTATGCACTTTTACAATGTAACACATTTTAATTTTTTCATTTTTTTCAAAATGAGTCTATACTTTTCCTAATTCATGTGTTACAATTATTTCATGAAAATATTATGTAAATACATAATTCAAGCGGGGAGAGGTTAAATGGAAAAACAAAAAATGAAAATAACTGTTCGTGAGGTTGCCGCCCGTGCCGGGGTTTCCACAGCAACCGTCTCACGTGCCTTTAATCATAAGGGTATCGTCAATCCAAAAACGTACCAGAGCATCATGGAAGCTGCCACCGCTCTGGATTACAAGCAGGAAGCCGCCGAGGACATCTCTCCTGCCCGGGTGCCGGTTGTCTCCTATACTAATAGGAACATCCGCAAAAAGGCTGTGGAAAAGCGTCTGCTCATCATTAACATTCCTTCCATATCCAATCCATTTTATACGGAAATCATCAATGGAATTCAGTCTTCAGCTTTGAATCACCAATTTGATTTCCTGCTCTACTCCGGGCATATCAAGGAATCCAGCATAGACACATTTTTGGAATTAGTGGATTATGTAAAAGCCCAGGGCGTCATCCTCTTAAACCTGATCTCAGAAGAACTCTTAGCCCGTATTACCGAACAAATCCCGGTGGTGCAGTGCTGTGAGTACACGCAGAACGAATTCGCCTCCTCGGTTGGGATCAACGATTTCACCTCCACCCAGCGCGCGATGGATTATTTCCTGTCCACAGGTAGAAAGAGGATCGGGTTTATCAACGGGCCTCTCAGCTACAAATTCTCCCAGAACAGGCTTCAGGCTTACTATAAAGCCATGGAAACCGCCGGCATTGAAGTTCAGCCACAGTGGGTCATCCAACTGCCAGATCTGAGTCCGGATATGGCGTTCTCCTCGGTCGTAAAGCTTCTGTCCATGCCGGATGCGCCGGACTGCTTCTTCGCGGTGTCCGACGTGCTGGCCGCAGCAGCTATTCGGGCCGCTCATTATTGCAGGCTTAAGGTTCCGGAGGATATTCTGGTCATCGGCTTCGATAACACGGACATCTCTCATCTTACCACACCGTCCATCACTACGGTGAACCAGCCCAAATTCCAGCTGGGCTTCCTGGCCTGCGAACTGCTCTGCGAGAAAATCCGGAATCCGGAATCCGAGGTAAAGCATATGCTGCTCAATACGGAACTGATCCTCAGGGAGTCCACGGCCGTCGGGGCTTTTACGGCCGGGGGATGATGATGTTTCAGGAGGAAAATGTGTTAAATTTTGCCCAATGCGCGCGATTTCATTGGGATAGAAACCATTACAAATGAAGAGGCAATGGTGTAAAAGGCAATAAAGAAAAAGATAATTACGAAAAGAAAAGTAACTTAAAAGACTTACTGCAACAGCAGTCGGGCCTATGCAGCCCGGCTGCTGTTGTGTTCTTTCATGCGCCGCCGTTTTACTGGTTTTTGGGAGGGAGCGTCAAGGGAGTGAGCGTTAAGGTCGCAAAAAGTAGAATTTTGTACTATACTATCAGTATAGAAAATTGAAATGAAGAAGCCGGCTGCGGGTTCGCACAAGTGTCGTAAAAGCGGAAAGCTTTTGGCTTGCAATGGATTGGACAGCTCACTTAGCTATAATAAAATACAAATCATGCGGCAAGATATCGTTTTTCAGAGCCGCAAAGGAGGTACAAAACATGAAACTCTTATCTTTCGGCCTTCCGATATTGGTTCTTCTTGTCGGATGTACCATATTAACCGGATGCATGAGCACTCATAACCCGAAGCCAGAAGCCTCTTCACCAATCGAAACAAAAGTTCCTGAAACAGACTCTCCTGAGACAGATGTTCCAGAATCGGACTCTACAAACAAAAGCCAACTGGAAAATATGGTCCATGACATGTCAATCGAGGAGAAGGTCGGGCAGATGTTTCTGGTCCGCTGCCCGGAAAAAGACCAGCTTGACAGCATTACTGACTATCATTTAGGTGGGTATCTTTTATTTTCCCGCGATTTTAAAGGAAAAAACCGCCAGCAGCTGATGGAAACCGTAGAAAGTTACCAGGATCTTTCCGATATTCATCTTTTCATTGCCGTGGATGAGGAAGGCGGATCAGTGAACCGTCTGAGCAGTAACTCAGCGTTCAGGGAGGAACCGTTCCTATCCCCGCAGGAACTATATAAAAGCGGAGGGTTCGACCAGATTATCCGGGACACCCGCGAGAAGTCCGGTCTGTTAAAATCACTTGGTATCAATGTAAATATGGCGCCTGTATGCGATATCTCCACGAACCCGAAAGATTTCATATATGGCAGAACCTTTGGGAAAGAAGCAGAGGAAACGTCTGAATATGTACAGGATGTCGTGAAAACCATGGCCGAAGAACAGATCGGTTCTGTTTTGAAGCACTTTCCCGGATACGGGGATAACGCAGACACCCACACTGGGATCGCGCATGACAAACGCAGTTATGATACGTTTGCCGACAGTGACTGGAAGCCGTTCGAAGCAGGCATCGGGGCAGGAGCCAACGCTGTTTTGGTTTCCCACAATATCGTGGAAGCGATCGATTCTGAGTATCCGGCTTCCCTGTCTTTGAAAATGCACCAAATCCTGCGTGATGAACTGAATTTTGACGGCGTAATCATGACCGATGATCTGTATATGGACGCAATCAAGGACTATACCGGCGATGATGAGGCGGCTGTGACAGCCGTGTTAGCCGGGAACGACATCCTGTGCTGCACTGATTTTCAGCAGCAGATCCCTGCGGTAGTCCGTGCAGTCGAAGAAGGCGTGATTCCGGAGGCCCAGATAGATGCGTCCGTGCTGCGTATATTGAAATGGAAACAGGCGATTGGTCTTATTCAGGGGTAGTACCTCTGTTCTGCCAAGCCTTGATACTATACACAGCCAACGAGAGGGGACTGGCACCTTTCGGCAGTAAAGCTAAAACTTCGAGCAGCTGCGTAGAGAAAGGGGCCTGTCCCCTCCCATCTGGCATTAGTAACCAATGTTTATATTTTCTGTTTTCTCATGGTATCCACGTAAACAGCAGCGATGATGATAATCCCCTTAACCACCAGTTGTACAAAGGAATCCACTCCCACCAGATTTAAAAGGTTGCTGATCGTTCCCATGATCATACAGCCGACCAGTGTCCCGAACAGGGTTCCGGAACCTCCGGTTACACTGATTCCGCCGACGATGCACGAGGCGATCGCATCCAGTTCCGCTCCCTGCCCGATAATCGGTTGTCCGGAATTCAGACGCGAGCTCAGGATTATACCAGCGAACGCGGACAGCAGTCCGGACAGGATATACACACAGAATATCGTCCGGTCCGTATTTATCCCAGAGTATTCTGCCGCCGTCAGATTATCACCTGTCGCATAAACATGGCGGCCAAATTTCGTTTTGTTTAACAATACCCACATGATCAAAAACGCAATGATCATATATACCGCCGATATGGGGATCTTGCCGATAAAGCCACCCCCGATTTTCTGGAACAGTTCATCCGAAATCAAAACCGGCCGTCCTCCGGTAATGATGTACGAAATACCGCGGATAATATTCATTGTAGCCAATGTAACGATAAACGGCGGCATTTTCATCTTCGTAATGATAAATCCATTCATCGCTCCAAACAGGGTTCCGGCGGAAAGGGACAACAGCACCGCTAAGACAGCCAGGACTTGGAACCAGGCTACCAGCACAGTTGTCAGGCAACCGGCCAATGACATAAAGGACCCTACCGACAGGTCAATTCCTCCGGTTAGAATCACAAAAGTCATACCAAATGCACACAGCGCATTGGTGGTAATCGTCCTCAAAACATTCATCTGATTATCAAAGCTTAAAAATTTGGTAGATAACACGCAAGCTAGTACAAAGAGGCAGACAAACGCCAGCAGGATGCCCGCATTTATCTTCAACGCGCTCATAACATTGATTTTATATCTGTAAAAGCGATTATTTTTATTCTTCATCCTTTTTCACCCCCAATGCGCAGCGCAGTAATTCTTCCTGATCCAGTTCCTTTTGTTCCATGCATGCCACAATTCTCCCCGCTCTCATCACGTAAACCCGATCGCACATATTTATAACCTCCGGCATTTCTGATGATACCATGATGATACTGACTCCATTTTTTACGAGCTGATCCATAAGGGCGTAGATCTCAGCCTTAGCTCCCACATCGATTCCCCGGGTAGGTTCATCCAGAATCAGGATACTCGGAGATATCGCCAGCCATTTGGACAAAACCACTTTTTGCTGGTTGCCACCGGACAAATTGATCACATGCTGCTTCCCGGAATCGGCCTTGATATCCAATGTGTGTATGTATTTTTCTGCAAGTTCCTGTTCCAGTTCCAGATTCACAAACGGAAAATGAATAAATTTTCTCAATATCCCCAAAGTGATGTTAAACGAAACGGAGTGGCGCAAAATCAGCCCCTGTAACTTTCTATCCTCTGGCACCAGTCCAATTCCAGACGCCATGGCATCTTTCGGAGCAGAAATTCTGATCTGTCTCCCGTCAATTTCTATCTTCCCCTCTCCAAACGGTGCGATTCCGAACAGGACCTGCATCAACTCCGTTCTCCCCGCCCCGACAATGCCAGAGAAACCCAGGATTTCCCCTTTTTTCAAATAAAAGCTCACATCTTCAACACGGCGGTCTTTTCTGGTCAAATGTTCGACCTTCAACACGATATCCCCTTGTGGATGCTCCGTTTTTACATAGTAGTCGATCAGCTTATGCCCGACCATTTTCTGGATCAGTCTGTCCTGATCAATGGCCACAGCGTTCATCGTATCCACGTTTTTCCCATCACGCAGGACCGTAATCCGGTCACAGATCTCGGAAATCTCCTCCATCCGGTGAGATATATAGATGACTGCGATCCTCTGCCTCTTCAGATTCCGAATCAATCGGAACAGACTCTCGACTTCCCTTTGTGATAAAGCTGCCGTCGGTTCATCCATGACGATAATATTGGAATGGATTCGCAACGCCTTGGCAATTTCCACCAGCTGTTTCTGTGCCGTTCCCAGCTCGCGTGCTTTTACATAGGTACTGAATCCTGCGTCTACCTGTTTCAACAGCTTGTCTGCCATCTCATGCATTTTTCTGCTGTCCAGAAGTCCGGTTTTTTTGACCGGCTCACATCCCATAAATATATTTTCAGCCACAGTAAGCTGCTCCGCCAGCGCCAACTCCTGATGGATAAAGCTGATCCCCAGGCGGATCGAATCCTGCACGCTATGTATTTTAATTTCCTGGTCTTCAAATACAATTTTTCCGCTATCTACCGTATAAATACCCGCCAGGCACTTCATTAATGTGGATTTCCCCGCGCCGTTTTCTCCCAGCAACGCATGGACTTCTCCGGGATATAACTCGAAATCCACACCTTCCAGTGCCGGTACTCCGCCAAAGGACTTATGAATCCCTGTCATCTTTAAAAATACGCTGCTCATATGTTGTCCCCCTATTGCCCTGTTTCATCGGGAAACGTCCTGCCGTTTTTGATTTCTCTGCGGCAGGACGTTTCACTGGTCTTTTCGAATCGTCACACGAATGTGTATTCTATTCGCCCAGGAACTCTTTTGCGTTTGTCTCATCGATAAAGATGATCGGCACCTTGGTCAGCCAGCCACCGTCTATCTCTTCCCCATTTAATACGCGGTACATATTTTTTGTGGATAGTATGGCCAACTGATCCGGCTGTTGTTTGGCAGTCGCAGTCATTTTCCCCTCACTGATCGCCTGGATCGCGTCGATATTTCCGTCCACACCGTAGACAAGCGTACCCTGAAGCTTACCGGCCGCTTCCAGCGCCTGCACACATGCCATTGCCGCCGGGTCATGATAGGCAAACACACAGTCTATCTTATCGTATTTTTGAATCCAGGTGTCCATCAGCGCCAGCTTGGCTTCCAGGGTTTCGGGATTCGGCTGATTCACTTCCAGCAGATGCAGGTTAGACTGATCCGCGATCGCATCCTGGAAACCCTGCACCCGTTCAACAGCAGCCGTATTGGTCTCAAAATCCATGATTAAATAATTCTTCTCCTCGCCATTGGCGCGTTTGGCAAAATCAAGCCCGCACTGATAACCGCCGTCATAATTATCCGATACCGTCTGGGATACCAGAATGTTCTCTTCCTCTCCCACATCCAGAAGCATATCCGCGGCCGCCACTACTATGCCTTTATCCGCCGCTTCTTTTATGGACTGGATAGGCGCCTGATTATCGCAGGATTCCACCACGATCCCGTCTACATTCTGTGCTATCAGATCGCTTAAACAGGACATCAGTTTTCCCGGATCATAATCCGCGTCCAGTACCACCGCTTCATCTCCATTCTCCTCGACTACGGAACGGAAACCTTCTTCAAAGATCTGGCAGTGCGGATTCGTTCCGGAAATAATCACACAGCCTATGGTGCGTTTTTCTTTGGTATCCGAAGCCACATCCTTTGATTTCTCCCCATCCGATGTTGAATCCCCTGCAGGCTCTTGTTGTGTCGTCGCAGGTGCAGAATCTTTGGAGGCATCCGTTCCGTTCGACCCGGACGTTTCCGACGAACATCCCGCCAATAATGTTCCCGACAAACATACAGCCATAAAAGTAAGCCAAAACTTTTTCATTTAAAATCCCCCTTTGAAACGAACTTGATATGTACCATTTTAAGAATAGTTCCGTCTGTGAAACTCTTAGCCTTAACTATTTCATCACTTCGATATCGCCTTACGTGCCGCTTCTTCCGCTAATCCTTCTTTTCTAATCGCTATTACCCTGACCGGACTCGCTTCGATGCCTTCGATCGGCAGCGGAAGCACAAATACGATATACTGATTACTTTCCACTTTCTCCAGATTTGTCAGGGATTCCACCAGTGGGATATTGGCCCGGAATAATGTACAGTGCCCCGGCTGGTTCTTCGCACCGATATCCTCGATCCCAGCCGCGTCAGTACCGATGCAGATGACCCCTTTTTGGATGATCCAGTTAATTACATCAATGGACAGATACTGATAATCGCACCAATGTTCCGGATCCCGAAACAGTTGATCCCTGCCGGTTTTGAAAAATATGATATCACCTGCTTCAATCTGCTCATCATATTTCATCATCTCGTCCAGGGTTACTTCTGTAAAAGGTTCTTTATCGGAAATATCTATCAAAACCATATTCCCGCACATCTGGTTTACCGGGAACTGCGCCACATCCAATCCATCCTTCAGATGATGATAGGGAACCTCCACATGTGTCCCATTATGTGTGCACATATCAAGACGGCTGATAATATACCACACATCATCATCATGCTGTAATTGCGGCATAAACTCTGTCGCGTCGCTGGATCTTGCCTGGAATTCAAAATTCGCCTCCCTCCCCGGCAGCAGACGCTGTGTCAAATCCACAAAATACTCTTTCCTCATAATTCCCTCCTGTTCGTTTTTCTTTTTAATTTTTAGTTTTTTTTCTGTTTACTTTTTTATACTATCATAATTTTATTTTTTATTCAATATTTTTATTTTAATTTATTATTATTTGTGGATATTTCATTTTTATTTTTCCTTTTCGCCACATTCCCCCCATATATGTCAGCACTCATTCATATTTCCTTCTGGCCTTTTGTGCATTTTATAGAAAGGGCCATGTTCTATTCCCATTTTGGGCACTAAAAAAGAAGCCTGATTAAAGCTTCTTTTCCATAACTTATTCCAAAAACGGAAGCCGGCACATGAACCGCAGCTGTCCCCGCACTTTCTTAAAAACAGGCTTTGCCATCACTGCCGCTTGCATACATAAGTATCTTTAAACTTGTCGCTTCCTCTCCATTTAGCTCTGCCTGAATCTTCCCATCATAGATCACATAGATCCGATCACACATTCCGATCAATTCCCGCAGATCCGACGATATAAACAATATCCCATGTCCCTGCAACGCAAACGCATTCATCATATTATACAACTCGACTTTAGACGCGATATCCAATCCTACTGACGGATCATCCAAAATCAACATCTGTTTCCTAGAAAAATGCAGTTTGGAAAAGGCAATTTTCTGCTTTGAACCCCCGCTTAAGTATTTAACCGGTATATTGGGATCCACATTCTGAATGTGCATCCGGTTGATATATTGATATGTGTTTCTCACAATTTTATCCTTATGCAGAAAACGTGTTCTGGATTGTACTCGTTTCAGATTCATTATCGTAACATTAAAAAAAGTATTTAATTCCTGAAAGAGATTCTCATCCGAAATCCCGCTCATAAATATGACACCTTTTTTTACAGCGTCACTGGGCCGCTTACATACAACCGGCTGCTCTTCCAGATACACCTTCCCGCTTTTAACCGCGTCCGAACCGTTCAGAAGACGGGCCAGACTGGTTTTTCCAGCTCCCTGAAGCCCTGCGAGCCCGACAATTTCTCCGGACCTTACGGAAAGGCTGACGTCCTTTACTGTATTATGTTCATTACTTATCCCTTCTGCCCGAAGCAATATGCGGCCGGGGCAGGAACCTCTGGCCTTCGGATAACGGTTCCGGTAGTCGATCCCTGCCATTTCCTTAATCACTTGCGGAATATTTTCTCCTTCCAGTCCATGGTACTGAGCTCTTAATTTACCGTCTCTTAATATTAAAACTCTCTCCGAAATCTCCCTGACCTCGTCAAGCTTATGGGAGATAAATACGGTTGTAATACCCATTTGTTTGAGTTTTCGAATAATTGAAAATATTTTTTGGACATCAGCGGAGGAAAACGATGCTGTGATCTCATCCATAATAATCATTTGGGATTCAAAAACAATCGCCCTGGCCAACTCTATCATCCGTTTTTGAAGCAGCGTAAGAGTATCTACACGGACAGACAGATCCAAATGAACCTCCAGCATCTGAAAGACGTCCTCGATTTTTTCCTGCTGCACATAACGGTTGACGAAAGGTGTATGTCCGTGACAAAGCTCATTTCCCAAAAATATATTATGCTCAACACTTAAAGACGGAGCCAGCGCTGGCTCCTGCATGATCATACTGATTCCAAGTTTCATCGCGCTGCGGGGTGTTTCTATTTTTTTCTCTTCCCCATGGATAAAAATCCGACCTTCGTCCGGCTGATAAATTCCGGCCAATATTTTCATAAGCGTGGACTTTCCCGAGCCATTTTCACCTAAAATAGAGCAGATCTCCCCATGATAAAAACTAGCATGAATATGGTCGAGAACCAGATTTTTATGGAAAGATTTGCAAATGTTCTCAATACAGATCCATTCTTTTTCCATACCCAACCCCACTCTTTTAATCACCGTACGCGGTTAACAGCTTAATATCCTTTTTAAAAAAATAGTCTTTATATTCTTGAGGAATCCCTTCATTAGTGACCACCGCGGTAAGACCATCCAACGGTGCGATCTGGTGCAGCGCCTGATGGTCGAATTTTGTTTTATCTGCCAAAAGGATTACATTCCTGGATATCTCCATGATCTTTCTGGTGATTTCATGAACATACAGATTATTGGTGGTAATTCCCGCCCGGATATCCACACAGTCCACACTGATAAAGGCCTGGTTAATGAACATATTCTCCAGATCCGCACAGGTCTTGGGCCCTGTCGAGAAGGCTGTTCCATTGGTTTCCTGTACGTCTCCTCCCAGTATCTGTACCGAATTCACTTTATTCATCAAGATAGTCACTGCATCTATATTATTTGTTACTACCGTCATATTCTTATGCCTGCTGATATCTGAGGCGAAGATTTTACAGGTTGTCCCCTGCCCGAGAAACAGACTCGTGGAATCCTGCAGCAAATTGGCGGCCAGGCCGGCTATATTCTTTTTTTCTGCATAGGAGCTTACGTTACTGACAAATTCAACCGGGTTCTGATGCTCCTCTTCGGTTAGAATTGCCCCGCCGTGCACTTTTTTCAAAAAGCCTTCTTTTTCTAATACATCCAGGTCTTTTCTAACCGTTACATCACTCACATTTAACCTTAATGCCAGGCTCGTAATATTTACCTGTTTCTCGTCCAGCAGTATCTGTTTGATCAAATTAATACGTTGACTGGCAAACAAACGCTTCACCTCCTTTATTCAGCCACTTATTCTTACGGACATCGGTGCTTCGGACAAATGCCGCATCTTCGTATATTATACTATCATAAATTTCGCATCGCAAGTACAAGTACATCCTGACATCTTCTATGAACATACTTCACAGCAGCCATTCCGCCAGGGTCTCGCACAAACGAGAGAAGTCAATCGGTTTCGACACGTGTCCATTCATCCCCGCGGCCAGTGCCCGGTTAATATCCTCCGTAAAAGCATCCGCCGTCAGGGCAATAATAGGGATGGCCGCAGCCTGGGGATGTGTGCCGGCGCGGATGATCTGCGCGGCGGCATAACCGTTTAACACCGGCATCTGGATATCCATCAGAATAGCCTGATAGGTCCCTTCTTCCGACGATTCAAACCGTTCTACCACTTCCTGGCCATTCACGGCACCGTCAATCTCAAGTCCATACCCGGTCAGTATCTCTCTGGCGATCTCCATGTTCAGTTCATTATCCTCCGCCAGCAGGATCCTTCGGCCTTTGAGTCCGTAGTCCGTTTTCTCTTCCACTTTCGTTCGTTCCAGCGTATAGCGCCGGCATACATTGGAGAGCACATCAAACAGAGAAGACTGGAACACCGGCTTTAGTATCGTGTCATCGATCAGCCCTGCAGCCTCCTGCGCCCCGCAGCCCACATAGGCGACTGCGATCAGCGCGGGTTTCCCTGGAGCTGCTGCTTCCAGTATCTGTTCAGCCGCTTTCTGCCCCTGAATCTTAGGGTTATCCCAATCAATAAGGCACAGATCGTAACATCCGCCCTTCTCTTGGTTACAAGCGATCTTTTTCAACGCGTCTTCTGTTTTCAGAGCCATATCATACGAAATATCGAGCCTGTCAAGCAGTGTCTCCAGGTACTGGTAATCACCGTTCTCATCAAACAGGACCAAAACATGAAGACATGAAAAATCATAGACCTTCTCTATATTCTGCCGAATTCCAGGAATGCCAAAAGAAAGATTCACCGTAAACAGGGACCCCTGCCCTTCCTCCGATTTTACATCGACAGTTCCATTCATCATGGAGATCAGATTTTTTGTAATGGACAATCCCAGACCGGTACCTCCGAATTTCTGCGCCGTAGAGGCATTCTGTTGTTCAAACGGTTTAAACAGCCATGACTCATACCCTTTCGGCATACCGATCCCGCTATCCTTTATCCGGAACTGAAGATACACCTTTTGGTCATCCGCCGATTGCTGTAGAATGGAAAGCGTCACCTGACCTCCCTCAGGGGTGAACTTCACCGCGTTTGACAGAATATTCATGAGAATCTGGTTTAATCGAAATTGGTCTCCCACCAGCTCTTCCTCCGTCAAATCACTGAGACGCACCCGGAAATTTACCCCTTTTTTGGAAGCCTGCGTATGAAAAATTGAAGTGATTCCCGACAAAAGTTCCCGTATATTAAATACTTCGCTGGCAATTTTCATTTTACCGCTCTCAATAGCCGAGATATCCAGCACATCGTTGACGATATTCAGAAGCTGCCGGGCCGCAAATTCAGATTTGTCCAAGCAATCCTTCGTTTTATCCGGATTCTGCAGATTGGATACAGCAATCGTCAAGTATCCCAGGATGGCGTTGAGCGGTGTCCGAATCTCATGGGACATACGCGACATAAAAGTTCCCCGGGCTTCGCTGCCCTGCTGAGCAGCCGCCAGGGCATCCTTAAGAGCCTGACGTTTCTCCTGTTCTTCCCTCTTTGCCCGGTCAATGTTTTTAATAAAAACCATCAAGCTTGCGCAAGTCTGTTCATCCTGCGGTACCCCCTGAAGCGTGTAGGAAAACCACTGGTATGGTGCATTCGGATTCTGCCTGACCCGGCACTCAAAATAGACCTCTTCCCCATTTTCTGCCAGGCGTCCCATAGTCTCCTTTTGAACCAATTTATCCACGCTTTCCTGCTCCTCCGGATGCAGGCCATATATCTCCAGGCTTCCTTCCTCCAGAATCTTCTCCCGGCATATGACTCTTCCATCGTCCACCTGATAGTACCAGCATCTCTTCCCGTTGGATTCGATCTCGATCACTTTGTCGTTCGCCCTGCAGACATAGGAAATAAACCGTTCCAGCTCCCGCGCTTTTTCCCGCTCCAGTTTAAGATTCTTCTGCCTGTATATATAAAGGATCAAAATGATGGCAAAGCAGGCCGCGGTACCCAGCAGCACAATAAAGAGGACCGGGTGCGCATACAGGAAGCCCATCAACGACATATCGGTGGTAAATTCCGATGTCTGTTCCAATACAATCCGGTTAATCTCATCCGCGCTCATGCTGAGTACGGCTTTATCCATGACAGAAAAGAGCAAGGCGTTATCCTTGCTGACGGAAACCGCAAAACTAAGCCCATACCCCGGCACCAGCTGTTCCTTGAACCGGCTTTGGATATCAGCATTCACAAGCCGCTGGGCTATATAGGTCTGAAAAAAGGCCGCATCCTGCCTGCCGCTCAATACTGCATTCAGACAATCCTGGGTCGTTTCGTAGCGGGCAATCGCGGAATCACCGAACAGCTGCGCCGCATATTCTTCCACCACGTCGGAATTGCGCATTACAGCCACAGACTTCGGATGTCCGGCAAAATTTTTTAATGTAACAATAGAAAGCGGAAGTTCCAGATACGGATCCGTCACACGCAGCCCCCGGCTCTCCGCATCATTAAAGTCGGACGTCCCATCAAACCGGACATCCGCTTCTCCCCGGGCCAGCAGTTCCCTTGCATCTACTGTGGGAGGCGTCTCCACGAATTCATAGGGAAGCCCGGTCCTGCTCATTACTTCTCTTGCGATCTCCGGAAGAATCCCCCTGGCCTCCCCGTCAACAAAATAAGAAACCGGCTCCCTCCCCGAATTGATCGTTACTTTTACTTTCCGGCCGCTCTCCTGCACAGACTTAATATAGCTGCGTTCTTCCGCTGTGAACGAGATCTCATCTCCGCTGTCTACCGTGTAATACCGGTCATTCAGGATCGATTCCAGATCCTGATGTTCTGCTTTGAGTTTCCCGATGGCGTAGTTCACCTGATCCAGCAATTTTTGATTACCCTTCTGGACCATAATATAATACGGTGTGTCATCAAACGTGGCAATGACCCATTCATTCTCGATCTTTCTCAGGTTACTGGTCAACGCGACATCGATCTCATACCCCTGTTGAAGTGCATCTGCGAGCATCCCGCTGTTTTTATAATAGACAGGCACATAGGTGAAATCATTCTCCTGCGCGAATTGACGCAGGTTCTCATTCCTGCTGTTCCCTTCCATCAGGCCGACACGTATCCCATCCAGCTGCGAATAATCGTCCACCATATAACGATTATTCCCCGCTTTCACAGTCAGGATAGCCGCGCTGCTCCCGATCGGCTGGTCGGAAAAATCAAACCGCTCGAGACGTTCCGGGGTCTTCCTGGCAGAAGTCAGCAGATCGATCTCACCAGCCTCCAGCATATCCTGCATTTCATTCCAGCCCTTGTCATAACCAACATATTCATAGGAAAAATCCGTATAGCGGGCCAGATATTGGAGGTAGTCATATCCATAACCGCTGCGTTTCCCCTGGCCGTCAATCATATGGTAACCCTCAAACGCAAAAAAACCAACCCGCACCGGTTCAGACTTTTGCGCTGCTTCCGAATAGGCCGCCCCGGCGGCCTGTTCCTGCTGGCCGGCCCTGGCCGTCATTTTGTCATTCGTATAGCACAGCGCCAGTATGACTAAAGCAGCCAACAGCCACCGCCCCTTATATAAAGACTTTCTCACTGTCGCTTTTCCCCTTCCCCGAACCAAATGAAACTCCTGATTATTTATTCTCAGCATACGCCTTTCCGCTTCTCTTATCAATACTTTTTTCCGGGCTGATTCAGGGTTATTATGGGGGATTTTGAAGTATGGGCGTCACATCTTAAAACTCGCAATACAGGAGCGGCCGGCACAAAGTTCCTCACTTTGTACCGGCCGGCTTCAGTTTTCATGATTAACACAGATTTAGAATCTTTTCCAGTCTTCTCTTACATTCCAGCATGGCCCTTCCGGTATGGTAGATTCCTTTCCAGGCGTTGCCGATGCAGCCCACCAGCACCTCACCGTTTCGGGATACCAGCTGATACCACTCGCCGGCCTGATGGTTGATGAAATAACGGCTGCAGAACCCCCAGGTCTTTAAAAAGGCATCCAGATATTTCTCTTCCTTCAGATGTTCGTAACCATCCAGATATCCGACCAGGGCTTCGCAGTTTTCCCACCATTCCTTCTCAAGCTTGGTCGCCTCTCCCACATAAGGTCCCGCGTAATATACGCCGCCGTATTCATAATCGAAACCATACTTCAAAGAATGCTCTAACAGTAATTTGCCGACGTAATCATATGTGTGATAGGGGTTGCCAAGTACGTCATTTGCCCGGTTTAAGAGCCATACCAGTTCGATATTATGCCCATAGAAGGTGGTGTCCACCGCATCCGCGATCTCGGAATCCGCTTCCCGGTCCTGGGTCCAGGTCCTGGGGATACTGACCGCCGGACGTCTAACCAGCTCGGGCCCGAACTGGTCAAAACCGCAGCCGATGTTTAGATCAACCATCTTCTGTAAGACCAGGTCGATCACCTCCTGCAGTTTTCGTCTGTGAATTTCCAGACCGCTGCATTCATAGAGTGTCGTATAGGCTTCCAGCATATGCATATGGATGTTCAGGGACTTGATGTCACCCGCTCCGGCACCGTAAGGCGCCTTGCTCCAGTCCGGTTCCAGGTTTTCATAATAACCGCCGTTCAGGGTATCGGCCGCATATTTCTGAAGCAGGTCAAATGTTTTGGACGCATAGTCCAATGCCTCTTCCTGTTCTTCTTTCGGAGCACTCAGCTCCCGGAGCGCCAGCGCGTATTCGCTAAGTGTGTAGATGGCAAAGGTCTGTCCATAGATCACTTTGCCTCCGTCGATCTTTGTTCCGTCTAGTTCAGTGGTCCAGTACCAGCCGCCGTAAGTCTGATCCCAGAAGTGTTGAATCAGGAATTTCACCCCCTGGGCAGCGCAGGCAAGGTATTCCTTACTCTGATATTCCCTGGCCAGGATGGAAAATCCCCAGATCATCCTGGTCTGTGTAACCAGCATTTTTTCCCTGTCTCCCAGGGGATTCCCGTCCTGGTCAAAATCCAGCAGATAGCCGCCGTATTGATGATCGATGCCGTTTTTGATCCAGAACGGCAGAATTCCTTGCTCCAGGTTTTCTTTTATACCCTGATACGACGCTTTCAGTGCTTCGCTTCTTTTGGCGTCCACTTCATTTATTTGTGTATCTGTTTCCATATCTTTTCTCTCCTTCATGCCCTGTGTTTTAATTTCCCGACGTTTTTATCGAAGCCCACAGCCAGCAGCAGCACGCAGCATTTTACCACCATCTGATAATACTCGCTGATTCCCATGATCAGCAGGCCGTTAGACAGGATACCCATAATCAGCACACCGCAGACCACTCCCTTTAGCTTACCTTCTCCTCCGCTGACGCTGACTCCGCCCAGGACTACAGAGGTGATAACATCCATCTCATACCCGTCGCCCAGCGCGGCCGGTCCGGTATTGATCCGGGATAACAGGACAATGCCCGCAAAACCGGCAAAGATCCCATTTAATATATAGGTCAGGATCAGAGTCTTATTCACATTAATTCCACACAGCCTGGCTGCCTCCGCGTTTCCGCCGATACTGTAAAGGTAAGTACCGTAAGGCCGTTTGGTTAGCAGGCACCAGCCCAGCAGCAGAACTGCCAGCATACACAGCACCGGTATCGGGATGATCCACAGATACCCCTGTCCCAGCAGGGAGAAGGATTTCGGGAATCCATAAATAGAAATACCGCCTGTGATAATATAGCAGATCCCTCTGCCTCCGGTCATGGTCGCCAGTGTGGTGATTAACGGCGGGATCGACAGCTTGGTAACACATAATCCATTGATCGCGCCGATGAGTACCGCCGCCAGCAGGCCTACTGCTACGGCTGCGTACATATTCATGTCCATTTTCACCATCAGGTAGGCCACCAGGGTCCCGGTCACTCCAATCACGGAACCGACAGACAAGTCGATCCCACCTGTTAAAATAACCAGCATCATTCCCACTGAACATATTCCGATGATGGATACTTGTCTTAGTACATTCATGACATTGCTCATCGAGAGAAATCCAGTTGCAAATATTGAAAAGAAAATTACGGTTATAACCAGAAAAATTACGGTTGCATATTCTTTATAAATAGCTGCTCTTGTCTTCTTCATGCTTTCCTCCAGTGGCGCATTTATTGCGCCCTTCGTTCAGGGATGGGTGAACTTCTCGTTCGCCTCTTTTTCGTTCTTTCCGGCTCATACAGCCACGCCCGACGCTCTTTTCAGAATAATCTCCTGGTCAAATTCATCCGGATTTTCCAGCTTTCCGGTGATCCTGCCTTCAGACATTACGAGGATGCGGTCCGACATTCCCATAAGTTCCGGCATATCAGAAGAGACCATAATAATGGATTTTCCCAGGGTTTTAAGTTCGTTCATAAGCGAATAGATTTCATACTTGGCACCTACATCGATTCCCCGGGTAGGTTCGTCAAACAAAATGATATCCGCCTGCGCCAGCAGCCATCTGGATATAATCACCTTCTGCTGATTGCCCCCGCTTAAGTACGCAACCAACTGACCGGAGGATGGCGTCTTGATTTTCAGCCGTTCAATATTTTCGTCCACCTGCTTACCGATATTTTTTCTTCTCAGGAACAGCCCTTTACAGTACTGGGAAAGTATCGGCAGTATCATATTGTCGCTGACTGACAGATTCATCAGCAGGCCCTGCCCTTTCCGGTCCTCCGTTACCAGCACAATTCCATGACTGATCGCATCCTTCGGGGACCGCACCGTAATCTTCTTTCCGTTTTTCTGTATCTCTCCTCTGCAGGGATCACAACCGAAGATCGCCCGCAGGGTCTCCGTCCTGCCTGCGCCGACCAGGCCCCCCAGCCCAAGGATCTCTCCCGATCGGACGACGAATGAGACATCGCTTATCTTGTCGGTTGTGATGCCGCTGACCTTCAGCAGCTCAGCAGCTTGTGGATCCGGGGTTACACGGGGCGGATACTGGTTGTCAATGCTGCGTCCGACCATCAGCTTAATCAGTTCATCCACATTCGTAGCCTGTACCCGCATAGTCCGGATAAACCGCCCGTCCCGGAATACTGTACAGCGGTCACAGACCTCGAAGATTTCTTCCATTCGGTGGGAGATGTATATGATGGAGACCTGCTGTTCCTTCAGAACCCGGATGGTCCGGAACAGGATCTTTACTTCTTCACTGGTCAGAGGCGCTGTCGGCTCATCCATAATCAGGATCTTCGGAGTATCCAGCAGAGCTCTGGCGATCTCCACCATCTGCCGGTAGGCCATCGTTAAGTTTTCTACCTTTTCCCGGACATCCATCTCGATTCCCAGGGACCGGATCATGTTCTCTGCCCGACGGCACATTTCCTGTTTATCTGTTTTCCCTTTGCTTATGATCTCTTTCCCCAGAAAAATATTTTCATAAACCTTAAGCTTCGGTATCAGGTTCAGTTCCTGATAGATCATATTGATCCCCAGCTTTTTCGACTGCTCGATATCAAAGTGGTCATACTCCTGCCCATCAAACCGGATTTTCCCCGAGTTTGGTCTGTTTACTCCTGTCAGCACTTTCATTAATGTAGATTTGCCTGCGCCGTTCTCGCCGACCAGGGCATGGATTTCACCGCGTTCCAGTTCGAATCCCACATCGTCAAGCGCCAGCACCCCGGGAAATTTCTGGGTAATATGTTCCATTTTCAGCATACAATCCGCCATAGTTTTCTCCCACTTCCTGTAGAATCTTCTTCTCTATTTATTTAAAATACTCATCAATATTGTCAACCGTCACGGCTTTGGCTTCGATGAGAACCTGATCCGGAAACTCTTTTCCGTCAAACAGCTGCTGCATGATCTCCACATCGGTTACACCATGAAGACGGGGAGTGATATCTACGGTTACCCGGTATGCGCCTTCACCGGCATCTTTTTCTTCTTTGATGGTATTTAATGCTTGTTCAACGGCGTTGACTCCTCCAAATGCCATATTGTCCAGATCCATACCTGCGGATTTGGCAGCCTCATAAGCCCCCAGGATGGAATCGTCGTTGGAACCCATGATCAGGTTGATATCCGGGTTGGATTGCATAATGCCTTCCATATTAGCCATTCCTTCTTCCGCCGTAACCCCTCCGAGGGTTCCCGCTTCATTGATAAAGGTAATGCTCCCTTTACTGTATGCTTCCTCTGCGCCTTCCCGCATTCCCTGTTCACGGATCATGACATTCTGGTCATTGATGGTTCCAAAGGTTACACCCTTTAAGTCTCCGGAGAGATTAGCTTCACTCCACTCCCCGATCGCTTTGCCAAGCGCGTATCCCATCTCATATTCTCCGGCGGAAACAAAGGCCTGGATGTTCTCGATGTCAGTGGAGGAGCCGATCACCTTGATGCCGGCATCGGTCGCTTCTTTGATAATGTCCGGCAGTGCGGCCGCGTCCACCGCTGAGATAATAATACCGTCATATTTCTGGTCTATGTATGTCTCAATAGCGGCCAGTTGGGAAGCTACATCCATCTTAGGATCCTGTACCGTACATTCCCATCCCAGTTCCTGGCATTTTTCCTTTATGCCTTCGGAGACTTCCACAAAATAAGGGGATTCCAGCGTCATCGTGGTATAAGCAATCTTTTTACCGCCATTTCCATCGTTCTGGGCTGAGCTGTCTGTCTTACCGCATCCCGCAGCAGCCAAAAGAACCATAACCAAACTTAAAACCAGGCATAAACATTTTTTCATCATATTTGTTCTCCTTTTTCTTTTTCTAAAACGTTTTAGATTATGTATTTAACCTACCACACCTGTTTTACATTGTCAACATTATCGTTATATTTTGTCATATTGCATATAATTCAATTCATATTTTTGTATATTTTGAATTATGAATCTGCATTTTTTAAGATCTATACGCAAAAAAAGAACATGATTTTTTTCATGTTCTTCATCCTTTCCTTTCTAACACGTTTTAGATTATTTTGTAGAATCCCGGGTAATCAACTCCCCCGGCAGCAGTTTTTGTAAGACCTCTTCCGTGTCGCCTTGTACACGTCTTTCCAAAAGTGTTACCGCTTCCTGGCACATTTCCTCAATGGGCTGCTTCACTACAGTCAGAGGGGTGTACAGGATCGAGGCATATTCCAGGTCATCGAAACAGGATACGGCAATCTGTTCCGGGATCGAAATTCCATTATCCCGCAGCTCCTTCATAATTCCCATAGCGGTAAATGCGTTGATGGCGATGATCGCATCGGGATTTTTCTGCAGAATTTTATTTCGGGTAACGAGAACACCATTCTCGATATCAGGATCAATCTCAATAATGCAGTCCTCCGAAAGATTCAGGCCATGGTCGCGGAACGCGCTGCAAAAGCCCGACACCCGGCGTTCCACATGTAGAAGCGACCGGTTTTCCACCACAAAGATTATATTGCGCTCGCCGCTTTGGATGAGATAATCGGTCAGCTCATAGGTCGCCCGCTCCAGATCCGTCATCACCGTATCGGCTTTGATACCCTGGTAGCGGCTGGTAATGAAAACGAACGGAATCTTCAATTCCTGTAGTTCGTACAGGTGGCGCAGATCCCCTTCCCCGTCCCGGGCCGGCACCAGGATAATGCCGTCAACCCCCCGTTTGATCATGGAGTCTACGATCCGCTTTTCGTTGGCTACTTTGTTATTGGAAATTCCCAGGGTCAGATTCATGCCCCGCCGGTCCATCTCCTTTTGCATATTATAGGCCAGTTCGCCGTAGAAGGGATTAAGGATGTCAGAGACGATCAGTCCTATGGCATTGGCTTTCTGATTAATCAGGCTGCGGGCGATCTGGTTGGGACGGTAATTCAGTTTCGAAACGGCATCCAGAACTCTTTTTTTTGTATTCTCATTGACACCCGGCCTGTCGTTCAGGACCAAGGATACGGTGGCAGTGGATGTGTTGGCTAATTTTGCCACATCTTTTATGGTACATCTCATAAAGCGGCAACCTCCATTTTAAAACGTTTTATATATAAAAATATATTAATTGGTTTTTATGGGTTTGTCAATAGATATGATCAGGGTTTCCCGAAAAAACTGAGTGTTGGCTGTCAGAGGAGTGGAGGGATTTTAAGCATTTTGCATAATTGTTTTGTCTGATTTGGTATGATAATATGGATAAGTACAGGAATATCCGTGATGAGATTATATTGGTGCGGCTGTAGTAACAATACTATTATAAATCTTAAAAGGAGGTGAGAAAATGACAGAAGAAACAAGGTTGATTCTTGATAAAATTGGACAGTTGGATCTACGCCTTAACGTGATGGATTGTAAGTTCGATAAGATCGATCAGCGCTTTATAGCGATAGATCATAGATTCGATAAGATCGATCAGCGCCTTGATGAGATGGATTGCAAATTCGATAAAATCGATCAGCGCTTTACAGCAATGGATCATAAAATCGATAAGGTAGATCAGCGCCTTGATGAGATGGATTGCAAATTCGATAAAATCGATCAGCGCTTTACTGAGATGGATTGCAAATTCGATAAAATCGATCAACGCTTTACAGTGGTAGATCATAAGTTCGATAAGATGGATCAGCGCCTTAATGGGATGGATCTGAGATTTGATAAGGTTGATAACCAAATCAATCATATTGGTCAAAAATTAACGGAAGTTCAATTAACTTTAGAGAATGATGTAAACAAAAAAATCAGTATTATCGCAGAAGGGCATCTTGATTTAAGCCGAAAACTGGACGACGCTTTGACGTTTGGCAAAGAAAATGAGATTATGCTCTTAAGGGTCACCACCTTGGAGAATGACATGCGGCGGGTAAAAGCAAAAACAGGATAAGTATTAAATGTTTGACTTTTGAATCCAAATAACTGTTCATCAAACTTAGAATACGCATTCAATAAAGGATCAAAAAGTACAGAACTCATGTTAGCCCTGCACTTTTTGTGTCATGTATTTTCATTATTATCTTTCCAGTTCCACCATTTCAGCTTTTCAGGCTCAGGGTTCTTCTCTGATGCATAATAAACAGCACAGCGGTATACGTAGAGCTGACACCGGTCTATCTTACAGCCCTTCATCAGGCATTCGCGTTCGTACATTTCTTCCGGATCCGCATTTTTAAGCGACGCTACCGTAGTATAACCCAGCATCAACAGATCTTTTTCCGTCTCTTTTCCCACACCGGGGATTTTTCTTAACTCACTCATCCAATGCTTCCCTGCCTTTCTCCGTTCCTATGCCTTCTGTTACCTATGATCTACGTACTCTTTTTTCTAACTTTCACTCGGGTCTGAATCAGTTCTTTTACATCCATCAGAATCTGTTCATCGGTCACATCGATCATCAGCCATCTGCCGCCATTGAACACATCAGCTCTGGCATATAAGTTCTGCACATAAGCGGTACAGGTATTCAGCAGCAGTTCTGTCTCTGACGCTTCCTTTCTTCCGATCGAGACCATGCAGGTAAAGAAACCATCATCCGGGTATAAGGTACACAAGGCCCTGCTGCTCTTTCTATATTTTACATTCCAACCGGGCTTTCCGGAGCAGCGGCTGTATTCGATCTTTGGCGACACCTGGTAGGTGTCTTCCAGATATTTCCTTAAACGGTTCCAACAGTCACTGTGGACGAATGCGTCGATTTGCTCCAAGTCCGGCTGATGATTCATGTCATACAAATTGCTCCATTCCATATACCGACCTCCTATTTATCATGATATTAATTTTATCATATCAAACATGACAACAGTGCGTCATATTCCTTTCTATCCACATTTCATTACTTGGAATTTCACCTAATTACTTTCATACTCATATGCTTCTCTTTCGTACTCAATTACTTTTCTTTCTCAATACCGTGACTGCTACGTAATGCAATATCTGAAACTTTTCCGGTGCAATATCTGCCAGCCGCTGTTGATGTTCCTGTTCAAAGGCAGTTACCTCCTGTTCAGACAATGACGCTCCGATTCCCCGGCAGGCTTTCATTCTTCCATTCCAGGAATCACGCGTAAATGGCACGGCTACATCAAAGATGTCTCTTTGTTCCATTTCAAAATAAGTCTGATAAACATTCGGAATATCAATGTAATGGCGTTTTTCCCCGCATCCGGTCCAGTTCGGATTATATTTTAACACCAACTCTTCGCTTTGTCCCGCAATCGGATCCTCATAAGGGAGCCAGGCCATATAGAGCACTGCAAATCTTCCCTGTTCAGAGCCAGTCCTATCTCCACAGGCTTCCACATTCCTTCGCGCTCATTTTCTCTCTGTGTATACTGGAATGCCAAAGTAAGATTCTACGATCTGATCCAACTGTTCGACAATCCCTGAGAAGGGGGTATTCAAATCCAGCGTCTTTACACTGATTTTATTTCTCCCTATGGTAAAGGCGCAATCCGGAGTTATCGTCTCCTGTGTTTTCGCATAAAGCAGCATACCCGCCACATTTCCGGTGTTGCTGCTATCCTGATTTTTTACATAGGCGAAGATCTGATACAGATTTTCCGAATGAAACTTCCGGCTGTCATACTGACTTCTGTACTGCATCGTATGTGTATAATACTTGGTATCAAGGATCAGTATTTTCTTCTGATGGCGCAGGGTAATATCGGTCTGCATGATAGGGAGGAATTCGCTCACATCCTCATCCACATTCCAGGATATCCGGGAAGCGGCGGCTCCGAGATTAGGATAGTGATACCGATAATACTCCAGCACAAATTTTTCATACAACCGCGACATCCGCTGTTCATCCAAAAAGGCCGCCATCCGGAACCGACCTTTGTCCGTGGTTAACAAAAGTCCCGCAAGCACAAAATAACAGATATTTAACAGCATCCGGTAGTTCAGATTATTTTTATGAAAACTTATCCTGCTCCACTGAATTCCGGAGGGAGGAAGTGTATCGACGCCGTACAGATACAGCAGGACTTTTTTTAAAGCCTTTTTATGGTCCGGACTCACGGTAGGCTGCTGTAACAAAAAGACAGCGGTTGTTTTCAAAATCTGATTATAGATATTATTTTCGGTCAGCTCATCGTATTCACAGGTAAGTCTTTGCCTTCGCTGTAATCTGTTTCGAATCGTTCCCTGAAGGTCCAGTTTTCCGCGCAGCGTGGTAAGCTCCTCGCATTTGCCGCTATACTCCCGGTACAGTCCCTGCTTCAACTGCTGCGCCATCCCCTTGGCCAGTATCGCTGCGAACAGATCCTGTATATTCTCAAATTCCTCCGACGCCACTTCCTCGTAGTTGGACTGCCGCAAGACCTGAAACGCATAGGTTAACATGTAATATATATTTTTGATGAGTATTCCCTTATCTTCAGTCATGGAAGACACCACGCAGTATGTTTGACCAATGCTGCAGCTTGGAGGGTTCATCGAACCAATACTCACTCAGCATCGGGAGGATGTCATATTCAACAACTTCCATCATCCATCCATCGCTGCACTTGGTCTGCCCGCAAAAATAGCTGTGACCGATACAGAATCCCCGTCCCAGTGAACGGTCCGCAGCGATCTCTTTATTGAGCTCACTGATTCTCTCAATGAGAGTATCGAATGTACTGTTATCCATTGTCTGCTGATAAGCCCGGAACCCCTCGGAATGAAACCCCGGTTCCATTTCAAAGAAACTGAATCGGCGGCGCAGCGCGTAATCTATCATGGCCAGGCTGCGGTCCGCGGTGTTCATCATTCCTATAATAAATAGATTCTCCGGAACTGAGAATGGCATGCCGTTATAGGCCAGCGTAGTTTTCTTGCCGCGATAATCTTTTTCAATTAACATAAGAAGTTCGCCGAATATTTTACTCATATTTCCCCGATTTATCTCATCGATGATAAAGAAAAACGGCTGATCAGGCTTATTCGCCGCCTTCTGGCAAAAGCGGCAGAAGATACCGTTCTGCAATTCGAAACCATCTCCCCGGGGCCGGTACCCCATCACGAAATCTTCATAGGAATAATTCTGATGGAACTGTATAAATTCAATACGGCTGTCGTCTCTTTTCTGCATCATCACATAGGCAAGCCTTCTGGCCGCGTAGGTTTTCCCTACGCCTGGGGCTCCCTGCAGGATCAGATTCTGTTTGTTTTTCAGCAGGGAGAGAAGGGTATCCAACTGTTCCCTTTTCATATAGACTTCCTGAAGGAACTTTTCTTTTGAATAGGGCTGGACCTCCTCTCTCTCCGTAATTGGATTCTCCTCACGGATCAAGTCCATGATAAAATCATACTCCCCTTTGGTCAGCTTAAAAAGGCTGCCCTGCGGGTTTATGAAATATTCCATCCTCTCCAATTCGGCACAGCTTTTGAGCGCGGCATAGCTGATGGGTGTTGGAAGCCCTTCTGTTTTCTTAAAATAAAGATTTTCACCGTCACTTTCCCTCACAATTTTCGCAATCGCCACTACCTGTTTTACCGGATAAGACTCGTAGCCAATGACATAATCACCGGCCCGAGCGTCCAGGAAATTCTGAAAAATGCGGCGCTTATTTCCATTATCATTATAAAGGGTGTAGCTCTGCGTCTCCCCAACGCCGATAGCTGAAAAACTCCAGATTTTTGGATTTGCGTTCAGCCACCAGTATCTGCGGACAGCCGCCTGATTACTCATGAAAGCCTCCAATGTTATATCAAAGTATGGTTTCAGGATCAGTTTTTCAAACAGGGACTCCTCTGGTTTCCCTATCCTAATGCAGGTGGAATTATCATTCGGCGTCCACCACTTTTTCGTGTTTTTATATGGAGAAAGGTCTTTTGATTTGGCAATAACGGAATATGGCCGTTGGTACCAGCCCTCTTTCTTCTCAGGATTCAACACCGCATCGTCACTTGTGATCCGGCCCAGCAGGCGGATGCTGTTACCGCAGCACAGATAGAAGTAATCGCCCTTCTTCATGGACAGCATAAAATTTTCGCCCTGGCTGATTTTTGAAATGGCCTTGGCTTTCGTATCTTTCTGAACGACAACCACTTGCTTGTCTTCAAAGATTTTCGCTTCGGCCGCAGAGATAAAATCGGGGCCGTGGCTGATTTTCCAGAAAGCCGGTGAATCGTCCGCATATAACGGGACACCAGAAAGATCAAATTTTTCCAGCGCTTCCTTCAGCTCGTTGCGCAGTTTCCAGATGAAACCGCCTTCGGTGTCTTTGTCGGCCTCTTTCCCCAGATACAGGATCGGCCACCATTTAACATTGTCATCCTCCGTTTTCATGACCGGACAGCCGGTCCGGTTCGCCACGCGCCTGGCCAGGGATGAGGATCCCGCATTATAAAAATTCCTGGTTCCTCCATATTTTATAGAAAGCTGTGTGCATGTGGCCATGCCGCCGTAGTCTTTGATGCGTTTTACGATCTGAAGGCTGTTGGCTGTAAACACGGTTTCATCAGACAGAAGATTAAACCATGTGTCGATTGTAATATGAGGATCATAGTCCATCGGATACCAGGTTGAATGTACCATTTTATTACACCTCCTTAGCAGTTTCCGGTATATACATATTTAAATTTTTTCTTCACATATCCGGCTATCTGGCAGACTTTTTCTATCGGAGTCGGCTCCTGGACTTCCCCATCCCCGTATAATGTAAAATACCATTTTTCCATTCATCACGATATAGCCCCTTTGTATGATCAGATACAATTACCAGCGAACCTGTCTTCTTCGACCGGCGCATACCTCCCATATTTCCACATTGGAATAATACACGTAATTCTTTATTCGTTAGTTCATCGCCTATTGTTATCTTTGGATTGAACATCTTTCTCTCACTACACCTCCTGTTCTTCTGCATACACCTTCATAGCCGCCTCTTCTTCAAACTGCCTGGAATACAGATCATAATAATATCCCTTTTTATCCAACAATTCCAGATGGGTGCCCCGCTCAATGATTTTTCCATCCTTTACAACCAATATCAGATCTGCCTGGCGAATCGTCGACAAACGGTGTGCAATCACAAAAGAAGTATGTCCTTTCAACAGATGATTCGTGGCATCCTGGATCAGCTTTTCCGTCTGTGTATCGATCGAGGATGTCGCCTCATCCAGAACAAAGATAGCAGGATTGGCCAACACGGCCCGTGCAAATGAAATCAGCTGTTTCTCACCTGTGGACAGCAGGCCTCCGCTCTCGCCCACATCGCTGTCGTACCCCTTCTCCATTTTTCCAACCACCTTGTCCGCGGACACACTCTTCGCCGCCTCTATAATCTCCTCATCCGACGCTTCCAAACGGCCATATCTGATATTCTCCCACACAGTTCCGGAAAACAGATGCGGATTCTGCAGCACATAACCAATCTGGCTGTGAAGCCACAGCTGCGACCGTTCCCGATAATCCACACCATCGATCAATATTCTTCCCATCGTCGGTTCAAAGAACCTGCCTACCAAATTTACAAGGGTAGACTTCCCGGCCCCCGTCTCACCGACAATCGCCACATTCATCCCGGAGGGCACATGAAGGTTAAAATGTTCCAATACATATTCCTTACCGTCCGGATACATGAAGGAAACATCCTCAAACACGATATCCCCCCGGATCTTTTCCCAATTGTCCCGATTCGGCGCAAAGGTATCTCCATACTTCAAAAGCACATCGGGCCGGTCCACTACATTCGGCTCCTGTTCCAGCAGATCCGCCACCCGCTCAATATTCGCCTGACAGGATATCAGATCTGCCAGTAGTCTGGCCAGCTGCTGGATCGGTTCAAATATAACAACCGCATAAGAGATAAATACAGATAAAGTTCCAAGTTTAATGAGATTATCACGCACCATATAACCGCCCTTTGCCAGCACCACCGCCGAAGCCACAGAACTAAAAAATAAAATGGCCGGAATATAGACCGCGTTCAGCTTCGCTGAACGAATTGATGCATGGCGCATATCCGATGTCTTTTCAACAAAGCGTTTCTCATTGTCCTTTTCTATAACCATACTCTTTGACGTCTTCACTCCGGTAATACCCTCATTGTAAGCGCTGGTAATCTGGGAATTAATCCGTCTTACTTTCCTGTTCCATTTTAGAATCCGATTCTGGAAATACACCGTCAGCAGGGCGATACACGGAACAATCATGATAATAATAAGCGCTAGTCTCGCATTCAGAATAAACATAATTCCAAACACGCTGACAACATAGATCAGAGCCCAGAACATATCCACAAGCCCCCATGCGATCATTCCCGCGATCCTCAGAGTGTCACTCATCACACGGGCATGTATATATCCCACCGGTGTTGTATTATAATAGGAAAATGATAACGTCTGTAAATGCTGGAACTGTGCCCTCTTCAAATCTTTTCCCACATTCATCTCTATGATCGTCGCCGCACGCACAGACACATACACACAGATCGTCTGCGCTGCGATAACCAAAATGTAAACCAGCGCAAATATTCCAAGCCCATCCATACGATCCGGTATAATGAAATGATCAATGGCAAAGCTTTGGAACAGCGGCACAAGGATATCCACTCCCGCAAGCAGAATATTCAGTCCCAGTGTAATAGCAAAAAACCGTTTATATGGTTTAAAAAACGGAGACAATTTCATCCAGATCCGGAAGCTGAAAGGATTGTTATATTCTTGTTCTTCATATGCTGCCATCTGTCATCCCTCCATCTTCTTTCTGTCATCGCGGCTCATCTGTATTTCATAAATTTTTCGGTAGATTCCATTCCTTTGTATCAGCTCCCCATGGGTCCCGCATTCTTCTATTTTCCCCTGATGCAGCACCATGATCTCATCTGCCCCCATCAAAGATGTCACTCTGTGGGATATCAGGATAACCGTTGCCTCCTTCATATTTTCTTTCAGTGCCCGGCGGATGTTATAATCCGTCTGGGAATCTACTGCCGATAAAGAATCGTCAAATACCATAATCGGCGCTTTCTGAAGCAGCATTCTGGCAATGGCAATCCGCTGCTTCTGCCCTCCTGATAAAGTAACTCCCCGTTCCCCCACAAGTGTCTCATAGCCGTCCGGAAAACTCATAATGGCCTCGTCAATACACGCAATCTGTGCCGCATACCGGATCTCATCCATCGATGCATCCGGTACGGAAGCCGCTATATTTTCCCTGATCGTCCTGGAGTACAAAAACGGCTCCTGTAATACCATACCAATATTTCTCCTAAGCTCCTCAATCGGAATATCTTTGATTTCTCTTCCGCCAATAGAAATACTGCCCTTGTTATCCTTAAGCTCATACAGCCTGGAGAGGAGCTGGATTACCGTAGACTTTCCGCTTCCCGTTCCGCCTAAAATTCCAAATGTCCTGCCTTCGGGAACCGTGAATGAGATATCCTGGAGTACATCCTTTCCCTCCTCATATGCAAAGGATACATGATGAAAGGAAATATCATACGCAGGTACCTCATATGTCGATGCGTCAAATGCCTCATTATTTTTTACACTTTCTTTCCCATACTCTTCTTCCTGAGAGCGAATGATGTAATCCACACGCTCAAAAGAGACGCCCGCTTTGCTCATATCCGAAAGGATACGCCCAAGGCCTCGGATCGGCCACACAAGCGTAGAATTGTAAGCGGCAAATGCGATAAATTCACCAACGGATATAAACCCGTTTACCGCCTCCACCACTCCGAAAATAATAACCGCGACCACTTGCAATCCCGTGATCAGGTCCCCAATCCCCCAATAAACTCCAGATAACGTTCCAAGGCGGATCCATAGCTTTGCGAAGGCATTATTCTTCTCGTCAAACCGCTCCATTTCAAACTGCTCCCTGCCGAACGCCCGCACTACACGCACCCCTGTGGCATTCTCCTGCACAACCGTGGATAGTTCTCCCTCCGCTTCATCAGCAGTAGTGAAGCGTTTTGCGATCAATTTATAGAATACGGTCGAATATACGATTACAATCGGTACAAACAGCAGAACGACGCAAGATAGTTTTACATTCATGGAAAACATCATGACAAAAGATGTGATCACAAGGAATGCGGTACGGAACACCTCCAGAAGCTGTGTGACTACAAAGCCACGGATCACTTCCACATCGGAAGTACAGCGCTGAATAATATCTCCGGTCTGGTTCCTGTCATGCCACTTCATCGGAAGTTTTTGTGCATGAGTAAATAATGTATCTCTTAGATTTTTAGCAAAATTCTCCCCTGCGATTGCTGTATTGGTACGGCTGACATAGGTGAATATGCCGGAAGCTACCGCTACTGTCACAATCGTCATTGCCAATATCCAGAGGTTATCTGACAAATAGCTTCCCTCGTTACCACTTAACACTTCATCAATACTGAAGCGGAAAATCTGCGGTGTCAGTGCATTTAATACGGTTGATATCAGCGATGCGGCTACAGCCACTGCAAAATAGGCTTTCGAGCCGTGTAGGAATCTTAATATTAAGTGTAGTTTTCTATATTTTGTCGTCGTTATTATCTTCATACTTTTAGTCTCTAGCCGGTGCAAACCGATCCGCTTACATTCTCCTTTTTTGTTGATTATCTCTTTCGGTTTATATATCCGTTTTATTTGTAAGCTCTTTTCGTTTGTATACCCATCTTATTTGTTCTTTCTTGTGCCCGCATGCCCTTGTACAGCGTTACAACCTATAGCTTATCCATCTCAACTTCCTTAAAAATACAGTTCCATATCACGCAAAATCCAAAATCCGGCTTACCCCATTACGTAAATCAAGTACAACTAATGCTTACCTATTTCTTTCGATATATCCTTTAATATTACACTTAATAGAGCCATCATTTTTGATGATATTGAGACAAAAGAACCATGTACTGAACAATTTTTAATAATACGATGCCTTAAATTCATCTGTTTATCATAATCAATACTAGAAAAATAATCTATTACTATTTGAATATCTATGTTTTTCATTTTACACGCACGTTCAAGTTCTTTATACATTATTGTTATATAATTTTCATTTTTTCTTTTATAATAAACCCATGCAAAAAAATCAGTAATTTCTCTTGTATCTGGAGACTCAGCATGACAAGTAGGACATAACAAAAACAGGTTATTAACTGTTTCAGGGCCGCCTAATGATTTTGCAAGTATATGAGCTTTTTGTAAAGATTTCTCATTATTCCAATCCTTTTCTAAGTCATCAAGCTCACTAATTTTCTCATCACTAATTATCCATGATGGCAAACCACAGGCCCAGCAACAGATATCATCTGAAAATTCTATTACCGGAAAAGCTTCCTCTTTCTCTTTACAATCAGCATAATTCTTAACTTCAAATATATTAGTAATAGCCTTGTCTTTCCAAAAGCTATATATATCAAATTTATTAATCGCCATATTATCATCCTCTCATATTGTTAATCTTAAATAATATAGAAACCACTTTCCCCCTCTTATAAATGTTTGAACTTCTTTAATAAACTATCAGTAAATTATGGAAGTATATTAAATAAATTATCACTATCAAAAAAGACTTTCTGATGTTCCAAATATTCATACATATAGTCCGCTTTCATCAAATATTTAATTATCGCTCTTTCGTTTTCTGATATCTTTTTACCCAACCTCTTTCTTAATAAAATATAATCATAAATTATATTTGCAGTGTATATTACAGATGTTTCAACAGCAATAATAGCCAACATTACAAAATCTATATAACTCGAAAATATGTCCGATTTGTTTAAGGAGTTATTGCTTAGTCCTATATAAAAACTATGTATACTATTTGATAATAAATTATAGATCCCAGATTCTATACTACTATCTAAAATTTTCATTTCAGGCTTTTTAATAAACTGCTTGCCAGATAGCATTAAACTTCTTTCATCATTATTTGCATTTAAATATAAATTGCTACTTTTTATTTCATTTCTTATATTCTCAACATCAATTAGACGCCTTCTAAAACTCGTTAACGAAAAATTTAATTTACCAAATATGTTTTTAATATTCTTATCATAATTAAGAAATTGTAAATTGTATCGAAATTTCACTTCTTCCTCAGAAATTCCCCTCTCTGAAACATAAAAATATATGTTTGCAGAATCTATTATATTTCTAGCCGCTGATGCAACTAATGCAATGTCTAAGTCTGCATAATTTCCTTTATCTAAACTAAGTAATTTTAAAATACTACCACAGTGAAGAAGCACTTTTTCAACTACTTTCTCTGCTTGCGCTGCTCTTATAGTTGTTGCCCTTTCATTTCCATCAATAAGACTAATCTTCTTCCCAATATCATACAACTCCTGCAACGTTCCTAATCGTATCTTATACTTATTGTCCGCCAAAATTCCCCTCCACATTCAATAATAAAATTCTCTATCTGATTAGTAATTATTATTTTGCCAAAATGTTCATTTCCTTTACCCCACCCCAGTAACCGGAAACATATCTCACACCCATCACCCACAAAAGCACACCTACATATCCACCTGAAATCCCCGGAACCCTTTGATTTACTGCCCTTTCCACTTCAGCAATACAACCGTCTCAACATGCACCGTCCCAGGAAACATATCCACCCCTCCAGCCTTCACCACCCGATATCCTCTCTCCTGCAGCACCACCAAATCCCTCACTAAACTACTAGGCTTACAAGAAATATACACCAGCCTCTCCACCCCAAAATCAATAATCTTCTCCAACGCCTTCGGATGAATCCCCTCTCTGGGCGGATCCAGCACAATCAGATCCGGCCTCTCCGCGATCTCATCCACGACCTTCAGCACATCCCCAGCAATAAATTCACAATTCTCAAGCCCATTCAGCCTGGCATTCACCTTAGCCGCCTCAACAGCCTCCTCAACGATCTCCACGCCAATCACCTTCTTCGCCACCGGCGCCATCATCTGAGCGATCGTCCCCGTGCCGCTATACAGATCAAAGATCACTTTATCCTTCGTCTCCCCAACATACTCTCTGGCTTTCTCATACAGCACCTCAGCCCCCAGCGAGTTTGTCTGGAAAAACGAAAACGGTGATATCTTAAACTTCATCCCCAGCAGCTCTTCATAAAAATAATCCTTACCATAGAGTACTTGCGTCCCATCATCCCGGATCACATCCGCCACACTCTCATTCACCGTATGCAGTATCCCGGCGATCCTGCCCTTCAGCTCCCCACCCCGTTCGATCTTCAGCAATCCTTCCTTCCACTTCCCGATCCCAGCCACATCCCCCGCAGCCGTAACCAGATCTATCAGAATCTCTCCGGTTTTAACCCCTTTTCTCACCAGCAGATGCCGCAAGCATCCACTGTGACTCATTTTATGATAAAACTGTGTACCTTCCTCCCGGAACACCTCCAGACTCCACCTTAAGATCTTCCGGAAATCCTCATCCACAATCCGGCATCCATCCACCGTCACGATATCATAGAAACTCCCCCTTCTATGCATCCCCAGTGCCAGCGGGCCATCCTTCACCTCATCGCCAAATGAGAACTCCATCTTATTCCGATAACCGAACTGCTTCGGGCTTCCTAAAATCCCCTCAAACTCATAATCCTCGCAGACCCCATCCAGAAGTTCCTTCACTTGTCCCTCTTTTATCTTCAGCTGCTCCTCATAGGGAAGCGTCTGATAATTACATCCACCGCACACCCCATAATGCCCGCATGCCGCATCTGTCTCCATCGGGGAACGCTTCAGCACTTCCAGAAGCCTCCCCTCACATTTCCCTTTTCTGATTTTATTCACAGAGAACCGAACGGTTTGACCGGAAATCGCATTTTTCACAACAGCCCATTCCCCATCCGATATTACAATCCCTTTATTCGGAAACATTATTTTTTCTACTACGCCTTCACAAATCTGTCCCTTTTTCATTCAGACCTCCAACAGTGCTTTTATCATACCCTTTTAATTTATAGATTCTCTATTTTATAATTCAAAGATTTCTCCATTTTAAATTGCGATATTTCCCTACTTTATATTTCGCTGCTATCCTATGTAACTCTCGCGCTCATTCTCATCTCCGACAAACAAAAAGGCTGCTTTTAAAGGCAGCCTTTCAAACTCGCTTCTGTACTTTATTCCCCTGCCGGCTCGTCATCTTCGTCATCGAAGAAATCGTCATCCAGGTCATCATCGAAATCATCTTCAAAGTCTTCCAGATAATCGGGAGTGAAGAAACGGTAAACTGCGTATGCGATCGCCGCAACTGCTGCTATCGCTCCGATAATCGCCAGTACCCAAAGCACCGTATTTTTGCTCTTATCTTCTTCCTTCTTGTGTAACAGCTCGTTTAATTTCGTTGTAGCTAATAAGTCTTCCATTTTGTTTTTTCCGCACATGCCTACACACGTCCTTTCCTTTTTATTGTTCCTTTTTGGAACATAATAGATCCGTTTGGAAACAAAATTTCCGAAAAGTCTGCTTCCTTCCGGTATCCTTATACGGCAATATCCATCTACTCATCGGGTTTATTATACCACGAGTTTTCCGTTTTTACTATAGTTTTATACCTTTATTTAACATTACTGTAAACCTTTGCTTAATCCAAGCTAGCCTGTGAACAGAAATGTCCTTACCACAAACCCTATCACTGAGTATATATATCGTGATAACAGCATAGAATACCTTTTCATGCAATAACAGTTACACACCCGTTCTTAAGGTCCTGAAATAGTATACCCAATTAAACCTTCTTTAATTTAGCAAACGAAGCAAACATCTTTTTCCGCCCCGCGCTTTCAAAGTCCACGGTAACCTCATAATCCTTGCCGCCCTCGACGATAGCCGCCACCACCCCGCATCCAAACTTGATATGCTGCACCGTATCACCAATGCTATAATCCAGCCCCTCCGATTTTTTAACCGTGAACTGCCGGGGTTCGAATGCCTTAGATTTGAACGCCGTTTTCGCCGCGGCATAAGCCGCATTCTTCTGCGCCTCCTTGACCTTATCCGCTTTATATCCGGCCGTTTCCATCAGTAACGACGGCACTTCCTTAATAAACCTGGAAACCGGATTATACTGTACCTCGCCCCGCACCATTCTCTGCCTGGCACACGTCAGATACAGCGTCTTCATAGCCCGGGTCATTCCCACATAGCAGAGCCTGCGCTCCTCCTCGATCTCCTTCTCCGGATCATCCGAATGAAGGGACATATAACTGGGGAACAGCCCTTCCTCCATGCCGGTCAGATACACATTGGGAAATTCAAGCCCCTTCGCGCTATGTAAAGTCATCAGCACCACATAATTGCTGCCTTCCTCCAGACTGTCAATATCCGCCACCAGCGCCACTTCCTCCAGAAATCCGCTGAGCGTAGGTGACTCCGCACTTTCCTCATAGGAAACCACCTTATTGACCAGCTCCTCGATATTCTCGATCCGCCCCTGGGCCTCTTCCGTATCCTCCGCTACCAGATCCCGGACATAACCGGTCTCATCGATAATCTCCTTCAACAATTCCGCCACGGACAAAAACGGCACTTTACTGCGAAGCGTCTGAATAAATAATACAAACGGCTTCACCTTCAAAGCGCTTCGGCTGAGCGCCGGAATCTCCTCCGCCTGCCTGAGCGCATCGTAAAAACTCAATTCATGTTCATCCGCGTAATCCTGGATACGCCCCAGCGTAGTCGCGCCGATCCCACGCTTCGGGACATTGATAATCCGCCGCACCGCCAGATCATCCAGCGCATTATCGATCGTCTTCAGATAAGCCAGCAGATCCTTGATTTCCTTTCTGGCATAGAAGTTCACGCCGCCCACCAGCTTATAGGGAATCCCGGCAAATACCAGCTTCTCCTCAAACACACGGGACTGGGCGTTCGTCCGGTACAGCACAGCACAGTCACTGTACTCTCCTTCACCCTCCCGCACCTTGGAAGCGATATCACCCACCACGAACTCCGCTTCCTCGAAGCTGGTCTGGAACTGATGAAAGAGAATAGGCGTGCCTTCCTCATTTTCTGTCCATAGGGTTTTCGCTTTTCGGCTCGCATTATTCCGGATCACTTCATTGGCCGCGTTTAATATATTCTGCGTGGAGCGGTAATTCTGCTCCAGCTTGATCACCTTCGTATCGGCGAACGCTTTTTCAAAATTCAGAATATTTTCTATATTCGCGCCCCGGAATTTATAGATGGACTGATCGTCATCACCGACTACACACAGATTGTGATACTTCCGGGCCAGCAGATGGATCAGTTGGAACTGTGCCCCGTTGGTATCCTGATATTCATCCACCATCAGATACCGGAACCGCTCATGATAGTAGTCCAGCACATCCGGACAAGTCTGAAACAACTCTACCGTCTTCATAATCAGGTCGTCAAAATCCAGCGCATTGTTGCTTTGAAGCTGTCTCTGGTATTCTTTATAAGCCTCCGCGATCTTCTTCTTTCCAAAATCACCCAGCACATTCAGCTCGAATTCCATCGGATTGATCAGCTCATTTTTCGCTGACGAAATAGCGGCCAGCAGGGAACGTTCTTTGTAAATCTTCGTATCAATATTTAACTTCCTGCATACTTCCTTCATCAGACTCTTCTGGTCATCAGAATCATAGATGGTAAAACTGGTACCGTATCCGATCCGGTCTATATAACGGCGCAGGATACGCACACACAGGGAATGGAAGGTGCTCACCCAGACACTGTCCGCGCCGAATCCTACCAGATTATCCACCCGCTCCCTCATCTCGCCTGCAGCCTTATTGGTAAAAGTAATCGCCAGGATATTCCAGGGATTGACGTGCTGTTCCTCGATCAGATATGCGATCCGATGGGTTAGAACCCTCGTCTTCCCCGAACCCGCTCCGGCCAGGATAAGAAGCGGCCCTTCCGTATGGAATACCGCTTCCCTTTGCTGCTCATTTAATGTATCATAAATACTCATATCGTACCGCCTGTCGTTTTCATTTTTTCTTATGGTTAGCCCACCCATGTGATCATGCCACCCATGGCTTCATTTATTATCCTATGTCCAAAATCTATTGGATTTTTTTTAATCCACCGATTTCCATATGTATTAAATCAAATCAGCTTTTGCCCACAATTCGGACAGAAATTCGCGCCGTTCGTCTTCGTTCCGCAGTTCGGACAGAAATTCGGAGCCGCGCTGTTTCCTGGCTGGCCAGAATTGCCCTGCTGTCCGGAAACGTTCTGTCCCATCATCTGCCCCATCTGGTTCACCATCTGCTGCCCCATCATCATCCCCATCTGCAGCCCGACCATATCGGAAGCCGGATTTCCTCCGCTTTTCCCATTCGCCATGGCATCCACCATGCCCATCTGGGTATAGCGGTTCATATCGCCGACCATACTCTGGGACGCAGCCTTCTCGGCCATTTTCTGGACTTGCTCCGGATAAGAGAAGCTGGAAATAGCAAACCCGGTGATGCCGATCCCGATTTTCTGCATTTCCATATCCAGATCCTCACATATCCCCCTTGAAATATCAAACGCGTTGGCCTGGAGATTGAACATATCCTTGCCTTCCCGCACGATCCACTTCATCAGCACCTGATCCAGCATGGAGGTCACCCGTTCTTTGACCTCGTCAATCGTAAACAGAACCTTCACTCCGGCGATCTTCTCGATCAACACCAGCGCGTCCGCCACCTTGCAGTTAAAAGTGCCAAAAGCTCTGATCGGCATTCCACCGGGCAATCCTGGAGCCGGGATATTGATCGCGTTCTTCGTGCCCCATTTTACGGTAATCTCTTTCGTGTTGATAAATAAAACCTCGGCCCGCATACCGCTGTTGAATCCAAAACGGAAGCCCTTCAGCGTGGACAGGAACGGAACGATCTGGGTCTCCACATCAAAGCTGCCCTCGTCCTCGAATACGCCCTCCACTTTTCCATTGAACATGAAAATGGCATCCTGTCCCTGACGGATAATGAGCTTACTGCCCTTCTTGATCTCGTCGTTTTTCCATTTCCAAAACAGGACGTCGTCCCGGTATTCTTCCCATTCTACTACATTTGATAACTGATTGCTAAATAATCCCATCCGTTCATCCTCCCAGTGAATTTTGAAAAGGATGTCCCGTACAGACATCCTTTCGTGTGTAATGAAACTCCCGGTCTTCCCGTACTCTGCGTCTCACAACTATACATCTCATTAGCTGCGGATTTTATTTATAACCCAAGCTTTGCCTTCAGTGCCGCCATCTCATCGTCAACCGCCGGGTCTGATGAGGAAGGGTTGTCATATTTGCTCATAAGATCGTCAATGTCGTTGTCCGCGGAACTCTCATTTAATTCTGCCATCGCATTGGCTTCGTCCAGCATCCTGTTCGCTTTCGCTTCCATCCTCCCGAACGCGGATAACGTGTCGGAAGCCTTATTGGCACTGGCACCCAGTTCATTTAATTTCTGCTGCGTTTTGGCCACTTTCATTTTAGCCTTGATCGCGTCTCTTCTTGCATTCAGATCATTGATGTCAGTGACCAGCTTGTCATGCATATTTCGCATCTTCGCCGCGTTGTCAGCCGCCATCCGGTAACTCAGCTCCAACGTGTTCTGTTTTTCTGTCAGGGCTGCCTTCTTGGCCAGGAAAGTCCTGGCGTCATTCTCGTTGCCGGCCATCAGGGCTTTTTCCGCGTAGTTGTGCATCTTGTCTGCTTCGGCTTTGCATTCATTCAGCTCTCTGCCGGCGCGCTTCTCCTCCGCCATCACTGCGGCGGTCTCCGCTTTCACCTTGCCCAGATCGCTCTCTGCCTCCCGCAGATACTGATCGATCATCTTCTCCGGATCCTCTGCTTTATCTAATAACGCATTGATATTCGCAGACATAATGTCTCCGAATCGTTTTAAAATTCCTGCCATTTGATTATCCTCCTTATGCTGTGTGTAAGAATTACATTTCCTCAATTATAATACAAAACCCTCCACATGTCACGGTTTTAAAACAAAAAATAGTGGCACCCCAGAATACCCCGCTGACTATTTCTCATGCATCGCACGTAAGCGGCTAAAAAACAGCCGCTAAGTGCTCATAGCTATAATAAATAGTA